>CAZPLU010000001.1:0-26930 GCA_964587625.1 uncultured Eubacteriales bacterium
AGGACAGCTTTTATGTGGTTTCGCCCGCCGGAGCCATCGGCTTATGCGAGGACGGAGAGGACATCGACTGGCTGTTTCTGACAGTCTCCAGTGAAGATGAGGATTTACCCGCCACTTATCAGGTCGACTCGCAAATAAATTTCTGCCCGAAATGCGGTGCTCCCGCCGTTCCCGGCGCTCGCTTTTGCGGAAAGTGTGGATGTAAATTAAAACAAAAAGCCCTTGAATAGCCGAGCAAATCGGCTATTCAAGGGCTTTTGGGGTTTTGTCCATAAGGCGTGTCTACATCTGTGAAGATAACGGTGCTTTTACCGCTTCCTAGACGAGAGATATTTGGACTTGCAATCAACCGATTGCGATTTCCGGGAAAGAATTTGTGCCGGACGTGTACGACGAAATATTAAAATATGAGCAAAGCGGCGTTGTAACTGTCAGGCGATACGCCACATTTTCGGAAAAAGAAAAGAGTGAACTTTTCGAAATGATGGTGCATTTCATTTTTAAAAATGATTTTGTGAACTCGACAAATAAAAAAGCGGCGTTTTTTCGGAAGCACTTCCCCGAGGCGTGGGAATATGTAAAATCGTACCCGGAACGGCGCCAAAACGTTTTGGACGCGTGGGCGGAAAAGATTGCGAAATTAAAGAAATAAATTCAAACGCGCGGACAGGTTGACTGTCCGCGCGTCGCTTGGATATGGGCGTTCCGTCTTATTTATTCAACGCGAATTCGTAGGCCTGCCGGATCCAAGCCATCAGTTGGTTGTCAATTTCAGATTCATCCTGAACGATGACGTGGTGCGTCCAGCGGTTCGGATAGGGCTGTGTCGCCGTTTGGATCCTGGCGTCGTTTTCCCGGTGGTCCAAGCCGAACGAGACAACGATGAACGAATCCCCGCAACCCTTTATTTTGCGGAGGGAGACACAGGCGAAAAGGTATCGATTGAAAAAAGAAATCTGGGTTTTTTGAACCCGGACGGTGAAATCGCCGCATTCGGAGCGCAGCTTGCCGACAAACGCCTCGTACAGCGGGACCGCCTGCGGCATTTTATAAAAAAACCCCAATTCTTCAATATCCATTTCAAAACCGCCCCATTTCAATATTGCGCGTCTTTGGCTATCTCTCCATCAAATCGACTTCGAAAAGGGTCTTGGCCGCCGGGTCGAAGGCGAAGGATTTGAACTCGTATTTCGCCAAAGAAACGGTCTTTTTCACGCCGGCTGACGGAATGGTCAGGGTCGTGGCGCGCGTCTCCGCGGTCGGGTTGAACAGGCGCAGGACGAATTTTTCGCTTTTTTCGGCGCGCTTGAAAACCGCGAGCGAAATGACTTTGTCGTCGAGCAATGCAAAGGGCTTGACCTCTTTGCCCAAGCCCGTTGGGAAGAAGGACAGCGCCATCGGCTTTTCGTTCTTGACCGCCGCCTCGCGCTCGACTTTTTCAAGCCGCTCTGTGTCTGACGAGGCGTTGAGATAAAATTCAAATTCCCGCTCGCCCTGGTCGATGAACGGGGAGAAACGATCCTGCTCCATGATGAACGGCTTGCGCACCGAGAAGTCCGACTTGCCCGCCGAATAACCCGGGGAGCGCAGGCAGGTGACGCGCAGTTCTCCGTTTTCGCAGCTGCTGCCGTAGGTGCCGGTGTTGATCACGCTGACGGCCTTCCCCGCCCCGGTCACGGCGTTCCACTTATGACTGACCATCTCGTCGCCGTTGGTGAGCAACGTTTCGCTGCCGTAGGCGGTCTGGCCGACAAAGCCCTCTTTGCAGACGGTCGGGACGGACAATTTGAGCATGGTCATCTTCTCGTTCCAATAGACCCTGGCGGTCACCTTGATCTCTGTTCCCTTTTTGGGCAAATAATAGCGCAGGCAGAGCTGGGAATGTTCATATTCCATGACCGCCTCGACGACGGTGCGCACTTCGCCGTCCTCGATGACCCGCACGGCCTCGGGGTTACTGCCATCAATAATGCCCGAAAACTGCGCGCCGCGCGTTTTGTCCATCGGAACAAATTTACCGATCACGTTCGGGAACGCCTTTTCCTTGTGCGCCCACGAGTTTTCGTCGTCCTTGATCACCAGCGGTAAAAAAGCGCTCCCGGTGAGGTAATCGACGCCGTGAACCTCGTATTTGTCAAGGGTGCCGGTTTGGGTGTTGACGACGGCTTTGAGGTCTTCGGTCTCAAAGACGAATTTACCGTCCCTGACCGCGAACGCGGGTTTTGGCGGATTCGGGACCAATTCGATTTTCACATCGAAACGGCTCATTTGTCCCGGCGCGAGTTTTGCTTTGAACACGCTGCGCTTGCGCCAGTCGACGTTGAAGTTCGAGAGTTCGTGCTCGGTCTGGCAATCGACTTTGATGCCGTTTTGATACACAACCGGATTGGCGAACAGGTCGCGGTTCTTATTTTGGTCGGGCAGTTGGAATTCGCACTCGACGATTTGATCGACTTCGAACGGGTGCGGGTTATAGATCAGAATCGGCACCTCGCCGTCCTCGGCCTTGCGCTGGCCGTTCGAGAGCGCCAAAAACGCCTGCGTGCGGACGCGGTCGAGCTCGATCAGCCCGTGCCCCGCCAGCGAAATGGAATACTGTTCGACCGGTTCGATGGCAGTGCCGGGTAAAATATCGTGAAATTGCAAAATCATCAGGTCTTTGGTCGCCTCGTCAATCGCCTTTTTCGGGTATTCCATCAGGCCGGAGAGGGCCGCGTGGGCGGCCATCTTCTCGGTCAGATACAAGTCGTTTTCAAGTTTCCGGTGTAATTGTTTGATACGGATCTGCGTGGTGTAGCAGCCGGTGTAGCGCGGGTTTAAAAGACCGGAATAATCGGGCAGGACTTCTTTATCCAGCTCGGCGAAATAGGCCTCGGGGATCGAGTGGATAATTTCGAAATCCTTTTCCTCCTCATTCAGCTTTTTGATTTTTTCGTAATCGACCCTCGACGGGCCGCCGCCGTGGTCGCCGATGCCCCAGAGCACCAGCCCGACCTCGGCGTTTTTATTTTCGGCAATCCAGCCCCTGATCTTCTCGTCGGCCTCGCCCCGGTGGGATTCATAGGAATTATAGGCGCGGTGGCAGGCGATTTTGCCGCCCGAAAAGCCGACCCAATTGAAGTCCTCGCCCGGCAAATCGAGCATGTCCGGCTCGGGGCGGCACAGCAGATAGGAATCGTGACCGGACTTTTTTAAAATCTCGACAAGCCCCCGGCTGTGGCCGAACGCGTCGAAGTTGACGGCGCAGGTCGGCTCGACGCCGAACTTATCCAAAAAATAGTTCTTACCCGCCAAGATCTGACGCACAAAGCTCTCGCCGGAGGGCATATTCGCGTCGGGCTGTAAATACCAGCCGCCCATGATGTACCACTTTTTCTCGGCGACCAGCGCTTGAATGCGCGCGAACAGGGCCGGCTCGTACCGCTCGACCCATTCATACAGCATCGCCTCGTTGTGGCAAAAGACAAATCCGCCGTAGTCGGCGCAAAAATCCGCCGCGACGCGGTAAGTCGAAAGGGTCTCGGCGACCCCCTCCCCGAGTTCCCAGAGCCATACCGGATCGATATGGGCGTTGCAGACCAGATGCAAATGTTTCATAAAGTGTTCTCCGTTTCCGCCGGAAAGGCAAATCAGTTACCGTATGATTCTATCACAATCACATAAGATTGACAATTCCGAACGGGATGCTACACTGAAAAAAACGGGGTTGGGGGTAAATAGATCATGATGCAAGTAGGCGTTGTCAGCCGCGCGTTCAACGGCTGGGCTTACACGGACGTCGCCAAAAGGATGGAAGAACTCGGCTTTGCCTCGACGGAACTCTGTTTTTTGTTCAAAGAGGTCAATACCTGGGCTTATAACGGCAGTGCGGATATGAGCCCGCTGACCGACAAACTGGCCGCGGAGATTGTTAAAACCTTTCGGGAGAACAATATTTACATCGCCTCCATCGGCGCGTTTTCGAGCATGTTCGAGCCGGACGCCGAAAAGCAGGCGCAAAATCTGTGCACCTTCGAGCGTTATTTTCAAATCGCCGCCGACAACGGCATCCCGGCGGTCGCCACCGAGGCGGGCTTTATCCCGGGCAGGCGGGGCATTATATTTGACACCTATGAAAAGGATTTCAATTATTTCAAGAGCAATGTGATCAAGGTGCTGGAACTGGCGGAGAAGTACGGCGTCGACCTCGCGCTCGAAAACTGCGTGCTCGACCTCGCGCCGAGCGCCAAACGCGCCCGCGACCTGATTTTACAGTGCGGCTCCAAGCGGTTCAAGGTGCTGCTCGACCCGGCCAACCTGATCGCCAACTCCGACGAGGAGGACATGTTCAAATATCTCGCGCCGTATGTCTCTTATTTCCACGGCAAGGACCGCAAGGTCAACGACGCCTCCGGCCGCGTTGTCGGCGACGGTGAGATCGACTGGCCGCTGTTTTTAAAACTCTACCACGAGCGCTGCGAGGGCGTGCCGTTTATTTTGGAATATGTCGGCCCCGACAACTGCGCCGAGATCCGCGACCGCGTGTTGGCGTTCGACAAATTGGCGGCAAGCCGACAATAAGCATTATGAAAAAACTGCTCATCGTCGACGGACATAATTTGCTGTGGCAAATGTTTTGCGGCATGCCGTCGAGGATCATCAATCGAGACGGCAAGGCCATTCAGGGAACGCTCGGCTTTGTCGGCGCGCTGCTCAAAATGATCCGCATGGTTCAGCCGACGCATGCCGTCGCGCTGTTCGACGGCCAACATAAAAATTTCCGCTCGGAGCTGAATGCGGAATATAAAGCAAATCGACCGGATTATTCCGCCGCGTGCGAAGAGGACGACTCTTTTTCGCAGCAACTTTCGGACGTTTATGCCGCGCTCGATTACCTGAAAATCCGGCATACGGAAATTGCGGAATTTGAAACCGACGATGCGATCTCCTCTTACGCCATTACATACGGAACGGATATGCAAGTTGTGATTCTATCGTCTGACAGCGACTTTTTTCAACTGGTCAACGGCAATGTCGCCGTCCTGCGTTATCGCGGAAATATGACGATGATTTACGACTGCGAATACATTCGAAATAAATTCGGTATTTCACCGAACCAATATGCGGACTATAAGTCATTGACCGGCGACAATTCGGACAATATCAAAGGCGCGGAAAAAATCGGGCCGAAGACCGCCGCGCGGCTTTTGCGCGAATTCGGCACGCTCGATGCCATACTCGAAAATTTTAACCGGATTCAAAAGACGTCCATTCAAACGTCGATTATGCAAAACAGCGGCCGGTTATTGACAAACCGGAAACTGATCCGGCTCGACGGCAGGGCGCCCGTCCCCTTTGAATTGGGGGAACTTCAGTTTCAATATAACGGCGTTATCACGAACGATGTGCTGACGGGAATTGGATTAAGATAATGACGGATGAAAAACGGAGGGTTCAAAATTTCAACGATTTTTGCGGCGTTTTAGCGGACGCCGGCTTTTCGATGGGCGGCGGGAACGCGCACGGGATTTTCACGGCGGTCCCGGTCGGCTGGGAAAATCCGCAGGTCTCGGATTCGCCGGTGCGCTGGTTCACCGGAAACCCCGACACCGACCCGTGGGAATGGCATCGGCGCGTGCTCTCGGAACGCGGCGACATCGCCTATGCCAAGGTGTTTTTCGGTATCAGCGGGTACATCAGCAAGGACTGGTATCCGTATTTTTACGCGGTGCGGCGCGGGTTTTCGCTCGAAGAGGAATACCGGCGCGGCACGGTCGCCGCCGCTTCAAAACGGATTTACGACACGCTCAACGCCTACGGGATGCTGGGCGTGCATGAATTAAAACAATTCGGCGGGTTCGGGCGGGATGAAAATTCGGCGTTCGAGCGCGCTCTGATCGAATTGCAGATGAAAATGGCCTTCACCGCCTGCGGGCAAAAGCAAAAACAAAGTAAACGCGGCGAGCCCTACGGCTGGCATGCAACGGTCTTCTGCACGCCCGGGGACTTTTGGGCGGCGCGGGGACTGACGCTGGAAAAGATCGACCCCGTCGAAGCCGAAAATAAAATATTGGAGCAGATTTACCGTTTGAATCCCGAGGTCGATGAAAAGAATGCTTTGAAATTTATCAGAGGGAGATAAAATTGATGTTTCACGGATTTCCAAAAGAACTGATCCCGTTTTGGCTGGAACTGCCGCTCAACAACACCGTCGAGGCGCTGCCAGAGAACAAGCGGCGGTATGATGAGGTTGTCGGAAAGCCGCTGCGGGAGTTGTTCGAGACGCTGGTTCCGGTGATCGCCGGGATCTCGCCCGAGCTCGGGGTCAAGCCCTCGCGCTGTATCGGTTCGCCCTATACCGACCGGCGGTTTTCGCGCAACGCGCCGCTCAAGGAATATGTCTATCTGCGGTTCCGGCTGCAAAACCGCGAAACGGATGCGGTCGGGTTTTATTTCGATATGGGGCTAACCCATTACGGTTATGGCCTGCGGGTTTATAACTCAACGGCGCAAGGGATGCAAACGCTGCGGGAGAAGTTGATCGAGCGTTTTCCGGACGCCGAAAAAGCGCTCTTGAACGCCGAAAATCACGGCTTTCATCCGGTTGACAAGCGCTATCAAAAAGACCGCTTCCCCGCCCTGCCGGACGGCGCGGTCAAAACCGTTTTAAACCGGAAGTCGTTTTGCTTGGAAAAAACGGTGCCCGTCGGCGAGGCGGTGTTTTCGCGCGCGCTTGCCGACGGGTTGGCCGAGGGGTTTATGGAATTGAAGCCGGTGTTTGAGTTGATTCGTTAGATTATTAAATTAAACCCGTAAACCCATTAACGGAATGGTCAAGACCATTCTATACACGGGGTTTTATTGGATTAAAATCGTTTTTTCGTTTAATGAAGTAAAAAGATACTGTTTTAAAAACGTTTTACCCGTAATAATACGCGGTTTTTTTGCCGATGGCGGCGTTCATCTCGTCGAGCATTTGATTGCCGCCGAGGTTGAGCATCTCCGCTTTGTATTCGTCCACGACTTGCCGCACCGTTTTTTCGTTATCCATTACAGCCGTTAAAATACTCCCGAAATATAGGTTGTACGCCTCCGAAAGATGCGCGTCATAAGTTGTTGATTTTATGATTTGATACCCAAACGGAATTTCAACGATCGACCCGTTTTTCAAGGATTCGCTCAGCAGCTTCGTGCGCGTTTTATAATCGACGCCGGTTTTCGATGCCGTTTCGGCGGCACCGTTTGCGCTGAACAGCAAATCCGCTTCCGAATATGAGTAGATATCCGTAAGACCGCCCGTTAAATTCGGCATGCGGGGAATCACGTCGTTGCCTTCGGAATCCTGCGCCGTTTCCACTGTGATCGTCCCGTCGCTGTTGACGGTGTAGTGATCCGAAGAACCCAGCCAGCAATCGAGGTAGTTTTGCTCCGAACCGAACAGCATATCAATAAAGAAATTGATCGTCTCTTTGGGCTGCGGGGTGTCTTGGGTCATGGCGAACCCGTTTATTTCAGTCAATAAAACCTGCGGGTATTCGGGATTCAGGGTGAGTACTTCGGTGCAGTTGTCATCATCATAATATGGGTCGTATTCCGAAGCGAATATGCCGTTGTCAAATAATTGTGCGATTTCTTCCATACTCGACACGCCCAGCGCACCGGCATTGAACAGTTCCCGTAAATATTCCAGCGCGCTGACGGCGGTGTCTTTTGTCAACCAGTCCGTATAACAATCCGCTGCCGGATCGTAATTGAATTGCGTGTATGGATCGTTTCCCGGATAAAGTCCGAAAGCGTTCAGGATATCCGTCACTTCCGGCATCATGAAAGTGCCGGCGAATCTTCCCCTTCCCGTTCCCTGCCCCGCTTTTTTCGCATAGGCGACGGCGAAGTCATAAAACGAGCCGAGGTCGGTTACGGTCATTCCGGTTTCCCGCAGCGCCTCGTCGTGAATGATGCGTGCGCATTGCGCCCGCGTAACCGAAGTCGGAATCGCATAAATATGACCGCCCACTTTAAAGAGGGATTTGAAATCTTCGGGCAGGGCATTCCAGACCGGATTATCGGCAAGATATTCTTCCAAGGGTATGTAAGAGCCGTCGCTGATACCCGACTTGAATTCAAAACCGGAATTGATCGATTTCAGACCAATGAATTTTTCCCCTTCCGATGCTTGGCCCGCAGCGGAAGAATTGAGGTTTTGCGAATACTCGTATTCATTCGAAAAGACATTCAATTTTACGCCATACCGCAATGACATTTTATCAAGCCATTGTTTTTCGGCCTGATCGGCATCCGCCGCGCCGGTCTCCTTGAAAAAGTCGGGCGCGAGGATATTGACGGATTTGGGGTACTCTCCTGTCTGCCCGACAAGTTCGCCCGGCAGCAAGGTTGTGGCCGTCCCGCAGCCGGTTAGAAGCAACAAGCCGCAGACCAATGACGAAACGGTGAGTTTAAATGAGTTTTTCATGGTGTTCCCTCCATCTATTCTATTTGTCTCATCGGGGAATTGCTGTTTTTATTATAAAATCAAATTATGGATATTTGTGTATGAAATGGTGATATTTTCTAATTTATTTTGTGAGGATTTCATAGGGTTTTTAAAAAATCCGGGCCGTTATGAAACAGCCCGGATGTCTGATTAAAGCGTTGATTTTTTATATGATTTGAAGCGATTTCCGCCGCGCACGGTTGTTTCTCCGTCAAATAAATTCCACGTTTTCGAGCGCCATCACGACCGGCAGCTTCCAGGCGCGGTTCTCGCTGGGGCGCATCGACAATATCGTATCGACGATGAAATTTTCGCCCTCCTGCCGGAAATAAGACGCGCAGTCCACGTTCGGGCGGTGCTCCATGACTTTGTTGTTCGAGCCGACCATGCGCACTTTGGTGCGTTCGGTCGCCCGGACTTTTTTGAGCGCGAACTCGTATCTGCCGTAGTAGCCGAAATGCGGGATCCCGTCCAACAAAAAGGCGTAAACGGTTTTCCCGTCCTTGCTTTGCGTGTAAAAGATCTTTTCGCCCTCCTCGCAGACGTGCCTGCAAGGGCGCACGCCGAAGATCGCCTCGCCGTTGAAGAAATTGAACAGACCCATGGTCTGCAGCACCTCCTCCTGCCAGCGCGGGATCGCGCCGTGCGGGTCGGGGCTGACGTTCAGCAGCATATTGCCGCCGCGCGCTCGGATTTTGATCAGCGACTTGATGTGCCGCTCGGCCCCGTGGTCGGCGGTGTCGATGGGTTTATAGCCCCAGCTCTCGCCCATCGTATAGCAGCCCTCCCACGCCATGTCGATGGCGTCCTCGGGCAATACGTTTTCGGGAGTCTGCATCTCGCCGCGCGTGATCAGGCAGTTCTTTTGGTTGTTCCAAACGGTCGCTTTGAGCGTATCCGGCGGGCCGTCGAAGAACATACAATAAATATCGCCGTAATTTTTCATCAGTTCCTCGACCTGTCGGGTGTTGTAGCCGAGCATCTCGGGGTCGTTTTCCTGCAACATATCCGGCGTGGCAAACTGCAACACACGCTTTTTCATGCGGTGGTTATAATAAAAGTCAAAAGGCGAAAAATACAGGCCGGGTTTGACGCCCATTTCGCGGAAAGCCGATAAATATTCCAGCATCAGGTCGCGCCCGAACGGCGTGTTTTTCACGTTGAACGGCGTGGTCTTTGTGTCCCACATACAAAAGCCGCTGTGGTGCTTTGCCGTGAAAACCGCGTATTTCGCGCCCGCCTGGCGCGCCAGATACGCCCACTTTTTCGCGTTGAAGTCGTCAATTTGAAACATCTTGGGGCCGTTGTCGATGAAATCGTCGACCAGCCGGTCGTCCGCGCCGATCATCCAGTGGCTGATGACCGTCCCGAGCGAGACGTCGGGTCCGAAATGGATGAACATGCCGAAGCCGAAGTCGCGGAATTCCTCGGTGAGCGCGGGATTGTTCCTGCCGCTGTTCAAATCGGCGTCCTTTTCGATGGTGACGTCGAGGTTGTCCTTTTGATTCATTTTCATCGCTCCTGTTTTATACTAATTTCGTAGGCGAGCTGAAACAGTAAATCTATCTGCTGTTTCATTTAAAATTCTTATTATACGGTCTTTTTACGGCGCTTGAACGGTTTGATGCGGCCGGTTCGCTTTAAAAATTCGACCGTGTCCGCAAGGGTCCGGCGCAGCGTCCGGGTCTTGTACCCGAGTTCCGCGTCGGCCTTTTTATGGCTGAAATCGGCGTTGGATTCAAGGGTATACAGCGAATACGGGGTATACAGCGGCGGTTGTTTGCGGACTTTGTAATACAGTTCGGCCAGCGGCGCGGTCATTTTGGCGAGCCACAGCGGCAGCACCGACGCCTTTCTGCGCCCGCTCATTTTGTGCATCTCGTCGAACAGTTCCCCGACCGAGCAGTAGCGGTTCGAGAGGATATAGCACTCGCCCGCCTTGCCCTTCTCCGCCGCGGCGATCGTGCCCTCGGCGACGTCGCGCACGTCGACGAAATCGTAGCCGCCCTTGACGCAGGCCAAAAGTTTGCCGTTGAAATAGTCGATGATCATCTGCGCGGTGTGCGAGCTGCCGTAGTCGTTGGGGCCGATGATGCCCGACGGGTGTACGACCACGGCGTCGAGCCCGTTGGCGGCGGCGTCGAGCACGCGCTGGGTGGCCTCGGCCTTGGTCTTGGCGTAGAGTCCGCGCACCGCGTCGGGGTCGAACTTTTTGATCTCAAAAATCCGGTTTCCCTTGCCGAGTTCGGGAATCGCGTGCACGGAGCTGACATAGACCAGCCGTTTCGCGTTTGTCTCGAAGCACTTTTTGATGATGTTTTCGGTGCCCGCGACGTTGACACGCCTGACGAGCGGATTATGCTTGGTCGCGATCGAGACGATGCCCGCCGCGTGGATCACGATCAATTCGCTGTCTTTCGGCACATCGAAAATTTCGCGGAGCGAATCGAGGTCGCAGACGTCGCCGTAATAAATCTTAGCCGCTTTTGTGGATTTTGAAAGCGGCGAGGAATCGCCCGGTAGTGCAAGCCCCCGAACCTCGTATCCGCGCTCGCTCAACAGGCCGACGATGGTGCTTCCGAGATGCCCGAAAGCCCCCGTAACGATATAGATCCTTGCGTTTTTCATCAAAATTTAACCCCCTCTTTATTGGGATTGTCCAATACACCAAAATCCTATGGGTATAAAATCCAACCATATGATACCCGATTGAGATGGTTGAAATGTGATGTGTCCGTGGAGATTCATCCCTCGAAAGTCATTTCCTGGCCTGCGGTAAAACGGACGGTCACCTGTTTGCCGTCATACCGTACAACAGCGTCAAAATTTTGTTTCGGCATGAAAATGGCGTTTTTCAACTTTCCGTTTTCCCATGTCAAAGAGACCTCCAAACCGCCTTTCGCGCACAGGCCGCTGATGCTGCCCTCCTTGAACTCCGTCGGCAGCGCCGGCAGCAGGGTCACGAGATTGCCGCGCGATTGCAACAGCAATTCCGCAAGCCCCGAGACAAACCCGAAATTGCCGTCGATCTGGAACGGCGGGTGCGCGTCAAATAAATTCGGATAGGTGCCTCCGCCCTTGCTGTAATCCGTCGGGGATTCGGGGTCTACCAGCCGCAGCTGCATGCACATCAGCCGATAGGCGCGGTCGCCGTCGTGCTGGCGCGCCCACTGGTTGATCTTCCAGCCCAAGCTCCAGCCGGTTCCCTCGTCGCCGCGCAGTTCAAGGGATTTTTTGACCGCTTGTGCCAATTCGGGGGTCTGTTCGAGGTTGATCTCCTCGCCCGGATGCATACCGTAAAGATGTGAAATATGGCGGTGGCCGGGTTCGTTTTCCTCATAATCGTCGTCGTATTCGAGAAGCTGTCCTTTGGAGCCGACTTGATAAGGCACGATCCTTTTTACGGTCTCGCGCAGCAGTTTCGCGAAATCGCTGTCGCCGATGAGATCACAGCACTTGGCGGTATTGGCGAAGACGTCCCGCATGATGGCGTTCGACATCGTCGCGTATTTGCCGATCATGCAGCGGACGCCGTTTTGATCGTAAAACTGGTTTTCCGGAGAGGTCCCCCCCGCGAAGCACAGCCCCTCCGCGGTCTCGGTCAGCGTAGAGAGGTAAAAATTCGAACACTCCTTCAGAATCGGATAGGCGGTGTCGCGCAGATAGGAAAAGTCGGGGTTATACTCATAATGCTCCCAGACATGGCGGCACAGCCAGCCCGAGGAAAAAGGCCAGTACGCCCACAGCGAGACGTTTTTATTTTTCATGCCGGGCGGCGTGGTCTTGCGCCAGAGGTCGCAGTTGTGGTGGGAACAAAAGCCCTTGCCGCCGTATAAATCATGCGCCGTGGGGATGCCCGCCTGCGCGATGTCCTTGACCATCTCGATCAGCGGCAGGTGCATCTCGGCCAGATTGGTCATCTCGGCGGGCCAGTAATTCATCTCGGTGTTGATGTTGGTGGTGTAGTTGGAACGCCACGGGGCGAACAATCTATCGTTCCAGATGCCCTGCAAGTTCAACGGCTGGCTGCCCTGGCGGGAACCGGAGATCATCAGATAGCGCCCGAAGTTGAACATGAGGGTAAAAAGTGAAGGATCGTTTTGGGTGGAAAAGAATTTTTTAAGCCGCTCGTCGGTTGGCAGATCGTTGTCGCCCGCGGCGCCCAGATCGAGCCGCACACGCAGATAATAATCCGAAAAATCATAGATGTGTTCTTTTAATACGGCATCGTAATCGTATTCTCCGACATGGTCGAGGTCGTTTTTCAGCACGCCGTGATAATCTTTTCCGTCCAAAAACGGAGAGCGGTCATAACCGTTAAAGCTGGTTGCGGCTTTGAACCAGATCACGGCGGAATTGGCGTTTCTCACCTCGAGATCATCGCTGTCCTCGGCCGCGATCAATTCACCGCCGTCCAAGATGACGCTGACGCCGCCGCGAAACTGTACGCCGCGTTTTTCGGGGGCGCTGCTGTATGTCATCAAATTGATGATCTTGCCCTCGGCGTCGCGGGCATAACAGCCGGACGGGGCTTCGCCGTCGATAAAGAGCTTATTCTTATCCATCGTATAGATGTTGCTGCGCAGACGGCTTTGCAAGCGCACTTTAAAGCTGACCGATTTGGTCTTGTCGGCGCTGATTTTGATGACCAGCGCGTCGTGCGGATAGGAGACGATGTATTCGCGGTGATACCCGACGCCGCCCGCTTTGTAGTCGACGGTGGCGACCGCGCGCTCAAGTTCCAATGCCCGGTTATAGTCCGTAATCTTTTCGGAATGTTCAAAGTCAATCAACAAGTCGCCCATCGGCAGATAGGTCTGGCTGTTTGCGCGCGAGAGGTATTGCTCAAAAATCGCCTCGGCGTCTTTGAACCTGCCCTCCAGCGCCGCTTTTTTTAATTCCGCATAATGCGCCGAACTGTCCGGCGCGCTGTCGCAACAGGGATATCCGGTCCAGAGGGTTTCCTCGTTGAGATTGACGATTTCGTGCATCGTCTTTCCGTATACCATCGCGCCGATCCGCCCGTTGCCGAGCGGCAGCGCGCTTGTAAAGGCGTTCGCGGGTTCTTTATAAAAAAGCGTGTTATTGCTGTCAGACACCGGCAAAACCTCCGTTCGATAATGGATTCATTATACAATATTTAAAACCCACATACAAGCGTTGATTTTTGATAACCAAAACCTTAAAATTCAACCGGCGGTTGATTGATTCGACCGACAATCGATTGCTTTTTCCCGGTTTATTGAGTATGGTTTTCCTATGACAATGCGCGGTCAATATCAACGGGAGGTCAATCAAAATGGAAATTAAAATTTGCGAAATTATCAGGGACTTGCGAAAAAAGAGGGACTTGGGACAGGAGGCGCTCGCCGACGCGACGGGCGTCAGCGTGCAGGCGGTCAGCAAGTGGGAGACCGGCAATTCCCTGCCCGACGTGGCGCTGCTGCCGCGCATCGCCGAATTTTTCGGCGTGACGGTCGATTACCTGTTCTTCGGGCCGCGGGAGACCAAGGCCCTGAAAACCGCCGCTCCGGAAGTCGACGTGCCTTTTGCCGACGACGGCGTTTTGCGCGTGGTGCAGTTTATCGGAACCGAATTGGTGACCAAACATATATTCGAAAACAAACAGAACCTGCATGGTTTTTATATTCCGCTCGCAATTGACAAGGCGTTTCGGGATAAGCCCATTTCGGTGGAAATTTGGGGCAGCGCGAAGATCGAGGGCGATGTGGGCGGTTCTGTGGAAGCGGGCGACGGCGTAAATTGCGGAAATGTCGGCGCTTATGTCGAAGCCGGAGACGGCGTGAACTGCGGGAACGTCGGCGGCAATGTCGAAGCCGGAGACGGCGTGAACTGCGGGCCTGTCGGAAAAGATGTCAGCGCCGGTGACGGTGTCAAGTGCGCTGCCGTCGGCGGCAATGTCGAAGCCGGTGACAGTGTCAGCTGCGGCGCTGTCGGCGGCAATGTCAGCGCAGGTGATCAGGTCAAGTGCGGCGACATCGACGGCAGCGTCGAATGCGAGGGTGACCTCTATTGCTCCGAAATCAAGGGCGACGTCCGCTGCGAGGGCGACATCCGCATCGAAAAAAAGGATTGATTTAAAATCGTCAAAACCGCCCGCCGCCTTTCCGTCACGGGAATAGCGGCGGGCGGTTAATTTCCGCGAAATCATTCAAATAATATAAGTTTATCTATTATATTGTTCTACGTGGAACATTTTTACTAATATTATCTGCGACCGCGCCTGCGATTGAAATGCAAGATTTTCGTTTTTCACGTCGTTTTCCGTTCCCGTTCTGCCTTCCGCTCTCTCACCTCAGCTCTGAAAGAGGGCAGAGTCAAGAACATACCCAGTGCGTTTTTTCCGTTTTTTTATTTTGAAAAAACCAGAGGACAATGAATATATTTTCAAGCCCTTTGATATTACCGTTCCCGTTCTGCCTTCTGCCCTTTCACCTCTGCCTTCTCGCATCCCGATTTCCATTTCCCACTCGCGTTTCGGTCTTGACAAAAAACGCGTAGAACTGATATAATTTTACCCTGTGATACCGATTGGAGGTTTATCCGGATGAAATGGCTGGGCCTGAACGAACTGCGTGAAATCTATCTCTCTTTTTTCGAGAGCAAGGGGCATTTGAGAATGCCCAGCGCGCCGCTGCTCCCCGCGGACGACAAGAGTTTATTGTTGATCAACGCCGGCATGGCGCCGTTTAAAAAGTATTTTTCGGGCCAGGCGGAGCCGCCGCGCCGCCGCCTGACCTCGTGCCAAAAATGCGTGCGCGTCAACGACATCGAAAACGTCGGGATCACCGCGCGCCACGGCACCTATTTTGAAATGCTGGGCAATTTTTCGTTCGGCGACTATTTCAAGCGCGAATCGCTGCAATGGTCGTGGGAGCTTTGCACCGTGGTTTTGAAAATGCCGCCCGAAAAACTCTGGGCGACGATTTATACCGAGGACGACGAGGCCTTTGACATCTGGACCAAGGAGATCGGCATGCCCGCCGGCCACATCGTGCGGCTCGGCAAGGACGACAACTTTTGGGAGATCGGCTCCGGCCCCTGCGGCCCCTGCTCCGAGATCTATTACGACCGCGGCCCCGAATACGGTTGCGGCAGTCCCGATTGCAAGCCCGGCTGCGACTGCGACCGCTATATGGAATTTTGGAACAATGTCTTCACCCAATTCGACTCCGACGGAAACGGTCATTACACCGAACTCGAGCATAAAAACATCGACACCGGCATGGGTCTTGAGCGACTTGCCTGTATTTTTCAAGGCGTCAACAGTTTGTTTGAGGTCGATACGGTCCGAAAGATCCTCGACCATATCTGCCGGATCGCCGGGATTCAATATAAAGATAACGAGAAAAAAGACATCTCGATCCGCGTGATCACCGACCACATCCGCGCGACCACGTTTTTGATCTGCGACGGCGTGCTGCCCTCCAACGAGGGGCGCGGCTACGTGCTGCGCCGCCTGCTGCGCCGCGCCGCGCGCCACGGGCGGTTGCTCGGCATCGACAAGCCGTTTTTGTCCGAAATCTGCGACACCGTCGTCGCCGAAAACAGGGGCGCATACCCCGAATTGGTCACGCAGGCGGCGTTTATCAAGCGCGTGATCTCCGAGGAGGAAAAACGCTTTAACGCCACGATCGACAGCGGCAGCCAAATGCTCGACGAACTGCTCGCCGACCTCGAAAAAGCCGGAAAGACCGTTTTGGACGGTGCGGATGCTTTTAAACTCTATGACACCTTCGGATTCCCGATCGACCTGACCCGCGAGATCGCCGAGGAGCGCCAAATCACCATTGACATGGACGGTTTTAGAACGCTGATGGAAAATCAGCGCGAAACCGCCCGCTCCGCGAGAACCAATTCGGCCGTTCTGGGCTGGGAGACAAACGAAACCGTTTCGGCGCAGCCGCCGACCGAATTCGTCGGTTACGCACAAAACGAAGCCGATTGCAATATCCTCGTATTGGTCGGGGACGGCGACGCCGTCTCCGCCGCGATGGAGGGCGAGAAGTGCGCCGTGATCTGCGACCGCTCGCCGTTTTACGGCGAGAGCGGCGGGCAATCGGGCAGCAAGGGCACGATCACGCAGGAAAGCGGCGTCTTCGAGGTCACCGACACCAAAAAAGCGCCGGGCGGGCAACTTCTGCATCATGGATTTGTCAAATGCGGCATGATCTCCCGCGGAAAGGCATACGCCGAAGTCGAAGATCAACGGATTTTCGCGACCATGCGCAACCACACCTCGGCGCATTTATTGCAAACGGCGCTGCGCAAGGTTTTGGGCGATCATGTCCATCAGGCCGGACAACTCGTCGACGAGCATCGGATGCGTTTTGACTTTTCCCACTTCTCCGCCGTTTCGGCCGGGGAACTGGAACAGATCGAGGCGCTGGTCAACGATTCCATTTTCGCCGCGCTGCCCGTCACCGCCGCCGAGATGCCGATCGAAAAGGCACGCGCGCTCGGCGCGATGGCGCTGTTCGGTGAAAAATACGGCGCGACCGTCCGCGTGGTCTCGGTCAAGGGTTTTTCCGCCGAACTCTGCGGCGGCACGCACATCGACAACACCGCCAAAATCGGCGCGTTCAAAATTATTTCCGAGAGCTCGGTCGCAGCCGGTGTTCGCAGAATTGAGGCGGTTACCGGGCAAAATCTGCTCGCCTATTACGCCGAAAAACAAGCGCTGCTCGACATTGTCAGCGGTCTATTGAAACTGAAAGACAGCGCGGGTATCCCCGATAAAATCGCGCATTTGCTCGAGGAAAACCGCGAGCAGACCAAAAAGTTCAACAAACTGCGCTCCGCGTTTGCCAAAATGCAGATCGACGCCATGCTCGCGGGCGCTGTTGAAGTCGGCGGCGTTACGCTGATCACCGCCCGCCTTGAGGACAGCGACGCCGCGTTTTTACAAGAGATGATCGAAAATTTGATCGACCGCTCCGGCGACACAAAGCGCGTGGCGGTTTTGGCCGGGATTGCGGAGGACAAAGGTCTGTTTGCGGTCGGCTGTTCAAAAAAGGCGGTCGAAAGCGGCCTGAAAGCCGGAAACATCGCCCGCGCGGTCGCGCAAGTAACCGGCGGAAACGGCGGCGGACGCCCCGATTTCGCCATGGCGGGCGCAAAAGATATCACGCTGATTGACAAGGCGCTCTCGGAAACGAAAAATATCGTCGCTTCTTCAAAATAGGAGGGTTATAAATGGATTGTCTGTTTTGCAAAATCATCGCCGGTGGGATTCCGAGCAAAAAGGTCTATGAAGATGAAAAGGTGTTCGCCTTTCACGACATCAACCCGCAGGCCGAAATCCATGTCCTTGTGGTTTCCAAGCGGCACATCTGCTGCGCCAACGCGATTGACGCGAGCAATTCCGGCGCGGTCGCGGCGGTGTTCGAAGCGATTCCGAAGATCGCAAATAAGCTGGGGATCGACAACTACCGCGTGATCAACAACTGCGGCGAAAAGGCCGGACAGAGCGTGATGCACCTGCACTTTCACTTGCTTAACGGCGAAAAACTCGGCGCAAAAATCGTATGACGGAGGAACGCAACATGCCTGAATTTTATGAAATGAACATCGCGGGGCTGAAACGGCAGCTCCCGATCTGCCCGATCAACGACAAACTTGATATCGCGGCGTTTATATTGCTCGGCGACGTCGAACTGACCATCGCCTGCGCGGGGGCGCTGTTGAAAAGGGCGCCGGAATTTGACATCATTTTGACCCCCGAGGCCAAGAGCATCACGCTGGCATACGAAATGGCAAAGATGAGCGGAAAGCCCTACCTGGTCGCCCGTAAGAGCGCGAAACTCTATATGAAAGATCCGATTTCCGTCGAGGTCAAATCGATCACGACCGAAAATATCCAAAAACTCTTTATCGACAGCAAAGAGGCCTCACGGATGAAAAACAAGCGGGTTTTGGTCGTCGACGACGTCATCAGCACCGGCAAATCGCTGGAAGCGGTCGAAATATTGGTTCGGAAAGCAGGCGGCGCGATCTGCGGCCAGATGGCGGTTTTGGCCGAGGGCGAAGCCGCCGAACGCAAAGACATCATCTTCTTGGAACCGCTTCCCCTGTTTTTTAAATAACCCATGAGGATTCGGCTGTTCGCGTGGAGCGGTCCGGCCGGTCTTTTGGCCCTGATCGCGGTCGCCTATTTCGGCACCGACTTCATTGCGCTCATCGCGGGAATTTTATTGATTTTGTCCGCTGTTGCGCTGCTTTGCTTCAAACGCACGCGTGAACTTCCGTTCAATTACATATTCATCATCGTCGGACTGCTGCTGATCGCCTTTTACGCGCAGCAGCAATTTGTCCGTAAGCCGATTACGGCGCTCGCCGGAAAAACCTATACCGTCACCGGATGGGTCGCCTCGGAGACCGAGAACGCAGGAGCCGTCAACCGGTTCACCCTCAGGACGGAACGCGTGACCGATGAAAACGGCAATTCCGAAATTCCGCAGCGTTTCACAATTTTATTGTATTCGGTCGAAACAGCCGCTTTCGGCGATACCGTAACCGCAAATATAACATTACATGCGCCCTCTGTTTTCAGGGGCTATGATCTGGTTGACACCTACGCTTCAAAAGGAATCTACGTCACCGGAACTTGCTATGACGCAATTGATGCGGTTCACAACGACAAACACCGGATCCCGAAGTTTTTGCAATCGGTCAGGGTGTTCGTCCGCACCCGGGCACAACTCGCTTTTAACGGACGGGACAGCGCTTTTGTCAACGCGATCGTAATCGGCGACGGTTCGGACGTCACACAGGAGGATTATGATTTGATTCGGGACGCGGGCGTCACCCATCTGCTCGTGGTCTCGGGATCGCACACCACCTTTTTTGCGCTTGCGTTATTCTTTGTGTTTCGGAAACTGCGCTTTCAGCAATGGCTGTGCGCCATTTTGACCGCCGTCTTTTTATTGCTTTATATGGCGCTGTTGGGCTTTGCCCCCTCGGTGACAAGAGCCGGCATCATGACGGTGCTGTTGTTTTTGGGTCAGATGCTTTGGCGCAACGCCGACCCGCTGAATTCTTTGGGCGTCTCGGTGGCGGCGATGCTGTTTATCCGTCCGTATTTTTGCTTCGATATCGGTTTTTTGCTCTCGGTTAGCGCCACTTTGGGCATATTGCTGTTTGTGAACAAATACAATGACACCATTCAAAACTTTTGTACGGCTAAGGTTCCGAAAATCCTTTCAAAACCCGTTTACGGCATGTTGAGTTCAATCATGGTCAGCATCGCCGCATCGGTTTTTTTCCTGCCGATTCTGCTCTGTTTTTTCAATGAAATCAGTACCGCGGCGCCGCTCTCGACGCTCTTGCTCGGTCCGGTCGCCGCTTTGATGCTCCCGGTTTTTATTCTCTCGGTTTTCGGGGCGAATGTCCCGTTTTTCGGCGTGGTGTTGAAAGGCGTTTCGAAGATTTTAATCAATATCTTTTATTTTGTCGTCAAAAAAATCGCCGCTCTGCCCTTTGCAACGCTGCCGTCCGGTTATCGGATTTTATCGTTCGCGGTTGTGATTGCGCTGCTCGGTATTGTAATTTGTCTGCTTACGGGTGTGATTCGAAAACAGACCCTGCTTTGTATCCTGTGCGCGGTTTCGGTGGTGACCGGCGGCGTTTTCGGGCAGATCTGCCTAAACTACGAAACCGTGACGACGGCGGTTTTTTCCGACAAAGACGGCAGCGCGCTTGCAATCTACGACGGCGTGGAGTATATTGTTATCGGGTGCGGAAACGATGCTCGGGCACAAAATGAACTGTGGTCGCATGTAAAAAAGCACAACAAACAGGCGAATCTGCTGCTGGTGCTTCCGAACCCGCAATCGATTTACGCCGTTCATCCCGAGCACCTGATAAACCTCTTACCCGCGCACGGCGTTGTCGCTTTCGAGCCGACCGATGAGGAGGTCGAGACCCTATATTCCAATCACATCACGCTCGACTGCCGCGGACACGGCACTTATGAGATTTATCTGTTCGGGAACGGGTTTTATGCCGAGATTATCACCCGGAATAAAAGCGCGATTTTAGTCGGCGGCAACCCGCCTTTACCGCAAAAACACTATGATTACGGTTTGATTTTGGACGGCGAATGCGAAATTTATCCCGACTGCGCCAACTTGATGACCGTCTCGGTGAGTCCGCCGGAAAACAGCTTGGTCTTCCCGGCGGACAAGCTTACGGTCGTTCAAACCGGACCCGGCGGTCTTTTCGTCGGTTCCGAGACCTTTTGAAACTGAAGCGGAGATAACATGAGGATCGAATCGGAAGTTGAACTGAATAAACTGATCAAATCGGAAAACCCGCCGAATTTTTGGCTTTTTTACGGCGATGAGGAATTTTTGAAAACCCGGTATGCCAAAACGCTGGTTTCAAAAATTTTGACCGAGGAGGCAAAACAGGTCGATTTCAGCCCGTTTCACGCGCCTTTTTTGGTGATGGACGAGTTGGCTGACTGTCTGCAGAGCTTTCCGCTGATGTCGGCTTTCCGTGTCGCCGTTTTGACCGGACTGTTGCCCGACGCGATGGATGCCGGGGATTTTGATGCGCTGGTCTCGGTTATCGGGGAGCTGCCGCCGTCTTCCGTTTTTGTTGTCGTCACAGCCGACGATGTGACCGAAAAGCAAGCGCGTATGAAAAAGCTGACCGCGCTCGCCGAAAAAAACGGCGCGGCCGTCTATTTGACCGCGCGCAAAAAAAGCGACCTCGTGCGGTTTGTCAAATCCGAACTGGCCAAATACAATGCCGACGCCGAGAATTTTGTCTGTTATAAAATCATCGAGCTCTGCCGCCAAGATATGCGGCAGATCGAAAACGAATGCGCGAAGCTGGGGGCATATGCCGCGGGCAGTACGGTCACACAGGCCGACGCCGAACTTTTTATCCATCTGACATTTGAGGAATCGGTGTTTGACCTCGTGCGCAACCTGATCACCAAAAACAATCAAATCGCCGTCAAAAAACTGGGCGCGCTGCTTGAAAACGGCGCGAAACCCATGGAGGTTATTGCCGTAATTGTCAGCGGGTTCACCGATTTGCAAAAGGCCGCCGTCGCCCAAAAGAACGGCATTCCCCTGCCCCGGGCGGCACAGGACTTCGGCTATCCCGACAAACAGCGGTTTCGCTTGGAACGCGCCTGGAATCAAGCCAACCGGCTGCGCGGCGGATATGCGGCGGAATGCTTGAATTTGGCGTTAGACGCCGACCGGTTTTGTAAAAGCGCAAAAGCCGACTACGAGACGGTGCTGGTCAAGCTCGTGGCCGACCTGTGCTCGGTGCCGGCTTGAGCCATGATTCATATCAATGAAATCCTCCTGGTCGAGGGGAAGTATGATAAAATCAAGCTGCGGAGCGTGACCGATGCCGCCATCGTCACGCTCGACGGCTTTTCGGTGTTTACGGACGGTGAAAAAATCACCGCGCTGCGAACGCTCGCCGACAAGCGCGGGCTGCTGGTGCTGACCGACTCCGACGCCGCGGGCTTCAAGCTGCGCGCATTTATCAACGGACGAATTCCGAAAGAACAGGTCAAGCACGCCTATATCCCCGACATATACGGCAAGGAAAAACGCAAGCAGACGTTTTCCAAGGAGGGTAAACTCGGCGTCGAGGGGATTGACGCCGCCGTTTTGAAACAAATTTTAACGCCGTTTGCCGCCGAGGGCATTCAACCGCTCCAGTCGCTGACCAAGGCCGACCTTTTTGCGGACGGACTCACCGGAAGACCCGACAGCGCGCAGAGGCGCAGGGCATTCGCCGTCGCCGCCGGACTCCCGGCGCGCATCGGTTCAAACGCCCTGCTCGAATTCATCAACGCCATGCTGACGAGGGAACAATATGTGATGATGATTGAAAATTTGAAATAACACCTATCTCACGGCGCCTTGTTTTTTAAATAGGACTGCGGAATCCCCGTCGTGATCTTGACCAACATCTCGGCGATGGATCTCGCGGTTTTTTTCATATCGCCCACAAGCCATTTTTGAATCATACCCACACATCCGGTGATGGTAAACGAATAGATGTAATCGGCGTCTTCACTCGGAATTTTGTCGTTGGTGATGAGTTGATTGATGTTTTTATCATAGATAAACATCATAATGCGCTTTTGAAAATCCAAATCGCCCCGCTCTCCCAAAAGCAGCTTGCACAATCCGGCGTTTTCTTTGATGTATTCTAAAATTTTTTCGATCATGCCGACGAAATCAACGCTCGGTTTGCTTTGCATATAGTCGGTGAGGTACGAACTCACGTTTTCGAGCAGTTCTTCCTCCATTTTCCGCATCAAATCGTATTGGTCGTTGTAGTGCGCGTAAAAAGTCGCCCGGTTGATATCGGCGTTTTCACAAATTTCCTTGACGGTGATCTGCGTGATGTCCTTTTTTTCGAGCAGTTTGATAAAACTGTCTTTCAGCACCATTTTGGTATATTTCACCCTGCGGTCGCCTTTTTTATTTTTCATACGGCTCACTTCCCGAAAATATTTTTACCGGTTTTGCTGTTTTTTCAACAATTCGACTTTTTGCGTTTAGCAACAGACATTTTCGAAACATCTGTCTGTTGACTGATCATCATAATGTTATTATAGTATACATATAGCTGTTTTGCAACAGTATGTTTACCATTCAGAGGTCAATTATATCATGAACAAACTCACCCACAAGATCACAAAATACAAAAAGACCATTATTACAATCTTCATCGTCGCCACCGCCGTCTGCGGGTTTTTTTCCGCTTTTGTGCCCGTCAATTATGATCTCAAGGACTATCTGCCCAAAGACGCCCAGTCGACACAGGCGCTGGATATTATGGCGGCGGAATTTTCCGGCGAACTCCCGAATGCCCGCGTGATGATCAACAATGTGACCGTACGGGAGGCGCTGGACTATCGACAGCGGCTCGCAGCCGTGCAGGGCGTCTCGTCGGTTTCCTGGCTCGATGACGCCGTCGGCGTTGAGACGCTCGGCTCCGTTCCGCCGGAGTATTTGGATCGGGAGATTGTGGAAAATTATTATATTGACGGCAGCGCATTATTTTCGGTCTCGGTTGAAAACGGTAAAGAACAGAGTGCCGTCAACGCCATCCGAACCCTGATCGGCGACGGCGGCAACGCCGTTTCGGGAGACGCCGTGAACACGGCCGTCGCACAGGAGATGTCGTCGTCCGAGGTCTTAAAGGCGATGGCGATTTTGATCCCGATCATCATTTTGATTTTGGTTTTGTCCACGACCTCATGGATTGAACCCGTTTTGTTTTTGCTCTCTATCGGTGTTGCGGTTTTTATCAATATGGGGACAAATCTGTTCTTCGGCGAGGTCTCGTTCATCTCAAACGCAATCAGCCCGATTTTACAGATGGCCGTCTCGTTGGATTATGCGATCTTTTTAATGCACAGCTTCAATGACTTGCGGCAGAGGTGTGAGCCGCAGGAGGCCATGCGGCGCGCGATTAAAAAATCTTTCGCGGCGGTAGCTGCCAGCGCCGCGACGACCGTAATCGGATTTGCCGCGCTCGCCTTTATGCGCTTCGGCATCGGTTTTGATCTCGCGATCAATCTGGTCAAAGGCGTTACGCTCAGTTTTGTCAGCGTGATGGTGTTTTTACCCGCGCTGACGCTGGCCGGTTATAAACTGATTGATAAAACAAAACACAGGCCGTTTTTCTTCGGCTTGAAAGGCGCGGGAAAGACGCTGTTGAAGATCGGTATGCCGATTTTGATTTTGGCTGTGCTGGTCGCGGTTCCCTGCTTTCTCGCGCAGTCGAGGGTCAATTTTAAATACGGTATGGGTGAAACCGCGAACGTGGCTCGAGCCGCGGTTGACAACACGGCGATCAATGAAAAATTCGGAGCCGAAAATCAACTCGTGCTGCTGGTCGAAAAAAGCGATGCCGGAACCGAAAAACAACTGTGCGACGAGCTCGGAGCCGTCCCGCATGTGAAGTCAGTGCTGTCTTATGTCACCGCTGTCGGTTCCGAAATTCCGCCCGTATACATCGGGGATATCGCCGATCAATTCTATTCGGAACATTATGCCCGGATTGTGCTGTATACCGATATGGCCGAGGAGGGCGAGGAGACCTTTGCCGCCGTCAAACAGATAGACGGCATCGCGGCGAAATATTACGACACCTATTATCTGACCGGACAGAGCGCCGTTTTAAATGACATTAAAAACGTGGTCTCGACCGATACGACAGTGGTCAACCTGATTGCGGTCATCGGTATATTTATGGTTTTGCTGATCACGTTCAAGTCGATTTCGATTCCGTTTTTATTGCTGTTTACGATTGAGACCGCCATCTGGATCAACCTCTCGTTCGCCTATTTCGGCGGTCAGTCATTCAACTTCATCGGCTATCTGGTTGTGAGCACGGTGCAGCTCGGCGCAACGGTCGATTATGCCATCCTCATGACCGACCGCTATTTGCACAACCGAAAGACCCTACCGAAGAAGGAGGCCATGAACACCGCGCTCGGTAGCAATCTTCCGGCCGTGTTGACCTCCGCGGCAATTCTCTCAACCGCCGGTTTCATTTTGGCGGCGACTTCGTCCAACCCCATCGTCTCGGAACTCGGCACGCTGCTCGGCAGAGGAACGCTGCTGTCGTTCTTTATGGTCATTTGCGTATTGCCGCAACTGCTTTTGCTGTTTGATCAGATCATTCAAAAAACCACATTAAAGTCAAAAGAAAAAAAGTTTTTAGGAGAACCACAGATATGAAAAAATCCCTTTCGGCCATTTCGGCCTTGACGCTGCTTGCCGCCGTTTTGATCCCCGCGCTGTTTGCGGAAAGCGCTCCCGTAAATTCAACCATCCAAATCATCACGCCCGCTTCCGCTTCTGCGAATGCAGACGCATCGGAAAAAGAAGAGGTTGTGTACGGCATCCTGAACGCGGACGGAACCGTCGACGGCATTTATGTTGTCAATATTTTTGACGGCGGCACATTTACCGATCACGGCGATTACTCCGAGACCATGAATCTGACCGATGCAAGCAAGCTCACGCGGACCGGAGATGTGATTGCCATGCAGTCCGACGCGAAGCGCTTTTCCTATCAGGGTACGCTTGTATCCGATGACCTGCCGTGGACGATTGCGATCGGATATGTTTTGAACGGCACTGGGATCGCCGCATCCGAACTTGCGGGAAAAAGCGGCGCGCTGGAAATCAAGCTCTCGATCACGCAGAATACCGCCTTCGCCGGCAGCTCTTTCGAAAATTACGCGCTTCAAGTCACTGTGACCTTGGACGAAACGCTCTGTGAAAACATCAAAGCGGGCGGCGCGACGGCAGCAGAAGCCGCCGGGAGCCGCCAACTCTCTTATATCGTGATGCCGGGAAAGACCGCGGACATTTCAATCACCGCCGATGTGGACCGCTTTGAGATGGATCCGATCACAATCAACGGGATCAAGATGGTGTTCGACCTCGATATCGACATGAGCGAATACACCGATCAATTTTCCGAATTAGCTGAAGCCGCGAAATCGCTGGACGACGGCGCGGGCAAACTCTGGGACGGAGCCGCGAAACTCGCGGACGGCATCAACAGCTACACAGACGGTCTGAAGACCTATAAAGACGGGCTCTCGGCATCGGTGAAAGGAGCCGGTGATGTAAAGACCGGCACGGCTTCGCTCAGCGACGGGCTCTCACAGCTGACGGCGCAAAACGCAACGCTGGTCATGGGTGCGCTTGCGATTCAACAAGCCACGTTTGACGCGGTGAACAGGCAACTCGCGGAGACGGGTGTTCCGACGCTTACGCCGGAGAACTACGGCGCGGTTTTGTCTTCGGTTCCGACGATGGCGGCGGTCAAGACGCAGCTTGACAGTGCCGTTCAATTTACACAGGGTATTATTCAATATACCGACGGGGTCTATCGGCTCTCGTCGGGTGCAAACGAACTCTCGGGCGGAACTGCCGGACTGTATGACGGGCTTGTAAAAATCAACGCTTCCGCGCAACATCTTTATGGCGCGGCGGTCGAGCTAAACAACGCGGTCAAGGAGTTGAAAAACGGGCTTTCGGATTATAAAAACGGCGCGAAAGCGCTCAGAGACGGCACCGCGGACATGGACAAAGAGGCGATTGCCAAAATTGATGAAGTCCTGTCCGAGCTCACGGGCGGCGATGCCGCGATCAAATCGTTTGTCTCTGAAAAAAACACGACTGTCACCGCTGTCCAATTTTTATTGAAAACGGCGGCGGTTGAAACCGACAAGACAGAAATGACCGAGCCCGTTCAGACCGTCACCCAGACCTTTTGGGACAGGGTTTTGGACCTGTTCGGGATAAAGAGATAACTTTTTACACTTCGCAGGATCGATCTCGAAAAATATATCAGTTAAGCTATGGCGGTATCTATAAAATCAAAACTCCCGGGATACCGGGAGTTTTTGTGTTGCTTGGAGCTGGCAGAAGTG
>CAZPLU010000001.1:27030-71481 GCA_964587625.1 uncultured Eubacteriales bacterium
TCAAGCGTCGGCAAGCCGACGCTCGGAACACCCGACCTGCTGATTACGAATCTGCGGGGTCTGCGTCAGCAGACCTTCTCTACACGACTGAGCAAACGCCGTCCCCGAAAAAGGGGGCGGCGTTGTTTTTTGGAGCTGGCAGAAGTGTCAAGCGTCGGCAAGCCGACGCTCGGAACACCCGACCTGCTGATTACGAATCTGCAGGGTCTGCGTCAGCAGACCTTCTCTACACGACTGAGCAAACGCCGCCCCCGTAAAAGGGGGCGGCGTTGTTTTTTGGAGCTGGCAAGGTGACTCGAACACCCGACCTGCTGATTACGAATCAGCTGCTCTACCAACTGAGCTATGCCAGCGTCTTTTATATAATAACCGGCTTGCCGGTTATGTTTTACTTATGTGTCTCCTTATATCGACTGCTGATTACGAATCTGCGGGGTCTGCGTCGGCAGACCTTCTCTACACAACTGAGCTATGCCAGCAATTTTTTAAACCGCTTTCACAGGCGAACTTCACCGGCAAACGCGCATTATTTTATCATGTCCCGATTTTTTTGTCAACTGCGATTTTAATTAAAAATATCATTATAAAATTTTAAAAATGTTTTAAATATTTTGCGAAAACCGCTTGACAAATCCGTGTTACATCGGTAACATATATATAGTTACAGTTGTAACGCTGAAATCAAATAAAAAACAAAGGGGAAATGCCGCATGAATGGTCAATCGCCGAAAATCACCGAATCCGAGGCCGAGGTCATGAAAATTCTTTGGGTTGCTAAAAAACCCCTGCCCGTCTCGGTTTTGACCGAGGAACTCTCTAAAAAATGCGGCTGGGAGTCCTCCACGACCCGCACGCTGCTGCGCCGCCTGTGTCAAAAAGGCGCGGTGAACACCGAAAAAAGAGAGGTTTTTTATTATTCGCCCGCCGTCACCGAGCGGGAATATAACCTTGCCAACACGCAGCGGCTGATCGACCGGCTTTATGCCGGCAGCGTAAAAGACCTTGTGGCCGCGCTGCTTTCGCAAAAGAAACTGGACGACGGGGATATCGCCGAACTGCGCGAAATGTTCGGGGCGGATAAACCGGAGGACGAGAAATGAACGATTTATTATTGCTGCTGCTATCCCTTTCGCTGTCGGGGACGGTCATCGCCGGGCTGTGTTTTGCGGTCAAGGCGATCTGGGGGAAAAAGCTCCCGAAGTCGGCGCTGTATTATCTGTGGCTGATCGCGTTGGTTCGGCTGGCGCTGCCGTTTTCGTTCGAGGGCGCGCTGCTGAACAGGATTTATGAGGGCGACTTGAAAACGGCTTCTGCGGTTTCGTCGTATCAACCTGTTACGCAAACCACCTCGGAGCAGACGGACTTTTCGGCTCCCGCAACTTCAGAAACGAATCCGGCGCAGATTGCGGAGACCGTTTCGTCGCTTGAAACCGTTTCGGTTCATACCGCTGCGGCTGTTTCCGCCGAATCTCCGGTGATGGCGGAAACCGATGCAACGTCGACGAAACCGTTTGATTTCGGAGTTTTGTTTTTATGCCTTTGGGCGGCCGGTTTTGCGGCGTTCTGCGCGTTTGCGCTGACGAGTTATTACAGGTTTGCCGTGAAATTGAAACAATACAACCGGCCGGCGGATGAAAATGTGCTTGAGATTGTAAAGCAACTCGGCCGCAAAGTGAAAATCTGTCAAAATCCGCTCGCCAAAACGCCGATGCTGATCGGAATATTTAAGCCGACTATTATATTGCCCGATGTTGTTTATGCGAACGATGAATTGAAGGGAGCGCTGATGCACGAATTGACCCACAAGCGCCGCCATGATCTGTTATACAAATGGTTCGCGCTGTTTGTCAACGCGGCGCACTGGTTCAATCCCATCGTATGGCTGATTCGCCGCGAAGTGGGCCGCGCCTGCGAGCTCTCCTGTGATGAGACCGTGATCAAAAACCTGCAAGCAAACGAAAAACGGACCTACGGCGAAACGCTGATCAACCTCGCCGCGGCTCACCGCTATCCCGCGGGCGTGGTCGCAACCACGCTCTGCGAGGAAAAACAGACCCTGAAAGAAAGGTTGAGTGCGATTATGACTTATCACAAAAAGGGGCTTTGGAACAAGGTTTTGAGTTGTGTATTGATTGTGGCCGTCGCAGCGACAGGTACGCTTTTGGGCGCCTGCGGAAAAATCGCAACCTCGCTGCCGAGTGAGCTTCTCGCATCCAATGCCAACTATCCCGAAACCGTTAATATTCTTGCGCCCGATTTTTTCAAAGATACCGGAGTGGCGAACGCTGATGAATCCAAGCAGCAATGGCTGGACGAGATGTCGCAGCGGTATGGCGTCGATATTCACATCTTCACGAATTTAAACGAGGCCTTGAACAGCATCAGTTCTTCTGCTTCGACACCCAGAAAATTTGTAGGCTTGACTTCAATCAAAGCATCCTATAGTTTTAAATACCGTATCACAGACGGCTCCTATATTCCTCTGGACGGCTATCTTGCAGACAATCCGGTCTGGAACGCCCTGCCCGAGGACTTCAAATCCCTTTTTGAAGTCGACGGCCACATCTATGCGATTCCGGCTTCTGTCTCCGAAGGGGTACAAAAAGCCCGTGCCATTCATGACGAAGCGCTGCAGAAAACCGGAACCATAACCGATCTTAAATCATTTCTCGCTTTCGCTGAGGCCTACAAAAAGATAACGGGAAACTCCATCGGCCGTTTTTCCGATTTGTCGGAAGTGACAGATATTCTGAACGCAATCGGACTTTACCTCGGAACCGACAAAGACGTTCCGTTCAGTTATGACCCTTCGGCGGATTGTTATGTGGACTGGCTGACGAAACCCACCGCCGTTGAAGCGCTGGAATTTTTGCGTGAATTAAATAATAATAAGCCGATGAGTTTAAAGAATGCGGAGGAAATCGCGGAATTATTCGATTACGGCAATTTGGCTTCGAAATATGTTCCTTATTATGATTATAAAAACTGTACCGAACTACTCACCCTGAATCCCGAATACCCGCAGGTTGTGTCCACCGAAACAATCGGTTTCGCCATGTTAAAAGATACCCCGCAGCCGCAAGAGACCATCAATCTCTTAGTTGACATACTGTTCGGTTCGGAGCAAAGCTACCTCGATTGCTGGCTGGGTTCGGACAATTATATCCTGAACAGCGACGGTACACTCACCATTAAGATGGGGCAGGATTCCGAAGGCAATGCCGTACCCCCCTGCATACCGAATTTAACGGGCGGCCTTTTCGAACTCTTCCCCTTTTCGGACGCGAATATTACATACAGTCATAGCGGTGACGACATCGCCGATGCCGATGCCAAAAATAAAGCGCGTTTAAAGATGTTCAATGATTCATTGGAAAATGGGTCGCTCGTCAAAATCCCGCCGGAGTATCAAGTAATCCAATCGGCAACTTACGACGCAAATGCGGGTGATGTTGCCGGCGCATATTACTGGTGTCTGCGTGGAACAATCTATTTTCCTGACATAGATCCCGATAAAACGGTGCAGCAGCTTGTGGATGAGTACAAAGCGGCCATGCTCGCCCTCGGCGGTAATGCCATGCTCGACGAGATGAACGCCGCCATCGGCAAAAAAACGGCGTATTATTACGGGTAACCTGCCTTTCTTCCCGCCATCCAATTCTGCTCTTCGTGCGGGAATGGAATTTCGGGCTTGCGAAGCGGATGTGGTGGTTAATCGCCCCCCAATTCCATTTGCGGCACGGTGGATTCATCAACGGCTGCGCCGTCGCCGCGGGAGTAAAAAGGATTCCTTGAGCGGTATAACGCCGCATGTAGCCGCATGCCCTTTGATCTTCACACAACCATCACGGAATCCTCTACCAATTCCCATAATAATGTATATAATGAAAATGGTCAGGTTCCGTTCAACCGATAAATCTAACGCAAACAAAAACCCCTGTGTTCCGGATTGGTCGCTTTCTCTGCACGCAAAAAACTTTGACGGCTCCGGTCGTCGAACAAAATGCGTGCGTTGGCTTTCACGACGCCCACCTCACCAATGATAAAGCGGACGCTTTTCTTGCGTCCGCTTTATCATTGGTGTATTTATAATTGACGAAAACCGTAATACTCCAACATCATCAGCATTGTCCGGCCGTTCGCGCTGGCGTTCGGCAGCCACGGCGTATAAAACGGGTTGGATTCGTCGTAGCGCTCCATCATGTAATATTCCGGCGTCATGATATATTTCAATTGCGCGTCCAAAATTTTTTTCATCTTTTCGCGCTGCCCGCTTCGAGAATAATACTTGAACCACTCGAGGTCGGTCCAAGAGCCGTACCAAACCATGTGCCCGTCGCGGAACACCCCGCGGTCGGCCATCAGCCAGGTCAGACCCGGCCCGAACACGCCGAGTTCGCGGCAGCCGTTTTCCAACCGCCCGGGGATGTCGGTGCTCTCATCAATCAAACCGAGGTTCAAAATCATCGGAGACACGCCCTCGCGGCGCGGCGCGACGCCTTTTGCAAATTCCGCCTCGCGCTCGGGGTCGTCGTGCGGGTCGACCGGCAACGTAAAATTGCCCTTGTATTTGGCGCAGAGATCGTCGATAATCGCTTTCATCACCGCACGGTAGGAGTCGTTTGCCCGTTCGATCTGTTCAAGCCCCTCGGCTTTGAAGTGCTGAAACGCCGCGATCAGCGCCCGGTAGCAATCGACATTGTAGACGTCGGTCTGACCCCAGCACTGCGCGCCCGGCTGCTCGTAATCGCAGGAGCGCATCGGCGGAAACAGTCCGCCGAACAGATTGGGGTTACCATAAGTGGATTTGCGGGTCTGTTCGATCCACTCGACTGCCTTTAAGGCGTTTTTGCGGTATTTTTCGAAATATTCGCGGTCGTCGTTGTTAAGCGTGTAGGCGGCGAAGCCGTACAGGCAGCAGCTGGTCACCGACGCCCACGGCACGCCGAAATTGACGATCTGCCCGCTCTCCTGTTGCAAGATGCCGAAATAGGTGTCCATGACGGGGCGCAGGTATTTTTTGAAATCGCCCGCCTTTGACAACGCCGTGATCACCGGCATCTCTTCGGACGGCCAGATCAGCCGCTGCATGCTGCCCTGACGCGGCAAAACATAGTCGTGCCCCTTGGGGACGGCGTAAAACTGAAGCAGCTGGGCGATAAAGTTGGTATACGCGGCGCGGGTCTCGGCGTCGTCTGTGTCGGGGACGGTTTTAACGGCCGAGAGCTCGTCCCTCCAAAAACGCTCGGTCTTTTCACACTCGGCGTCATAATCAAACTTTGCGGGCGCGTTTTCGCCGAACGCGAAATAAAATTCGCGCTTTTCTTTGGGCGGCACCTTGAAATCGAACCGGAGCATGCCGGCTCCGACATCGGCCGCTTCTTTCCCGTTGACGCTGAACCGGTATTCGCCCTCGTTCAAAACGCCGTCTTTGAAAGCCGCTTGGCTCGGCATGAACAGCCACGGCGCGCTGTCGGAGAGATAGGGGCTGTAGCCGTCGTCGTCAGAGCCGGTCAAGGTGGTCTCTTTGCCCTTGCGCAGCAGTATGGTCATATGCTCGTCGGCCTCGTAGCCGGATTGGTTGTCCATCGTGACCTTTACGAAAACGGTCGGGACGCGCTCGATGTCGCAAAAGCACTCCATCTCGAAAAAGCAGCGGTTGGTGCGCCTTAAAATCGAATGGACCGGGACGCCGTCGGCGCGGGCGCTCTGCTGGGTCTCCTCGCGCGGGAAAGCCGTGGGCGGATCGCCGCGTAAGATCCGGAAGCCGCAGGATTCGGGCTGCTCCTCCCCGACGCCGTAAATCGTGCCGATGACGACCTTCGCATCGGGCCAAAGGGTGATCAGGCGCTCGCAGAACGGCGGGTGCAGGTATTTTTTCGCCGTGACGCCGCGCTGCCAGTTGGAAACGTATTTGAAATTCATAAAAACACCTCCGCTCCGGACGATTATAACAAATGAACACCGGTTGTGCAACCGTAAATATACGCAGGTAAATTTCGGTGAATTTACCCCCCGCATTTTTTTGATTCCGGTCGCTGCGCCGTTGACTTTTCCGGCGTCTTTTGTTAAAATGAGCGCAGGTGGGGCATTTGTTTCGCCGAGATTATGATGAGGTGCTTTTTCATGCCGAAATCGGTTAAAAAACCAATGGGGATTGCTGTTGCGGGGCTGGGTCATAGAGGGATCGGTCTGATGAACCTGATGCTCGATACAATGCCCGACATCGACATCGTCGCTCTGTCGGACCAATATGCCGATCGCGTCGAACTGGCGCAAAATGACGTGATGACCAAGCGCAAAAAGAAGGCAAAGGGTTTTATGGACTATCGCGATCTGCTGAAACTGCCCGAAGTCGACGCCTTGATCACACCCTCCAACTGGGAGTCGCATTTGCCGATCTGCCTCGACGCGATGAGAGCGGGAAAACCCGTTGCGACCGAAGTCGGCGGCGCCAATTCAATCGAACAATGCTGGGATCTGGTCAAGACCTATGAACAGACCCGGGTGCCTGTGATGCTGCTCGAAAACTGCTGCTACGGCGAGACCGAACTGACCATTTTAAACATGGTCAAAAAGGGCCTGTTCGGCGAACTCATCCATGCCGAGGGCGGTTATCGCCACGATTTGCGCGAACAAGTCGCGCTCGGAAATGAACTCAGGCACTACCGCCTGAACAACTATAAACACCGCAACGGCGAGGTCTATCCGACCCACGAACTCGGTCCGATCGCCAAATGGCTCTCGATCAACCGCGGCAATCGCATGCTCTCTTTGGCATCCTTTTCCTCAAAATCCCGCGGAATCAATGAATGGATTCGGAAAAATCGCGGAAATGATTTTGAAAATGCCGAATATACTTTTGCGTTGGGCGATGTGATCACCACCGTCATCAAATGCGCCCACGGCGAAACCATTGTGCTGACCCATGACACCTCTCTGCCCCGCCCCTATTCGCGCGCGAATCTCCTGCAGGGGACAAAGGGCATCTGGATGGAGGACAAAAACAGCGTCTTTTTCGACGGTATCAGCCCCAAAGAGGGCTGGGATCACAAGTGGGAATGCCTCGAGGACTATTACGACCGCTACCGTCACCCGCTGTGGAACTGGTTTTACAAACACGGCGTCGAAGGCGGGCACGGCGGCATGGACTATCTCGTGTTGCGCGCCTTCATCGAGTCGATTCAAAATGGCGTGAACACCCCGATCGACGTCTATGATACGGCGGCTTGGATGGCCATTACCTGTTTGTCCGAGGACTCAATCGCAATGGGCGGTCAGCAGGTTCCGATCCCCGACTTCACCAACGGCAAGTGGATTGACCGCGAGCCGCCGGTATTGGGAAAATATTGCCTCGACGAAATCTGCGAAATCCATACGGATTAACCCGCTGAGAGGAGGTGTTTCGGTGAGGTTCACCGATGAGCGTAAAAAGAGTTTTATCACCACCTGCCTGTTCTGGGCGATCGTGATCGGGTTGCTTTATATCCTGTTTAAATATGTGTTCCCTTGGATCATGCCGTTTTTTATCGGCTTTTGCCTTGCCTCGATCGCCAATTTCTTTGCAAAAAAACTGCTGCGTAAAATTAAGATACCGCTCAAACTCGGCTCCGCGATTTTTACGCTGTTGGTTTTGATTGTCTTTGCGGCCCTTGTGACGTTGATCGGATATGAGATTTATAAGCAGATCGCCAAATTCATCACGGATCGGGTGATCGAAGGGGATTTGGTCAGCCAGATCACCTTGACGTTTTCCAACCTGATTGCAAAAATCCCCGAGGGGTTCCGGACTTCCGCCAATTCCATGGTGGTCAGCTTCGTGTCCGGTTTCGGCTCCACGCTCACAAAACTCGTCACCAGCGCGGTCGGTGCCGCCCCGGGCATCTTCCTCGGCACTGTCATCACGATTATCGCCTCGTTTATTTTCAGCGGTGACTATAACAGGGTCACCGATTTTATCAAGCTTCAACTGCCCGAAAAAGTCAGAAAGATGATTCCGGGATTGAACACTTCGATGAAAACCTCCTTGGGTAAATTGTTTCGGGCATATCTGTTGATCATCTTGATCACTTTTACCGAGCTGACGATCGGATTGATGATTTTAGGCGAACCGTATGCCGTTGCAATCGCCGCCATCACCGCGTTCATCGACATCTTGCCCGTCTTCGGCACCGGTATCGTGCTCTGGCCGTGGGCGGTGATTTCGGTCATCAACGGTAACTATCTGTTTGCGTTGGGACTGATGATTCTCTATGTGGTGATTCAAATTGTGCGCCAAATCATCGAGCCGAAACTGGTCGGGCAGTCCATCGGCATACATCCCATCGTCACATTGATGGCGATGTATATCGGCGTCAAGATCATGGGCGGTATCGGCTTTTTCGTATTTCCGATTTCAATGGTCATCATTAAAAACCTGCAGGACAACGGCTATGTCTCCCTGTGGAAGCCGCTTCCCAAGTCCGATTCGCTGCTCGACAAGCTCGGCAAACGCACCAAAAAGCCGCCGATCAAGCCGGAGGAGGGTGACGGATAACCGCATGAATATTTTGATTTCCACACTCGGTTGTAAAGTGAATCAAAGCGAAGGTCAGGCCGTCGGAGAGCTTTTTACTCGCGGCGGCCATTTGGTTTTGTCGGCAAACTCCAAGGCGGTTCCCGACGTCTGCATCGTCAATACCTGCGCCGTGACCGCGGAGAGCGAGCACAAGAGCCGTCAGGCGCTGTCAAAAATGCGCCGGACCTATCCCGGCGCCGTCACGGTGCTGTGCGGCTGTATGCCGCAGGTCGCCGAAAACCCCGCTTCTTATGACGCCGACATCATCGTCGGGTCAAAAGGCCGCATGAACATCCCGGAATTGGTCGAACGCTTTTGGACCGATCAAAAGAGAATTATAAACATCAATCCCCATTTGCCTGACGACGCTTTTGAACAGCTTACCCCCGTCAGTTTTGAGCATAAAACCCGCGCCTTTTTAAAAATCGAGGACGGCTGCGACCGTTTTTGTTCGTATTGCATCATCCCCTACGCGCGCGGGCGGGTGCGCTCGATGCCGCTCGCCGAGATTGGCGGGCATGTCAAAGCCCTCATTGCCTCGGGACACCGCGAAATCGTTTTAACCGGGATCAACCTCGCCGCCTACGGGCGGGATTTTGGCTGCACGCTTGCCGACGCCGTCAAAGAGGCCGCCAAAACCGGCGCCGAGCGCATCCGGCTGGGCTCGGTCGAGGCGGATTTGATGCGGGACGACTTTTTACACGCGCTTGCGCAGATCCCTCAATTCTGCCCGCAGTTTCATCTGTCGCTGCAAAGCGGGAGCGACGCGGTGCTTGCGCGCATGAACCGGCACTATTCGGCGGAGGAATATTATCGACTCACCCGAAAGATCATCACGCTGTTTGAAAACCCGTCGTTCACGACCGATATCATGGTCGGTTTTCCGGGCGAGACGGACGCGGAATTTACCGAGAGCGCGGATTTCGTGCAAAAAGTCGGCTTTTCGCGGCTGCACGTCTTCGCCTATTCCGCAAGACCCGGGACACCCGCCGCCAAAATGGCGCAGATGCCGCCGGACGTCAAAAAGCGGCGCGCGGCGTATATGGCCGAAATCGGGGAGGTGTTGGCCGCCGATTTTGCCGTTTCGCAGATCGGAAAAACCGTCTCGGTGCTGTTCGAGACCGTGAAAAACGGCAAGTACTTCGGCAGAGCCGATAATTATGTCCCCGTTGTTGTCGAAAGCCCAAGCGACCTCCGAAAACAGATTTTGCCCGTGTATATCACAGCAAGCGAGGGCGAGACCTGCTTTGGAAAAGTGATTTTATAAAAGGATGGCCAAAATTATGCCTGTGTTCAGAAGCTACACCGAAAAGAAACCCGGATTCCGCGCCGACTGCGAGCGGCTGCGCACCGACCTCGCCGACGAACTCGGAATCCGAACGCTCGAATCGGTCCGGATCGTCAACCGCTACGACATCGAGGGAATTGAACCAAATTTGCTCGAAACCGTGCGCACTAAAGTGTTCGGCGAGCCGGCGGTCGATGAAATTTACGAGACGCCGGCATACGGCAAAACCGATTTTATTCTCGCGGTCGCCTATCTGCCCGGACAGTTCGACCAGCGTGCCGACTCCTGCGAACAATGTGTGCAGCTGATCACCAAAGGCGCGCGCCCAAAGGTGAAATGCGCGAAGATCTATATTTTTTCGGGCGCGCTCTCCGACTCGGAAAAAGCGGCTATTCAAAAATACCTGATCAACCCGGTCGACAGCCGCGTGGTCTCGCTCGACCCGTTCTCCACGCTCGACGAAAAATTCGACGCCCCCGCCCCGCCCGAGACACTGCACGGATTTTGCGGGCTGGACGAATCCGGGCTGGAGGCGCTGCGCAAAAAGCTCGGGCTTGCGATGGATTATGACGATATCGCGTTTTGCCAAGATTACTTTTCAACCGAGGAGAAGCGCGACCCGACCGTCACCGAGATCCGGATCATCGATACCTATTGGTCCGACCACTGCCGCCACACCACGTTTTTAACGGTGTTGGACGATATTAAGATTGAGGACGAAGAAGTCCAAGCCGCATTCGAACAATATTTAAAAATGCGCGAGGCCGTCTACGGCGAAAAGGCAAAAACCCGTCCGATCACGCTGATGGACATCGCCACGATCGGCGCGAAATACCTCAAAAAGACCGGCAAACTCACCCGTTTGGACGCCTCGGACGAGATCAACGCCTGCAGCGTCAAGATCTCGCCGAAAATCGGCGGCGAACCGCAGGACTGGCTGCTGATGTTTAAAAACGAGACCCACAACCATCCGACCGAGATCGAGCCGTTCGGCGGCGCGGCGACCTGTCTGGGCGGCGCGATCCGCGATCCGCTCTCGGGGCGCGCCTATTGCCATCAGGCGATGCGCGTGACCGGCGCGGCGGACCCGAATACCCCGTTCGAAAAGACCTTGCCCAATAAACTTCCGCAGCGCAAGATCTGCCTCGAAGCCGCCGCCGGGTTCAGCTCCTACGGCAACCAGATCGGCCTTGCGACCGGCATCGTCTCGGAAATATACCACCCCGGCTACGCGGCGAAGCGGCTCGAGACCGGCGCGATCATCGCCGCCGCCCCCGCCGTGAATGTGCGCCGCGAGACCCCCATACCCGGCGACGTGGTTTTATTGCTCGGCGGCAAGACCGGGCGCGACGGCTGCGGAGGCGCGACCGGCTCGTCGAAAGCGCACAACGTCGAATCGCTGCAGACCTGCGGCGCGGAGGTGCAAAAGGGCAACCCGCCCGAGGAGCGCAAAATCCAACGGCTGTTCCGCGATCCCGGCGTCACCGCGCTGATCAAGCGGTGCAACGACTTCGGCGCGGGCGGCGTCTCGGTCGCCATCGGCGAACTGGCCGACGGATTGAAAATCGACCTCGACGCGGTGCCGAAAAAATACGAGGGGCTCGACGCCACCGAGCTTGCGATCTCGGAATCGCAGGAGCGCATGGCGGTCGTGGTCGCCCCAGCCGATGTGGAACAGTTTATCGGATTTGCCGCCGCCGAAAACCTCGACGCGACGCCGGTCGCCGTGGTCACGGACGACGCGCGCATGACGATGCTCTCAAAAGGGCGGGCCGTCGCCTCGCTCTCGCGGGAGTTCCTCAATTCCAACGGCGCGTCCAAACACGCTTCCGTCTATGTAAAAAAGCTCCAAAAACCCGAATTTCCCCTTAAAAAAGGCGGGCTGCCCGATCAGTTCACCGCCGCCGTCTCGGACTTGAACGCCGCGTCCCAAAAGGGCTTGTGCGAGCGCTTTGACGGCACGATCGGCGCGGGCTCGGTCTTTATGCCGTTCGGCGGAAAAACCCGGACCACCCCCCAGCAGGCGATGGCCGCCCTGCTGCCCGCGCTCGAAGGCGAAACCGACGACTGTTCGCTGATGGCCTACGGCTTCAACGCCGACGCCTGCGCCCAAAACCCGTTTTTCGGCGCGTTTTCCTCGGTGATCTCCTCGGTCGGAAAACTCGTCGCGGCGGGCGCGCCGCTCCGAGACGGAGCCGCCGAGAACTGCTGGCTCTCTTTGCAAGAATTTTTTCCGTCCCCGCGCAAGGACCCGGAACGCTGGGCGCTGCCGTTTTGCGCATTACTCGGTGCTTTAAAGGCGCAGGTCTCACTGGGATTCGCCGCCATCGGCGGCAAGGACTCGATGTCCGGCAGCTTTGAAAACATCGACGTCCCGCCGACGCTGATCTCGTTCGCCGTGTCCGAGACGACCGCCGACCGTGTCATCAGCTGCGAGTTCAAAGGCGCGGATCACCCGATTTATCTGATCGCGCCACACGCCGGAAGCGATTTGGCCGAATCCGTCCCCGCGGTTTTTTCCAAGGTCGAAGCCCTGATCGGGGGAAAAAAGATTTTATCCGCCTATTCGCTGACCGACTGCCCCGCCGCCGAGGCGCTTTGCAAGATGTGCTTCGGCAACGACATCGGCGTAAAACTTGCGTGCGTCCCTGAGCAAAAATTCTTTTTCGACCCCCTGCCCGGCGGCTTTTTGGTCGAAGCCGAAAGCGAACTCGACGAACTTTTGATCGGCTTCACGACCTCTGACGGCGTCATTCAGACCCCCGACGGCAATCTTTTCATCCATCAATTACGAAACGCCTGGGAGAAACCGCTGGAATCGGTCTACCGCACCAAGGTCAGCACGCCGACCGAGATTCGAAAATATACCCTTTACACCGAGCGCGCAAACGCCGCGCCCGCAATCAAGACCGCGCGGCCGGCCGTGTTTATCCCGGTCTTCCCCGGCACCAACTGCGAATACGACGTCGCCCGCCGGTTTGAGGAGGCCGGGGCGGCAGCCGACATCTTCGTGGTCAAAAACCGCAGCGCCGCCGACGTCGCCGAGAGCGTGGAGAGCATGGTCAGGCACCTAAATCAATCACAGATTCTGATGATCCCCGGCGGTTTTTCGGGCGGCGACGAGCCCGACGGCAGCGGCAAGTTCATCACCGCGTTTTTTAACAACCCCGATATTTCCTCGGCAATCAACGACCTGCTTTACAGGCGCGACGGGCTTGCCCTGGGCATTTGCAACGGGTTTCAGGCGTTACTTAAACTCGGTCTCGTGCCGTTCGGCGATATCCGCCCGATGACAGCCGGAAGCCCGACGCTGACTTACAACGCCATCGGCCGCCACCAATCAATTCCGGTGCGCTTGAAAGTCGTCTCGGTCAAGTCGCCGTGGATGAAGTATGCCGAACCCGGCGAGGTCTACACCATTCCGGTCTCGCACGGCGAGGGCCGCTTCGTTGCCGACCCCGCGCTGATCGAGCAATTGGCGCAAAACGGCCAGATCGCCACCGTCTACGCCGACGAAAACGGCGAGCCGACCATGAGATTGCCCCACAACCCCAACGGCTCGGAGGCGGCGGTCGAGGGCGTCACCTCGCCCGACGGCAGGATTTTCGGCAAGATGGGGCACGATGAGCGCTGCGGCAAAAACCTGCTGCGCAATGTCGGCGGCTCGTCGATTGAGTTGTTCCGTGCGGGCGTGGACTATTTTAAATAAACGCGTAGGGGCGGGTTTCCATGCCCGCCCGTTTTACGATTTTTTCGATTTCGGATCATTCGATATTCGGGACGGCGTGGAAATCGCTTCGGGGCGGCGTGGAAACCGCCTCCTACGTTTTAATTAAGGCCGCCGCCCGCGATCTCGCCGCGGATTTCGGCGATCATCTTTTCGAGCACCGGCGGGGGATTTCCCGAGAGCTTTTCGGCGGCGTTTTTGGCGGCGGCGATGACGGAAAAATCGGACAGCCCGCCCGCCAGCCGTAAAATCGGAAGGCCGCTCTGCCGCTCGCCCAAAAAATCGCCCGGGCCGCGCAGCTTCAAATCCTTTTCGGCGATCTCAAAGCCGTCGGAGCTGTCTTTCATGATGTTCAGCCGCTCATAGGCCGTTTCGGAACAGCCCCGCGCGACCAAAATGCAATATGACTCGTGCGCGCCCCTTCCGACCCTGCCGCGCAGTTGGTGCAATTGTGCCAGTCCGAACGAATCGGCGTCTTCAATGACCATGACCGTGGCGTTCGGCACGTCGATGCCGACCTCGATCACCGTGGTCGAAACCAATAACTGCGTGTTCCCCGCGATAAAATCGGACATCGCCGCGTTTTTTTCGGCGGCCGCCAGCCGCCCGTGCAAAAGAGCGGTTTGATACTGTTTGAACGCGGGCAAAATCGCTTTTTCGTAATAGACCGCCGCCGCTAATTTGCCCGATTCGTTGTCGTCGATGGCGGGACAGACGATGTACGCCTGCCGCCCCCTGCCGAGTTCTTTTTTGATAAACTCGAACAGCCGGGCGCGGCTTTTTTCTTTGTAGACATAGGTTTTGATCTCCCGGCGGCCGGAGGGTAAGGCGTCGAGCACCGAGAGGTCGAGATCGCCGTAGAGCATCAGCGCCAACGTGCGCGGGATCGGGGTCGCCGACATGACGAAAAAGTGGGGAGAAACGCCCTTCGCGGCCAGTTTGGAACGCTGACGGACGCCGAACCGATGCTGCTCGTCGGCGACCACCAATGCCAAATTTCGATAGATCACATAGTCGGAAAACAGCGCGTGCGTGCCGACCAAAATATCGGTTTCGCCGGCCGCCAGCGCTTCTAAAATCCGTTTACGCTCGGACTGTTTGGTCGCGCCGGTCAGCAGTTCGCAGCGGACGCCGAGGTCGGACAACAACCCGTTCAAAGTATTATAATGCTGGTTTGCAAGCAGTTCGGTGGGCGCCATCAACGCGGACTGATAACCCGCTTTGGCGACCCGGTACAACAGCGCCGCGCAGACGGCGGTCTTGCCCGAGCCGACGTCGCCCTGCAGCAGACGGCTCATCGGCTTTTCGCCCGCCATGTCCTCAAACGCCTGTTTGATCGCGTTTTTTTGGCAGTCGGTCAGCTTGAACGGCAGCGCGGCGACAAACGGCTTCATATCACAGCGCGGGATTCGCAGGGCGTTCCCCTCCCGCGCGCCCGCTTTCATGGTCTCCATAATCAGATGAAAAGTCAGCAGCTCGCCGAAAACCAAGCGTTGCTTGGCAAGCTCATATGCTTGCCAGTCAGAGGGAAAATGGATGTTGCGCAACGCGTAATTCAACGCGCATAATCCATGCTCTTTTCGAATTTCATCCGGCAGCGATTCGTCGATCAACGGTAAAAACATATCGAGGACGACAGTGATGATTTTTGCGATTGCAACGCTGTTTAAGCCCTTTGTCTGCGAGTAAACCGGAACCAATAAACCCTTATTTTCTTCCAAAGAGACATATTTGGGTGAAGTCATCTCCACCCTGCCGCCTGTCTTATCGATTTTACCTGTAAAGCAATATTCCTTGCCATCCTTGAGCGCTTCGGCGGCATATTGATTGTTAAAAAAGACCATGCGGCCGACCACCCCGTCGGCGTCGACGACCCGCACGTTATACAGCGTGATGTGCTTTTTTTGCGTTGGAATCCGCATCGCTTTTCCGGTCACGGTGGCGTTGACCGAGCAGATCGTCTCCTTTTTCGCGTTCTCAAAAGTTGAACCGGCGGAGAAATCCATATGGGTGCGCGGATAAAAGTCGATCAGATCGGCGGCGGTTTTAAGCCCCAGTTTCAAAAGCAATGCGGCTCTTGCCGGGCCGACGCCCTTGATAAATTGGACGCTGGTCTCTTTGGCCTTGGGGCAATAAAAACTACTGAGCATCTCCGTTCACCGTTTTGATCTCCTGCGTGTATAAAAGATTATAAAAAGCGTTTTCGAAGGTATCGGATTGGGTGACGACAAGGTTGGAGGAATATGCGACAACCCCGGCGCGATAAACCAACGGGATAAAAGGCAGCTCCGCTTCAAAGGCGGATAAAAATCGGGAGGGGTCGCCCGTTCTCAAATAGGCGTCGCGTGTGCCGCACAGATATTGGCTGCATAAAATCCCCTGCTTGGGTGTGAGGGAATCGATCAATTCGGCAAAACTGTAATCCGCCGAGAGCTTGATCTCCCCGATGTACAGATCGCAGCCGCCGTAGAGCACCGCGTCGCGGTAGGAGGAAAATTCGAGCGAGACGACTCTGACCGGGATTCCGACCGCCTCGAGTTCGCGCTGCAGTTCGTTGGCCAAATTGACTTTTGCGGTATTGTCGCTGTTGACGGCAAGCCGCAGCGTCTGGGGCATTACGATCGATTGAACCTTGGCTTTGGCCGCCTCGACATTTTGAATCAAATTGGCGCAGCTCGCTTGGATTTTTGAATCATTGGGATTGAACGGCGTGTCCGTGACCTCGGAACAACCGCCGAAAAACGCGTTGACGCGGGCGCGGTCGACGGCGAGCGAGACGGCGGCGCGCAGATTGGAGTCGGTGCAAACCCCCGCCGCGGTAAAACCGAGATAGACCATGCGGTTGAGCGGCACCTGGTAGACATTGCCCGAGACCGTCGGAAGCGCGTTGCCGATCAATTCGCTGTAACCGGCATTGATGATATTTGCCTTCAAGGAGTCGTTCAAAGCCGAAAAATCGGGGACGGCTTTCAGCAGCACCGTTTTGACTTTGGCGGTTCCGGCTTGCGGGTGAAGGGGATTCAGCGACAGTTTTGCGCCGCCGATATAAGAGGGCATATAAATGCCGCTGCCGACATAATTGATTTCGGTCTCGGTGGGCGCGGCATAATCGGCCTTTTTGATGATTGGAAAAGTCATGGCTTTGGGAAAATTGACGTTTTCTTTGAGCAATCTGACTGTGACGTCATTGCCGCTTTCTCTGACCTCGGCGATTATGGAGGATAAATACGCGTAATAACCGGAAATCGCTTTGGTATATGAAAAAACCACATCCCCCGGGGTGATCGCGGAACCGTCCGAAAAAGTGCGAAGCGGGTTCAAAGCGATTTTATATTCGAGCTCGGAGAGCTTTTCAACCGAAGCCGCCAAAACCGCATAGGTCAGCATTTCGCTGTCCATCGCAAAAAGCGGCTCGTAGCACAATTTTGCGATCTCGCGGTTTTGATCGGTGATATCGGCATAAGGGTCCAAGGAATAGGGGGCATGATAGGCCATGACGAGTTCTTCGGCGTCCGCGGTGACCGTTTTGTCTGTCATTGCGTCCGGGCCGAGAATCTGCCCGGGCTCCGTTGCGCACGCCGAACAAGACCACAGGAGTATCGCCGCCGATAAAAAAGCGATTCCTCTTTTCATGCCGCCGCTCCCGTTTTTATTGGTTCCCGCAGACATCGCAGGTCTCGATATATTGCGATTTTTTATACCAGCCATAGGCAGTGTTTTTGCAATTCGAACTCGCCATCAAACCCGTGGTCGTGCAATAAATACGCCGTTCCGCCAGATCCGAATCAAAGAACTCGTGCTCGTCCTTGCCCGCATGAATCTTTTTCATCACCTTGAGCCAGGCGTCTAACGACGGGTTGGACAAGCTTTCGTCCATCTCGGTCTTGGTGTCGTAGCCGGTCCAGACGACGCCGACATAATAGGGCGTCAGGCCGACAAACCAGCGGTCATTATAGTCGGAAGTGGTGCCGGTTTTTGCCGCCACGGGATGTCCCAGCTGGGATGCTTTGCGCCCGGTGCCGTTTTCGCCCTCGACGACCCGCCTCAACAGCCGGTTCATGATAAAGGCGCTCTCCTCGCTCAAAACCCTGGTCGCGGTGGGGGTGTTGGATAAAATCACGTTGCCGTTGGCGTCTTCCACTCGGGTGTAGGTGTACGGTTTTGTATAAAGACCGCCCTCCCCGCCGTAAATCTGATAGGCGGCGGTCATCTCCAGCACCGTGACGCCGTGGGTCAGAGAACCCATACTCAGCGGTGCGAGACCGATATCGGAGAAGGTGCTTCCGCTGATCCTCTTCGATTTCACAAGAGAGGTCATGTGCAGTTTATTGTATAAAAAATTAAAACTGACCTCGGGCGTCACCATGGACAGCACCCTTGCCGCCACGGTGTTGGTCGAGCGCTGAATGGCATAATCGAGCGTCACAAGCCCTTTGAAGCCGCTGTAGTAGTTGTTGGGCCAGTCGTAGGGTTCGCCGTAACCGTCCCGCAGCTGCATCGGTCCGTCAAGCAGTTTCGCCGACCAATAGATCATGTCATATTCGATTGCCAGACCGTAGACCGCCAGCGGCTTGATCGCCGAACCCGGGGAGCGCGTGGAATCGGTCGCCCTGTTCCAAAGCAGATTGGCCGTTTTTTCGCCCTTGCCGCCGATCATGCCGAGCACCCTGCCTTTATAATCCATGATGACCATTGCCGATTGGGGTTGGTCATCCCGGTATTCCTTGATAAAATTGGCCTCGTTGTAGTATTGTTCCTCCATCGCCTTCTGGACGTTCAGGTCGACCGCCATATAGATGCGAAGTCCGCCGTTTTGAAGCATATATTTCGCTGTGGTCGCCGTATAACCGAGTTCGGCTTGCAAATCTTTTATGACGTCCTTATAGACCTGATCCTCGTACCAGGAATAGACATCGGTCGTCGTAACCGTACCGGCTTCGCCGATAAAGATCAGCTCCTGATTGACGGCTTCGTCATATTCCGCTTTGGTCAGCCAGCCCTGTTGTTGCATCACTCTGAGCACGTACATGTAGGCCTTTTTATTTTTGTCGGGGTGCAGAATCGGATTGTTCGCCGTCGGGTAACGCGTGATGACGACGATGCACGCCGCCTCGGCGACCGTCAGCTCCGAGACGTCTTTCCCGAAATAAAAATTGGCCGCCGACTGGATGCCGTTGCAGCTGTAGCCGAGATACATCGTGTTCATATAGGCCTCGAGGATGATGTCCTTCGAGACCGTTTTTTCGAGGTTGAGCGCGCGCATGATCTCCTGCACCTTGCGCTCGATCGTGACTTCTTTGTCGCCCGTGACGTTTTTGATCAGCTGCTGCGTCAGCGTGGAACCGCCCGCTTTGATGTCCCAAAAATTAAAAATTAAATTTCCGGCCGCGCCGAAAGTCCTGATCCAGTCGATGCCGTGGTGGTCGTAAAACCGCTTGTCCTCCGAAGCCACAACGGCCTTTTGGACATATTCGGGCACGTCGCCGATGTCGACCCAGATGCGGTTCTCGTCGCTGTAGACCTTGGCGGTCTCGACATACCCGCCCGTTTCCGGATCCTGCGCCAGCATCAAAGTGGTATATTTCAAGCCCGAGATGTCGATGGTCGCGGTCGGATCGACGTATTTGATCACATAGACGGTCATCACCGCGCCGAATACGCAGCCCGCGATAATCAGCATCATTAAAAAACCGGCGCAAAACCGCCAAAACCTTGCCCGGCCGGCGCTTTTTTCTCTGTTGTCCGGCCTCTGCTCCGCGCGTTTTGCCTTTAATTTCACGGCCAATCCGCCGAGCCCTTTGAACCCATTGTTTCCGGTTTTGTTGTCGGCCATAATCTCCTCCGAGTCCAAGTCCTGTTTTAAAACGACCGCACTTCGTCGTAATTGCCATTATAACACAGCCGTCAGAATTTTGCAATCCGAGAAAATTCGGATGGTTTCAGGCGCTCAGGGTTCCGGTAAATCAAAATCGGCTTTTAGAAGTTCGAACCGAAACCAAGCGTCCCAAACGTAAATCTTCAAGCATCAATGTTCCAAGAAAACGAATCGAAACCAAGCGTCCCAAACGTTAAATCTTCAACGGTTCGTTGCCCTTGAAGATTGCGCCTTTTTAAGATATAATATACGGGCATTGTCACGATTTTGTGATTGGAGAGAGTGTTTTTGTATTCAAAAATAGAGAAATATTTAATAAATGTTGCAAAACCGGGGCGGTATATCGGGCACGAAACCGGCTGCGTGATGAAAAATAAAGCGGATGTCAAGCTCCGCTTTTGCTTCTGCTTTCCCGACATTTACGACATTGCCATGTCGTATTTGGGTCAAAAAATCATATACGGCCTGCTCAACGGCGACTCCGACATCTGGTGCGAACGCGCATATGCCCCGTGGCCGGATATGGAGAACGTGCTGCGCGAACACGATATTCCGCTCTACGGGCTGGAGAGCGGCGACCCGCTGTCCGAATTCGACGTGCTCGGCTTTACGTTGCAATATGAACTGTCTTATACCAATATCCTGAATATCCTCGACCTCGCGGGGCTTCCGCTGCGCGCGAAAGACCGCAAAGCCGCGTTTCCGTTGGTGATCACAGGCGGCCCGTGCGTCAGCAATATGGAGCCGATCGCCGATTTTGTCGATCTGGCCGTGCTCGGCGACGGCGAAGAAGTTTTGCCCGAGGTCATGGCCGTCTGTAAAAAAGCCAAAGCCGGGGGCTGGGACAAAGAAAAACTGCTGCGCGAGGCCGTCAAAATCGAGGGCGTCTATGTCCCGTCCTTTTACGACATCGATTACAACGGCGACGGCACGATCAAGTCCGTCACACCCAAAAACGGGGCGCCCGCAAAGGTGAAAAAGCGCGTCGTCAGGGACCTCGACGCGATGTACGCGCCGCCGCCCGGGCCGGTGCCCTATATCGAGGTCGTCCAGTCCAGGGCCGCGACGGAATTGTTCCGCGGGTGCATCCGCGGCTGCCGGTTTTGTCAGGCGGGGTACCTTTACCGCCCGGTGCGCGAGCGCAAGGCCGAGACCGTGCGCGACATCCTGCTCGACGAATGCACCGTCTCGGGTTATGAGGAAATGGCGCTCTCGTCGCTCTCGACCAGCGATTACACCGAGATCGTTCCCCTGCTGGAGGAGCTCTCCCGAAAGACCGGGGAGAATAAAATCAACCTCTCGCTTCCCTCGCTGCGGGTCGACAATTTTACTTCCGATGTTTTGGACAAGGTCTCGGCGGTGCGTAAAAGCGGCCTGACCTTCGCGCCGGAGGCCGGGAGCCAACGCCTGCGCGACGTCATCAACAAGCAAGTCACCGAGGAGGAATTCGAGCGCACCTGCAAAATCGTCTTCGGGGGCGGCTATACAGCGTTGAAGCTCTATTTTATGATCGGGCTGCCGACCGAGACCGACGGGGATATTTTGGCGATCGCCCGAATGGCGCAAAAAGCCGTCGACCTCTATTATGAAAACGCGGGTGGTCAGAAAAGTCGCGGCGTGAGCGTGAACATCGGCGTTTCGACTTTTGTCCCCAAACCGTTCACCCCGTTTCAATGGGTCGGGCAGGACGGCGAGACCGAAATTGTGCGCAAACAAAAACTGCTCGCCTCCTCGATCAAAAGCCGCAAAATCACCTACAGCTATCACGATATGGAGACCAGCCGCCTTGAGGCGGTCTTCGCGCGCGGAAACCGAACCTTGTCAACCGTCATCGAGACGGCTTTTCAAAACGGCTGCCGGCTCGACGGCTGGAACGAATGGTTCAATTATGATTTATGGCTCGATGCGTTTCAAAAAGGCGGCGTCGACATGGACTTTTTTGCGACTCGGACAATGGGCGAGGACGAGATATTGCCGTGGGAGCACCTTGACATCGGCGTGACCAAGGCGCATTTTCTGCGCGAATACCGCCGGGCGCTCGAGGGCGTCACCACTCCCAATTGCCGCGCCGAGTGCGTCGGTTGCGGGGCGTCGGCATATGGAATGTGCGGAGGAGAGAAAAGCGAATGAAATACCGGTTGTGGTTTGTCAAAAAAGGCGTTTTACGCTTTATCTCACACCTCGACATCAACCGCACGATGATGCGCGCGCTGCGTTTTGCCCAAGTGCCGATGACTTATTCGCAGGGGTTCAATCCGCGCCCGATTCTGACGTTTGCCCTGCCCCTTTCGCTCGGCATTGAGAGCGACTGCGAGAGCATGGATATCCAGACCGAGAGCGAGATCAGCTGCGTAAAAACCGTGGAGAAGCTGAACCGGTTTTTACCGCGGGAATTGCATATCCTAAACTGCGCGCCTCCCGTGCACGACCCCAAGCACATCGCCGAAGCGGCATATCGGATCGCGCTCACCTGCCCCGAAGCAAAGACGGAATTTGAGCGGTTTTGGAATACGGATCAAGTGATCGTGACCAAAAAGACCAAATCGGGCAGCAGGGAAATCGACCTGAAGCCGCTGGTGAAAATCAGTCCCATCACCGGCGACGGCGGCCGTTGCGAATTCGAGGCGGTTTTGCCCACCGGGACGACAGAAAATGTCAACCCGGCGTTGCTGACCGAAGCGTTTTGCGATTTTACAATAAAATCCCAAAACGCTTTTGCAAGAAACGGGCTTGACCGTTCCGCCGGTGTGGAACACAACGCTCCCGAAATCGACGTGCGCATCACGCGCATCGGGGTTCGGATGCAAAACGGGGGAAAATTCGTCTGACTTTTTCTTGACAGCCCGCCGATTTTATGATAGTATGTTCGAGGTTTGCGCCCCAAACCGGGACATCATGAGCCATGTTTCGAACTGGACACAGCGATGCGGAGAGATGGCTGAGCTGGTCTAAGGCGCACGACTGGAAATCGTGTATGGGCTAATACCTCATCGAGGGTTCGAATCCCTCTCTCTCCGCCAAAAACACTTCCATCCGGGGGTGTTTTTATTTTTAACGGCAGGGTTTCGGACCGGCGGGGTATCGCGGTCGATGTTTGTGTCGAATGATATGAACCATCCGTACTTTTCGATCTCTTTGCTTCCGCGCGGCTCGGCGACCTTTTTCGTCACTTTTCACAAGAAGGTTAGCGCTTGCTAACCATGATTTCGGCAAAACGCCGATTCATTGAAAATCTTTGTTTTTATATTGACAACCGCATGACGATGGCATATAATTTATTTGGTTAGCGATGGCTAACCGTGGTTTACCGCATGATCGGTAAAATTAAACCTGACGGGGTTTAATAAACCGAGGAGGACGATTATGATGCCGTTGTTATTAGCCAATGTCGGCGAGGAAAATATGATCAAAAAGGTCGGCGGAAGTCCCGAGGTCAGAAAACACCTTGAAAACCTCGGTTTCGTCGCCGGGGGAAATGTCCGGATTATCACCGCTATAAACGGAAATCTGATCGTCAATATCATGGATTCCCGCGTGGCGATCAACCGCGAGATGGCCGGTAAAATTATGATTTGAGTTTTATCGATTTAATTTATAAAAGGTGGTTGTAATTATGCAGACGCTCAGGCAAACAAAAATCGGCGACACCGTGCGGGTCGTCAAACTCCACGGCGAGGGCGCGGTCAAACGCCGCATTATGGACATGGGTATCACCAAGGGCGTCGAGATCAGCGTCCGCAAGGTCGCGCCGCTCGGGGATCCGGTCGAGGTCAATGTCCGGGGATATGAGCTCTCGATCCGCAAGGCGGACGCCGAGATGATCGAAGTGATTTGATTTGAATGTTCGGGGGATTCCCCGTTTTTTTCGCGCGGCGAGTTAGTTTCGGCTAACCATCCGCACACCCGTCAACGATGAAAGGATGATTTTATATGGGCAATCCGATCCGCATCGCCCTTGCGGGCAACCCCAACAGCGGCAAGACAACCTTGTTCAACGCGCTGACCGGTTCCAACCAATTCGTCGGCAACTGGCCCGGCGTCACCGTGGAAAAAAAAGAGGGCAAGCTGAAAAAGCGCGGCGACGTGATCATCATGGACCTGCCGGGCATCTATTCGCTGTCGCCCTATACGCTCGAGGAGGTCGTGGCGCGCAATTATCTGGTCATGGAGCGCCCCGACGCGATTTTAAACATCGTCGACGGCACCAATCTCGAGCGCAACCTCTATCTGACCACCCAACTGACCGAATTGGGCATTCCGGTGGTCATCGCGGTCAATATGATGGATGTGGTCAAAAAAAACGGCGATAAAATCGATTTTGAGCAACTCTCGCGTGAACTCGGCTGCAAGATCGTCGAGATCTCGGCGCTCAAGGGCGATGGCATCGCGGAGGCCGCCGAGGCCGCCGTCGAGGCCGCCGAATCGACCCGTACGGTCCCGACGCACACCTTCAGCGGCGCGGTGGAACACGCGCTCGCCCACATCGAGGAGGCCGCCGTGCATCACCTGCCGCAGGAGCGGCAGCGCTGGTACGCGATCAAAATTTTCGAGCGCGACGCAAAGGTCTTGGAGCAATTAAAGCTCGACCCGGACGTATTGAGCCATATCGAGGACGACATCAAAAACGCCGAGAAGGAACTCGACGACGACGCCGAGAGCATCATCACCAACGAGCGCTACATCTACATCGGCTCGATCCTCAAGAACTGTTATAAAAAGAAAAGCGCCGGGAAGCTCTCGGTCTCGGACAAGATCGACCGGGTGGTCACGAACCGCTGGGCGGCGCTGCCGATCTTCGCGGTCGTGATGTTTATCGTCTATTTCGTCTCGGTCACGACGGTCGGCACCTGGGCGACCGACTGGGCCAACGACGGCGTGTTCGGCGACGGCTGGCACCTGTTCGGCATCGGCTCGAAAGCATATGACGAAGCCGCGGACGAATATGCGCTGCCCGGCGCGATCAAGGACGCGTTTGAATCGGCTGCCGAAGAAAACGGGCTTGACCCCGCGGCGGCGGCCGGCCTGACGACGACCGCCTATCTCTACGACGATGACGGCAACGTCGAAGAAGAAATCCCGGTGACGTTCGCGGATTATTCCGAAGCCGCCGCCCTCGAGGAACCGGACCCCGCCGGCTACGGCGTATGGGTGCCCGGTATTCCCGTGTTGGTTGAAAACGGCTTGGACAAAGTCAACACCGCCGATTGGCTGAAGGGCCTGATTCTGGACGGCATCGTCGGCGGCGTCGGCGCGGTGCTCGGTTTTGTGCCGCAGATGCTGGTGCTGTTTTTGTTTCTCGCGGCTCTCGAGGCCTGCGGCTATATGGCGCGCATCGCCTTCGTGATGGACCGCATTTTTCGCAAATTCGGCCTCTCGGGCAAGTCGTTTATCCCAATGCTGATCGGCACCGGTTGCAGCATTCCGGGCATTATGGCCTCGCGCACGATCGAAAGCGACCGGGATCGAAAAATGACGATTATGACCACCTCGTTTATGCCCTGCGGCGCGAAGCTCCCGATCATCGGTTTGATCGCGGGCGCGCTGTTCGGCGGCGCGTGGTGGGTTGCGCCGAGCGCCTATTTCCTCGGCATTGCCGCCATCGTCATTTCGGGCATCATGCTCAAAAAGACCAAAATGTTCGCCGGTAACCCCGCTCCGTTTGTTATGGAACTCCCCGCCTATCACCGGCCGACCGTCCGGAATGTGCTCACAAGCATGTGGGAGCGCGGCTGGTCGTTTATCAAAAAGGCCGGAACCGTCATTCTGCTCTCGGCAATCGTGTTGTGGTTTTTGCAGGCGTTCGGCGTGGAAAACGGCAGCTTCGGCATGGTTGAGGATTTGAACAACTCCGTGCTTGCCGTCATCGGCGGAGCGATTGCCTGGCTGTTCAAACCGCTCGGCTGGGGCACCTGGCAGGGCGCGGTCGCAACCATCACCGGCCTGATCGCCAAAGAAAACGTCGTCGGCACGTTCGGCGTGTTGTTCGGCGGATTCGAGGAGGTGGCCGAAAACGGCTGGCAGGTCTGGGCGAATATGCGCGCGGTCTTCACCCCGCTTGCGGCGTATTCTTTCCTGGTGTTCAACCTGCTGTGCGCACCCTGCTTCGCGGCGATGGGCGCGATCAAACGCGAGATGAACAGCGCCAAATGGACATGGTTCGCGATCGGCTACCAGTGCGTGTTCGCCTATGCCGTCGCGCTGATCGTCTACCAGTTCGGAATGCTGTTCTCGGGTTCGGGCAATGTGATCGGCGCAATCTCGGCTTTCATTGCCGCGGGTATCATCGCCTACTTGCTTTTCAGACCCTACAGGGAATCGAAGACACTCAAGACAAAAATCCGCGTCTCGTGATATAATGCTCATACAAGGAGGTCATCGTATGTTCACATGGCTCATTGACAATTTGGCGACTGTTTTAATCAGTTTGGTTCTCGCGGCCGCCGTCGTCGGGATCATCCTCGTGATGGTCCGCAATAAAAAGAAGGGCAAGTCCTCCTGCGGCTGCGGGAGTTGTTCGGGGTGTGCGATGGCGGGCAGCTGCCATCCGACGGAAAACAATCAATCGAAAAATATATAACCTGATTAAAAAATCATCAACGGTTCTTTCGAGATCCTTCGACTGCGCCCGGATTCCGGGCTTCGCTCAGGATGACAATTGGGATTTTTCAGTTTGATAATCCTGATTTGCCCGGCAAACGCGCGAAAATTTCCAAAATTCCGCAAAACCGGTATTGCATTTTCGATTTTCCGTGATATACTATATCATATCAGCTCCGACGGAGATGCGACCGTTGTCCGACGAATCAGAGAGAGCCGCATATGCTGCGAGCGGCTTTTCGCAAGACGGTACGACCCCTCCCGAGCTTCCGTCCGAAAACGCTTTTTTGCGCAAATAGGCGCGGACGTCCCTTCGCGTTAAGAAGCCCCAATGAGTTTCGTTTTTAACAAACGATGACAAGGGTGGAACCGTGGGATTTTTCTCACCCCTTGCAGGTTTTTGCCTGCGGGGGTGTTTTCATTTTCGGAAAGGATGAATTTATCATGAACATCACATTCAAAGACGGAAAAGTGGTTCAATTTGACGCGCCGCTCTCGGTTTATGACGCGGCAAAGTCGGTCTCGGAGGACCTGGTGCGCGGCGCGCTGGCCGCGCTGGTCGACGGCAAACGGGTCGACCTGACCCATCTGCTTGACCGGGACTGCGCGTTGCAAATTTTAAATTGGGAAGATTCGGACGGCAGGTGGACGTTCCGCCACACCGCTTCGCACATTTTGGCGCAGGCGGTCAAGCGCTTGTACCCGCAGGCCAAACTCGCCATCGGCCCCGCCATCGACGACGGGTTTTATTACGACATCGACGTCGATTTCCCGATCACCTCCGAAATCCTCGAGAAGATCGAGGGTGAGATGAAAAAGATCGTCAAGGCCAATTATAAGGTCGAGCGCTTTACGATGCCGCGCGATGAGGCAATTGAGTATTATAAGGAAAAAGGCGAGGCGTACAAAGTCGAGTTGATCGAGGACTTGCCCGAGGGCGAGGAGATCAGCTTTTATAAGCAGGACGACTTCACCGACCTGTGCGCGGGCAGCCACTTGTTTGCCACGGGGCTGGTCAAGGCGTTCAAATTGACCTCGGCGACCGGCGCATATTGGCGCGGCGACTCGAAGAAAAAGATGCTGCAGCGCGTCTACGGCACGGCGTTCCCGAAAGCCGCCGACCTCGAACAATACCTTGCGATGCTCGAGGAGGCCAAAAAGCGCGACCACCGAAAACTGGGCAAGGAGCTCGGGCTCTTTTTGCTGCTGGACGAGGGTCCCGGCTTCCCGTTCTTCCTGCCCAAGGGCATGGTGCTGAAAAATACGCTGCTCGATTACTGGCACGAGGTGCACAAGCGCTACGGCTATGTCGAGATCAGCACACCGGTCATATTGAGCCGCCGGCTCTGGGAGACGAGCGGCCACTGGGGACATTATAAAAACAACATGTACACGACCGTCATCGACGAGCAGGACTTTGCGATCAAGCCGATGAACTGCCCGGGCGGAATGTTGGTCTATCAAACCGAGCCGCATTCCTACCGCGATCTGCCGCTGCGGGTCGGCGAATTGGGCCTCGTCCACCGCCACGAGTTGTCCGGCGCTTTACACGGGCTGTTCCGCGTCCGCTGCTTCACGCAGGACGACGCGCACATCTTCATGACCCCGGAGCAGATGAAGGACGAAATCAAGGGCGTAGTCTCCTTGTTCGACGAGGTCTATTCCCTGTTCAACCTCAGCTACCAAATCGAACTGTCGACCATGCCGGAGGACCACATCGGCGAAAAGACGACCTGGGATGCCGCCCAAAACACGCTGAGCGAGGCCATCGCCGAGATGGGCAAAACCTATATTGTCAACGAGGGCGACGGCGCGTTCTACGGCCCGAAACTCGACTTCCACCTGACCGACTGCCTCGGGCGCACCTGGCAGTGCGGCACCCTGCAGCTGGATATGCAGATGCCCGAGCGGTTTGAATTGGAATACACCGGCGCGGACGGCGAAAAGCACCGCCCGGTCATGATCCACCGCGTGGTCTTCGGCTCGATCGAGCGCTTTATCGGCGTGATCACCGAACACTTCGCGGGCGCGTTCCCGCTGTGGCTGGCTCCGGTGCAGGCGAAAGTGCTGCCGATCTCCGACAAGACGCTCGACGGCGCGAAAGCAGTCAATGACAAGCTGGCCGCCGCTGGGCTGCGCTGCGAACTCGATACCCGCAACGAAAAGATCGGCTACAAAATCCGCGAGGCACAGCTGCACAAGATCCCGTATATGCTGGTGGTGGGCGAAAAGGAGCTCGAGGACGGCACGGTCTCGGTGCGCAAGCGCGGCGAGGGCGACATCGGCTCGATGCCGGTCGGCGACTTTATCGCGCTGGCGCAAAAGGACATCGCCTCAAAAGCGATCTGGTAAAACAAAAAAATAAAACGGCGGAGGAACGAAACGAAAGGAAGGCACAAGATGATCTATCAATTCACGAAAATGCACGGACTCGGCAATGATTATATCTACATCAACTGCTTTGAGCAGGAGGTCAAAAACCCCTCGAAACTGGCAATCGAACTCTCTCCGCGCGGTTTTTCGGTCGGCTCGGACGGCGTGATTTTGATTCTCCCGTCCGAGGTCGCCGACGCCAAGATGCGCATTTTCAACGCCGACGGCTCAGAGGGAAAGATGTGCGGCAACGGCATCCGCTGCGTGGGTAAATATATCTATGACAACGGCATCGCCAAAAAGCCGGCCGTCACAATCGAGACCCTTTCGGGCATCAAGACGCTTGAGTTGCAAATTGAAAACGGCGTCTGCGTCGGTGCGGCGGTCGACATGGGCAAGGCGATATTGGAATGCGCCAAAATCCCGGTGCGGCTGCCGATGGAAACGGCGATCGCCGTCCCGCAGACCTTTCGGGGCATTCAATATCTGATCACCTGCGTGAGCATGGGCAACCCACACTGCGTGGTGTTCCGCGACGAGATCAGCTCGATTGATTTGGCGAACACGGGTCGGATTTTTGAGACCTGCCACCTGTTCCCCGACAGCGTCAACACCGAATTCGTCAAGCCGGTCGGCAAGAACGAGATCGCCATGCGGGTCTGGGAGCGCGGCAGCGGCGAGACGCTGGCCTGCGGAACCGGCGCGTGCGCGGCGGCGGTCGCGGCGGTGCTGAACGGAATTTGCGAAAAGGGCAAGGACATCACCGTACACCTGCGCGGCGGCGACCTGACAATCAATTATACCGACGAGCGTGTTTTGATGACCGGCCCCGCCGTAAAAGTGTACGACGGCACCGTGGAAGTGGAATCATAAACACAGGAGAAAACCATGAGATTAAACAACAATTTTGACAACATCCCCGAGAGTTATCTGTTCGCCACCGTCGGCAGGAAAGTGAACGAATACAAAAAGGCCAACCCGGACGCGGATGTGATCCGGCTCGGCATCGGCGACGTCACGCTGCCGCTCTGCGAGGCGGTCGTCACCGAGATGGCGAAGGCCGTGCGCGAGATGGGCACGCCCGAGGGCTTTCGCGGCTACGGCCCCGAGACCCGCTGCTACAGCTATGATTTTTTGACCGGCGCGCTGAAAAAATACTACGCCGAAAAAGACGTCTCTCTCGAAGACGATGAAATATTCGTCAGCGACGGCGCGAAGAGCGACCTCGGCAGCGTCATGGACCTGCTCGATACGAACAACACCATTCTGCTGCCCGATCCGGTCTATCCCGCCTACCTCGACGTCAACGTCATCGCCGGTCACAAAGTCATTTTCGCGGACGCGAATTATGAAAACGGCTTTGTGCCCCTGCCCGATCCAAACGCAAAGGCCGACTTGATCTACATCTGCTCGCCGAACAATCCGACCGGCGCGGTCTACGGCTTTGGCGCGCTCAAGGCGTGGGTCGATTACGCGCTTTCCCAAAAAGCGCTGATCATCTTCGACGCCGCCTACGAGGCGTTTGTCGGCGACCCCGCCCTGCCCACTTCGATTTATCAGATCGAGGGCGCGAAAAAATGTGCGATCGAGATCTGCTCGCTGTCCAAGACCGCAGGCTTCACCGGCACCCGCTGCGGCTACACCGTCGTGCCGAACGAGCTGGTCATCGGCGGCGTTTCGCTGAACAAGCGCTGGCAGCGCCGCCAGACCACGAAATACAACGGCACCGGCTACATCATCCAGCGCGGCGCGGCGGCGGTCTTCTCCGACGCGGGGCAGCGCCAGACCCGGGAGCAGATCGCCTATTACAAAACAAACGCCGCGGTGATCGGCAGCGCGCTCGACGAGCTGGACATCTGGTACTGCGGCGGTAAAAATTCGCCGTATATCTGGCTCAAATGCCCGGATATGAAGTCGTGGGACTTTTTCGACCTGCTGCTGCAAAAGGCGCAGGTGGTCGGCACGCCCGGCGCGGGCTTTGGCAAAAACGGAGAGGGGTATTTCCGCCTGACCGCTTTCGGAAACGCCGAGCGCACCAAAGAGGCCGTGGAGCGGCTGAAAAGCGTTCTGTGTTGACATATAAAAAAACCGCTTTCGGAGATGACCCTTGAGGAACTGTGGGAGTTGTTCCCCATTATTCTGACCGCGCATCGGGACTGCTGGAAGGACTGGTACGCGGAGGAATCGGCGCTGCTGCGGGAAATACTGCCGGCAGGGCAGATTGTTCGCGTCAGCCATATCGGCAGCACGGCGGTCGACGGGATTTGGGCGAAGCCGACCGTCGATATCCTCATTGAGACAACGCCGGAATGCGATTGGGATGCGATTTGCAAAATCATGGACGATAAGGGTTACGGCTGCATGTCAAAGAACCCAAACCGGATCACATTTATGAAAGGGTACACCGAAGACGGCTTTGCCGAGCGCGTGTTTCATTTGCATCTGCGCCGGGCCGGAGATCACGGCGAGTTATATTTCCGGGATTATTTAAACGATCATCCGGAAATCGCACAGGAATATGAACGGCTCAAGCTCGGACTTTGGAAAAAGCACGAACACAACCGCGACGCTTACACCACCGAAAAAAGCGCGTTTGTCGCGGAATATACTGAACAAGCGAAGGCGGATTATCAAGGGCGGTATTGACAAGCAAAGCGGGATGAGGGCATATCCTCATCCCGCTTTCATTTGAGACCACCCCGTCAAGTCCGCCTGAAGGCGGCCTTGCCACCCCTCCGAAGAGGGGATGCGGCCTTTGAATCGTAATTTTCAGATGAGGGGTTTTCCCTCCCACTCCTCCTCGGGGGCAATGCCGAGAATTTTTACAATCGTCGGCGCGAGATCCATAATACCCGCATTTTCCAATCCGCAGCCCGGGACAAATTCATCCCCCGCGGCAAACAACGGAATGGTCATATCCTCGGGCATCTCGGTGCCGTGGCTGCGTTCGTGACCGCCGTGATCCGCCGTCACGAAGACCGCATAATCCCGGCTCAGCGCTTTTACAACCCGCTCGATACAATCCCAACTCTGATGGATCGCGCGCATATACTCCTCGGTCATCCATCCGAAGTTATGCCCCGCTTCGTCGGTGAATCCGAGATACAAAAACGCAAAATCGGGCGCGTGTTTTTGCATGTATTCAACGGCGTCCTCAGTGATGCGGAGGTTGGCTTGCTCATAACTCATGATACGGCCTGAATAAAAGCAACTGTGCGCCAGCGCGTCAGGTCTGCCCAGATCACGCAGCTCCTCCCAGTCATAAAACATCGCGCCGGTTTTTTTGTTGGCGCGCAGCACGTCAAAAATTCCTCGGATCGGTCGAACCTGCGGCACATATAAATTGGTGGTAACCCCGTGCCTTTGCGGCGTCACGCTGTGAAACAGTGACATGTGACACGGCAATGTGACCGACGGCATGACCGTCCGCGCCTCGGCGGTATAACTCCCGCGTTTTTGAAGTTCCCTGATGAACGGATGCGGACATTTTGCAACCGCGTCGGGCCGCATTCCGTCCACCAGAATCAATAATGCTTTTTTACTCATCGGAGGGGTTCCTTTCCCTTGTTAATTTCGCAGTCATGTTTTAAGTTTACTTCCCGACCCGCTCGTTGTCAAGGGTTATAACGCTGGACGATTTTTTTCGAACGGATTTAACGGGTTTGCTTGACAAGCGTATTCGAGTTCTATATAATGGAAATATCGGAAACAGTTAGGGGGAAGTATAATGAAAAAAGTATTTGTTTCGGCAATTGTGTTTGTAATGATTTTCACCGCGTTTGGTTGCGGAGAAAAGCCCGGGTTCTCGGAAATATCCTCGGTACCGGCTGTCTCGATTGTGCCGCAGTCACAGATTCCGGTGGAGAGTTCTTCGCTCCCCTCCGCCGCAAGCGAGCCGTCCGTGTCCCCGTCCATTCCCGCCTCACAGGCCGCTTCTTCCGCAGAGACGTCCTCAAAAACCTCCTCTGCGGTTTCGTCACAGCCGCCGGTGACGACCGGCTCGACCGACCTGTTCACCTATGAGGTCTCGAACAATGCCGTTACCATCACCAAATACAAGGGCGCTGCACCCGACGTCACCGTGCCTGCCGCGATTGACGCCAAAGCGGTTGTTGCGGTCGGCGCAAACGCCTTCACGGGGACGGCGGTGACTTCGATATCGCTCGAAAACGGCATTGCAGCGGTCGGGGAAAAAGCGTTTTCCGGATGCTCGGCGTTGGAATTCATCTCCATTCCCGCATCCGTGACCGCCATCGCTTCGAATGCGTTTGAGGGCAGTTCGAAAGCCCGCGTCGCCGCGCCCGGCGGTTCTGTCGCTTCGACCTTTGCCGCAAACGCTGGGATTGCCGCCGTCTATCCGTATCAGATCGACAACGGCGTCTATCGCTTTGAGGTCTATGACACCTATGCGGTCATTTTGGCATGCAAATCGTCTGAGGCAGAGATCACGGTGCCCACGACGCTCTATGGCAAGACCGTGACCGTTATCAACTCGCAGGCCTTTGTGAACCTGACCGCGCTGACAAAAGTCACGCTTCCCGAAAATTTGACAGCGATGCTCACACGCGCTTTTGTCGGCTGCACCGCGCTTGCTTCCGTCGTTTTCCCAGTAAGTGTGATCTCCATCGGGGAAAATGCCTTCGACAACTGCCCTAAGGTCAGTATCGCGGCACCCCAAAATTCCTATGCGGAGGACTATTCCCTCCGTAATCTCCCGGCGGTATTCGTGCGAAACGGCACGGTTGAGGGCTTCAATTACGCCGTCTATACCAATCAAGTCAAAATCACCGCTTATATCGGCACCTCGGCCGCTGTGACCGTCCCGACCCATATTGAAAACCTGCCGGTCACCGGCATCGAATCCGGGGCGTTTATCAACAATACCACCGTCACTTCTGTCATGATGTCCGACAAACTCCACACCATCGGCAGCGATGTCTTTTCGGGTTGCACAAACCTGACTTCGATTCACCTTTCCAACGGGTTCGGTGAAATCTCCGATCGGCTGTTTTATAATTGCACCGCTCTTGTGGCGGTGAACATCCCCTCCAAAATCACCGAAATCGGGGACTATGCGTTCTACCGCTGTGCGATAACGGGCGTTTCGCTCCCGATCACCGTCAAAAAAATCGGCGATTACGCGTTCGGCGAATGCGCCAAACTGACCGCGATCCACGTCGGCGAGGGTCTGCTCGAGATCGGCAGCTATTCGTTCGGGCAGTGCGGCGCACTGGCTGCCATCACGCTTCCGAAATCGTTGCAGAGCTTGGTCGCAACCGCTTTTTCCGGATGCACAACCCTCCAAATCTTCGCCTATACGGACAGCACAGCCGCCACGCTGCTGACGAGTATGGCGATTCCGTTCACGGCGCTGGCATAAATCAAACCGGAAGCCCTGTCTCCCGTGCGATTTTCGCTGTGAACAAGAATTGACTTTTGCGATACGCCGTTTGTTCGAAATTCGAACCGGCAATGGGAACTGAAATATAAAGCGGCATGCGAATATCGGCGGTTCGTTGGTTTCAAACGGTTATGATAAAATACTTGATCATCGCGAACGCCTCACGTATCCAAAAGGATTGCTGCAGGATGTACGGGCTTTCGGAGGAATACGGGGCGCTGTCCAGACCCGCGTGTTTGGCGTACAGCGCGCTGCGGTATTGATGGAACCGGTCGGTGATGATGACGACTTTGTGACCGATTCCGTTTTTTTCGAGGATTTTTGCGGCGAATTTCAAATTCTCGTTGCTGTCGGTCGATCGGTCCTCCGTCAAAATACGCTCCGGGGCGATCCCTTTCTCGGCGAGGTATTGCTTCATCACGTCGGCTTCGGTGCGATTGCTGTTGCTGCCCTCGCCCCCGGTGACCACGCAGATCACACCGGGATGTGTCTGTAAAAAATCGGCCGCCGCGTCGAGCCGATATTGCAGCATCAGCTGGGGCCGGTCGCCCTCGATGCCGCCGCCCATCACGATTACGGCGTCGGGATTTGCGGTCGCAGGCACAAAGGAACCGCCGGCGATGACCGCCATCATCACAAGCAGATAGGCGGAACCGATGCAAAATATCGCCCAAAAGACGATTTTCACCGGGCGGTAGGTCTTTTTCAACAGCTTTTTCAAAACCGTTGCAATGGCAGGCAGCGTGATGAAAAAAACGCCGAGCAGCGCCGGAAACCACACGCCGATGTTGATGATCCGATAGGTGATATAGGGCAGCAGCGAAAACGCAATCAAAAAAATACCCGAACCGATGAATATGCTTTTTGTGATTTTTTTCATAAATACCCCTTACTGACGAAGTGACCTTATTTTAATGCCTGCTGAACAATTCAAAAACGCAACAGATTCAATGGTTTAATGGCGTTTTCGAATTGTTCAGGTGCAAAGTTTTTTAGCGAATCGCTTAAAAACCTTGCACTTCGCCTTTGCGGCGTGTGTCCGCAAAGGCGAACAGGCAGTAAATCAATGTATCTGAAACGGCAAAACAAGTTTGTTTTGCCGTCAAAAAGAGCAATATTTGCTCTTTTTGCAAATGCGTTTCGCAAAACGCATTTGTTCAGTGGACATTATTTTATCACATTTCGGCCGAATTGCCAAGTTCACGGCCGAGGGAAACGCACGCGCATTTCCCCGCGCGGTTTTTTGAAGTGTTGGTTTCAGAATAATCCGATAAAAAATACCCGTATAAACGCACAGCGCCGCCCGAAAGGGCGGCGTTGCGTGGGACGTCATAAGGAGGTATGACTTGAATTCAATTCGCCTTTTTTTTGCGGACGACCCTGACGACGACTAAAACCAATGCGATTACGGCGGCAGCCACGATTGCCCAAAGCCATATTTGATCAGGCGAATCTTGGGCGGGCGTTTGAGCTTCGGGTGTTGCGGAAAGGGAATCGCCGCCCATTTGCGGGATCCAAGTGATTGGATGATCCTCCATGCTTGATGTGTCGATCGCTTGGATTATTTGGAACATATCCTCATAACGCACAACCCTCATTCTTTGCTCGATATTATCATATTCAAAGTTTTGTTCGTAATATAGATCTCCCGCCGCTTTATCGATGCTTCCGAAAGTTAAAAAATACTGTGAGTTTCCATCGGTCAGATAATATAAATCGTAGAACATATGCATTCTAAAAAAGACCGCTTTGGTTTTTGAAAGGTCAAGGTCGGTCTTTTTAAGCAGCTCATATGCTTTTACCGCGTGAGACCTTAAATCTTCACATTCGTTTAGACAACCTGCGGATTGGCGGATCTCGCCGCTCCAACTGAGCAATATCATTGAAACGACTCTCCCGTTTTCGTCCTCCGCCATTACGGTATAAGCCCCCGTGTTATTACCGCCATATTTTGAATCAAATATAATCTCGCCGGTCTTTTGAAAATTTGCCAAAGACATATAGTTCAAAAGCATCATAGAACCTTTGTTCAAGCGGAGTCCCGGAGATTGCCTGTTGATGTATTCAACGGCTTTCCCTTTCATATATTCCGTCTCTTCGGTTTCTCCGTTTATATCAAGATACAGCGATTGATAGATTTGCGCGAGTGCGGCATCGGCCTCATGTTTTTGTTCATCGGTATATTGGGTCTCGGAATAAAATCTGTCGGCATTTTCTAATATTTGTACAGTATTCATTTGTGCGATCTCTTCCTGTGTCTTGTGTGAATCAGAGTTGAATATTGGAGGCATCGCAGATGCGTTGATTTCTGAAGAGTTCAAAGGAATCGTTGTCGATTGACTTGAACTCCCTGTTGATGCTTCGGAACTCGTCGATAAAGATTTCACTTGACTAGATGAAAACGGTACGCTTGAAACGGCAGATACGCTGAGTGTTGCTGCGGATAACATCAGCAAAAACACGAGCACCGTTATAATGCATTTTTTCATAATAATTCTCCTTTGATTTTTATTATAACACATATTTCAATTATATATAGATTGCTCCCCACACTTTAAAAATAGTAGAACCTCTCCATGAAAGAGTGAATCCTGAAGAGTTGAATACTGACGTGATACTGACCCATTCACTTCTCATATAAGAAGTATCATATATTAATACTTTATTTTCTACCGCATTATATTCTTTTGCAAGTAATGAATGCCCATCATCTGTACCCGACTTAATAGTACATAACCACAACGGTTCGTTATACAATACACCAATCATATCATCAATTACTGTTGAATCCCATTGAATTTTTATCATAACATCCGGATCGTGCGAAAGTTGACGGAAATTGTCGAAATATTACATTATTACTACATATATTGGAATATCCCTGTTATAACTTGATTTTTTATAAGATGTTGGATGCCCGAAGTGAAAATTTTTTAATAAAACGCCGTGCCTGCGGTTTTGATCCCGATTCCACCATCCGTATTATACCATAATGCCATATGGGATTCAATACCATATTGCTTTTTCGTTTATCATCAAAAAAACACGCTTTTCGCCGCGCGGCAGTTTAAAAGATGCTTTCGGAACAATCGGGCACGGTTCATCGGGTAAATCACAAAACCACCGTGTGACAAAATCACTTTTTCGGGTTTTCTCACCCGTTTGGGTTTACTTCCGGGCGAGTCCGTGGTACAATGTAAATTGGGTGCGGATGGGATTAAATCCGGCCCGAATGACAGCGCGGAGGGTAAAAAACCATGCGGGAAAACAGGGCGGCCGTCGAACAAAAATGCGAGCGGATCATCGACACGCTGATCTCGATCGGCACCGAGGGTACCAATATCTTGCTCAACATGAACCTCTGGGACTGGTCCCAGGGCGTGGGGCTTTACGGCATTTACAAATACTATCAATACAGCGGCAACAAAAAATACCTCGACTATCTGATCGAATGGTTCGATTCCAAGATGCCCGGCGAAGACAGGATTATGAAAAATGTCAACACCATGGCGCCGCTCTCGACCATGGCGCACCTCTATGAGGAGACGGGCGACGAAAAATACCGCGCCTTCTGCGTCCGCTGGGCCGAGTGGGTGCTGCATGAAATGCCCCGCACCGACGAGGATGGATTGCAACATTTGACGATCGATTCGCTGAACACCCAGCAGCTCTGGGCAGACACGGTCTTTATGACCGCGCTGTCGATGGCGAAAATCGGCCAGATCACGGGAAATCAGGCCTACAAGGACGAGGCCGTCAGGCAATTTTTAATCCACATCAAATATTTACAAGACCCCGAGACCGGCCTGCTGTTCCATGGCTGGACCTTTGACGGCCATCACAACTTCGGCAAGGCGCTCTGGTGCCGCGGCAACTGCTGGTTCACGGCGGCCTCGATCGACATGACCGAATACATCGGCATCCCCGAGCCGGACAAGACCGCGATTTTAGACGCCTACCGCCGCCAGTGCGCGGCGCTGAAAAAATATCAAGACGCCTCCGGCCTGTTCCACACGCTGGTCGACGACCCGACCGCGTATCTCGAGAGCTCGGGTTCCGCCGGATTTATCTACGGGCTGCAAAAGGGCGTCGCCTCGGGCGTGCTCGACGACAGCTACAAGGCCGTCTGCGACAAGGGCATCGACGGGCTTTGGAACCAGATCGGCCCCGACGGCGTCGTCAAAAACGCCTCCTACGGCACGGTCGTACATATGACCAAGGATTATTACAAACAAATCCGCCTGACCTCCACGGGCTACGGCCAGTCGCTGACCCTGCTTGCGCTGACGCAGTATCTCTGTGGTTTGCCGCAGTAAGTTTTTTTCAAGCTCACTGCGAAAGGATAGCCATTATCATGTTTTGGACCAGACAGCAATACATCGACCTGATGACCTTCAAGGGCGCGCCCCGCCCGATGTTCGTCGAAATTTTCGGGAAACTGATCGGGCTTGACGAGGAATGGGCCGCGCAGGGCGCGACCGATGCCGAACGCGACCTCTCGGCGTTCAATTTCGATTGGGTACACCGCGTACAGGCCGGCGCCAACTGCGGCTTGATCGACCCGTTCGAAGAAAAAGTGCTTGAAAAGGGCGACGGCTATGTGATTTCTCGGGACGCGATGGGGCGCACCGTCAAGCTCTGCACCGCCACCGCGACGATCCCCCTGCCCGTCTCGTATCCCGTCTCCGATTACGAGAGCTGGTTAAAGATCAAACCCAAATTCCAATTCGACGAAAAGCGGATCGATCCCGAAGCCGTGGGCGCGGCGGCCAAAGCGCGCGAACGCGACGCGCTGGTGCTGCTCGATATCCCCGGGGGATTCGATATGCCGCGCGAACTGATGGGCGAGGAAGCCCTCTGCATCGCCTACTACGACGAGCCGGAGTTGATCCGGGATATGCTCGACACCTGCGCCGACACCGTATTAAAGGTGATGGAACGGTTGGAGGGCAAGCTCGTGATCGACAACCTGTTCGCGCACGAAGACATGGCCGGAAAGAGCGGCCCGCTGATCGGCCCGGCGTTGTTCGACGAGTTTGTCAAGCCGTATTACGAAAAGATTTGGAGCGCGGCAAAGTCGTTGGGCGCGACGATCTTTTCGCAGGACAGCGACGGCAACATGAACCCGCTGATGGAAAACATCGCCGATAGCGGCGTCAATGTATGTTTCCCGATGGAACCCGGCTCCGGCATGGACATCGTCGCAAGCCGCAAGCAATTCGGAAACCGTCTCGCATTCAAAGCCGGAATCGACAAATACACCCTACGCGGCACCAAAGAGGACATCCGACGCGAGGTGGAATATAAGATCGGCTCGCTGAAAAACGACTTCGGCGTCGCCTTCGGACTCGACCACCGCATTCCGAACGGCGTTCCGATTGAAAATTACCGTTATTATGTCTCGCTGGTCAAAGAGATTTTGCAAATACCGATGGCCGAAGCGGGAAAATGGACCCGGATGGGGTTTTAAATTCTTATGCCCCGTACAAGGGCAGAAAGTGCGAATCAACCATGGAGAAGGACTATTCAAAGGTTCCCAACACCGTCGCCCACCTCGGCGACGATTACACCCAATACCTCGGAGCCGTCGTGCCCCCGATCTTCGAAAACACCCTGTTCACCCGCAAGGAGAAGAGCTTCGGCTATGTCTATACCCGCGTGGACAACCCGACCATCAAGGTCACCGAGCAAAAAATCGCACAGCTTGAGCGGGGCAGCCGCGCCCTTCTGTTCGCCTCGGGCATGGCGGCGATCACTTCTTCGCTGATGGCGCTGCTGTCGTCCGGCGACCACGCGGTGGCGGTTCGAAGCGTCTACCTGCCGATCAAGGGCTTTTTCGACAACACCCTCGGTCCGCGTTACAACATCGGCGTGACCTATGTGCGCGGCGACGATCTGAACGAATTCGAGGCGGCGATCCGACCCAACACAAAAATCATCTACCTCGAGAGCCCGTCCTCGAACATCTTTTTGGTGCAGGACATCGCCGCGGTCAGCAAGCTGGCGCATTCAAAGGGCATCAAGGTGTTGATCGACAACACCTGGGCGACGCCGTATTTCCAAAATCCCCTCGATCTCGGCGCCGACGTCGTGATGCACTCGGCCAGCAAATACCTCGGCGGTCACAGCGACATCATCGCCGGCGCGCTGATCACCAAGGATCCCGATCTCAGCAAGTTCGGCTGGGAGGAGCGCACCACCTACGGCGCGTGCGTCGACCCGATGAAGGCGTGGCTGTTGACACGTTCGCTCCGCAGCTTCCCGCTGCGCATGGAGCAGCATTGCAAAAACGGACTGAAAGTCGCAAAATTCCTCGAGCGGCACCCGATGGTCGAGCGGGTATACTATCCGGGGCTCGAGAGCGACCCGGGCTACAAACTCGGCAAAAAGCAGATGCGCGGCTACTGCGGCCTGATGTCGTTTATCGCAAAAGCCCCGAAGGAAAAAGTGCTTGCGGCGCTCAAATCGCTGCAATATTTCGAGGAGGGTCCGAGCTGGGGCGGTTATGAGAGTTTATTCAACTTCCCGGGCAGCGGAGAACCCGAAAAGCTCGCCGAGATCGACATCCCCGATGGGCTGTTCAGGATTTCAATCGGCCTCGAAGACGCCGATTCCCTGTGCGCCGACCTCGACAGCGCGCTCAATTCCCTAAAATAAATCCAACATCATTTCAAAGGAGTGTTTTTATGTCAACAAATTTCTCTCTCAAGGGCAAAGTCGCCATCGTCACCGGCTGCGAAGTCGGCCTCGGTTACGGCATGGCCAAGGGTCTCGCCGAGGCCGGTGCGGACATCTACGGCGCGTCCTATCCCGGCGATTTTGCCGAAATCAAGGCGGCGGTCGAGGCCTGCGGCAGATGCTTTGAGGGTCAAAAGGCCAACCTGATGTCCACTGAGCCGATCGAGGGTATCGTAAGCGACTGCATCGCCAAGTTCGGTCATGTCGACATTCTCGTCAACAACGCCGGCATCATCCGCCGCGAGGACTCGATCAACTTTTCCGAGAAGGACTGGGACGACGTGATGAACATCAACCTCAAGACCCTCTTCTTCCTGTCCCAGCGCGTCGCAAAGGAATATATGAAGCAGGGCGGCGGCAAAATCATCAACATCGCTTCCATGCTCTCCTTCCAGGGCGGCATCCGCGTCCCGTCCTACACCGCTTCCAAGAGCGGCGTCAAGGGCATCACCATGTTAATGGCAAACGAATGGGCAAAATATAACATCAACGCCAACGCCATCGCCCCGGGATACATGGCCACCAACAACACCGCCCCGATCCGTGCCGACGCCGAACGCGAGGCAAGCATCATCGAGCGCATCCCGGCGGGCCGCTGGGGCACCCCGGACGACGTCGCCGGCGTCGCGGTCTTTTTGGCCGCGCCCGCTTCCGATTATGTCAACGGCTTCACGATCGCCTGCGACGGCGGCTGGCTGGCCAGGTGATATGGAAATAAATTTCCATATCCCGATCAATGAAGAATTGTTGTATTCCCAAGTGAAACAGAAATGAATTTCCGTTTTACCCGGAAGTTTATCCTTCGCAAACCAAATTCCCAACCTCAATGAAAGGATTGTTATTTATGTTAGATATCAGACAGAGTTCGCATCCCGAAGATGCAAAATACCTGACCACCGATGAGCTGCGCGAGCGGTTTCTGATCGAGGACCTGTTCGTCGCCGACGAACTCAAGATGGTCTATTCCCATTACGACCGCTACATCATCGGCGGCTGTATTCCGGTCAAAAAGACCTTTAAAATCGAGGAGCCGGATCTCAAGACCGAATACTTCCTCGAGCGCCGCGAGATGGCGTTCCTCAACACCGGCGGCGGCAAAGCCGTGATCACGGTCGAGGGCGAAAAATATGTTTTGAACAACAAGGACGCGTTGTATGTCGGCAAGGGCAACCAAAATGTCACCGCCGCCAGCGAAGACGCATCCAACCCCTGCCAGCTCTATTTCGTCTCCTGTACGGCGCATATGGCCTACCCCACGGTGCTGATCGACATCACCAAGGCCACGCCGGCGCATATGGGCGACAAAAACAACTGCAATGAGCGCACGATCTATAAATACATCCACGCCGACGGGATCGCCAAGAGCTGCCAGCTGATGCTGGGCGTCACGATTCTCGAAAAGGGCAGCATCTGGAACACGATGCCCGTGCACACCCACGACCGCCGCATGGAGGCGTATCTTTATTTCGACCTCGGCCCGGACAACGTCGTGTTCCACCTGATGGGCGAGCCGACCGAGACCCGCCATCTGGTCATGAAGGATCACCACGCCGTCATCAGCCCCAACTGGTCGATCCACTCGGCGGCGGGCACCTCGAACTACGCGTTCTGCTGGGCCATGGCCGGCGAGAACTACACCTTTACCGATCAGGACTTCATCAAGCCGACCGATATGAAATAGGCAATTGATATTCCAAAAACTAAAGTTTAGGCGTTTTAAATAACGCCTAAACTTCTCTCATCGGAAAGGATCATCGTAAAATGAACGATTTATTGAAAACAATCGGCGAGTACGGGCTCGTGCCCGCCATCGCGCTCGACGACGCCGACACCGCCGTGCCGGTGGTTAAAGCGCTCGCCGCGGGCGGCCTCCCGGTCGCAGAGATCACCTTCCGCACCGCCGCCGCCGCGGAGTGCATCCGCCGGATCGCAAAAGAAGCGCCCGAAATCATTTTGGGTGCGGGCACGGTGCTGACCGTCGAACAGGCGAAGGAAGCTGTCGAATGCGGCGCGAAATACATCGTCGCCCCCGGCTTCAACCCCAAGGTCGTTAAATGGTGTATCGACAACAACATCCCTGTCATGCCCGGTATCTCCGGCACCGCCGAGATTGAAGCGGCGCTCGAGATGGGACTGACCGCGGTCAAGTTCTTCCCCGCCGAGCAGATGGGCGGCATCGCATCTCTTAAAGCGTTTGCGGGTCCTTATGCGCAAATGAAATTTTTGCCGACCGGCGGCGTCAGCGAAAAAAACATCGCGGACTATCTGGCGCTGCCCAACGTCTTGGCCTGCGGCGGCTCGTTCGTCATCGACAAGGCCGCGATCAAGGAGGGCAACTACGCCAAAATCACCGAGTTGACCAAAAACGCCGTCAAGGTGATTCTGGGCTACCAAATCGCCCATGTCGGCATCTACACCAAAGACGACGCGCAGACCGAATCGGTCAAAGCGTTCCTCTCAATGGCGTTCAACCTGCCCCAGTCGAAGGGCTTCGTCGGAACCGAATTCGAGATCATCACTCCGTATCTGGCCGAAAAGGGTCATGTCGCCATCGCGACCAACAGCGTCGAGCGCGGCGTGCGCTATATGACCGACAAGGGTATCAAGTTTAATCCCGACGGCATGAAGTACAACGACAAGGGCAAGCTGAACGCGGCCTACCTCGATATCGACCTGAACGGCTTCACCCTGCACCTGCTGCAGAAAAAGTTCATTTAGGAGGGCTTGACATGGCGAAAATTGTCTGTTTCGGCGAGATCATGCTCCGGCTCTCGCCCCCGAATTATCAACGGTTCATCCAGTGCGACAGCTTCGACGCCTATTATGCGGGCGGCGAGGCCAACGTCAGCGTCAGCTTGGCCAATTACGGCCTTGACGCGGCGTTTGTGACCAAGGTTCCGACGCACGAGATCGGACAGGCGGCCGTCAACGAACTGCGCCGTTTCGGCGTCGACACCTTAGAGATTCTTCGCGGCGGCGAGCGCTTGGGCATCTATTACTGCGAAAAAGGCGCCTCGCAGCGCCCGTCCAAGGTCATCTACGACCGAAAATACGCCTCCATCGCGGCGGCGGAACCGTCCGAGTTCGACTGGGAGAAGATTTTCGCGGGCTGTGCTTGGTTCCATTTCACCGGCATCACCCCCGCCCTGTCCGATAACTGCGCGGCGGCCTGCCTCGATGCGGTGAAAACCGCGAAAAAATCAGGCGTCAAGGTCAGCTGCGACTTGAATTACCGCAAAAATCTCTGGACGACCGAAAAGGCCGGAAAAGTCATGGGCGAGCTGATGAAGTACGTCGACCTGTGCATCGCCAACGAGGAGGACGCGGACAAGGTCTTCGGCATCAAGGCCCCGGACACCGACGTCGGCGGCGGTAAACTGAGCCACGAGGGCTACAAGTTCGTCGCGGCGGAGCTCTCCAAGCGGTTCGGCTGTGAAAAAGTGGCCGTCACGCTGCGCAGCTCCAAATCGGCCAGCGACAACAACTGGGCCGGAATGTTATACGACGGAAAAGATTATTTCTTCTCCAAGGACTACGACGTTCACATCGTCGACCGGGTCGGCGGCGGAGACAGCTTCGGCGGCGGTTTGATCTACGGCATTTTGACGGGTATGAACAGCGCCGACGCACTTGAGTTCGCGGTCGCGGCCTCCTGCCTGAAGCACGCGGTCGAGGGCGACTTCAACCACGTTTCGGTCGCGGAGGTCAAAGCGCTCGCGGGCGGCGACGGCAGCGGTCGGGTCCAACGGTAAAGTTACGATTTTAAAAGGCGGGGATTCCCGCCTTTTGTCATTCCGAGCGTCAGTCGAGGAATCTCGGGTTGATAATGGTTTACGGGTGCCGAGATCCTTCGACTTCAAACTGTCATTCCGAGCGTCAGTCGAGGAATCTCGGG
>CAZPLU010000001.1:71581-148774 GCA_964587625.1 uncultured Eubacteriales bacterium
CGGATGCCGAGATCCTTCGACTTCAAACTGTCATTCCGAGCGTCAGTCGAGGAATCTCGGGCTGATAATGGCTTACGGATGTCGAGATCCTTCGACTTCGCGCGCTGCGGCGCGCTGCGCTCAGGATGACAACCTCTGCCCTCTACCCTCTCACCTCTGCCCTCTACCCTCTCACCTCTGCCCTCTGCCCTCTCACCTCTGCCCTCTCGCAGGGGTTGCGCCGTATGCAAAAACGGCGTATAATGATACATACTACGGCGATCCTGCTATCGGGAATCGGGAAATGAGGAAAAACAGAAATGGAACGTGTCTACAACTTTTCGGCGGGGCCTTCGATGCTCCCGCTCGAGGTGCTTTTAAAGGCGCAGAGCGAGCTGGTCAATTACGGCGCGAGCGGCATGTCGGTGATGGAGATGAGCCACCGATCCAAGGATTACGAGGCCATTATTGAGACCGCCGAGGCCGATTTGCGCGCGCTGATGGCGATTCCCGACAGCTACACCGTGTTGTTTTTGCAGGGCGGCGCATCGCTGCAATTCGACATGATCCCGATGAACCTGATGACCGGCAGCAAAAAGGCCGATTTCGTGGTGACCGGGCAATGGGCCAAGCGCGCCATCGAGGAGGCCTCGAAATTCGGCGCGGCGAACGTGGTCGCGAGTTCCGCGGACAGGACTTTCAACTATATCCCCGACCTTGACAAAAACAAGTTCGACAAGGACGCGGATTATTTTCATATCACGCTCAACAACACCATTTACGGCACCCGGTTCACGAGTTTGCCCGAGGCCGAGGACGTGCCGCTGGTCGCGGACATGTCGTCGTCGATCCTTTCGGAACAGGTCGACATCACCCAATTCGGCCTGCTCTACGCAGGGGCGCAAAAAAACCTCGGCCCCGCCGGCGTCACGGTCGTGATCATCAAAAACGCCCTGATCGGGCGCGAGCCGGAAAATACGCCGTCGATGCTCTCTTACGCGATCCACGCCAAAGAAAAATCGATGTTCAACACTCCGCCGACCTATGCCATCTATGTGATGGGATTGGTGTTCAAGTGGCTGCTCGAGCGCGGCGGCGTGGCCGAAATGCAAAAAGTCAACGAGAAAAAGGCCGCGATGCTATATGATTATCTCGACAGTTCGAAACTGTTTAAGGGTACGGTGGTCAAAAAAGACCGCTCGTTAATGAATATTCCGTTTGTGCTGCCGACCGAGGAACTGAACGAAAAGTTTATCAAGTCGGCCAAACAGGCCGGATTCGTCAACCTCAAGGGCCACCGCACCGTCGGAGGCATGCGCGCCAGCATCTACAACGCGATGCCGGTCGAGGGCGTGAAAGCGCTGGTCGGTTTTATGGCCGAGTTTGAAAAAGGAGAAATTTAGAGATGTATAAAATCTTGACGCTCAACGCCATCGCCGAGTGCGGCATTTCAAAATTGTCGCCGCTCGAATTCGAGGTTTCTGCGGATTGTAAAGAGCCGGACGGAATTATTTTGCGCAGCTTCGACATGAATGAGATGGAACTGCCCAAGTCGCTGCTGGCGGTCGCCAGAGCCGGCGCGGGCGTGAATAATATCCCGATTGACACCTGCTCCGAACGGGGCGTCGTGGTTTTCAACACGCCGGGCGCGAACGCCAACGCCGTCAAGGAGCTCGTCGTCGCGGCGCTGCTGCTGTCGTCGCGCAAGATCACCGAGGGCATCGTCTGGGCCAAGACGCTCGCGGACGCCGAGGATGTTTCCAAGACGGTCGAAAAGGGCAAGGCGCAGTTTGTCGGCCCCGAGCTCAAGAGCAAAAAACTCGGCGTGATCGGGCTCGGCGCGATCGGCGCACAGGTCGCCAACACCGGTTACGCGCTCGATATGCAGGTCTGCGGCCACGATCCGTTTTTGAGCGTCGACGCGGCCTGGAGTTTGTCGCGCGCGGTCAAAAAAGCCGCTTCGATCGAGGAACTGGTCTCGACGAGCGATTATATTTCGCTGCATGTGCCCTACACCGAAAAGACCAAGGGCATGTACGGGAAAGAACTGTTCAAAGCCACCAAAAAAGGCGCGCGCCTGCTGAACTTTTCGCGCGGGGAACTCGTGGACACAGAAGCGCTCGCGGAGGCGCTCGCCTACGGCACGATTTCCTGCTACGCCACCGACTTTCCGTCCAAAGAGGTGCTGGCGCTGCCCAACACGCTTTGCATCCCGCACCTCGGCGCCTCGACGCCCGAGTCCGAGGACAACTGCGCCGAGATGGCCGCCGAGGAGATGATCAATTATCTCAAATACGGAACCATCCGCAACTCGGTCAATTTTCCCGCCTGCGATGTCCCGTACGGCGGCAGGACGCGCGTCACGGTTTGCCACCGCAATATCCCGAACATGGTCAGCTCGATCACGTCGATCATCTCCGGAGACGGGCACAACATCGATTATATGTCGAACCAGAGCCGCGGGAACTGGGCTTATACGCTGATCGACATCGACAACGGCTTAAAGGATCCAAACCGGCTGCTCTCGCGGATTTTGAGCATCATCGGCGTGACCGGCGCGAGGATCATCGAACCCCGTTAATGCATTATAAGCAATACAAATCCATCCTTTCGCCGAAAAACGGCATGAACATCTACCGCGGCTGCCAGCACGGGTGTATTTATTGCGACAGCCGCAGTTTGTGTTATCAATTTACACACGACTTTGAGGACATCGAGGTCAAGACCGGCGCGCCCGAACAGTTGGAAGCGGAATTGATGAAAAAGCGCGGCCGCCGGATGATCGGGACCGGCTCGATGTGCGACCCGTATATCCCGCTCGAAAAAGAGTTATTGTACACCCGCCGTTGCCTTGAGATGATTGACAAATTGGGATTCGGGCTTACGATATTAACCAAGTCCGACCTGATCCTGCGCGATCTCGACCTGTTGAAAAGCATTCACAAAAAAGCCAAATGCGTGGCGCAAATCACGCTGACGACCTATGACGAGGCGCTTTGCAAAACTTTAGAGCCGAACGTCTGCACGACGAAGCGGCGGTTCGAGGTTTTGAAGATTTTGCGCGACAACGGCATCCCGACCGTGGTCTGGCTGTGTCCGATCCTGCCGTTCATCAACGACACCGAGGAAAATTTGCGCGGGATTTTGTCCTACTGCTTCGAGGCCGGGGTCAAGGGGATTCTGTGTTTTAATATGGGCGTGACCCTGCGAGACGGCGACCGCGACTATTTCTACGCCGCGCTCGACCGGAATTTCCCGGGGATCAAGCAAAAATACATTGAAAAATTCGGGCTTGCCTATTCCTGCGTCAGCGGCGACAGCCCGGCGCTGATGAAAATCTTTCACGCCGAGTGCGCAAAGCGCGGCGTGTTGCACGACGTCGGCCGGATTTTCCGGTATATGAACACGCTGGAAGAAAAGGACGAGCAGTTGTCGCTGATATAAAACTTCAATTCCCAATGACTAAAAATTATTTTATAAACCCCTTGACTTTGACGCGACGTCGCAGTTTATGCTGATTGCGGCCTGTTTTTACGGGACTGAATGAAGAGGAGCAAAGCATGATGAACTTGACCACCATAAGCGAAATTTCAAGAGAGATGAGCATTTCCACGCGGACCCTGCGGTATTATGAGCAAATCGGACTGATCGAGAGCGTGAAAAAGGACGATTACGCCTATCGCGCTTACGACGAAGCAGCGGTCACGCGTTTGCGGCAGATCCTTGTGCTGCGCAAGCTGAGAATACCGCTCAAGCAGATCGCCCTGATCTTAAAAAGCGAAGACGCGGCGGCGATCATAGACGCGTTTCAGCAAAATTTGAACGAGGTGGACGATGAAATCACCGCGCTGTCCACCATCAGGGACATCATCAACACATTTATCACGCGCTTGAAAGAGAGCATCCACGAAGATATAAAATTAAATTTATTGGACGATACCGCCCTGCTGGAAGCGGCGGATGCATTAACTGTGCAGAAGATACCGCTCAAAGAAGAAAAAACGGCGCAGGACTTGCAGGCGGCAAGCGAAAAATTGAACAAACTCACGGACCGGGATGTGCGGATTGTGTATTTGCCGCCGATGACGGTGGCTTCCATACACATCGTTGGTAATATCGCTGAATTGGAAACGGACGAGATGATCCAAAAATTCATCAAAGAAACAAATCTTCAAACTGTGTATCCCGCTTCACGACACATCGGATTTAACAATCCAAATGGTTCGCAACCTGATATGAGCGACCACGGATATGAACGTTGGATGACAATACCGGAAGATATGGAAGTGTCGCCGCCTTATATAAAAAAGTTTTTCCCCGGTGGGCAGTATGCGACGCACGGCATCATTTTGGGGGAATGGGACAGATGGAATTTGCTTTGGAAATGGATCGAAAATAGCGATAGATTTGACTTTAATTTAGACCAAACGGCCGGAATGGAAGGTATGATGGAAGAACATCTGAATTATTGGAATTGGTATACATTCAGTTTGTCAAATGATGGTGATGATAAAACCAAACAACTGGATTTGCTGATACCGATAAAGGAGAAAGCAGACCGTATTGCGGAAAAGGAGGCCGATCAATGAACAACCCCATATCGGCACAACTTTCAGACCCGCGATACGATTACATCTCGCCTTCGGACAAGGAATTTATCGCAAAGTTCGACGCGGAAATGGAAACGTAGGGGTACTCGACCGGCGGGGTGATCACGCCGGGTTATGCGGGGGCGCCCGCGTGGGGCAAATATCTGCTCATTTACGCCAAGACGGGCGTTAAAAGCAAGCAGGTTGCGGCTCGCATCTATTGCAAAGATAACGGCATTGTTCTGCGGCTATTTCTAAATAGCATCGACAAACACGCCGGGTTTATACAAACCGCGCCGGAATGTGTCCGCACCGTGTTCGACAGCGGGTCTGGCGACTGCCGTCATTGCGGAAGCAAGCCGAACGGTTTATGCAAATTCAGGAAAACCTATACTCTGAGCGGCGGGCTACGCGAAAAATGCAGCGGCGAGGTGTTTCAATTCATTAAGCCCGGCATCGGGAACCTCACCGCCTATATGGATCTGTTCCGTGAGTTTTACCCCGTTCGCAGAAAAATTTGAACGCGCACGAGTTTTGCTATTTGTATTTGCCTGTGGAAAAAACAGATTGATTTCATTGTTCCGGTCGAGATGAAAACAAGGGTTTTCCGCCGGTCGGACGGCAAATACCGCCCGTTACATGAACACAAACATGCGTGGGTACCTTTCCGTACCCGTCTAAAACGAAACGAGGGCGCTCCCGCCTTCTGTTCCAAACCTGAACGGGTATCTTTCCGTGCCCGTCTAAAACGAAATGAAGGCGTTCCCGTCTTCTGTTCCAAACCTGAACGGGTACCTTTCCGTGCCCGTCTAAAACGAAACGAGGGCGTTCCCGCCTTCTGTTCCAAACCTGAACGGGTACCTTTTGATACCCGTCGAAAGAAGAAAAGACCATTTGGTCTTTTCTTCCCAAACGAATAGAGGGCAAAATGCCCTCTATTCGTTATCTCCCTGTGGTATGGCCGTCGGAACAAACGGCGGATGCTCTGCGCCCTTCGTTCCGTTTATATGACCGCGTTTTTCGCCTTTTTGTTACACGGCTTGTTTATTTTTTTATCCCCGTGGTGTATCATATGAATGGGGTGAGCATATGACCGACCTGAAAACCGTTATGGAATGCGAAAACAACCTGATCTGCCACTGCGCGAACCTTGTCAAGACCTCGTTTGCGCATGTGTTTTATTCCGATACCAATAAAAATTCGCACGATTGCAACCACGCCGTGATCTCGGATTTTACCGACCCGGAATCGGTGCTTGGCGCCATCGAGGCCTTTTATTACACCAAAGCCGTCACGCCGCGCATCTTTTTCGGCGGCTTTGAAAACGAGCGCGAACGGCTGACGCCCGCGCTGCAAAAACGCGGCTGGACGATTGAGACCCTCGATCGGAAGCTGATGTTTTGGGGCGGCGGCGAACCCGGAGAGTTTACCTCCCCGACTTTGCAAATCACGCGTAAAGAGCAATTTGACGATGAGATTTACAATCTGTTTTACGACCACGACGGCGGCGACTGGTGCGCGCTGGCCACCCGCGACTGCATGGAATACGGCACGATCGACGTGTTCGTCGGGCGCGAAAACACCGGCTCCCTCTCCGGGGAGCAGAGCGCGGCCTCGGCCAGCATCGAGCATGACGGCATCACAGGTTTGGCGCTGGTGCAGGACGTCTTCACGTTGCCGCAATTCCGGGGAAAAGGATATGCCCGGGCGATGATGAGCGCGGCGATGCGCTTTCAGCTCGGGCATTATCAAAGCAGCGATATTTATTTGTGGGTCGAAAACCCGGTCGCGATGCGCGTCTACGAGGACATCGGATTTATCTATTCCGACGAAAAGCCGGACGTCTGGTTCGCATTCAAGCGCCCGTGACTGTCATCCTGAGCGGAGCCCGATTTCGGGCGCAGTCGAAGGATCTCCAACCCATAAAAGCATAATGAAAAGCGGTAATTTTTTTATCGAATCAACGTCAGAACCGCCGCCTCCCCGGTGGCGAGTTTTTTATGAAAACTGTAGTATTCCCCGTTATGCTCCGCGTCGCCGCAGCCGTCCAGTTCGATTTTCCCGTATTGCGCGGGATTCGGGATGAACACGGTGACGTCCTCGGCCTCGTCCGGCGAAAAATTGACGATCAGCATGGTGTCTTTTTCGGTGTCGGAAAACAGCGCCGGGAACAGGTGCGTGCCGCCGACCGCACAGGGCGGCGCGGCCTTGCAGGCGGCGACCACGCCGAACAGGATATCGCGGTGGACCGGCGTCAGAAGCGTCGCCGGCATTTTGTCCGGCGACGAAAACGGGAAAACCAGACATTGCGGCCCTGTCAGCGCGACGCCGTTTCCGGCCGTTTTTCCCATATAGTTTTTGGCCTCGGTGATCAGATAGGGTTTTTCGCCGTAATAAATATTGAAATAGTTTTCGCCGACGCCGACCCTCGCCTCTGGGATCCCGGCGTATTCGATGCCGTTGACGGCCTGGTGGTAAATGGCGGGGTCTGCGTCCCCGGTCTGCCGTTCGCAGGCGGAGATCAGTGCAAGTTTCCCGAGCCCTATTTCAAACAGCGTATTCGCCGCCTCGCCGTCGAGCAGCACGAAATTGCGCGCAAACAGTTTTTTGATTTCATCGGCGTGCAATGAGCGGAAATATTGCCCCAAAACCGCGACGATCTCTCCGTTCAGGTCGGCGGTCTTGACATAATGGCACGGGATTCCGAACGCGGACAGCAGCGAAAACCAAAAACCCTCGTCGGGATAGAGTTCCTCCATGCGCTCGCCCTTTCGGGTGCGCAGCGAATAGGAGGCCTTCTCGCAGATCGGGACGCAGACGCCTTTTCGCCGCATGTTTTTGAGCCCGAGCGCGGTGATGCGGTCCAAAACCGGCTTGACCCGCGCCAAGACCTTGTCGTAGCCGTATTCGCCGACGATTACGTCGCCCATCATGTCGAAGAGGTTCAACGTCATGCCGTCGGCGGGCAGTAAAACCGAGGTCAATAATTGCGCGCCGACCATCGCGCGGGATTTGACGAACGTGCCGTGCGGAAAGCCCTCGAGCTCGGGATAAATCAACGTCCCGGGCGGGCAGTTCGCAACGGTTTGGCAGGAATGCGCGCAAAAATTCCACAGGTACTGCGCCATCGTGGCATCCTGATAAGACGGCAAATGGGGGCGGCTGACCGGGGCATTTTTACCGGCGAGGCCGCGCAGAATGCCGCTCCAATCGCGGCCCTCGGCGCAATGCACGTTGGGGCACGAGCTCATCAGGCCGACCTTGGTCTCGGGCGAAACGGCGTGCACGGCGGCTCCGATTTTTTCCGCCAGTCCCCGCATCGTCTCGCGGGAGACGTCGAGCCAGATTTTTCGGTAGGGGTGCGGTTCGCCGGGCGCGAGCACGCCTTTTACAAATTCCTCTCGGGTCAACTGTCTGCCCGCCCGCTCGGAATAGAGTTTCATATGCCGGTCGCAGAAGCACCCGCCCCACTCCAAGGGCGCGTGGTTGTGCAGGCGGAAATCGTCCTCGACCCAGACCGTGTCGGGTTTGATCGAGGCGTAATAGGCGTACATTTCGCACAGGTATTTTTGAAATTCCGGGTCGGCGGGACAGGCGACCGCGGAGGCCTTCTGCCCCCACGGGTCGGCCATCGTGCCGAACTTGTTAAAATCCCACAGCGTGCGGCTCCGGTCGGCGTGCAGCGTCGTGATCCAGGGATTCAGCGAGGTCTTGACGCCGATTTCGGCGAGTTTTCCCCCCGCCCTTTGAATCGTCTCGAGCCACGGCTTGGTTTGCTCAACCGAGATATGCCCTTGATTGAGCTGCTCGCAGTTGATGTGGAACATCACATCGTCGATCTTGGCGCTTAGGCAAAACTCCAGCAGCCGCGAGACGGCCTCCTCTTCGTGGAAGCCGGGCGCGACGCAGTAACGCAAAATATATTGATAGCCCATGCCGTTCCCCCGCCCTATCGGATTTCGATGATCTGATGGCAGGTAAATTGATCGACGGTGTAGCGCAGCTTGCCGTTTTGATAAGTAAACGGAATCGCCTTGCCCTGCGGTTGCAAAACGACCGACTGCGGGGCTTTTTCCAATCTGATCTCGACAGTCGTATCGCAGACCGGAATCAAATCCTCGATGATTTCGGTGTTAATCCCCCGGACGGTGGTGTGTGCGAACAGCAGATGGTTGATCAGCGCGCCGTCTTTTTGTTTGCGCAATGTGACGACGCCGCGGTCGGGCAGGTTGGTCGATAGCGTCTTGTCGCCGCCGATCAGTTCCTCGATCAGGGCGACGACCAATTCCTTGCATTGCAGCGCGCCCTTGGTCGCGTAGTCGGTGAAGACCTCCCAGCCGATATAGGCGGCGTTCGGGGTCAGCGCCGCGCCGGGTCCGGCGTCGACGGGGTTGTTCGGCGCGTGGGCGTGGGAGCAGAAGTGCGCGGCGGTGCGGTTGAAATAGGGGTTTTGGACGGCGGCGAATTCTTTCGCGCCCGCCGTCTCGAACCGGTGGTTTTTGCCGTACATCAGCAGCACGCCGTTGTTGGTCTTGAGCCGGTCGCAACTGTTCAGATAAGTCGGGGAGAATTCGTTTTCGCCGAGGTATTTCACCTCGAGATCGACCGCGAATTCGTCTTTATCGACGGCTAAACAGCTTGTGCCCGAGGTAAGCAACTTTCCGCCGTTTTTGAGGTATTGATTCAACTTCACCGCGACCGCCGGGGTGACCCTGCCGCAATCGGGCATGACGAGCAGCTTGAATTTGGAAAAGTCCTCCTCGGCGTCGATGACGCTGTAAAGGTATTTGCCCTCGAGCAGCATCCGGTTCGCGCCGATGTCGGCGGTGCGCGCGATCTCTTTGCCCGCCGCGACGCCGACGGCCTCGGAGGACAGCAGCGCGACGTCGGCAATCGCACGGGTGTCTTTGAGCCACGGTTCTTTTTCTTTCAGTTCGCCGTAGGCCGCGCCGATGAGTCGATAGGTGGACAGATCCATCTTTCCGAGCGGGTGCAGCTGGTCGCCGACCGAGCTGCCCGCGCCGAGCGCCGCCGAGAGCGAGGTCTCGTAGCGCAGGGCGTTCGGGTGCTTAAAGCCGCCGAACTCACCCCAGCTCTTGTGGAATTTGCCGGTCATGCCGAGGTATTCCTTGCCCAGCGTCTCGGCGTAGAGCGCCGAGAATGGGAAATCGTCGTAACCCCAGCCGCCGGTCGGCAGCGATTCGAGCTCGAGGTGTGTCTGGAAATCCGCCAGATCGCGGCGCCCGCAGTGCAGATGTCCGAAATTGTGAAAGACCGCGATGTTTTGATCGACCGAATCGAGCACCTCGCGCACTTTTCGCGCGTAATCTGCATAGACGTCCTCGGCCTGTTTTTTCACGTCGTCGGGGTTTGCGGCGTCGAGGCATTTTTTCTTCATGTCTCCCCGGCAGCGGCTGCACCAACAGGGCTTGGGCGCGCAGATGTCGAGGAAAATTTCGACCGGGCGATACAACGCGGCGACCTCGCGGATCTGCGCCACAAGCACGTCCATATAATCGGTGTTGAAGCAGAGCCAATGATAACCCGGCTCGCCGAAATATTTCGTGAAAAGCAAGCTCTCATCGGCGTTGCGCGCCAGCCATTCGGGGTGGCGGACCGCTTCTTTTTCGTCGAGTCCCGCCGAGATATAGATCGGGGTCCGCACGCCGATTTCCCTGCAGGCCTCGAGCTGCGCGCCGAGCAGGTCGAAGTTGAGCTTGGGGTGCATGATATTGGCCTTTGTCGGGTGATAGCACCAGCCGTGATGGCACTTGGAAAACAACGTGATCGAATCGACGCATCCGACTTTTAATGCCTCTTGAAACTGCTCCTTGTGAAACTGCCCACCCACATCCGGAACGCATTCGGATGTGTGAAAATCGAGGTGAATCTGGCGAAATCTCATTTTTATATTGTCCTTTCCTTTGGGATATTTTTACGGTTTTACCGAATAATAGCCGCTTTCGAGACACAGCGTTGCGGCCGCTTTTGTCTTTTCGTCGCCCTCGAGGGATTTGGTGATAAAATCGGGGTGTTCGCGCACAAAATCCAACATCGATTTGATCGGGTCCGCGATATAGGCCAGCGCAAAATTCAATTGCCCCTGATCGATGAGGTTGTATTCAAAGGCCTCTCGGAAAAAGGCGGAATCGGTCTCGCAAAGCGAAAACGGCGGGATGCCCAAAGTGACCAACCGGTCGCTCCCGCCCTGCCGCCGGTCGATGATATTGTAAACAGCCGCGGTTGAGCCGCCCGCCTCGTTGATTGCGGGCAGCCAGATGCGGTTATAGGTGTTTCCGCCGCCGATGATATCGCTGATGAGCAAAAACCGTTTGCCCGATGCGTTTTCAAGCATACTGCTCCGATTGTCGTCATAAACCACGATCCTTTTATCGTCGAAGATCATGGCGTGCGGCAGTCCGAGGCGCTGTGCGATCGGGATTGAAAACAGCCAGCCGTTGTGCGGGCTTCCCGCTACAACGTTGGCTTTTTGAAAATCCGATTCGGCCGACAAAAAATCCGCGGAGCGTTCAATGATGGTCCGATAGGAGAGCGCCCACTCCAGCATTTGCGCACACAAAGCGCCCAGCGCCCTCGTGACGAGCATCGGACTGTCGGAAGCCGTGTCGGCCAGCGCCGTCGCGGAGACCGCCGAATCCTCGTTTTCCAAAATGCGCTGTGTGCGTATTTTAAGAGCCGCCAACCGCCCGTTTGAACGCCAGAAAGGTCGATCCGGCTGGGCGACGGTGACGACGCCGCTGTTGAATAGAGTTGTGATGATATCTTTTTTTCGCGCCATACGGATAGTTCCGATCAGTCCTCTCTGCGTGTATTTCGAAGGGACACCCGCGATTGCCGCAGGTCGTTGAGCCCCTTGTTGAATTCATCCTCGGTACGCTTTAAAATATTGTCGGCAAATACAACCGCGCCTTGTTTGACTTCTCCGGCCTTGAACTCGGCGTCTCCGATGATATTTTGAGCCAGTTCTTTCGCATCATGCACAATCCGCTCTTCGCCGATCAGCTTCTTTGCGCGTTCCTCGGCTGCCGCGACAATCGACTCGGCCTCCCGTTTGGCGGAGGTGATGATCTCGCTGCGGTCAGCGACAATCTTTTGCGCCTGGCCGATCTCCTCGGGCAGACCGCTCCGGATTTCTTCCAGCAGGTCGCGCATTTTTGCCGAATCGATCACACTGCGACCCCCGGACAACGGTAAATCCCACGCCTTGTCGAGTAAATCGTGGATCTCGTCGATGACGTCATCGATGCTGAGTCGTTTTTCTGACATATGCTTTGAACCCATCCTTTCACAATAGCCGGAAAATTCCCGCCGATCATCATGAACCCGCACCGCTCGGAACGGTTTGGATTAAGTTTTCCCGCCCGTCTGTTTCGATAGCGCCCTGCTGACACAAGGCGGCACGAAGTCGTGCGTATCTCCGCCGAAACCGGCCAACTGCCGAACCATTGAAGACGACATATACAGGTATTCAAGCTTGGTGGTCAAAAACACGGTGTCCCCGTCGGGATAGAGCTTTTTATTGGTCAGCGCCAACTGGAACTCATTTTCAAAATCCGTCACGGCGCGCAATCCCCTGACGATGGCGACAGCGTTTTTTTGGCGGGCATAATCGGCGGTCAAGCCGTCCCAGATGTCGATCGAGACATTCGGGATATCGACCAGCGACTCTTTTAAAAACGCCAGCCGCTGCTGCGCAGTAAAAAACCGCTTTTTGTCGGGATTGCTGGCGACCACCACGATGATCTCATCGAACAGCGTCGCCGCCCGCCGGATGATGTCGATATGTCCATTGGTAACGGGATCGAAACTCCCGGGAAAAATCGCAATTCTTTTCATGTTCTCAGTCCTTTTTTAAAAATCCAAAATATCAGAGGACTTCCTCCCGGTATTCCTTGTGCCGGTAAAACGTGGTCTTAATTGTGCCGTATACAGCCTGTGAATCCAATACGAAGTCCCCGGCGGTCTGCGGAAGGCGCTCTTTATCATCGGTTTCGCAATAGATGACGCCGTTTTTTTTGACATGCGCCGCCGTGAGCGGCAAAATTTTTTCCAATATCCCATGGTGAAAAGGCGGGTCGAGAAAAACGACGTCATAGTCCTGTTCGGCGGATTTGATGAAGGAGAATGCGTTTGTGCCGTGAACATGGGCGCGCTCGGCAAAACCGCAGATCCCGATGTTTTTTTTCACACAGTCGAGCGATTCTTTGGAGTTGTCCACAAAATCACAATGCGCGGCGCCCCGGCTGAGCGCTTCGATACCGAGCTGTCCGGAACCGGCGAAAAGGTCGAGCGCCCGCCTTCCCTCGAGTTCAAAATGCAGTTTTGAAAAAACCGCTTCTTTGACCCGCTCCATGGTGGGTTGCATCTCCGGTTCCCCGGCGCTCTTCAGCAATCTGCGTTTCGCACTGCCGGCAATCACACGCATCCCGATTCCCGCCTCCCGTTGATATGGGAATATTATACGCGATATCGCGTTTTTAGTCAATACGCGCGCACTTTCCGCGCTTGCTGCCGCACGGCGGCAAACACTTGTTGATCAAAATGACATCCTCGCCGATCAGGGTGATTTCGCTCCATGCGATCGTGATGTCTTCCTCCCGGCCGAAGAGCCCGAGGCAGCGGCTTTTCCCCGGCAGTATCAACGCGCACACCCTCGCCGTTTCGAGATCGATGTCGATATCGCAAATCCGTCCCAACCGCTCTCCGTTGTTGACGTTGACGACGTCCTTTTCGCGCAGCTCATAAAAACTGCTGATCATCGCTTTCCCTCCTTATACAATGCATGCGAGATTTTATTGTGAAGCCATTTGAAATGCAACACCGAAATGGCGATCAGTGACTTCACAATGTCATTGTATGCAGGGAGAGCCGTTGACAATGTCAAGCCGCCGCACAACACCCCATGATAATTTGACTTTGTAATGCGCGCCGCGGTAATTGAAAACGGCGTTGTATCATTATTTTGTAAACAGCTTGAGCCGACTGTTTTGCCGAAACAATCGTGTGCGCCCGGGGATCGCCCGCAAGCGGGGGCTACAAGTTGATGACGTCCTGTTGATGCGGCGAATTTAAGCACGCGCGGCAGAGGTCGGCATAATGACCGCTCTCCGCAATCAACTGAGGGTGCGTTCCGCGCTGTACAATCTTCCCGTGCCGCATGACTAAAATCATATCGCTGGACATGATTGTACTGATCCGGTGGGCGATGATAATGGTCGTGCGTTGGGTTGAGACCGCGGTTAAAGCGTTTTGTAAAGCCGCTTCGGTGGCCGAGTCGATGTTTGCCGTCGCCTCGTCCAAAACCAAAATGCGCGGCTCGAACGCCACCGCCCGCGCAAAAGCGATCAGCTGCCGCTGGCCGGCCGAAAATGTGGATCCGCGCTCCGACACAGGGCTTTGAATACCGCTGGGGAGCGATTGGATAAAGTCGTTGGCATGGACGGTTCTCACCGCTCTCTCCACGTCCTCATCCGAGATATTTTCCTCGTTCAGGCGGATATTATAGCCGATATCGCCCGAGAACAAGAATACATCCTGCATCACGACCGCGACCAGGCGGCGCAGCGAGGAGAGGTTGAAGGTCTCGATGTTTTTGCCGTCGATTAAAATCTCGCCTTTTTGAATTTTATAAAACCGCGCGAGCAGCGAGATCACGGTGGTCTTTCCGCTGCCGGTGTCGCCGACAATCGCAAGCGTCTGGCCCGGCATCACCTTAAACGAAACGTCTTCGAGCACCCAGTTTTCCTCGCCGTAGGCAAACCAGACATGCCTGAATTCAATTTCACCCCGCACCTTGTCCACCCTGTCGCCGATCTCGATATCCTCCATGTCCGCGGCGTTGTCGATGATGTCGAAAATGCGCTCCGCCGAGATCAATGACGACTGGATGCCGGTAAACTGCTCGGCAATGCGTGAAATCGGATTGATGAACTGCTTGATGTAAGTGGTGAAGGCATGCAGTACGCCGACCAGTAAAACGCCCGCGAACACATCTTTGGCATATAGGATGATCAAAACGCCGACCGCGATGTCGCCGACCAGCCCGAGCAACGGATTCGACAGCGAACGCAGCACCATATCCATCATACTGAGTTTGTAGTAGCCCTTGGCGAGTTTGTCGTATTGCTCGTATTTTTTACTCTGGCTTCCGAACATCTGCACGATGCGCATTCCGATGATGTTCTCTGCCAAAAAGCCGTTCAAACGCGACAACTGCGCTTTGATTTTGATAAAAATTTTACGGGCGAGGTAACGGTAAACCAATGCGATCACCGTCACAACCGGAATGATGATCATGCATGCGACCGCGAGTTTCCCATCTAAAATGAACATCATCGAGATGACATTGATCACCAACAGAAATTCGCTGACAAAGTTGATGATGACATCCGAAAATAATTCGGAGAGCGATTCGACGTCCGAGGAGACCCGTGTCAGGATGCTGCCCGAGGCGTTTTTATCAAAAAATCGCATCGACATGTTTTGGATTTTTGAAAACAACGCGGTGCGCAGCTTGTGCATGATGCGCTGTCCGAGCGAGGCCAACGCGATGGATTGGACGTAGGAGATCACAACGCCGAACAAAATTATACCGAGGTACAGCCCCGCCCAGACCATCAGTGATTGATAATCGTTCAGACCCGTCATCAGGTTGTCGTCGATGACCCGTTTCAGGATATAGGGTTTGAGCGTGATCGAAATATTCGACAAAATCGCCAGCAGCACCGCGCCGCCGGTGAGCCACGGGAAATATTTAAAATACTTCAACAGCCGCCGGAGCGTATGGCGACGCTTTTTCTTCTCGTATTCGCTCATGCGCCCCTTTGGGAGACGTTCGCTCTCGGTTGTTTTCATCGGATTTCACCTCCCGGTTCACGTGATTGGATCAATTCGATCAACTCATTATAAGGAGCGCTTGTCTTTAAAAGCTGCTCGTGGCTCCCGATGTCCGCAACGCTGCCGTCTTTGTTGAGCAGCAGGATGCTGTCGGCCGCCATTGCGGCGCTGATGCGGTGGGTGATGAACACCGTGATCCGTTCGCCGCGGGAGTCGGTCAGATTTTTTAAAATCGTCTGTTCGGTAGCGGCGTCCACGGCTGACAGACAGTCGTCGAGCAACAACAATTTAGGGTTGCGCACCAGCGCGCGCGCAATCGAGACACGCTGCTTTTGGCCGCCCGAAAGGGTCATGCCGCGCTCGCCGACAACGGTGTCATAACCGTCGGGCTGCGTCGAGATGTTGTCGTGTACGCAAGCAAGCACAGCCGCCTTCCGAACCTGTTCATCGGTGATTGTCTCATCGAAAAAGGCGATGTTTTCGGCGATGGTGTCGGAAAACAGAAAGCTGTCCTGCGGCACAAACGCGGCGTGTTTTCGAACCGTCAGAACGGGAATATGGTTCATATCTATACCATCGAGAAAGACCTTGCCGTCCTCGAGCGGCCAAAGGCGTAAAATCAGGTTTGCCAACGTGGTTTTGCCGCTCCCCGTCACGCCCATCACCGCAAGCAGCTGCCCCCGCTTGACCCGGAAACTGACGTTTTGAAGCGCGGGCGCATCGGTTTTGGGATAGCTGAACGTGAGTCCGCGCACTTCGAGCTCTTGGGCTTCCAAGCCGGTGATATCGGGATCGGCGGCGGTATCGTTGACGCCGGGTTTTTCATCGAATAATTGATCAAGACGACCCATTGAAACCCTGCCGCGCTGCCAAATGGTCATGATCCGGCTGATCATATTCATCGGCTCGACGACGAGCGCAAGATAACCGTTAAACGCCACATACTGTCCCAGCGTCATCCCGCCGTCGATGACCATTTTGCCGCCGATCATCAAAAACACCGAGAACACGATGCCGAATACTAAGGTTGTGGAGGGTCCGATCAGCGCCGAGATGCGCACCATCGCCATATCGCTCGCCCATTTTCGCTTGGAGAGCCGCGAGAAGGTCTCGGTCTCGCTTTTTTCCTGCGCGTAGGCCTTGACCACCCGGATACCCGTGATGTTTTCCTGGGTCTTCGCATTCAAATCCGAAACCGCTTCCTGCGCCCGTTTGAAACGCCTGCGGATCGTGAAACGCAGCTTCGTCAGTCCGAACGCCAATATCGGCAGAGGTGCGACTGCCGCAAGCGTCAGCTTCCAATCCACCGCGTCGACCATATATGTAATCGAAACCACGGTGGTTACGGCGGTGTTGATAATCCCGACAAGCCCCATGCCGAACATCATGCGCACGGCGTTGATGTCGGAGATTGAGCGGGTGATGATGTCGCCGGTGTTATATTTGACATAAAAATCGCCCGACTGGCTCTGGAGATGTGAAAACAGCCCCATGCGCAGTTCGAGCTCGATTTTTCGCGTGGTTCCGATGATCAAAAACCGCCAGATAAAACGCGCCGCAAATGCGCCCGCCGCCGCCGCAATCATCAAAACAGCCGCCGTTTTAACCGCGTTGTAATCGTTTTTCCCGTCCGAGAGCGCGTTGACGGCGCCGCCCAGCAGACCGGGAATCTGCGCGCTTAAATATGAGGTTGCGCCCGCCAAGACGATGCCGATGATGTAAGAGACCCAATTTTTTTGATATACGCCTTTGATGATCGTTTTGCTGTTCATTTACAGGTTACCAACACTTTCGTAATATGCAATGCCTGCCGAATCAATAGGAGGACATAAAGCAAAAAACCAAGCCGGAAGCGCCTGCACGGCATCAGTTTGCGACTGATTGTTTCCCATGCGGCCTCCCAACCTGATAAGAATTATATATTCATTATAAGTATTTTTTACTGCCGTGTCAAGCGAATACGGGTTGAAATTTCAGGAATTACGATATATAATGGTAGATGCGCATATCGTTATGAACGATATCAACAAGATCATGGATCACCGGACGAATGCACGGAGTCCGGCGAGAACGGAGACCTGCTTTGTCCTGTAAATCTTTTATAAAACGTCTGTTTGATCCGCAGTATATGGTCAAACCGGAGCTGATCGAGGGCGAGCTCCCGAACGCGAAAACCGCCTATCCGACTTTTATCAAGCTCGCGTTCCCCGCCGTAATCGAGCTGATGCTGATCGCTTTGGTCTCCGTGGTCGACACCGCGATGGTCAGCTCTTTGGGAGAAGCGGCCATCACCTCGGTGGGGTTGACTTCTCAGCCCACCATGATTTTATTGGGCTTGTTTTTCGCGCTCAATATCGGCGTCACCGCCGTAATCGCAAGGCGAAAAGGCGAACAACGCCGTGAGGACGCAAACACCGTTTTGCGCATGGCGCTGTTGCTTGCGTTGGTTCTCGGTACAATCATGTCGCTTGTCGCGATCTTTTTCGGAAACTTTTTTATGGCGCTTTCCGGCGCGAAAGAAGACACGATCGAAAACAGCACCATCTATTTCCAAATTGTCAATTCGGTATTGTTGTTCCGCGCGCTCACCCTTGCGATCACATCGGCTCAGCGCGGCATCGGAAACACAAAAATCTCAATGCGCATCAATCTGACGGCCAACGGCGTAAATGTCATTTTCAACTTTTTGCTCATTAACGGGCATTTCGGGTTCCCCGCCCTCGGGGTCAAAGGAGCCGCGATCGCCACTTCCATCGGAAACATGGTCGCATTTGTACTTGCCGTCATCTCGTTGTTCCAAAAAGACGGCTATCTGCGTATTCGGCGACACCAGAGCTGGAAACCGCATAAAGAAGCGCTTTCCGCCATCGGAAAGGTCAGCGGAAACGCCGTGCTTGAGCAGATGGTGCTGCGATTCGGGTTTTTTACATTCGCACGGGTTGTCGCCGAACTCGGGACGGTGATGTTCGCCACGCATCAGATCTGCATGCAGGGGTTGAGCCTCTCCTTTACGTTTGCGGACGGCTTGGGGGTCGGGGCCACCACCTTAGTCGGCCAATACCTCGGCGCAAAAAGGCCCGATATTTCGGCGGTCTACGGACGGGTCGCCCAACGCATCGCGATGGCGGGCTCGCTGCTGATCATGATTTTATTCATATCATTGGGCAAATTTTGGGTGACGATTTTTTCGGACGATCCCTCGGTGATCGCACTCGGCGCGCTCGTGATGATCATCGCGGGGTTTGCCGTGCCTATTCAGACCTCCACCGTCGTCTCGGCGGGCAGCTTGCGGGGCGCCGGAGACACCAAATATGTCGCCTATGTCATGCTGTTTTCGGTCGGCATTTTAAGACCCCTGATGGGCTATATCTTTGCGCTGGTTTTGAACTGGGGTCTGCTCGGGGCCTGGCTCTCGCTGCTGATCGACCTGATGATCCGGCTGATACTGACTTATCGCCGCTTCTCAAGCGGAAAATGGTCTAAAATTAAAGTATAAAATAACGTGAAGACATAGGTCTTCCGGCGCGTAGACGGATGTCTACACGCCACATAGGGGGTATCCGATACCCCCTATGAGACCCCCGGTTTCGCGCCCGGTGGCGCGGGTTAAGGTGTTTTTCCGCCAAAGATGCACATTGTCGCCGGAAAAACAATTTATATGATCCTGCGGCAGTTTTTATTTTAGTATAAACATACACAAATTTTACAACACAGGAGGATTGACGATGTATTTTCGAATCGGCGTACGCGCTCACGACTACGGGCGCAAGACCCCGCGCGAACTCGCGCAGGCGCTTAAAACAGCCGGATTTTGCAGCGCCCAGCTGGCGATTTCCAAGGCAATTATCGGCATGGAACAGGACGTCGGGCGGCTGACGCCGGGACTTTGTTTTGAAATCGGAAAAAGTTTTGCCGACGCCGGGGTTCACCTCGCGGTCATCGGCTGCTACATCGAGCCGGTGCACCCCGATGAGGAGACCCGCAAGCTGCATCTGCGCCGTTTTAAAGAACACTTGCTGTTTGCGCGCGCGATGGGCGGGTTGGTCGTCGGCACCGAGACCACTCTGTACAAAGCCGAGGAGAGCGGGCGCGAAAAAGCGTTCCAAACGCTGTTGAAAAGCGTCGGCGAACTCGTGGAGGAAGCCGAGAAATGCGGCGCAATCGTCGGCGTTGAGCCGGTCGCAGCGCATACGCTGAACACGCCCGAACTCGCCGCCCGGCTGCTCGATACCGTCGGGAGCAATCATCTTCAAATCATCTTCGACCCGGTCAACCTGATCAACACACCGGAACTCGTGCGCGATCACGGCGATCTGTTCGACCGCTGCTTCGACGCGTTCGGCGAGCGTATCATGGCGCTGCACTGCAAGGATATTACGATCGGCGCGGACGGCAGGCCGAGAGAGACGCTGTTGGGTCAGGGTATGGTAAATTATGATAAACTGGCGGATTATCTGAAAGTCCATCGCCCGGGGCTTGCGCTTTTGAGAGAGGGCGCGAATCCCGAGACCGCCGATATCGACATCGCGTTTTTGAAATCGAAATTCGAGACCATCTAAATTAAATCTTTCCATTTTCAGCGAACCGGATCATAACCTCTCCCACCAATTTCCATTTTTTAATTTTCAGTTTTCTATATTGGAGGAATTTTGATGAAGCAGATGACTTCCCGCGAGCGCTTGATCGCCGTCCTCGACAAAAAGATTCCCGACATGGTGCCGATTTTCCCGCGCATGGGTTACTGGATGCTGGATTATTACGGGGGAGCGGGTTTTTTTGACCTGCTGAAAATGAAGGGTGAATTCGACTTCGACCCGATTTTCCAAATCGGCATCGCGCCGCCGAATTTTTCCTATACCCAGTTTCTCGATTATTCCAAATTCAACGACCTCACGGTCGATTTCCGCTCGGAGCGCCAAAACGGCATGCTGGTGGTCGACCGGATCATCCACACCCCGAAAGGCGATCTGTCCGACCGGATGAAATATGCCCCGAACGACCCGGTTTACGGGCTCGGGCCGAATCCCGAAAAAGTCGTCGGGCTGGTCAAGACCATGGACGATCTGGAAAAAATGCAATATCTCCTGCCCGACCCCGAGCGGTTCTGCAGCGCGGAGTTCGTTCTGGTCGACAGGTATCTCGGCGAGGAGGGCATGGTCGAGGTGCGCCCGCACCACGGCGTGGATCACCTGCTGGTCGACGCGCTCGGATTTGAAAACGCCCTGACGATGCTCTACGACGACCCCGAATTGTTCAAAGCCGCCCTTGACGTCTTTCATGAATATTACAAAAAAGTGCTTCTGTTCGCGCTGGAACGCGGCGCAAAGATGATTTTCGAGAGCTGGTACAACTGCAGCTTGAGCGCGGGCTGGTCCCCCGCCGTGTGGCGCGAGCACTTTTTGCCCCGCATCAAGGAGGACGCTGAACTCACGCACAGCTACGGAGCGTACTTCCATTTTTACGACGACGGCAAGGTGATGCCGATTTTGGACGACCTGAAAGAAGTCAAAATGGATCTGCTGTCCACGCTCTGCTCGCCGCAGGCCGGCGGCGACGTCGACGCGGCTGTGATCAAAGAAAAGCTCGGCGGCGTCACGGCTTTTAACGGCTATGTGAGCTTGATCAAGATTTTGATGGGCACGAAGCGGGAGGTCGAGGAGGAGACCCGATACGCCCTCGAGGTGCTCGGCAAGGACGGCGGTTATATCCTCGGCACCACCGACTCGATCCGCAACGGCAGCCCGATCGAAAACGTCCGTGCCTTTTTCGAGACAGGGAGACAATTCGGGAAATATCGGTAAAAACGTGCCTTCGTGTGCGCCCGATTTCCGCTAATATCATATAAACCCGTATATTTTTTATTGATCTACATAACCCGAATCGTTTTTCAGAGTGCGCACGCTTAATAAAAATAGTTAAAGGTGAAACAATGAGTGATGTTGTTGCGAAAAAAACAGAAGTGAAGCCAAAAGAGCGAATACCATATTTTGATAACGCAAAACTCGTTTTGGTTTTTTTAGTCGTTTTCGGACATTTCATACAATTTTATGCGAATGATAATAAAATCGTATTTGCACTTTTCGATTTTATTTATCTGTTCCACATCCCCGCATTTGTTTTAATCTCGGGATATTTTTCAAAACACCTATCTTCCGTGCCGAAAAGGGTTTTTAAGTATGCGATTTTTTACCTTTTATTTTCACTCTACTACCTCCCGCTTTCATTGCGCACTGCAATTCCTTTTTTATTAAATCCATATTATATCATGTGGTACTTAATAAGTTTAATATCATGGAATCTTTTGTTGATATTATTTAAGCATATAAAGTTTTCCGTTTTAGTTGCATTTGCCATCGGAATTTCGATCGGATACGTCGAATGTATCGGTGACATTTTATCTTTATCACGCACATTTGTATTTTTTCCATTTTTCTTAATCGGATATTATTTGAATTTTGATTTCTTAAAAACGATTAAACTTAAAACGAAAATTATTGCTTCACTAATACTTATAGCAAGTTTTTATCTGGTTTATATCTACAAGATTCCCTTCCAATGGCTTTTCGGAAACACAAGTTATATGAAACTCGGCGTATCGGAATGGTATGCCGGCGCTATTAGGATTTGGATCTATTTAATTTCAGCATTAACTTGTGTTTGTGTCTTAATATTAATTCCTCAAAAAGAATTAAAAATCACTATCAGAGGAACAAATACTCTTAATGTATATGTGCTTCATGGTATTTTTACGATTCTTTTTGCTTCGATAATACTTCAAATCACTTCCGTCTTTATGAAAATTATAGTTTCTTTCATATTATCCATTTTGTTGGTTTTAGCACTCTCAAGCCGGGGAATTCAAAAAACCGTTGATTTTTTAATCAGAATTTTTTCAAAACCTTTTTTCATGTGTGAAAATTTGATAATCGCGAAATTTAAATCAAATCACCGAATGTTTTAACCCGGAGTTTTTATTATATTGCGGTATGAAACATCTTGATTTTTATCCGGCAATATGTTATGGCTTTACATTTGGTTGAAAATGGCGTATAATTTCATTATAAAAATCCGGAGGGTACACTATGAGCATTGAAATAAAAAAATATAAAAACGGATTTAAAAATGCGTTGAAAAACTATTTTGAACTGTTTGTTTTAATTACCTAACAAGACATTAATGCCGAAGCCAAATATACCTCGGCGGTTCTTGTTTTAACATCGCGAATAACATCTGGTGTAATAAGGATTGAAAAACCGCGAACGGAGGGAATTATCATGAAGATACTCATTTCAGGTCTTTTTTGTTTTCTCATTTTCATTTCCGGCTGCTCGGTCAATGTATCGAAAGAAATGATTTCCTCGATTAAAATCAATGTGGTTAACGATCAAATCATTAATATTGCTTACAAAAAACCCAAGGATGGATATGGTGTGGATACTTACAATTGTTCTATGTCTCCCGACGGTAAAAGGATTTTTCTACCAATATCTCAAAAACCGGATGTGTTGATTGATTTAGAGACCCATGCAATTACGCTGTTCGAAAATGACGGGATTTGCAGATGGATGGACGAAAATTTCTTAATGGCGCGTTATGATGACGAAGAATCGGGTGACTTCGGAATTCGGGTGATCGACGCTGAGACGACTGCTGAAGTATTTTCGTTTAGCATTAAAAATCAACTTCCGGAGACGGTGAGAATCGAGGATCGATTCGTCGGTTTAGCGTATTGCAAGGCGACCGAACAATTCGTTCTGTTAACCGCCGAGAAAATGAATCCGTTTATTGTAATATATGTGTTCAGCGACAACGGCACGCTGGCAAAAACCATCGAGACGGAAATCCCGGCGAAACCGGCGGAGGATGTCGGCGTGTGGATGGAACAGCACATCAAAAGCGACGCGGACGGGAATCTCTATTTTATCGCCAAGTTCGCTGAGAATCATCATAAACGCCATTGTATCGTCAACCTGAAGACCGGAGAACCGGTGGACATGGGCGATGTGCGTTTTGCGGTTCCCGAAAACGGGAAAATTTACGGTTTTTGTGTTGACGGCAAGAGTTGGACCATGGGCGAATACGAAATTGAAAACAACAAAATGGTATTAGTAAATCCCATTACGGACTATGTTACAGCACTTGAAAATCAGGGTATATCCCCAAAATTTATCAATACGCATCGATTAAATGATTATTTCACTTTCTATAAAGACGGAAGCATGGCTTTCGGGCCGGTATTTACTTCCGATGAAAACGGACGGGTAAATGATTTTGGGAATTTGTATTTCCTCGACCCCAAAGGAGTTATTAAAAGCAGCATTGCGCTTAGCAGTTCGGATTATTATGATGTTTTTCCGCTCGGTGTAGACGCGTTTGGGCGTTTGATTTTTAACAGTTATAATTTGCTATCTTGAATTGCGGCAAATACAGATTATTATTCCACGCGGATTTTTATTTGAAGCGGAACGGTCACATCGGATACGATCCGAGACCGTTTCCCTACAACGCGTCTACCCTCCGAGAAGGCAGAAGACAGAGGACAGAAGGCAGAGTATGGAAATATTCCCGTCTTTTGAAAATAAAATTCACCCTTTCTGTTTCATTCTCTCGTTTTTGTCCTCTGCCCTTCGAGAAGGCAGAAGACAGGGGACAGAAGGCAGATTATGGAAATATTCCCGTCTTTTGAAAGTAAAATTCACCGTTTCTTTTTCATTCTTTCGTTTTTGCCCTCTCACCTCTGTCCTCTCGTCTACCAATTTCGAATTTCCAATTTCTAATTCCCAATTTGGGCGGGCGGCCACATAGGGCCGCCCCTACGACGAAAATTTTTCGCTCCCCCGTCTACCATTTTCCATTTTCTATTTTCCAACACCCAAAAGGGGGCGGCAAAAAGCCGCCCCCTTTTCTTTTGTTGTGTTCTCAGTGGTTGGTCACCGACGTGTATTCGGGTTTCATAAACGTCACCAAATCCGAAAACTTGACACTGACTCGGGTCGTATTTCCGTTCTGATCATCGAATAAAACCGTTAAAACGCCAATTTCATCGTCCGCGAAATAGGACATTGCGCCGATGCTTTTCATCTTTTTCAATACCCATTGCGATCCGGGTTCACCGCGCTCGCGTACTTCGTGTCCGAAAATCTCCAGGACAGCTTCTCGCTTTGCGCCGTCTTTGACAAAGAGATCCCAAAAACCGAGCTGTTTCCCGCTGCTTGTGTCTAAGCAGAGATAGCGTATTGAATCATAACGCGTTCCGCTGCCGTCGATTGCGTCGGTTTGATAGCTGAAACAAATCATGTTCCCGCTGTTGCAAGTGTTTTCCACAATGATTTCGCCTGTCGCTTTTTCATTGATCGCCATCGCTTTATAGCGAACCTCAAGATATGCTCGTTGTCCTTCCTCTTTCAGAAGCCGGTTGAGTATCTTCATTGTTTCGGTGTCGTACAGTCCGTATATGCGGGGATGCCGCCAAACAAACGAAACCGATTCGTCATTGACTTTATCCTCTCGGACGTTATAAGACACACCGGTGCTCGCCGCCGCGATAAAACTTGCGCCTTGCAAAAGAAGCAAACAGCAAAGGAGCAGTGCTGCCTTTTTCATGGCAATGCATCGTTTCTGCTGAATTGTACCAAAATGCGATACATCATAAAGATGCTTTCGCATCGGTACGCACTTATTATGCCCCGAACCGCAAAAACTTTCATGCAATTTTTAGTATTTATTTTTGAAAACGCCACCAAGTCACGGTCTGCGTGGTATCAATCGACATGCCGGCTTTGCGTTGGAGCGCATATGAGGCCGTATTCCCCAAAACCACTTCGCCGACGGGCAATTTTCCTTCGGAAAGCACTTTTCGGATCATAAACTGTTCCAATTTCAAACCGAGACCCCGATTGCGGTACGGCTCGAAAACCTCGAGCAATCCCATTTCTCCGCTGTCGTGCTGACCGATAAATCCCGCCGGGCTGCCGTCGATGCAGACGGCGAACAGCTGCCCGCCGGAGAGCAGTTCGGTGAAATATTCCTCGTCGGTAAACAGATGATAGTGCTCGACCACAAGCGGCAAATCGGCGACCGTCAACTGCCGGATGTCCGCGTCGGGCGCTTCCGGCGCCTCTTTTTTCAAATAGGCGGCTGTGTTGCAACGCGTGTTTCGGATCGGGTTTTTGGCCTGCAGGTGGTCGTCATAAAACGCTTCATGCGCCAATATCGTCTCCCCTTGCGGCACTTTTTCAATCAAATCGCGCGCGGTCTCCCGATCTTTCGCAGAGAGCAAAAAATGACCGCCGCTCTTGTCAAACAGCAAAATGCCGTTCTCGCCGCAGTACAAAATATCCGCCGCGCCGCTCTTGAGGCAATACAGCAGCAAAGCGCGGTGCGGCAGGTCGTCTTCGGCATATTTTACGCAAAAATCGAAATCGTTCATTTGGGCTTCAACTTTTTTTTGGTTCCGTTTTCATCGACAAGCGTGATCGCATCGAGCTGGCTTCGCAAACTGTTTCGAAAACCCGCGATATACAGTTCGCGCAAGCGCGCCTGTTCCTTTTTTTCGTCCTCGGTCAGTCCGCATTCGCGCTGTTTTTTGGCGAGTGCGTTGATTCGGTCAATTTCTTTTTGTGTTACCATGTCGCTGTCCTTTTCCATATTGCGGTTTTCCTTTGTAACCGCCCCAGTGGTCCCAGTATTCGGCGCTGTCGCCATAACCCGTATATTGCATCATTTCCGCTCTCGGTGTTCCCGCTTCGAGCAATTTTTGCACTTTCAGCGCGGTGTCGCGGAAGATATGAATCTTTTCGACGGTCTCGGGGTCGAGCGTGTCCCCCGCGATATAGGTGTGGACATTGCACGCGCCGTCCGCCGCCGCCGAATACACAAAATCCGCCGTGTCTTTTCGGCTCATCTGCGGAAAATGGAACGAACCGATCCGCCACATAAACGGCACGCGGCAGGTCCGGGCGATGATGGCGGGCGTGAGCATCGGTGAGATCGAGGGGTCAAACCGCTCCATGCGGGCTTGTTCAAGGAATTTGAGCTGGCGCGGCAGCAGACCCTCGATATGGATGTTGCGCCTGCCGTTCGTGCGGAAACGGTAATACTTTTCCCAATACGGGAGCACAAATTCCGGCCAGAACGCATCGGGGATCATGCTTGCGACGTCGTCTGCCATATAGGCCTCGCCGTCCGGATAAGGCGGATCTCCTTCGACACGGCGCACAAGCGCGGAATAGTCGTTGATGCTGTCGGAGAGCAGGTCGAAAAATTCGAGCGTCGCTTCCGGCTCGTCATAAATCTCGGTGAAAATGCGGTCGCCGAGCAATTCATACGCCGTCGTGAGCGGCCCCTCGACGCCGAATCCGAACCGTACCGAACGGCTCGGGAAAGCGGCGCGCAGTTTTTCGGCAAACGCGGCGTAAAACGGAAACATGCCCTCTTTGGACAGATCACAGCCCCGCTTGGATTTTAACAGCTTGACGCCCTCTTTGACCGATGAACACGGATGGCGCAGGCCGACCTCGCCGTCCTCGGGGAACAACAGCTCCGCGCCCAAACAGCTCACATGTCCGTAGCTGACGGCGGGTGTGATCATTTGTGGCATCGCAAAGCCGCCGAACAGTTTTGCCAGCTTTGCTTCGCCCTCTTGATACATCCGGACATTGGTCTCGAAATCGAGAAAATAATCGCGATACCGGATTCCGGTAAGGGCAATCAACGCCGTGACCGTCGAACCGACGCTCCAGGTGAACGGGGTGTTTTCACGCAGCGTATTATAATCGACACTGCGCGGCCGCGTGTTTGTGAGCTGTTGACCCGCCATAAAAACCCGCCTTTCGAAAATTGATCAGGCGCCGCCCGAGACCTTTTTCAAGGCCTGTTTGACTTCGGCGCGATAAGCCGGCGGACAGGCGGCGACCAGCGTATCATCCCGGAGCAGCACGACGCCGCCGCGCGGGACAATCATCTTCCCCTCGCGCAGAATTGAGACCAGAATGCAGTTTTGCGGCAGGTCGAGTTCCTTGATCATGCGGTTTTCGAGCGGTGAGCCCTTGGTGACCGTGACTTCGTTGATCGAGATCTGCCCCGCTGTGACCGTGGATAAAAATCGGCTGTCGGCGTCGTCGAGCTGTCGCTCGATCAGATTTGCGATATACCCGGTGCTGCTGACCGCGATATCAACGCCCAATTTTTGAACCACTTGCAAATTTTTCGGGTTATTGACCCTTGCGACCGTCTTTTTGACGCCGAAACGGATTTTTGCAAGCTGGCAGGCGATCAAATTGATCTCGTCCTTGCCCGTGACCGCGATAAAAGCATCCGCTTTGTCGGTGCCGGCGGCGGTCTGTTCCTCGATCTTGCTGCCGTCGCCGCATATGACAGGTCTGTGTAAATTGTTGGCGATTTTCGTGCAGGTTTCGGGGCGAAGTTCAATCATTTTGACCTTGTGCCCGCCCTCGATCAGCGTTTTCGAGAGATTATATCCGACTTTTCCGAGTCCGACGATAACAACAGTCATATGACCCTCCTCTCCTCAGTCCACTTTATGCGAGACGACCAACCGGTCGCTTGCGCCGAGCCGCCGGTCGGGGTGTTCGACGGCCATCGTCATTTCGCCGCTGGCGTGCAGCGCCCCGAACAGCAGCACGCTTTCCTGCGCATAACGTTTCGACAACTCGAAAAGCGCCAGACCGATCTCGTGTTCGCCCGGATCTTCAATCGCAAACGACAGTGTGCTCATGCCGAAATGCACGGTTTTGTGCGCCAATTCGGCCTCGACCGTCGCCGAATAGACCGCGTCGATGGTCAATTTGGTCGGACAGATGGTCTGCAGGCCGAATCGGCTATAGGCATCCTCGCGCTCGGGGTCATAAATCCGCGTGACAACGCGCCGGACGTTGAAGACATTGTGGGCGATTTGAGCGGCCATGATGTTGATGTTGTCATCGTGCGTAACTGCCGCGACGATGTCGCAGGCGGAGATTCCGGCCCGCTGCAAAACGTCCTGGTCGCATTCGAACCCCTCGAAGGTCATCCCGGAAAAATCCGGGGACAACTGTAAAAAATTGCGCGCATCGCTGTCGACAACCGAGATATCATGCCCCGCATTCGACAGCCGGGACGCCAGCACCGAACCGACTTTACCGCATCCGATGATTAAAATATTCATACGATCAGTCCTTCCGCTATTCAGCCGACAAAAATCTTGCCCTCGGGCAGAATTTCGTTTTTGCTGCGGGTGGCGCGATGCGCCGTGATGGCAAGCGCAAAAGTCACAAGCCCAACCCGCCCCAAGAACATGTTTAATATCAGGATAAATTTTGAACTGTTTAACAATACAGGCGTCAGGTTGCAGCTCAAGCCGACCGTGCCCGCCGCCGAAAACACTTCAAACAATGCGTCAATGACGTTGATTTCTTGAACCGCAACCTCATTGGAAAAGATGATTGCGGCGGAGGTAAAAATCATGGCGAGCATCAAAATCATGATCGCAAGGGAACGGTAAACCACTTCGGTTTTGATTTTTTTGCCGCTGATTACCGTATCCTGTCTACCGCGCAAATAACTCCAGATGGTCATGACGACCACCCAAAAAGTCGTGATTTTGATGCCGCCGCCGGTGGAACCGGGAGCCGCGCCGATAAACATTAAAATGCAAAACAGCACTTTTGTACGGGTAAACAAAAATCCCATGTTGACCGACGAAAAGCCGGCCGTACGGGTCGTGATCGACTGAAAGAACGCATTGACCACCTTATCTCCGAAACCCAGATTCCCGATTGTGCCCGGATTATGATACTCCGACAGCATGAAGAGTATTGTGCCGGATAAAATTAAACCTGCGGTCAGTTTAAATACCAGCGAAGAGTGGAGCATGATGCTCCGCTTTTTTTTCAATGAACCCAAAAGGTCATACCACACCAACACGCCCATGCCACCGATGACAATCAGCGACATGACCGTGATTAAAATCACAGGGGAATTTTGAAATGGGATTAAATTTACAAATTCGACGTTGCCTCCCGTCAAATCGAAACCCGCGTTACAATAAGCCGAAACAGCGGTGAAAACAGCCCTGTATACACCGTCCGGTCCGTATCTGCTCACAAACTCCGGGGCCATAATCACAGCACCGACCGCCTCGACCACCAATGTGAACATCACGACTGCCCGCAAAATCGTCCAGACCTCCGGCAGCGAATTGTAATTGATGGTCTCCGAGACCAGCGTCAGATCCTTGAGACCGAATTTGCGTTTTAAAAAGCTGCCGAAAAACAACGCGATTGTGATCAACCCCAAACCGCCCGTTTGAATCAACAGCAAAATGACGGTCTGTCCGAAAACCGACCAATAATTGTATGTATCCCTGACCAACAGCCCGGTCACACAGGTTGCGGAAGTGGCCGTGAACATGCAGTCGATAAAAGAGGTGGCGATCCGGTGCCGCGTTGCAATCGGAAGCATTAAAAGCAGCGTCCCCAACAGGATCACGCCGGCAAAGCTGAAGATGATCATGACCGTGGGTGAGACCGCGTCGGACAGTCCCCTCCGCCTTTTTTTCAACATTTTTGCACCTTCGTCAGCCGGATTTTAGCCGACCTTCAATCGGATGTCGCCGCAGAACCGCTCAAAGAGGATGTCGTCTGTTGGGAATTGAAACTCGCCGATACGCTCGGCTTTGACGGAGAACTCTCGGTGTCGGGTGCTGCCATCGCATCCCCGTGGACGGCATAGGCAATCGCATAGAGCATATCGGTCACAGACGGGGTGCATTTTTCGACATAACTGTTGTCGAGCTCATAAATCCTGCCCGCCGAAGCCGCCGCGAGTTGAAAAAAGTCACTGTCGTAGATGTAGGAGATGGCGGGCGGATTCGAGACGATAATCAAATCGGGATCCGCCGTTATGATGTCCTCGAGCGACATTGTATAGCCGATCTTGTCCGCCGCGATATTGGTCACACCGGCGAGCTGCATGACCACGCCCGCGAGCGTGTCGCCCGTGGCAACCGCGCCCTGGTTTGAAAGCACGAAAACGCCCGTGGGTTTTACCGCGTCTTGCAGCTTATAAGCGACATAGTCGAGTTTTTGCTCAAAGTCGGCCAAATAGTCCCTTGCCAACGCCTCGGCGCGGTTGACGCCGCGCAGCACTTTTGCAACATCTGTCACGCGTTGTTCGACTTCTTCGATTGAGATCGGAACCGGCAGCACGCAGACGGCGATCCCCTGTTCGGTCAGTTTTACCGCTGCCTCCTGCGGAAGCGCCGTGGCGGCGAAAACGACCTGCGGCGCAAGCGCGAGGATGGCGTCGACATCGGGTTCGTTGACCGTACCCATGCTCGGCAGCAGCCGCACATTGCCGTTATAATCGCAAAATTCGCTGCGCCCGACCAGCAGTTGTGATTGCTTCAACCCATAGACGATCTCGCCGAGATAGGGCGATAGCGTGACAACCGCCGCCGGGTAGTCCGTGATTTCGGTCCCGCCCACCGTGACGGGGTAGTTTTTGGGCCTCGAGCAGGCGGGTAGGAGCATCAACACAACAAGGACGGCGGCAAACAGCTTTTTCATGGTTTATAGTTACCCTTTCATAGGTTCCCGTTTGAAAATCGGTTTCAAACGCTCTCCCGAATGACATATTTTTATTTATTATCTGCCTGTTCAGACGGGTTATTCCGTGATTTCAAAGAGGTCACTTTCGACTTTGGCGCAGAGGTAGTGATAGACCGGCAGGTGAAGCTCCTGAACCTTATAGGTCTCTTTTTCCGGAACCCGGATACAGATGTCGCTCATTCGCTTCAAATTGCCGCCGCTCTCTCCGGTCAGGCCGATCACGGTCATGCCGAGCGCGTGCGCCGTCACGGCGGCATAGGCAATATTTTTGGCACTTCCCGACGTCGAGATGGCGAGCAAGACATCTCCGGCGCGCCCGTAGGCGATCAACTGCTGCGCAAAGATCATGTCGGGATCAATGTCATTGGCGACCGCCGTGGAGAGCGAGAGGTTTTCGCACAAATCGTGCGCGGGGAGTCCGCCTTGCAATTTTTCGCCGAGGGCTTCGCCCAGTTCCGCATCGACCGCCGCAAGACGGCTTTTGATCGCATCGCCGAGCGGGCGCTTGGACAAAAAGCCCTTGACCAGCTCTCCGACAATGTGCGTGCTGTCGGCGGCGCTTCCGCCGTTGCCGCAGAGATAGACGCGCCCGCCGCCAGAAAAACAGGTCTTGAGCTCGTTTGCGGCGTTCGCGATGTCTTCGCCGCATGCCGAGAGCTGCGGATGGCGTTTGATCACTTCTCGAATATCCATGGCTTGAATTCCTCTCGTTATTATAAAACGGTCGCGCCCGTCGGGTCGATCCCGACGACCAACGGCATGTTTTCCACTTCGAGCTTCCGAACGGCTTCGCAGCCGAGGTCTTCGAAAGCGACGACTTCGCTGCTCTTGACGCAATCGGCAATCAGCGCGCCGCAGCCGCCCAGCGCGCACAGGTAATAACCCCTGCTTTTGGCGATCGCGGAGATCACACCGACGCTCCTGCGCCCTTTTCCGATGGTTGCGGCCAGCCCCAAACTGTAAAACCGGGGGGTGTACGGATCCATGCGCGAAGATGTTGTGGGGCCGCAGGAACCGATCACACGACCGGACGGCGCGGGCGTCGGACCGCAATAATAAATCACCGCCCCTTTGAGCTCAAACGGCAGCGGCTGTTTTTCCTCGATCAGCTGCGAGAGGCGTTTGTGGGCGGCGTCCCGCGCGGTATAAATGACGCCGGTCAGCAGGATGTCGTCACCCGCTTTCAACGCAATCGATTTTTCGGCGAGCTGCTTTGTCGTAACCTCGGTCACAATTCCCCTCCTTTGCGCTGACGGACGCGCTTGCGCACAAACAGAATTATACAATAAAACCGGATGGAAATCAAATCATAACCAAAATTAAAAAATAAAAAGCGAAGGTCTTTTCATAGAACCGTACTACGATTTCCCATTTTCCGTTTTCCGATTTCTGTTTAGCGAAAATCAAAAATCGATCGGTGTTTGGTGTTGGGGTTCAAGCGGGTTTTTTTACCGGAAAACAGCCGCTTGATCAACGGGCGGTCGTCTTCGGCCTCGGTGATTTTTGCCACCGCGACGGTCACATTGTCTTCTCCCCCCGCCGCCAGCGCCGCCGCCACGAGATTGTCGGCAATATTCGCAACGTTTCCGCCACGCGCGATTATGCTCTCGATGGATTCATCCGGAACCATGTCGGTCAACCCGTCGCTGCAGATCAGATAAATATCGCCGATCAACGGCGATTTTTGACAGACGGCGGGCGATAAAACCATCTCGTCCTCGAACATCCCGAAATATTGCGTCAGCCGATGCCGGCTGGCGTCGGTCTCGGCTTGCTCGGGCGTCATCAGCCCCATATTGATTTTCATCTGCGCCTCGGTGTGGTTGACGCTGACTCGGGACAGGCGATTGTTTTGAAAGTGATAAATACGGCTGTCGCCGACATTTGCGGCGGTCACGGCGTCGGGTTTGAAAATCGCCAATGCGCCGGTGGTGCCGATGCGCTTTCCGGTTGCGGTGATCTCGCCGCAGATGCGGGCGTTTGCGGTTTTTGCGAATTGCGCGATGGCCTCGCAACAGTCATCGCCGCAGAGGGCATCCCGAAATTCCGCGATGGCCTGCGCCGTGACGGCCGAGGCGAATTCGCCGTTATCCTGACCGCCCATGCCGTCGCAGACGCCGATCACGCAAGGAAAATCAAAGGCGTCGGCAAACCGCACACCCTCGTCGAGTTGAATCGCACTGAATAGTTCCCCGTCGATGCAAAGATTATCCTCGTTGTTTTTGCGCACCTTTCCGATCTCGGATCGGGCGGCTGCTTCCAAAATCACTTTTTTCCCCACAATTTGCTCCGTTTTAATATAAAATACGTCGTTTTTTGCAATATTTCTGATTGCGAAACGGCGGGCTGCGCCCGCCGTTTGTTTTATCTACTTCTTATGTTTAAAGATGTTCATGATGTCAAAGTAATCATCGTCGTTGGCGGCGGTCTGCGTTCTATCCGATTTTTGCGGTTGCGGCGTCTGGGGTTTGTACTGCGGCGGCGTCTTGGGCAACGATTTTTGTTCAAAACTCGGAACGGATGCCTTCACGGGTTCGTTGTGCGGCCGTGCGCTTGAAGAAAACAGCCCGTTGACCTGTTCCGAAAAGAGGTCCTTGCCGACCGAATTCACGCCGCTCTGGGCAAAGCCCGTGGCGATGACGGTGATTTTGATCTCGTCCGACATCATCTCGTCAAATGCCGCGCCCCAGATGATGTTGGCTTCGGGGTGCGCCGACTGGGCGATCATCGTCGAAGCCGTCTCGATATCTTCGAGCCCGATGTCGGGTGAGGAGGTGATGTTGATGATGACCGAACGGGCGCCGGAGATCGAGGTCTCAAGCAACGGGCTTGTGATGGCGGCGTTTGCCGCTTCGATGGCTTTGTCTTTGCCCGAAGCCCGACCGATGCCCATGTGGGCGTACCCGGCGTCTTTCATGACGGCGGCGACGTCGGCAAAGTCGAGGTTGACCAGCCCCGGGACGTTGATGAGGTCGGATATGCTTTGAACGCCCTGGCGCAGCACGTCATCGGCGGTCTCGAATGCGTTTAAAAGGGTGATTTTTTCTTGGGAGACCAGTTTGAGCCGGTCGTTTGGAACAATGATCAGCGCATCCACCGTCTCCTGCAGGATGGCGACGCCGGCCTCGGCGTTTTTCATCCGTTTTAACCCTTCCCAAGTGAACGGAGTGGTGACGATACCGATCGTCAGCGCGCCGAGCTCCCGCGCGATCGAAGCCACCATGGGCGCCGCGCCCGTTCCGGTGCCGCCGCCCATTCCGGCGGTGACAAAGACCATGTCGGCCCGTTGCAAAATCGCCGCGATATCGTCGCGGCTCTCCTCGGCGGCGCGCTGTCCCCGCTCGGGCAGCGAGCCCGCTCCGAGCCCTCTGGTCACTTTATCCCCTATCTGCAATTTTTGAGTCGATTGGACAAAATCGAGCGCCTGCTTGTCCGTATTGATCGCAATAAATTCCGCGCTTGTCATGCCGGATTTACTCATGCGGCTGATGGCGTTTCCGCCGCCTCCGCCGACGCCGACAACTTTTATATTCACGCCTCTGGTAACTTCGTTATCGAACTCAAACGGCATTTTATTTTTCCTCCCCATCATTTCTGCGGCAAAATCTCTATTCCCGAATATTATAACAGATATTTCCGCCGTTTTCAATACCTTCCGGCTCGTTTTCCGCAGCGGATTTTCACAGATTTTAAACGTTTTCTCAGCTTTGGGCGCTCGCTTCTTCGGGTTCGGACGGCTCGGGAATTGTTTCGCTTTCCGCCGCCCAAACGCCCGGATCGAAATACAACCGCTTCCCGGCGCTCACATCGGCGATGCCGACCTCATTTTCCCCGAGTTCGGTTTCGATAAAATATTTGGCGAATTTTACTTTTTGTGCCAGATCGTCCGCAGGGCCGAGCTGTATTTTGACACGCCGCGCCCAGACCGCGTAATGGACCGTGGGGCTGTTCGTGCCGATGGCGGTGATTTGCGCCAACCCGCCCTCTTCAAACGCCCCCGCGATGTCATTCAACCGCTCCAACGCTCCGTCCGAGCCCACCGCGTATCCGTTTTCAACGGTGACGTCAAGTCCCTCGTATCGGATTCCGACTCCGCCGTATCCGTATTCCAAAACCCTGCCCTTGCCGCTGATCAAAACAAAATCGTCCGCGCCGGATGAGATGATCGCGGTGCGCACGGGCTCGCCGACATTGATGATAATCTCATTCGGAAGGCGTTTTTGCACCGTCACGGTCTCGGCATAACAGAGGTTGTCCTCAATCCCCGTTATCGCCTTGCTTTTTTTCAGCCGAAGCAAATTATCGCCGATCTCGATTCCGGAGGCGGTGATGATTTGGGTGGGCGTATAGCGGGTATTTCCCCTGACCGTGACCGTTTCGACCTTGAAAAACACCGTGCAGCACAAAACGGTTCCGGCGATCAAGGCGATCAAAAAAATCGGAACCGCAAAAAGCCCGCGTCTGCCTTTGCGGCGTCTTTTCGGGATTGGTGAATCGACAGGGATTCTCCGCCGTTTTTTACGTCTGTTCTCGGTCATTTCGCAAAAACATCCTCCGTCTCAGTTCTCGATGTATTCCTTCCAAATCCGGCCTCCGACGGCCGCGAAGTCCCGCTGGATGTCCTCATAGCCGCGCGCGATGTATTCGCTGTTGTGTATCACGCTCTTGCCCTCCGCGCCCAAAGCCGCCGCCACGAGCGCCGCCCCGGCTCTCAGATCGCTCGCCGCAACGTCCACACCCTGTAAAACCCGCTTTCCCTCGATCACCGCCGTGCGGTCATAGACCCGCATATTCGCGCCCATCCGGTTGAGTTCGTCGGCGTATTTGAAGCGGTTTTCAAAAATCGTCTCGGTGATTGTGGAAGTTCCGGTCGCATAGGCCAAAACCGCGCCGAGCAGGGGCTGCGCGTCGGTCGGAAAACCCGGATAGGGCATGGTGCGCAAAGCGGGAATGGGTTTGGGCGGCCGTTTGAAACGAAAATAAATTCCGCCCCTGCCCGCGAATATCCGTGCGCCGCAGATTTCAAAAGCCGACAGCACCGCGTCCATATCCGAGGCGACTGCTCCACGTATGTAGATTTCGCCGCCGCAGATGGCCGTCGCGGCCATCAGGGTGGCGGCTGCGATCCGGTCGGGCATATTTTCAAATTCGCAGCCGCCGAGTTTTTTCACGCCTTCGATTGAGATCACGCTTCCGCGCGTGGTGATTTTTGCGCCGCACTTGTTGAGAAATTCCGCCAGCTTCTCGACTTCGGGCTCCTGAGCCGCGTTGATGATGGTCGTCTGTCCGGTGGCAGTCGATGCCGCGATCATGACATTTTGAGTGGCGCCGACGCTCGGAAATGACAATGAGATCTTTGCCCCTTTCAGCGGCTTTTCCGCGGTGCAGATGATTCTGCCGCCGCTGTCGTTGATCGTGGCGCCCAGTTCTCGCAGACCGTACAGATGGATGTCGAGCGGTCTGCAGCCCAATACGCATCCGCCCGGATAGGTGATCTCCGCCCGTCCGGTCTTTGCCAGCATTGCCCCGAGAAACGTCGAGGATGAACGCATGCGTCTCATGAGGGCGTCGTCAATGGTATATCCCGGCTCGGATGCCGGTTTTACGGTCATGACGCTGTTTGTCAACGTTGCCTCACAACCCAGCGAGGATAAAATTTCGATACAGCTCTCGATATCGCTCAGATGCGGGCAGTTGGTGATTGTCACGGGGTCATCGCACAAGTATGCTGCGGAAATGAGCGGTAAAACGCCGTTTTTTGAACCCTGTACACCGATTTCTCCAAAAAGTCGTTTCCCGCCGATGACTGCTATGTCCGCCATGTTGTGTTCCTTTCGTATCTTATAGGTCAACCCATCATATGCGAAAGGATTTCGGCCGTCCGATCAGGTTCCTTTCGAATATTGCGGGTACAACCCATCATATGCGAAAGAGCGGCGGCTGTTACTGTCTGCGGATTCGCCGGAGTTGTTCATAGATGCGGTCGCAGGCGTCGTAAATGGCGAGCGACTGCTCGCCTTTGCGCATCTTTTCCATCGTCTCCCGGCTTGAGATGATGCGTTTTAACGTGTCGTATAACAGATCGGGCGTCAATTCATTCTCGGTGATCACTACCGCGCCGCCTTGCTGCTCAATCAGTTTGGCATTGTGGAATTGGTGGTTTTCGGTGACATTCGGGGACGGGATCAAAATCGCCGGGGTGGCCGTGACGGCCAATTCCGCGAGCGTTGAAGCGCCCGCGCGGCTGATCGCAAGGTCACAGGCCGTCATCAGCGTCGGCATGTCGTCGATAAACTCCATTACGGTTATGCGGTCTTCCGGGCGGTTAAACCGGACATGCGCATCGTCGAGTATCTTGACAAACGGCTCATAATACCCCCGCCCCGTCCCGTGCACAAACCGGCAGTTCGGAAGCGTCTTGGTCATGGTCAAAAATTCCGCCATGACCTTGTTGAACACTTTGGCGCCGAGGGATCCGCCCGCCGAGATGATCAAAAGCTCGTTCGCGCCGATGCCGTATTTTTTGCGCGCGCCTGCCCGGTCCGCATAGATAAATTCGTCCCGGATGGGATTTCCGACGACGGCTTTATATTTGGCGTTCGGCAGCCGCTCGCCCGCTTTGGCGTTCGGCAGCAACACCACATCCGCTCTCCCCGAGAGCAGTTTTGTCGTGATCCCCGGAAACGTGTTTTGTTCGTGGATCAATGTCCGAATTTTGCGTTTTGCGGCTTGTCTGACAATCGGCCAGCTCACGAAACCGCCGACGCCGATCACGACGTCGGGCGCAAACCGGTCGAGAATTTTGTCGGCGGTTTTGAGCGCTTTGACGGCGGTTCGAATGGTCTCAAAATTATGGCCGAGGTTGCGGAAAGAAAAATGCCGCGCAAGCCCGTCCATCTTGATCGGGTACATTTTATAACCCGCCGCGGGCACGAGCCGCCCCTCCATCTTGTCGGGATTACCGGCAAAGGCGATGTCCCAATCGGGATGCAGTTTGCGGAGATACCCGGCAATCGCAAGCGCCGGGTTGATATGTCCGCCGGTGCCTCCGCCGGTGATCAGTATCCGCATGGTGCATTCCTCCTCACAAAGCGTTGTCGATCGTGGTCGACCTGGATACGGACAAGACAATGCCCATCTCTGCAAGCAGCATCATCAGCGATGTCCCTCCGGCCGAAAAAAACGGCAGCGATATGCCGGTATTCGGAATGGTGTTTGTGACGACCGCAATATTCAAGAGCGCCTGAAGACCCACCTGAATGGTCAGTCCGACGGCGAGCATCGCGCCGAATTTATCTTTTGCGCGAAAAGCGATTTTAAAACCGCGCCAGACCAGCCAGACAAACAGCGCAATCACGACGATCGCGCCGATGAAACCGAGCTCCTCGCAGACAACCGCGAAAATAAAATCGTTTTGCGGCTCGGGGATATACAGATGCTTCTGTCTCGACTGCCCCAGTCCCACGCCCCACAGCCCGCCCGAACCGATCGCATACAGGGATTGTATCGTCTGGTAGCCCTTGTCGAGCGGATCCGACCACGGGTCGATCCAATAGGAGACCCGGTCGAGCATATATTGGATGTTGCCCGAGAGGACAAGCGCGACAAGTCCGGTTGCAATGGCGCCGAAAACACCGACAAAATAGGCCCAATGGGTGCCGCCGACCCACATCATGACGCCGGTGATGGCGACGAACAGCACGATACCCGACATATGCGGTTCTTTGTACATCAAAAAAACGACCGGTACCAGCAGGATCATAAACGGCAGCACGCCGTTTTTAAAGCCGCGCATTCGCCGCTCGAAATCGTTTTTTTCGGACAGATCGGAGATGATTTTTGAAAAAAGCACGATGATGAAAAATTTCATCAACTCGGAGGGCTGGAAGTTGAAACTCCCGATATAGATCCAGCGGTGTGCGCCGTTTCGCGGGGGCATGAACAAAACCGCGACCAGCAAGACCAGTCCGATGAAATAAAAAAGCCAGGCAAACCGCTTGAGCGCGTTATAATTGAGGTACGAGATCAGCACCATAACCACCACGCCGATCACGGCGAACCGCAGCTGTCTGATCACATAAAAAGCGCTGTCGCCCTCGTGTTGAAGCGCATACACATTTGAGGCGGAATACAACATCACAAGTCCGAACGCGAGCAAAATAACGACCAAAAAGAAAAAAGGCATGTCGAAATAGCCCCTGGCGGCGATGCCGTAAAAAACCGATTTCTTTTTTATGGTGTTTGCCGAACGCCGATTGCCGCGTCCCGCGGGCGCTCGCTCCGTGGGTGTTCGCCCGGTGGGCGTGCTGTGACCCGTCCGCTGCATATTGATTCCTTTCGCAGTTTTATTCTATAACGAAGCCGTTGTTCGCGCGTTGATGTTCAAACGGCTTCACAATAACTTCAGCCGTTGATCGCGAGAATGGCGCCGATGATTCCGCCGACCAGCCCGATCCCGGAAAATAAAAGGACAATCTGATTCTCGCTCCAGCCGCTCATCTCATAGCTGTGATGGATCGGACTCATTTTAAATATCCGTTTTCCGGTGAGTTTAAAAGAGATAACCTGTAAGACGACCGACAGCATGTCGATGTAATAGACGATACCGATCGGAATTAAAAGCAGCGGCTTTTCGAGATAAAAGGCCATCGCGACCACCGCTCCGCCCAAAAAATGCGAGCCGATGTCCCCCATGATGACCTTTGCCGGATGACGATTGTGCGTCAAAAAGCCCAGGCAGCAGCCCAAAATGATCGCCGCCCAGACCTGACCGCCGAATGCGCGCAAAATCGAAAAAATCGCCAAAAAAACGCCGGAGGCGATGGCCGTTGTGGACGAGCTCAACCCGTCGATCCCGTCGTGGATGTTCAGGGCGTTCACCGTTCCCACGATCAACACCGTCATCAGGGGAAAATACCAGATTCCGATGTCGATATTGCCCGCGAACGGCACCCACAGCGCGGTGTTGATCGGGTTTTCCCGGAGTGCCGTTGTGGAGAGGTAGGCGACTGCCGTGAGGGTCTGCAAAATGATCTTTTGCCAGCCCGAAATACCCGCGTTTTTTTGTTTCGTGACCTTGGCATAATCATCTAAAAACCCGCAGAAGGCAAAAAATAAGGCCATGATAAAACCGTAGATCAGCTTGAAATTGACTTCATCCACCTGATAGGACGAACCGTAAGTGTCATTCGCGCCCCGTGTCGAAATCATTGTGACAACCAGTGCCGCAGCTGCCGCCAAAACGAACATCAACCCGCCCATCGTCGGAGTCCCGCGCTTTTTTGCGTGCCAGGTCGGGCCGATCTCCTTGATCGGCTGCCCGAATTTGATTTTATGCAGCCACGGGATCATGAAATACCCCGACAGCCAAGTCACCGCGAAGGCGATCAGACCGCCCATGCCGATTAAAATGCCGTTGTTCATCGGACCGCCCCTTTACAATAAACTCAAAAACTGCGCCGCGACTTCGCGTTCGTCGAAACGCAGCACCGAGTCACCGATCTTTTGATAGGTCTCATGACCTTTCCCGGCCAAAATCACCACATCGCCGGGTTGATGCTCTAAAATCGCGGTCTTGATCGCCTCTCGCCGGTCTGTGATGACCCTGCGCTTTTTCGGCTGTCTCATGCCGTCCGTGATCTCCCGAATGATCGCCTCGGGGTTTTCGCGCCGCGGATTGTCGGAGGTGACATACACGAAATCGGCCAGCTCTTCGGCAATTTTACCCATCGTCGGGCGTTTGAGTTTATCGCGGTCGCCGCCGCATCCGAACAGCGCCACCACCCTGCCCGTCGAAAAGCTCCGGACGGTTTTTAACACCTTCTCGAGCGCGTCGGGCTTGTGGGCGTAATCCAGCAAAATCGTGAAATCCCTGCCGGTCGGAATCAGTTCGAGCCGCCCCGGCACCGTTGCCACCGCGCTGAATGCCGTGCAGACATCATCAAACCGGAAACCGCACTGCACCAGCAGCGCCGCCGCCGTCATCGCGTTATAAACCGTGAAGCTGCCGAGCACCGGGAGATTGATGCGCCGCTTTTCCCCGTTGTATTCCAGATGAAACCGCGTGCTTTTGATATCGCATTCGATGTCGGAGGCGTTCATCGCGCCTTTTCCTTTGACTGAGACGAACAGCGGCTTGCCCGTAAACAGTTCCACGCCCTCCGTACCCTTGGGGTCATCTGCGTTCGAGACAGCCGTCTTGGCGAGCGCGAACAGCGGTTTTTTGGCATTGAGATAGGCCTGCATACTGCCGTGGTAATCCAAGTGGTCCTGCGAAAAATTTGTAAACGCCGCCGCTTCGAAACGGCAGCCGTCGATTCTGCCTTGCGCGATGCCCTGAGAGCTGACCTCCATCACGACGTATTCGCAGCTCTCGACCGCCATCAGCTTGAATAATTTTTGCAATTCTTCGGGTTCGGGCGTCGTCTGGTCTGCGGGAAACTCGCGGCTTCCGGCCATGCATTTGACCGTGCCGATCAAGCCGGTTTTCTTGCCGAGCCGGTCCAGCATCGCCTTGACCATAAAAGTCGTGCTCGTCTTGCCGCTCGTGCCGGTCACACCGATGAGTTTATAGCGTTCGGCTGGATACCCGTAATAGGCGGCGACGAGCTTATTGAGCGCCGCCCTTGAATCGCTGACAATCACCTGGCGCTGTAAACCGAGGTCGCGCTCGACAACCACCGCGGCCGCGCCTTTTTGAAGCACTTCGGCACAGGCGTTATGGCCGTCGAAATGGATGCCGCTGATTGCCACGAACAGATCTCCCGGACCGATTTTTCGCGAATCGCTGACAATGCTGGTGATTTCAAAGTCCTCACAGACCGAAAGCACATCTACGCGTTCCAATAATTGATACAGCCGCATTTGATGATCATCCTTTCGCCGTATTGCATCCGTGTGCATACGCCTCTATTTTACTGCACACTGTCGGCATAACGCAAGCGAATTTCCACAACGGTTCCGATTTCCGCTTCGGTTCCCGCCGCGGGGCTCTGAGAGGCGATTGTCGCCTCGGAACTTCCCGCGCGCGCGCCGACGATTGAGACGTTCAGATCCCGGTTGGTGAGTTTGCTGTTTGCGGTTCCCACAGAATCGCCCGTCAAATCGGGCACAACGACCTTTTTCACCGGTTCACTGTTAAACACCGCCACGACGGTTCCGCCCTTCGGAATGGCGGTTCCCGGAGCCGGCACCTGATACAGCACCGTCTCTCCGCTGCCGACGGATTTGATTTTCAAACCCTTGTTGGCGACCGCTTTTTCGGCCGCCGACTTGCTCTTAGCGGTCAGATCCGGCGTCGTGACGCTGAGATTGGCCAGTTCTTCTTCCGTATAGATCGGTTCGACGCCCAAGTAAGGCATTACGTCTTCAAGAATATCGGCCACCAGCGGCGCTGCGATTTGGCCGCCGAAATTGGAAAAGCTGTGCGGCTGGTCGAGAATAACCAAAATCGCGATTTGGGGATCATCCGCCGGCGCAAATCCGCAAAATGACGCGATGACCTCTTCGAGTTTGTTTCCTTCCTCATCGTAAAGGTCGGTCTTTTCGGAGGTGCCGGTCTTTCCGGCCACCCGGTATCCCGCGACATACGCGTTTCTGCCGGAACCCGTGTTGACCACCTCTTCAAGCAATTCGCGCATTGTTCGGGAGGTTTCCTCCGAAATCGCCTGCCTTTTCACGGACGGCGTTGTGGTCTTTTCGACCACCCCGTCTGCCGAGATGACATTTTTGACAATGTACGGCTGCATCAGCTTTCCGCCGTTTGCAACCGCCGATACCGCCGAAATCATCTGGAGGGGGGTGATTTTGAATGTCTGGCCGAACGACGAGACCGCCAGCTCAACCGGACCCATATTCTCGACATTATGGGCGATGCCGATCTCTTCACCCGGAAAATCGACGCCCGTTTTTTCGGTCAGCCCGAAGGCCTCATAATACTCCATGAATTTTGTCGGCCCGAGCCGCGCGGCAATCGTCATAAACACCGGGTTGCAAGAGTTGCAGATGGCTTTCCCGAAGGTCTGTGTGCCGTGGCTCCCGTCTGTCTTCCAGCAGCTGATACGCCGGTCGGCCACTTGCAAAAAACCGCGGCAGGTAAAGGTCTCCGTCAGGTTGACGACCTTTTCTTCCAGCGCCGCCGCCGCGGTGATGATTTTGAAAACCGAACCCGGCTCGTAGACCTCGCCGGTAATTTTATTGCGCCATTGGTTGTTTTGTGCGACTTTGAGCGCATCCGAGTAATCCTCGGGAGAGAGCCGGCTGAGCTTTTCGCTGATCGCCTCGCTGTCGATGGTGAACGGGTCGTTCGGGTCGAAATCACCCTTTGCGGCAATCGCCAAAATCGCGCCGGTGTTTACATCCATGATAATACCGGCAGCCCGGTTGGTGACATTATGATCCTCGACCGCCGCCTCAAGGTGTTTTTCCAAATAAAGCTGCACCACCTCGTCGATCGTGAGCACCAAACTGGAGCCGTCCGTCGCGTCGATGGTCGTCTCGTATTCGGATGGCATATTTACATTGATGCCGTTTTTCAAACTGATGATACGCCCGGGCGTCCCTTTGAGCAACTCGTCATAATAAAGCTCGGCGCCGTACAGGCCCTGATTGTCGACGCCGGTGAAACCCAGCAGCGCCGACGCGAAATTGCCGTAGGGATAATAGCGCTTGGTATCGGTGGCCAAAGAGATACAGCTGAGTTTATTATCCGCGATAAAAGCGCTGATTAAATCGGCCTGTTCCTTTTCGATCTTGCGTTTGACACAGACATAGCTGACATTTTTCTTGGTGTAGTTATAAATCGTCTCCCGGTTCATATCGAGTATCAGCGAGAGATTGTCGGCGAGCAGATTGCGCAGCGCCTCGGCCCTCTCCGCGCCTGTCTGTGAAGCGGTATTGTCGTTTTCGAGTTTTTTGATCTCGGAGGGGTACAGATCAAGCATCCAGCAGGTGGCGTTTTGCGCCAGCACCTTGAAATTCCGGTCATAGATCGCGCCGCGCACGGGCGTGATCGTGTAGTCCTTCAATTGGTTGTCGAGGGCGAGCTGTGCATAGGACTTGCCGTTGCGCGTGGCGAGAAATTGGATGTTGAATAAACTGGCGACCAGCGCCGGCGCGAGGACGGCGCAGATGAGGATGCCGAGGATAATCAGCCGCCTTTTCATCGCGGGGTTTCCGCCGCTGATTGGTTTTTCGGTTTTTGCCGTCTGTTTCCCGCTGTTCATCAAGATGCTCCTCTAAAATGAAAGCCGACACTTTTCCGATGTCGGCCACATGTTCAGTTTCGATTTAATTTTATTTCAGTTGCCGCTGATATATGCCGCAATTTGGGCAAAGAACCTGCCGATCGAGGCGAAAAATCCGTTTTCACTGCGGACGCCCGCTCGGCTCTCTTCGCCGGGCAGCGTGACATAGTTCACCTGATCACCGCTGATGTCCGTCATGCCGTATTCGTTCTTGGCGACATCCTCGGCGGTTCGGATATTGACCCGCCGCTCCAATTCGCGGCTCTTTTGCTGATAATCGGTCTTGAGTTGGGATATCCGAGCGGTTGTGCGCGTGATTTCGCGGTTGAGCTCGGTGAGCTTGGCCTGATTATAAACCACCACACCGAACATCACCATCAAAACGATACAGGCCGCGAAGACCTTTGCGATTTTCGACATGCGTAGCCGGCTGACCGGGGCGCTCGTACCGCGGATTTCGGATATCTGCGTCTTTAACGAGGGTTTTTTCAGGACCTGCGGCGCGAAATCCGCCGCGGTTTTTGGAATAAATTCCGTCGCGGTTTTTGACACAAAATCCGCGTGGATGGTCTTTTTTTTGGCAGCGGCGATCGCTTGCTCCTGTTTGCGCAGCCGCGCTTCACGGTCAAACCGCGAAAAATCATACGCGAGATTGTCGTATTGAGCCATGACCCCCAGACCATCCTCTCTCTTCTTTTAATCCCCTGTTTTGTGCTCTCACACGATTCTGCCTTTATTCGATGCTTTGCAGTTTCTCTATAATTCTCAGTTTCGCGCTCTGCGAGCGCGGGTTCTCTCCGAGCTCTTTTTGGGACGGCAATTTCGGCTTTTTGGTGATCAGCCGCCCCTCGGCCCTGTGTCCGCACACGCAGATCGGGAACTCGGGAGGACAGACGCAACCGGTGACTTTATCTCTATAAAACCGTTTTGCCAATCTGTCCTCGAGCGAGTGGAAGGTCAAAATGACCATCCGGCCCCTGTGGTTCAATTTTTGCCACCCGGCTTCCATGCCCGCGGCGAGCTCTCCCAACTCGTCGTTCACCTCTATTCGAAGGGCTTGAAAACAGCGTTTGGCGGGATGTCCTTTCTCACTTCGGGCCGCAGCCGGCATGGCGTTTTTAATAATATCCGCCAGCTCGGTGGTCGTCTTTATCTCCCGCTTGGCCCGAATGTCGCAGATCGCGGCTGCGATTTTCTTTGAATAGCGTTCCTCTCCATACTCGAAAAATATCCGCTCGAGTTCTTTGTATTGATAGGTATTGACTACCTCCCGCGCGGACAAACCCCTACTTTGATCCATCCTCATGTCGACTTCCGCTTCGTTTTTGTAAGAAAATCCCCTCCCCGTCTCGTCGAGTTGGTGCGACGAAACCCCGCAATCGATCAGGATGCCGTCGACTCCGTCTATGCTCAGTTCGGACAGCAAGTCCGCCATCCGGCTGAAACGGTCGTGATATACTTTTGCGCCCGGATATTTCGAGAGCCGCTCGCCCGCCGTTTTGACCGCTTCTTTGTCGCGGTCGATTGCGATCAGGCGACCCGCGGTCAGGCGTTTTGCGATTTGCTCGGAATGTCCGCCGCCCCCGGCCGTGGCATCGACATAGATACCGTCCGGTCTGATCGCAAGCCCTTCGATGCATTCGTCGAGCATCACGCTGTAATGATTAAAATCCATTTGACTGGGTTACAGCCCGATGTTTTCCGGGATCTTGAACGGCCCCGCTTCGGGCAGCTTTGCCTTGCTCCAAATCTCGATATTGGTCATCGCGCCGATGATGACGACCTCGCTTTTTTCCTCAAGACCCGCGAGTTTGCGCAGTTCGGGCGTGATGGTGATGCGTCCCTGCTTGTCCGGCGTGACTTCGACGGCATAACGGAAAATATCGCGCATACCCAGTCGGACATCTCTTGACATGCTCTCGACATTGGCCTTGACGCGCTCCCATGTCGCCGCGGTATAACCCGCGAGACATCCGGAGTCGCCGTCCATGAGGATGACGAAGGACTCGCCCATCTCCTCGCGAAACTTCGCGGGCACGAACAGACGGCCTTTCTCGTCGATATTGTACGAAAAACTGCCGATCAGCACTGTCCTTCCTCCTCTCCGGACTTTGTTCGGTAGCGTCGTTTTGGAGCGGTTTTTTAACCACTTTCAACCACGGCTCACCTATTCAACCCACCGTGACCCTATTATAACGCATTCAGCGCCCATATGCAAGTCCGATGAAACAGATAAAAATAGTAATATCTTAACATTCATTGTACTTTTGTGGTTTTCGTCACAAAAAGAAAAAAGCGAGGGAAAAACCTCGCTTTTTGTGTGACTATTCAATTGTAAATTGTCGGTTTATCGGGCTTTATGGCGGTATTTGGCGAACAATAAAACAACGGCCGCGAAAGCGAGCATCAAAATCAAAATGACCGAAGCGCCCGAGCCCCGCACGCCCATCGGCGGGGTTGGGACGCCTTCTTGAATTGATTTAGAAGCCAAGGATGACGTGTCGTTCCGTACCGGTTGCGAAACACTATTTATCTGCGGTTCGCTGTTGGTTGACGGTATACTGCTTTGTACCGAAATCAACGCCGGATCCTCCCGGACATATACAAAAACATCCAGCGAAACCGTATTTCCGCTGCTATCGTTCACGGTGTAAGTGATCGTATAACGCCCCGGTTTGTTGGTGTTCACAGTCGGAATGATGTCGTAGACGGCATTCGCGCCCGATTCCGCTCCGGAAGACGAAAAAATCTTTACCTGCGCTTGAACACGCGCGGTCAATTCACCGTCCACCGGGTCATAAGCGAACAGATTTAAACCCGGTTCGGACATCAAATCGAATGGGGTGTTTCGTTGCATAATAGAGAGGTTGTTGGCTGTAATGACGGGAGCGCTGCCTTTATATAGATAAACTTTTACTTCTATAAACGTGGATTCACCCGTCGCATATTGATAAGAAAACATAAACGGCTCGTTGTGAAAAGTTAAAATTCCCGTAGCGGTGTCAAGCGTCCCCTCGTCGGAAAAATTAATTTTTCCGAGGTTTTCTTTTCCCACCAAAGCGCCGAGGTCTGCCGTCCACTTGCCGTTTTTGAAGGTCTTTTGTAACATGACCGATTGCGGAGAAAGGGATTTATATTGAATTATTTTGTTTGCGCTTAAATCCAATGAGGCAATTTGGTTGCGAAATATAAACAATCCTTCCAGCCGAACCGCTCCCGCGAGATCAAGCTGTTTTATTTTGTTGTCATTGCATTCAACACGGGTCAGCGATATACAACCGGAGAGATTGAGTTCGGTTAAACGGTTATATTGGCAATCCAACGTTGATAGGGCTGAACAACCCGAAAGATTCAATTTTTCAAGATTGTTGTTTGCGCATCGTAAAACATTTAGTTTTGTCATTTTTGAAAGATCAAGTTTTGTGAGATGGTTACTGCGTAAAAATATCATCTTAACTTGCGTAAAATTTTTGATTCCCTCGGCTGAATAAATTGAATCAAGCCATAATTCTTTTACCGCCGCACATTCCGTTTCCGAAAACATGCCATCCTTGTCGATATCAAACTGCCGGACATACTCTCGAAAAACCGGGTCGGGAAAGTTGGCCGCGTCGATCGCAACCCCGGCCGCTGAAAGCGACAGCGGTAAAACCGCCGAAAACAAGACGAGGCAGGTTAAAACCGCGATGAACTTTTTCATAATGCTTCTCCTTTCGCTGTGCCAATCGTCACTTTTCCAGTTCCAAAAACACCCGTGAGAGCAATTCGAGCGTGTTTGTCGCATCGGCGGCGGTGATGGAGTATTTTTCGGCGGCGTATTGCCCGGCTTTTCCGCAGCACCATGCGCCCATACAGGCCGCTTCAAACGGCTCGATGCCCTGCGCGGCAAAACCGCCGATCACGCCCGCAAGCAGGTCGCCGCTGCCGCCCTTGGCCATCGCGGGGCTGCCCTCGGCGACCACGCAGATCCGCTCCCCATCGGTGATGATGGTATCCGCGCCTTTGAGCAACAACGTCACATCGTTTTGCGCCGCGAAGCGGACGGCATACTCCAACTTTTTTTCCGAAAGCTCAATCAACGCAATGCCGGCCAGCCGCGAAAACTCGCCGGGATGCGGGGTTAATATCAGGCGTTTTCCGTATTGGCCGAGCAGATCACCGTATTCGGCGACGGAATTGAGCGCGTCGGCGTCGAGCACCATCGGGATATCGGTGCGGTCGGCAAGCCGGAAAATCAAGTCGGCGCGGTCGCTGCCGCCGCCCCATCCGCAGCCGGCTACAATCGCCGTCGCGCGTTTGGCCTGTTTTTCGATGGATTGTATGCTGCGCTCTTCAATCCTGCCGTAGCCGAAGGATTCCCCCGCGTCGGTTGCATAAAAGTTGGTCAGCTGTACCGTCAGATCGGCGGCGACAACGCCGCCGATGCGCCTGTCGGTGAACAGCTCGACAATTCCGGAACCCGCTTTGGACGCGCCCTTTGCGGCCAGTTTGGCCGCCCCGCACATCCCCGGCTGACCCGCCAGCACCAATGTTCGCCCGAAATCGCCCTTGTGGCCATACTTCCCGCGCACGGGAAAACACCCCTTGACAGAGTCGCTTTCGGCCAGTTCAATCACGCCGTATTGTTCGAATATCTCCGGTTTGATGCCGATGTCCGCCAAGATGACTTCGCCGCATTTTTTTGCCGACGGACAGATGAAATGCGCCGGTTTATGAGTTCCGAAGGCAACGGTGATGTCCGCGCAAAAAGCGTTCTTGTCGGCGCTGCCGTCATCGGCGCGGCAGCCGGACGGGAGGTCGAGCGAAAATTTGAGCGCGTGCGAGGAATTCATGATTCCGAGCAGACGCGCCGTCGCCGCATCCATATCGCCGTGAAAACCGATCCCGAAAACCGCGTCGACGAGCAAGTCCGCCGCGCACAAACACTCGGTCGCGCCGTCCCCGTCCTCGCGGTAATCGATGATTTCAAGCCGATCCTCAATTTTGTTGAACGCCAATTGCGCCGCCGCCGAACCCGGATTTCCCCGCCCCAAGATCACCGCGCACGAAAAACCCGCCGCGACAAGCGCCGACGCGCATAAAAACCCGTCTCCGCCGTTGTTGCCGTTTCCGCACACCACCGCGGCTTTGCAAGGCGCAACACGCCTGCAGATCAGTTCCGCCGCCGCATTTGCGGCATTCTCCATCAACACGGCTTGCGAGAGCCCCTCGCAGTCGGCGAGCAGCTCCGCATTTTTCATTTGGGAAGCGGTGAGCAATTTCATCGCGGCAACCTCCCTTTTTTACGCCCGCGGCGTGAATTCCTTTCCTTTTCCGAACGCCGCAAGCCGTAATTGGATCGGAAGCGACCGCTTGATCAGTTCCAACAATTGTTCGTCCGGTTCAAAGATCACCATATCTTTTCTGCCGCGGTCTGCAAGGCAGACCGTGTACCAGAGCTCCTTTGTCCGGCCCGTGGTTGCGGTGTAGGTGCGATAGGGTTTATGTTCGCGCTTTTTGGCGGGGGTGTATCTTCCGAAAGAGGTGAGGCGTGAAAAATCGATCTGTGTCAATGTGGTTCTGCTCCCTTTTTTGGCGATTTTATCGACGCTCAGTTTTCCCTCCGTAAATTCATAACAAAATTCCGGGTTCAGGCGTTTGGTGTAAAGCACCGCGAGCATGAAGACCATCAGCATAAAAATCAGTGCGAGTAAGCTTCCGATTTGGGGAACGACGATCACCATCAGATAAAATCCGCCGCCGGCTGCCGCGACGGCTCCGATCCACACCAAAACCGCCAGCAGCTTTTCGCCTGTGGTCGGGATTTTTTGCACCGTTTGCTCGTAATATTGCTCCATACAGTCCTCCGAAGTTACACATTACCCTAATATTATCACATAAGGAAGAGATTTTCAACCTTGACTTTAATTTCCTCCTATGGTATATTTTCACCGTGAGAGGGGGCGGATTTTTGGGTCGTTCCATCGCGGCGCTCGCGTTTGCAAAATTAAATCTGTCACTGTCCGTTCTGTCAAAGCGTCCCGACGGATTGCACGAGCTCTCCTCCGTGATGCAGAGCGTCTCTTTGGCTGACCGGATCACGCTCACCGCCGCCGGCGACGGTAAAATCACCGCGGGCGCCGGCGTTATGGGGGGAGACGACATTGCCGTCGCGGCCGCAAAGGCATTTTTCAAAGCCCTCGGCATTCAAAACCCCGGCTTGCGCATCGACATCGAAAAACACATCCCGGTCGCCGCGGGACTCGGCGGGGGCAGTGCGGATTGCGCGGCGGTATTATGCTGCCTCAACGAGATGTTTCGCACGGGTCTCTCGATGCGGGAGTTGTGTTCCATCGGTTTCACCTTGGGTGCGGACGTGCCGTTTTGCCTGATCGGCTCAACCGCTCTGGTGACCGGCGCCGGTGAAGTCGTCCGGCCGCTTTCGCCGATCCCGGACTGCGAATTCATCCTTTTTTTAAAGGACAAAAAACCCGGCACCGCGCAGATGTTCGCCGAATATGACCGCCGTTTTCCGGTTGAAAAGCCCGCTCCGGACATGCCCGCCTCCGATTTCAAGTGGCTTCGCGGAAACGTTCAAAACGACTTTTTGCCGCTGTACGGTGACCGTTTTGACGAGGCCTTCGCCGCCGTAAAAAGCCGCCGCCCCGTCTGTTTCGGGCTCTCGGGCAGCGGTCCGTCCGCATTTGCCCTGTTCGAAAACCCGAGCGGGGACTGCGCGGCGGCGCTTCGATCGCTGGGTTATGAGGTCTTTTGCGCCAAACCCGAGCGCAGAGGGGTTTGCGTGCTCGGTTAACACCCTGATTCCGAAAGACATATACTTTGGTAAAAGGCAGAACATAACCATGGGCTGTGTTTGGAGGAATTTATGATGTTGGAGTTCAAAAACGCCGTATACATCTCAGCCGGCATCGCGGGCGGCGTGATCATCGCGATCATCATTCCGCCGTTTTGGGCGGTTATAATCTGCGCGGGCGTGATTTTTGTTTTCCTGCGGTTTTTATCCCAGCGGAGTTGCCGCCGCAGGAGATGACGGGCGGACATAGATCGGGATTGTCAAATAAACGGAGACGCGGATAAATAAAATGGGACTGAAAAATATGCCGGGGATTAAATTGATTTTAAACAGCTGTCTCGGGGTTTTAGCCGGGATCACCGTCGTGCCCGGGCTGGCGCTCGGAAATTCGCTGTATAATTACGCGCTCAACCGCCGATATAAGCGTATCATTTTCAACAACCTGACCGACGGATCGGATGCGTCTGCGCAGGATTGCCCGTCCCGTGACGTTTTTACCCAAGACCCCGCCGACGTCGAATGGAATCGGATTTTCGACGGACGCAGGGAGCGGGAAATCGTTTCGCGTGACGGGTTGAAACTGCGCGCTTATCAAATCGGAGATCATAACGTAAAACGGCAAATAATCATGGTGCACGGCTACAGCGCCGACCATACGATGTACGGACAACTCTCCAAACATTTTTATTCGGCCGGTTTCGCCGTCTTGATGCCCGATCTGCGCGGACACGGTAAGAGCGAGGGTCATGTGATCGGCATGGGCTGGAAGGATCGGCTTGACTTGGTCAAGTGGATTGAGTTGCTCGTTTCGGAGAATCCCCGATGCGAAATCGTGCTGTACGGCATCAGCATGGGCGCGGCGGCGGTGATGATGGCCTCCGGCGAAAAGCTGCCCGACAATGTCAAGGCGATCATCGAGGACTGCGGTTACACCTCGGCTTATGAGCAGTTCGGCTATTGCATGAAGACATTTTTTAACATCATGCCCTTCCCCCTCCTGCATTATGCGTGCTTTATCTGCCGAATCCGCGGGGGCTGGGGAATCCGACAGGCCAACGCACTCAAACAGCTCAAAAAGAACCGCCTTCCGGTTTTGTTCATCCATGGGGCGGAAGATCGTTTTGTACCCGCTTATATGATCGACAAGGTCTATACCGCGACCATGGGTCCGAAAGAAAAATTGATTGTGCCGGGCGCGAAACACGCCGAGGCCAGCTGCGTCGACCCCGAGGGCTACGCAAAGGCGGTCGGAGGATTTTTAGAAAAATATCTCGTGAAACATGAAGGGATGTAAAATGGATCTTACCGAAAAAGCCAACGCGTTTTTTAAAGCCGACACATACGCCGTCGAGACGACCGGCATCGAGATTTTGGAAGTCAAACCGAATTACGCCAAATGCCGTCTTTCCGTTATGCCAAAGCACCTCAACGCGGCGAACACCGTCATGGGCGGCGCAATTTTTACACTGGCCGATTTTACATTTGCCGTCGCCGCCAATTCCGGCGGCGTGATGACCCAATCCCTGACCGCGCAGATCGCCTATTTGAGCGTGGCGAAGGGGCGCACCCTGTTCGCGGAGGCGAACTGCGTCAAAGACGGCAAGAGCACCTGTTATTTTATCGTCGACATCACGGACGAACTGGGCGTCAAGGTCGCCTCGGTGACGGTGACGGGTTTCAAAAAAATCGGACGGACGGTTTAAGAATATCAGACCTCCGCAGATATATCACCGGTCCGGCCGGCATTTTTGGCAGGGGCTGCAGCCGGCTTCAACGGCCTGCCGGTAGGTTTGAAAATAAACACGGTTTTTTTCGTCGGGCAGATAGGAACAACTCGGCAGATGCACCTTTTTGGTGTTTTTGTTTCCGATGAAAACACTTTGCACAGCGTCTGCGGACGCCGCGCTGTTCGATGAAAACTGTGCGCTGTTTGATTGAACCGGATCTCCCGCGCCGGGGCGGCAGTGCCCGCAGGGTTTATAGCCCTGCGCCAGAGCCGCTTCGAGGGTCGCGAAATAAATTCGGTTTTCCGTGTTCGGGAGATAACCGCACGACGGCAAATGGACAACCTTGGTCTTGAGGTTGCCGATATAACCACCCGTCTCGGCCGCGGAGGAGGTCTTTGCGACAGAGGCCGCCGACGCGCGGGACGGCTCGGCTGCGGTTTTTTTCGCGGGTGAAACCGAAATCTTCTTGCCGTCGCTTTCGACCAAAATATCGCCGCTTTGATCGGTGCGCAATACCGTGACGTCGGCGTCGCGCAGGCGGCTTAAAACCACCTCGTCCGGATGGCCGTAGGAGTTGTTTTTACCGACCGAAATGATCGCGTAGTCCGGCATCACCTCGCGTAAAAACACATAAGAAGTCGATGTCTCGCTGCCGTGATGGCCGATCTTGATCAAATCCGATTCAAGCGCGAAACCGCCGTCGATGATGTCGCGTTCGGCCTCGCGCTCGGCGTCGCCCATGAATAAAAACGAAGTTCCACCGTAGGTGATCCGCAGCACAATGGAATTGTTGTTTTCATTTTCATACCGCTGCGACGGCGAGAGGATTGTAAACGCCGCGCCGCCGAGTTCGTATTCGTCTCCGACTTCGGGGATTTTTATTTGCGCGTTTGCCCGCCCGACGTATTTGACAAAATTCCGAAACGCGTCCGTATCGTATTGCTCACACGACGACAACACGGTTTTTACCCCGCAGGCGTTGAGCGCGCCCGAAAGCCCGCCGACGTGATCCTCGTGGCCGTGGGTACAGACGATATAATCCAGTGTTTCGACGCCCTCGGCCTTTAAACACGAATAGATCAGATTGCTGTCGGCGACGTTGCCGCCGTCGATGAGCAGGTAGTTTCCGCCGCACATCACCAGCGCGCTGTCGGCCTGCCCGACATCAAGAAATCGGATCCAAAAATCGCTTTCGGGTGTTCCCGTGCCGATCTGCACGGGTTTTTCGGCGGACGATTGATTTGCTTTTATGTCCTTTTCCGCGGATGACGCCGCGCTCTCCGCCTCGGGCGCGGCCTTCTTGCTTGAGGTCTGCGGGAGGGACGCGCTCTGCGCTACCGGAGACGCGGTTTGAGCGCACCCCGAGAGCAGCAGGCAGAGGATTAGAAACAGCGAAAATACTTTTTTCACGATAAATCGACCTCCTTATATTGTTCATACCACCGCGTCCATGCGTATTTTGTCGCATTATGCCGCCGCGGTTCTTTTTCATATACTCGGGTTTGAATCGATCGCCGGGTTTGTTCGGCGTTATTATTCCTATATGACATATTATATTCCTATTTGCTCTTTATGGCAATATGGAATATGTCACAATGTCATAAAAGGAGGGATAAACATAAAGACAAATTTACGGAAACTGCGTCGGGAAAAAGATTTTACTCAGGTTTTTGTGCAGATGAAAACCGGAATCGACCAATCCATGTTGTCAAAATACGAAACCGGAGAACGTCTCCCGCCGATTGACGTCCTGTTGTTACTCGCCGATTTTTACGGCGTGAGCTTGGACTATATTTTGTGCCGCACCGAAAAGCGCGAGGTCAACCGATAACGCTCCGATTCGTCCGCGTTTGAAGCATACCGCAGGCCGAGACCGATAAAACGGATAAAGGCCTTGTTTTTTCACGTTTTCGCCCGGTCAACGCCGCATAAGCCCTTGAAATTCGGGCGGGACGCTGATACAATAAACATAAATCGCAGCATACAGGAGGATTACGTCATGACCGCCCAAAATCAGGTATTCGAACTCTCGCTGACCTCCGCAAGAATCTACAAAGACCCTTTTAACGAGGCCTCTGTTTTCGCCGTCTTCACCGCGCCCGACGGCACAATCAAAAAAGTACCCGCTTTCTGGGCGGGCGGCAACGAGTGGCGCTTCCGCTACAGTTCGCCGATCGTCGGAACGCACAAATATGTCACGGTCTGCTGCGACGACCGGAATCCGGATTTGTGCGGCAAAACGGGAACGGTTGAAATCACGCCGTATACCGGTGAAAATCCGCTTTACCAACACGGCCCGATTCAAAAAAACAGCGGCAACCGATATCTTGAACACGCCGACGGCACGCCGTTTTTTTGGCTCGGCGACACCTGGTGGATGGGCTTTACGACCCGCCTTTCGTGGCCGGACGGCTTTCAAAATCTGACCGCCGACCGGGTCGAAAAGGGGTTTTCGGTCGTGCAGATCATCGCGGGGCTGTACCCCGACATGGAACCGTTCGACGAGCGCGGCGCGAACGAGGCGGGCTTCCCGTGGGATCCGGAATTCAAGACGGTAAACCCCGCTTATTTCGACGCGGCGGATAAAAAGATCCAATATCTTGTCGAACAGGGCATCGTGCCCTGCGTCGTCGGCTGCTGGGGCTTTTTCACGGGCTTTGCGGGCGTCGAAAACATCCGCAGGCACTGGAACTATCTGATCGCGCGCTGGGCGGCCTACCCGGTCGTCTGGTGCGTCGCGGGCGAGGCGAACATGGCCTTTTACGACGACCCGGATTTGGTCTCCGGAAAAATCACCTATGAGCAGTACATCCAAAAAGCCCGCCGCGAATGGACGGAACTGACCCGCCATGTCAAAAAAAGAGATCCGTTCAAGCGGCTGATCACGATCCACCCGACCCAAAACGGACACGAACAAGTCGAGGACGAGACCCTGCTCGACCTCGACATGCTCCAGACCGGGCACGGCGGGCCGTTTTCGCTGCTGCCGACCATCAAACAGGTCAAGGCGGCGGTCGACCGCAAAAAGATGCCGGTCATCGACTCGGAGGTCTGCTACGAGGGCATCTGCGGGTCGAGCGGGCCGGACATCCAGCGCTATTGCTTTTGGGCGAATGTGCTCACGGGCTGCTGCGGGCACACCTACGGCGCGAACGGCATCTGGCAGCTGAACACCGTCGGCAAGCCCTACGGCCCGTCTCCGCACGGCGCAACCTGGGGAGACACCCCGTGGCAGGAGGCGTATCTGCTGCCCGGTTCCAAACAAGTCGGCGAGAGCAAGAAGTTTGTGACGCAGTTTGCATGGCACAGGTTCGAGCGCCACCCCGAATGGGTCAAAAAGCCCTGCTCTTATACCGAGTTGGACGGCGTCTTCTGCGCGGGTATCCCGGGCGAGGTGCGCGTGATCTTCTGCCCGTTCTTCGGCGGGGACTTCTGGGGCGAGAACACGGTGGTCAATCTCGAACCGAACGCGCGCTACAAGGCCGTGCGCTATTACCCGATCTCCGGCGAAATCGAGGACTTCGGCGTGATCGCGCCGAAAGCGGACGGCAGCTGGACGCCCCCGCGCAACAAGTGGTTCGGCGACCACGTTCTTGCGCTGACAAAGGCGGACTAGAAGTCCGTCGGATCGAAGTCCGTCATATCGGACATCGAATTTAATATAATTGGCTCGGAATTTGGGTCGGAATTTGGAATTCGGGGATTTGATTTGCAATACCTCCGGCGTTAAAAGCCCGTCTTTGTGAGGGAGTCAGCGCGGAGCAAAACTCCGCGCAACGGAGCAATCCAGCGAATAAACGTCCGCCTTATCCGGTGGTTTCAACTTCCGCAATACTGGATTGTCCCCATCGCATGGATTGTCCCCATCGTATGGATTGCCGCGCTTCGCTCGCAATGACGATTGTAGTAGGAGGTGAAAAACGATGCGCGATCGGGTGATTTTGCATTGCGACTGCAACGCGTTTTTCGCCTCCGTCGAATGCCTGCACAATCCGCAGTACCGCGAGGTCCCGATGGCGGTCGCGGGCGACGAGCAGACCCGTTCGGGCATCATTTTGGCCAAAAACGAACTCGCCAAAAAATGCGGTGTCGCCACCGCCGAGACCATCTGGCAGGCGCGTAAAAAATGCCCCGGATTGGTGCTCGTCCCCCCGAGGCACGGGGAATACCACAAGTACTATTTAAAAATCAACGACATCTATCAGCAATATACCGAGCAGGTCGAGCCGTTCGGCATTGACGAGTCATGGCTCGACGTCACCGGCAGCCAAAAACTGTTCGGGTCCGGATACGAAATCGCCGAGACGCTGCGAAAACGGATCAAAGACGAGATCGGGCTGACCGTTTCCATCGGCGTATCTTTTAACAAAGTGTTCGCCAAATTGGGCAGCGACTATCAAAAGCCCGATGCGGTCACGGTGATCACGCGCGATAATTTCCGCGACATCATCTGGAAGCAACCGGTTGAGGCGATGATTTATGTCGGCGGCAACGCCGCCGAGGCGCTGCGCAGGATCGGCATCCGCACCATCGGCCAGCTCGCGCTCGCCGACCGGGAACTGCTTTATAAGACGCTCGGCAAAGGCGGACCCGCGGTCTGCGATTATGCCAACGGGCTCGACGAGAGCCCGGTGCTGACGTTCGAGCACGCCCATGAGGTCAAGTCGGTCGGCAACGGAACCACCCTGCCCCGCGATGTCTCGACCACGCGGGAGATTCGAAATTGCGTCACGGAATTGTGCGAACTGGTGGCGGGGCGTCTTCGCGCCTGCGGAATGCGCTGTACAACCGTGAATGTGGCGCTCAAGGATCCCCAATTTCACACGATCTCGCGGCAAAAGCCGGCTAAGAATCCCACCGATATCACCATGGAACTGATCGAGACCGCCATGGAGATCATCACGGCCAATTACCGCGACGGAAAACTGATTCGCGCTGTCACCGTGACGGCGCAAAACCTCGTACCCTGCGACGCCAAGGAACAACTCTCCCTGTTCGCCCAAGCCGATTACAAACGCGAAAAGCTGCACGAGCTGGAGCAGGTCAAGGACCGCATCCGAAAAAAATACGGGCGCGGCGCATTGCGATATGCGAATACCCTCACAGACGGCGGCGAATAAAGTATGGATTTCTTTTATTTGACATAAAGCCGCGCAATTCCTGCGCTGTTTGTTTCTCTTTCCGCGCAAATATAGAAAAACACTTTCTTTTTGATCCCGATGATGATAAAATCCCATCGAAGCGATCATTATTTTCAGGAGGTAATATATGTCATATGGCGACGGGATGTCCGCGATCAATCTGGAGATGCCGGACAGGGTTCCGCGCACCGAATATTCGGCCCATTTCCACTGGGACCTGGTCAAAGCCGTCACCGGACTGGACGTAAACCCGGCGAGCCCCGACGAATTGAAAAATCAAGCGAGCCGGGCGTTTGTCAAGGCGTGGAACTATGACTTTATGTGGAACATTCTGATCGGGGACGATATTTTCGGCGAGAGAAAGACCCGGATGGGACACGCCGTCTACGCCGCGGGCGGAGTCGATTACGACAACAAGCTCACCTCCCTGTTTTCCGACCCCGAGGACGTGTTCGACTTCGATCCGACGCAGTTTTACGGAGACATCGACAGACGCGAATATATCGGAAAATTTAATAACCAATACGCCAAAATGTGCGGCGACTATACCGACCTTGTCAACATGACCGGCATCTATGTCACCTGCATGTCGGGCCTGATCGCGATGCTCGGCTGGGACACGCTGCTGTCCGCCGCCGGCATCGACCCGAAAAAATTCGGAGAATTCGCCGACCGCTACTGCGTGTGGGTCAAGCAATTTTTCGACGCGCTGGCCGAGTCCGACGCGCCGGTCGTGATGATCCACGACGACATCGTCTGGACCGAGGGCGCGTTTTTGCACCCCGACTGGTACCGGACATACCTGTTTCCGAATTATAAAAAGCTGTTCGCGCCCCTGATCGAGGGCGGTAAAAAGATCATGTACACCTCCGACGGCAACTACACCGAATTCATCGACGACATCGCGGCTTGCGGCGTGCACGGGTTTGTGATGGAGCCGACCACCGACATGAAATATATCGCCGAAAAATACGGCAAAACCCACGCCTTTATCGGCAACGCCGACACCCGTATTTTGCTGTCGGGCACCAAAGAGGAAATCCGAAACGAGGTCAAACGCTGCATGGACATCGGCAAAAAGTGCCCGGGCTTTTTTATGGCCGTCGGCAACCACATCCCGCCCAACACGCCGGTCGAAAATGCCCTCTACTACAACGAGGTCTACGAGGAACTGAGCAGGAGATAAGGCAACCAAACGGAAAAGTCATGTTTAAATGGCCAGGAGATTTTTTGTACAGTATTTCACATTTGTGGCTCGACTCTCTTGAATTCTGTTCCATTCCTTGCTATAATCCTTTTATACTCTGATCGGAGGTACCGTATGCCGGCACACGCTTAATTTTTTAATCAACGCATCGCAAATCAAATGATCGACAGAGCGTAAAGCATCTGCCGCTTGTTTTGGTTTCGATGATGCGGATTTCAAAAATTAAGCAAAGCCGTGTTTGACCTTCAAACAGGATGGTTTTCATCTTGATGCAAGCGCTGCGCTTATTCTGATTTTTGGAATAGGCGCATTTTGTTTTGTCCGTTAAATCCGCGGCTTTCGGAAAGGAAGCTGCTGTTTTGGAATATTTGATTCATACCACCGTCAAGGGGGTTGATCTCACTTTTGCCACCGACGGGAAATGCTTTTCACCGAGGCACGTCGATTTAGGCACGCTGGCGCTATTGGCCCATGCCGATGTTCAGAAAGGCCGAAAGACGCTCGATCTCGGCTGCGGATACGGCGCAATCGGCATCGTCTGTACCAAACTCTCCGGGGCAGAAAGCGTGACGATGTCGGATATCGATGAACACGCGCTGGCGCTGGCCCGGGAGAACGCCGAACGAAACGGCGTGCCCGGCGTGAAAATCTTGCGCAGCGACGGATTCGACGCCATCCCCGACAGCGATTTCGATCTGATCCTCAGCAACCCGCCGTACCACGCCGATTTCAGCGTCGCCAAGCGGTTCATCGAGGGCAGCCGCCGCCATCTGAAAAACGGCGGGAAATTGCTGATGGTGACCAAACGCCGCGAGTGGTACAAACGCAAGTTCATCGCTGTTTTCGGCGGCGTCACGATCTTCGGGCACGGCGGATATTTCGTCTTCGCGGGCGAAAAGCGTTCCAAACAGCCGGAAAAGGAGCATGCAAAAATGGATTATCAAACCGATTGAAACCCCGAAAGTCCTGCGCAGCTGCCCCAAATGCGGCGGCGTTCGGAAATTCGCATGCAGCGGGAATTTCCGCGTGAACGCCAACGGGCGCAACCTCGACGTTTGGCTGATCTATAAATGTGAGGCCTGCGATTTCACGTGGAACATGGCCGTGCTGTCGCGCGTCAAGCCGGAACAAATTGAAAAAACGCTGTATGCGGCGTTTGTTGCAAACGACCCCGATACCGCCCGCCGGTACGCGTTCGACAAGTCCCTGCTCGCCCAAAACCACGCGGCCGCCAATTGTTCGGAGTTGGGATACACCCTTGAAAAGCAGCTCGTCGACGGCGGCAATGCCGTGGAACTGACCTGCGGATACGACATCGGGCTGCGGCTCGACAAGGTCATAAGCGAAGGGCTCGGCATTTCACGCAGCCGCGCAAAAACGTTGCTCGAACAAAACGGCCTCTTGCCGAAAACCAAGGTCTTCGGCACGATTACGATCAAGGAGTTGATTATTGATGAAATATAAAATCATCCGCACGAAAACCATTGTTCGGAAAATCAGGCAAAATCTGATCAGGATGTGAAAAAGATTCGCGCAACCTTCGGGCGTACGGTGGAACCGTACGCCCGCCTTTTCATATTACCGATTCCCGTTTTCCATTTCCCATTTTGTCGGAGCAGTCCGGAAACAAAGTCGTCTGGATTGCCGCGCTGCGCTCGCAATGGCGGGAAAGTTCCGGGTTACCGCAGAATTGAATCCTTGTAATGACGAAAACCGTCTTTGCGAGGGAGCGCGCGGAACAACGCTTTGCGTGCGACGAAGCAATCCGGAAACGGGCGTTTGGTTATCAAACATTTCCGCCTTCCGTCTACGAATTTCCATTTTCCATTTTCTAATTTCCATTTGCACGGGCGGCCATGGAATGCCGCCCCTACTACGGCGAAAATTTTTTATTCCCTCGTTCTGCCCTCTAACTTCTGCCTTCTCGCCGGGGAGCAAGCCCCCGCCCTACGGTTTTATGTTGCGGGAAAGTCCGGTTTATGGTACAATTTTTGCGGTATCATAGGAACATGACGGACGATTGGGGGCGGCGTACCAATGATGGAAAAGTTCATCCTGCACAGCGACATGAACCACTACTTTGCCGCTGTCGAGACCGTCGACCACCCCGAATACGCCGATATCCCGATGGCGGTCTGCGGCGACCCGGCGACCCGGCACGGGATCATCCTCGCCAAAAACGACGCGGCGGGCAAATACGGCGTCATGACCGGCGAGAGCGTGTACAGCGCCAAACAAAAATTTCCGGGGCTGACGCTGGTCAACGCCGACTACAACAAATATGTGCGGTACGCCAGACGGTCGAGGGCGCTCTACGCCGAATACGGGGCCGACGTGATTCCCTACGGGCTTGACGAGGCGTGGATTATATTAAAAGACGACGTCGATTCCTATGAAAAGGCGGAGGAGCTCGCTTTTGAGATCAAAGAGCGCGTTAAAAGCGAACTCAAGCTCACGGCTTCGGTCGGCGTCAGCTTCAACTACATCTTTTCAAAGCTCGCTTCCGATTTAAAAAAGCCCGACGCCGTGACCGTGCTGCGCAGGGACGAATTGAAGACCGTGATTTGGAATCTCCCCGCGTTCGACCTGCTGTTCATCGGACCCGCGACGCGCAAACGACTGAAAAACATGAACATCCTCACGATCGGCGATTTGGCGCGGAGCGACCCCGCGCTGTTAAAAAAGCGATTCGGCAAGTCCGGCGTTGCGCTGTGGCAGTTCGCCAACGGAGACGACAGCTCGTTCGACCCGAAAGTGCCCGCCGACATGCCGTTCAAGAGCTTCGGCAACACCATCACGCTGCCCAAAGACACGGCTTCGGAGGACGACTTGCTGCTGATGCTGTATATTTTGGCGCGGGCGGTCACGTCGCGGTTGATCAAACACTCGCTGGAGGCCAGATGTATCGGGATCAACCTCAAATACGGCGATTTTACCGCGATCATCCGGCAGATCACGCTGGATTGCCACACCGCCGACGAGGCGTCGATCTTTTTAAACGCGAAATTGCTGTTTGAAAAAAATTATGTCAAAGACAGCCCCGTCCGCAGCATCGGCATCCATTTGAGCGGCCTGCAGGACAACCGCTTGGGGCAGCTCCCGTTATTGCCGGAAGAAGAAAACGTGCCGCCCGATTTAAAAGCCGTGATTGCGGATTTGAAAAAGCGGCTGGGCGATTTTAAACTCGAAAAGTCGGCCATGTCGACCGAGGAGGACATCGGCCTGAATATTTTATAGGAGGGACATTATGTGCGGAAGATACATCCCGAACACCGAAGAGGAGATCATGGAGATCCGCGAGATTTTACGCGAGATCTCGGTTCGGCTGTCGCAGAGCGACATTGAGGTGACGCCGAAAAAGGACGGCGACGTCTTCCCCACCGACGTCGTGCCGGTCATTTTGATGCAAAACGGCCAGCCCGCCGTCCGGATGGTCAAATGGGGCTTCGCCAAGTGGGACGGCAAGGGCGTGATCATCAACGCCAAGAGCGAAAACGCGTCTTCTTCGCGGTTTTTCGCGCCGTTTGTCGACCATTACCGCTGCGTTATCCCCGCGCACGGGTATTATGAGTGGAAGACCCTGCCCGACAAGACCAAACTCAAATTCTCGTTCACCGGCGAACAGGGCGGCATCTTTATGGCGGGGCTTTACCGCGTGACCGACGAAGGCAAGGAATTTGTGATTCTGACCAGACATGCCGACGAAAACATCGCCGAAATCCACGACCGAATGCCCGTGATGCTGGGCAAAAATCAACTCGCGGCTTGGCTCGACGGCTCGGTGAAATATCAGCTCATCAATACCGGAAACGCCCATCATATGATTCCGAAAGCGGAGGTTTCATAATTTTTCAGAACCCTTGATTTTCCATCATACATATGTTATGATGGGAAAAAGAGGTGATTTTACATGAAAAAGTTCATACACATTCTTCTTGCGGTCATTTTGATGGTCTGCGGATGCGCGGCGCCGAAGACCGGAAGCAACGGGGTTTCCATTGAACCGCAGTCCGTTATTTCTGCGGCTCATTCAACCGAGAGTGTCGCGGTTCTTTCCGAATCGCGATCCGACGGCAATTCCTATCCGGAAGTGAGTTCCAAAAACTCCGCCGAGAGTGTCGCGGTTTCTTCCGAATCGCCATCCGTGTTATACTCCGACGGCAATTATTATCCGGAGGTGAGTTCCAAAAACCCCGCCGAATCGGAACCGGCACAATATACAAGCGAAACCATCGAAGATATCGGCGAACCGATGACGCAGGCCGAGTTCGATGACTTCTTTGCAAACGTGCTGCCGAAAGTCGCTTTTTTGATCGGCGGGGAACAGGAATTCGATCCGAGGGACTCTCTTGAAATCAACGATGTAATCTATTACAAAATAACGGACACGCGATATGACACCGTGGAAAAAATCATGGGGGAACTCTCACAATATTGTCTTCCTCAGTACGTCGAAAGCGAAATGCAACAGTATAGAAGCAAAAAGCGTTTTCTGTGTTATTTCGAAAAAGACGGAATTGTTTTTGTCGAACCGAAAACCGAAGGCGCCAACCGCGAATTTGATAAAAAATCGTTTTTCCGCGATTCGGATTCGAATTACGATACGATAGATCTTTATACGATCAAAAACGGCGAAGATCCGTTCTTAAATTATTATTTTTGGGTGAAACGCGTTGACGGCGAATGGAAAATTTGGCACTCGGAGTGTTTAGTCCATCCCGCCGACGCGGTGATCGCCCCAAGAATGGGCAAACCGGTCATTTACCTCTACCCCGAAAAAGTCACCGACGTCACGGTGAAGCTTGATTTGAACGGCACGTTGGGCTGCACTTATCCCGCGTATCCGGAAGACGGATGGAAAGTCACGGCGTATCCCGACGGCAAGTTGATCGCGGGCGGAGAGGAATATCACTACCTGTTCTGGGAGGGTGTTTTGAACACCGTTTTCACCATTGACAAGGGGTTTTGCGTCAAGGGTGCGGACACGGCGGCGTTTTTGAAAAAGGCGCTCTCGGAAATGGGGTTGATTCCAAGCGAATACAACGATTTTATCGTCTACTGGCTGCCGAAAATGGAAAATAACGCTTATAATCTGATTTCGTTTATCGGTTCTGATTATACCGAGAACGCGAAACTCGACATCACGCCCAAGCCGGATTCGGTGCTGCGGGTTGCCATGGTTTATCAGCCGCTCGAAAAGCCGATTGAGATCGCACCGCAGACCTTTGAAAAATTCGAACGGAACGGGTTTACGGTCGTCGAATGGGGCGGCGCGGAAATCGAATAGGTTTAAATTTTTAAAATATTCGCTGTTATTTGGAAACATAAAAAACCGCGCGAACGCCGTATTACGTTCGCGCGGTTTTTGTGTTCAGTCGTCCTCGGGATCTGCTGTGAGATCGGGAAACAGATCCATCAGGCCGTCGGCTCCGAGCGGCAGATTGTCCGCCGTCGGCATTGCGCCCGTCATGTCATTGGCCGACGCGATCGTGTTTGTGGGATAAATCACGACATTGCGTTTAGATCCATGGGATCGGGCGCGTTTCTTCGGATCCTTTTTGGGATCAATCATGAGACCAACCTCCCTGCCGAGAGTGAATATATTGTTTGGCAGGGATAAGGATTTATACGCATTTTTGAAAATGTCTTTACGGGTTTCGGAATTTCGGTATTTTCGTTTTTCTAATCTTTCGAGTATTGACTTCTTTTAGCTGATATGGTACTATTTTGTCATACTATGATCTGTTTTCAGGAAAAATTATTGGAGGTATTACATGATGAAGACGTTTTTTAAACGCGTTTTCGGAATCATTCTGGTAGCGGTAATGTGCTTGACTTTGGCGTCCTGCGGTTCCGTTTTTTTGAAAACGGCAAATATTAAAACACCTTTGGTTGTTGCGTATGATCCGTTCAGCGGAAATTTCAACCCTTTCTTCGCCGACGCCGCTCACGATCACGATGTTATCGATATGACACAACTCGGTCTTATGACGACCGACAGAAGCGGAGGCATTGTTTATAACGCGATCAAAGGTGAGACGAAAACATATAACGGCATCGATTATATTTATAAGGGACCCGCCGATATCTCTGTTACAATCAACGACGACGGCACCACGACATACCGCGCAAAAATCAGGGATGATATCAAATTTTCGGACGGCGTAAAAATGACGGCGGATGACATCATCTTCACCTATTATGTGCTTTGCGATCCTTCCTACACCGGATCTTCCACTCTGTCCTCTTATAACATTGTCGGTTTGCAAAATTACCAAACGCAGACCACCGATGAGATCTTTGAAAAATACAGGATAAAAGCCATGGCGATTTATTCCGCCGGCCCGGATCATACATGGACACAAACAGACACTTGGACTCAAGCGGAACAGGACGGCTTTTGGGCGCTGCTGAAACAGGTCTGGATTGAAGATATTCAAAGCTTCGTCAATTACTTTGTGGTTCAAAGCGTCGGCGAAAACGGCGAAGCGGCACTCGGCAAAACGCCTGAAGAAATCGTCGCAAGCCAAGGTCTTTCTACGGCGTTCACCATGATCGGCATGCAATTGGGCATCCTCGGTGAGAACGGCGTTTTCACCACAATCTCCGGCAAGACATTTGATATTAAAAATGGCGTTTATCCCACAATAGAGACCTTATATGACGAAATATATGCGATGTTCGGCGGCTCCGCGCCGGTCTGGTCCGGAGCGGTCGGATCGGATATCGACATCCCCCATATCGCTGTCACAAAATTCATCGGCGAATACGGCTCCCGGGACGAGGGCATGGGCCAACAGGGCGTCCCGAACATCACCGGCATCAAAAAGATCGATGAATATACCGTCGAAGTGACCACGGTCGGTTATGAGGCCCCTGCCGTCTATTCCATCCTCGGCATCTCCGTCGCCCCGCTGCATTATTACGGTGACACAGCGCGGTATGATTATGCAGCCAACAGATTCGGCTTCACCTTCGGCGACCTCTCCGGCGTCCGGGCCAAGACCTCCAGTCCGTTGGGCGCAGGCGCTTATGAGTTTGTGAAGTATGAGGACAAGGTCGTCTATTTCGAAGCCAACGAAAACTACTACAAGGGCTGCCCGAAATTGGAGTTCATCCAGTTCAAGGAAGTCAGCGAGGCCGATAAAATTTCTTCATTAAATTCGGGGGTCGTCGATATTGCCAATCCCAACGGAAATATAACCAACTTGAAAGCCATCCGCGATATTAATGGCGGCACGCTTGAAGGTCCGGTTGTCTCGGTGAATTTTGTGGACTTTCTCGGTTACGGTTATATCGGCTTGAATGCCGATGCGGTCAATGTGAACGGCGATCCCGATTCCGACGCTTCCGTCAATCTCCGAAAGGGCATTGCGACGATACTGGCCGTATACCGTGATGTATCCGCCAACAGCTTCTTCGGCGATGCAGCGGCTGTCATCAATTACCCGATTTCAAACACCTCATGGGCCGCTCCTCAAAAATCGGATCCCGATTACGAGGTCGCTTTTTCCAAAGATGTTGCCGGTAAGGATATCTACACCTCGGATATGGATTCGGAAGCCAAATACAACGCGGCGCTGCAAGCCGCCGTCGGTTTCTTTAAGGCGGCCGGATTCATCTTCGACGAGGCCGCGGGCATGTTTACTGCGGCTCCCCAAGGCGGAAAATTTGTTTATGATGCTTTGATTTCCGCCTATGGCAGCGGGAATCATCCGAGCTTCCAGTTGCTTTCCAACACCGCCGCCGCGCTCAAGACCATCGGTTTTACGCTCAATATCATTGATCCGCCGGATCCCACCGAAGTGTTGAATCGAATGAACGCCGGAACGCAAGAAATTTGGGTGTCTGCCTGGCAGGCCTCTTCTGAACCGGATATGTTCCAAATCTACCACAGCTCGAATATTCTCGGCAACGGCGGCACTGACTCGAACTATTATCATATCGCCGACGCCGGTTTGGATCAATTGATCTTGGATGCCCGCAAAAGTTCGGATCAGGCATACAGAAGAATTATATATAAAGAATGCTTTGAGATCATTCTTGACCAAGCGGTTGAAGTCCCGTCATACCAGAGGCAAAATATTATGATCTTCAGCGTTGAACGCATCAAAATTGAAACGATTACCCCCGATCTCACAACACATTGGGACTGGATGCACGACATCGAACTCCTCGAGGTCTACGAGGCCGAATAAATCCCCGCATATTTTAAAATAATCTTCTATACGGAAAGCCCGCCGGCCGGTGGGCTTTCCGTATAGATGGCGGGATTTTCAAATCGGAAGTTCCCACTCTTTTGCAAGGAGAGTTCAACCGCATGTGGAAGTTTTTATTGAGACGCCTGTTTATAAGCGCGATCATCCTATTTATTATAGCCCTGATTGTCTATACCATCCTGCGCTGCCTTCCCACATCATATATCGAAATGATGGCGCAGGAACGCTCCTCCCTGCCGGGCGGCAAAAGTTACAGTGAGGTTTTGGCGCAGCTCAAAGAGGTCTATAAAATGGACGACTCCATTTTGAAAGGGTTCTTCGCTTGGGTGGGCGGTTCGCTTTTGAAAGGAAATTTCGGTGACTCATGGGTCTATAATGTGCCCGTGCTGACAAAATTCAAGGAAGTGATCTGGGATTCCTTTTATCTGGGGTTCGCCGCTTTGACTCTCCAACTCGTCATCGCCATCCCGCTCGGGATTTTGGCTGCGAGAAAACAATACCGCAAGACCGATTACGCGGTCACTGTCTTTGCCCTTGTCGGTATTTCTCTGCCTTCGTTTTTTTTCGCGACTTTGTTAAAACTGGTCTTCGCCTTTAAGCTCAACTGGCTCGAACCCATCGGAAAGATCAGCCGATTTCACGGACAAATGTCCGGATTCGGTCAAGCCATGGATATCGCCGCGCACTTCATTCTCCCTGTGATGACGCTGACCATTGCCAGCATCGGGTTTTTGATGCGCTACACACGCACAAATATGCTCGAGGTCTTAAATTCCGATTATATCCGCACCGCCCGCGCAAAGGGTCTTTCAGAGCGGACGGTTATCAATAAACACGCTTTCCGCAATACATTGATTCCGATTGTCACAATCGTCGGCGGCACGCTGCCCGGCTTGTTTGCCGGCGCGATGATCACCGAACAGCTCTTCTCGATCCCCGGGATCGGATACACTTCGTATCATGCGATGGTCAAGGGAGATCTCCCCTTCTCGATGTTTTATATGCTGTTTTTGGCGGCGCTGACTCTGCTCGGAACGCTGGTCGCCGACATCTTATATGCCGTTGTCGATCCGCGGGTCCGCGTGAATTAGAGGGGAGGCGCTGAATTTGAACAACAAACGCAAAAAAACTCCCGGCCCGAAAAATATACCCGCATCCGGCGGAAATATTGACAAAGTCCCGGCGGATAAAACCGACGCGGCGCTCCCTGAAAAACTCGCTCAGAATGAGCCCTGCCCCGCCGGCAATCTCGGCGATGTGCAGCGTGTCCGCGTTCTTTCACCGTCGCTGATGGTGCTGAGGCGTTTTATTCGCAACCGCCTTGCCATCGCCGGACTCATCATCGTCATCGCAATGTTCCTGTTTTCGTTTGTGGGCGGCCTGATTCACCCGTATTCGGAGACACAGATTTTTTATAAAAAAGAAGATCAGCCCTCCCGATATGCGAGCGCAACCATCAACGACAATTACCATTATGACGCCGCCGAGGGAAAAGGGTTCAATTCACTCGGTTTGGCCCGGTTCATCCTTGCCCTCAACAACGATTCACCCACCTTCTCAGCGAGGATTAACGGCGAAAACACCGTTTTTTTAATTCAGCAAATTGGTGAAGAGACCTATCTTCTCAACACGGAAAGCCCGATGGTCGAAATCACTCTTCTCGGAAGCACCATGAACTATTCCCCCGTTTCCGGTTTCACGGTGACCGAGGCGTTCAAGAGCGCTTTCCAAAAAGCGTACAACGCCGGTGAGACCGTGTTTGCGCATGGCGGCGCAGAATATGCGATTCAGGCCTCCGAGCGCGAAATTGTCATCTCCGCTATTGATCCCGGCGCGCTGCTGACAAAAAATATTTATGACGCCTATACAGCCGACTTCAAACCAGATTTCGGTTTCAAACTGGCCGCCGAAACAGCGCTGACTGAGACGCGGAAAACGCTTGCGGAACAGGGTTTGCCGCAAACCGCGTTCGAATTCGAACACACAGGCACAACTTATATCCTCGAAACCCGTTCGGATTCCGCCGTTTCGGTCATCTCCTCCCTCAAAGACGGCATCGCGGTACCGGTTGCCAACATCAGCGACGTCATCGTCACTCCGTATGCGACCGACATCTTTTTGACGGTCGATTATAAAACGATTGTCGCAAATGCCATCAAAGAGGGGATTTCGGATTTTGACGCGCCGGATAACAAAGGAGAGTCGGTGCATTTTACGGTTGAGCGCAAAGACCTCGAATACGTCATCCGCACCGCACTCACCTTGGATTTGATTGACGCGTATGCGGCTCCGAGCGCCGCCCACTGGCTCGGTACGGACGGCTCCGGCATGGATATGCTGGTCCGCCTGATGTACGGCGGCCGCGTCTCTTTGATGATCGGTTTTGTGGTCGTGCTGATTGAGACCTTGATCGGCATAGTCATCGGCGGAATTTCGGGTTATTTCGGAAAATGGATCGATACGCTGCTGATGCGCCTGGTGGAAATCTTCAACTGCATCCCGACGCTGGCGCTGTTCATCATCATCGGTTCCGCCATGAGCGCGATGAAAATCGACCCGACGGTTCGGATATATCTGCTGATGGTCTTACTCGGCGCGACCGGCTGGCCCGGCATCGCCCGCGTCGTAAGAGGTCAGATTTTATCGCTGCGCGAACAGGAATTCATGACGGCGGCCGAGGCGGGTGGCCTCTCGGCATCCCGTAAAATTTTCAGGCACTTGATCCCCAACGTCATCCCGCAGCTGATCGTGTACGCGACCATGGGACTGGGCAGCGTCATCCTCACCGAGGCGACCCTGAGCTTTTTGGGGCTCGGCGTCAAATATCCCTACGCCTCATGGGGCAACATCATCAACGCCGTCAATGACAGTTATGTCCTTCAAAATTATTGGTTTGTCTGGATTCCCGCCGGATTTTTAATCCTGCTGACGGTGCTCGGATTCAACTTTATCGGTGACGGACTGCGCGATGCGTTCGACCCGAAGATGAAAAGGTAGGTGGTTGACTTGAAAGACAGGAAGAATCCAAAAGCCCTTCACTACCTCTCCGCCAAAGAGGCACGCGCGATTTCAAGGCGCAACCGCAAAATCACCGACGAGCTCGAAAAAAGGCGCAACCGCAAAAATATGCCCGAATCCGAGTTTGTCACCCGGATGCATGACGCCGATAATGTCGTCGAATTTGATGATCTTCACACCTATTTTTTCACCGATTTGGGCACCGTCAAAGCGGTTGACGGCGTTTCTTTCAATATTCCGAAAGGCAAAACCGTCGGCGTCGTCGGGGAATCCGGCTGCGGGAAATCGGTCACCGGTTTGTCTTTGATGCAACTCGTCCAACGCCCCGCCGGGCAGATTGTGAAGGGTGAAATCCGTTTTGATTCGGGTGAGGGCGTTTTCGACATCGCAAAAATGCCGACGGATTATATGCAAAAAATCCGCGGCAATAAGGTCTCAATGATCTTTCAGGAACCGATGACAAGTTTGAATCCGGTATTTCGCATCGGAATGCAGGTCGATGAAGTCATCGCGCTGCATAACCCGGAAATGGGCAAAGAAGCCGTGAAAACCAGAACCGTTGAAATGCTCAATTTAGTCGGCATCGCCAACGCCGAGGGCGTCTATAAGATGTATCCGCATGAATTGTCGGGCGGCATGCGCCAGCGCGTGATGATCGCCATCGCGCTCGCTTGCGACCCCAAATTGATCATCGCGGACGAGCCGACCACGGCGCTTGACGTGACCATTCAGGCCCAAATCCTTGAGTTGCTGCGGAACTTAAAAGACAAAATCAACGGCAGCATCATGCTGATCACCCACGACCTCGGCGTCATTGCCGAAATGGCGGATCTGGTCGTAGTCATGTACGCGGGGCGCATCGTCGAAAAAGGCGCGGCGGCCGAGATTTTCGGCGATCCGAAACACCCGTACACCATCGGTCTGATGCAGAGCAAGCCGGTCGTCGGGCGGGTGACCGACCGGCTTTACAACATCCCGGGGCAAGTCCCGAACCCGATCAATATGCCGAATTACTGCTATTTTAGAGATCGGTGCGAAAAATGCTTCGGTCCGTGCGGCGGCCCATATCCCCCTGAAACCAAAATATCCGATACCCATTTTGTCTCTTGCTATCTGTATGAAGAGGGGGAGGCGAAACAATGAGCGACAAGCGGAACAAGAGCGAGTCCAAGCCCTTGGCGCAGGATCATTTGATTGAGGTCAGCGCTCTGCGCACCTATTTTCCGATTAAAACCGGGCTCTTTTCGCAGGTCACCGGTTCTGTCAAGGCGGTCGACGGGGTCTCGTTCAACATCAAGCGCGGGCAGACCATGGGGCTTGTCGGCGAGTCCGGCTGCGGAAAAACCACGATCGGAAGAACCCTTTTGCGCCTGACGCCCCATACCGACGGCGAGGTTTTATTTGACGGAAAGTCCGTCTTTCATCTCTCGAACGGCGAATTGAAAACCCTCCGCCCCAAGATGCAGATCATCTTCCAGGATCCCTATTCCAGCTTGTCACCGCGTATGCCGGTCGGCGAGATCATCGGCGAGGCCGTCCGTGAACACAACCTCGTCGAGCCCGATCAATTCGACCGGTATATCACGGCCAAGATGAATGCCTGCGGGCTTCAGGAATATCACAAAGATAGATATCCCCATGAGTTCTCGGGCGGCCAGCGGCAGCGCATCTGCATCGCCCGCGCGCTGGCGCTCAATCCGGATTTCGTCGTCTGCGACGAGCCGGTCTCGGCGCTGGACGTCTCGATCCAGGCGCAGATCATCAACCTGCTCAAAGATTTGCAAAACGAATTCAACCTGACCTACCTGTTCATCTCGCACGACCTCTCGGTCGTCGAGCACATCTGCGACACGGTCGGCGTGATGTACCTGGGCTCGATGGTCGAGACCGGCGCAAAGGAGGACATCTTCCGCGAGCCGCTGCACCCGTATACACAGGCGCTGTTCAGCGCGATTCCGATGCCCGACCCGACGGTCAAGATGAACCGCATCATTTTACAGGGCAGCATCCCCTCCCCCGCAAATCCGCCGTCCGGCTGCAAGTTTCACACCCGCTGCCCGCACTGCATGAAAATTTGTAAAACCGTTGCGCCCGAATCGGTTGATGTCGGCAACGGGCATATTGTGAACTGCCATCTGATAAAAAATAATTTCAACAAAAGCGATGATTGAAATGTTCAAAAGGAAAGACAAAAAAATTTATAAGGATGATGACGGGCGCGTGATTGCGCCCATGAATGTCGAGGGTATGCCCCGGTATGGAAAAGGGAAATCCGCCGGCGGCGACCCGGAATCCAAACAACCCCCGCTGACGAGAAGAGAAGCGATGGTTTTGATTTTAAACGGCGCGCTTGCCGGTCTGACCATCGCTTTGATCCTCGGCGGTTTGGGCGCGCTGTTCATCCTGTTTTTGACGCGTGTATGGTTGAAGTAAAAAATCAATGGTTTTCATTACGAGGAGAACTCCGCAACAATATATGGTATTTGTTAATTTACGGTGGAAAAGCAGCCGGAAATGGTTCACAGATAAAAAATTCCGTATCTGCCGATTCCCATTTTTTATTTTCCAACCATGATCAACGGCACATTCATCTCGCCGGAGGTGAAACCGGCGTGTGCGGCGGCAAAGTTGCGCGATTCTTCTTTCGGCGCAACGTCAAGGGAGAGTGTTCCGGTTGCAACCGCCAAATAATCGCCGAGAAAATCCGCTGTGCGCGGGTGGGGTTCGCCTTCGCCGAACAATTTTCCGGAGAGGATTTCTTCTTTTGTAAGAAGCACATAGTCCTTGCCGAACCGCTCCGCGAACGCGATTTCAAAATCCTGTTCCCTGCCCGCTTTGACACAAAAGGACAGCGCTCTCGCCTCAATCGAGGGTATGCGGGAAAGGCAGTCCGTGATTTCGGGATAATCGGGGAGATGGCGCCATTCGACGTCGACCAAGCCGTGGTCTGCGGTGATAACAACCAGCGTATCCGTGAGAAAGGCGCAGAGTTTTTCAACTTTTTCATTGATTTCGACGATGTCGTTATGCACTGTTTCGTGCATTGTCCCCAAGTCGTGCATATCGTAATCCGGCTGGTGCCAGTAGGTGTGGATATAGTTGCGCTGCGGTTCGGCGCAGAGCGTCTTGACGGTCTCGCAGATCTCGTCGACGCTTTGGATTTTATACTTCGAAAACGGCGAGACGGACGAGGCCTTCACCGCTCCGCCCGTCGCGGCCTCGATCTTTGCATAAATGTTCTCATACGGGATATATCGCCTTGCGACGTTATAATCGGCGGCGGGCTTGCCGTCGGAGCCGGAGATCGTGTTCGGAAAGACGCTGATGTTTTGGCCGAGTTCCCTGAAATACAAGCTCCAGCCCAGCCACCCGTGCTCGATCGGCGACAGCCCGCTCTCAAAAGTCGTGATTGCGGCGACCGTCGTCGGCGGGAACACAGAGGAAATGGTCTGTTTCAGGTGGCGGCGCAAAAAGGCGTCCTCGGGCAGGTGTTTTTTTAAAATCGCTGTTCCCAACCCGTCGAACAGCATCACGACGACGTTTTTATAGTTCTTTTCGAGTAAAGCGTCCAGCGTTTTCAAGGTCTTATGCGGCGTGGGCACACCGTAATATTTTTGCACCGAGGCGATCAGCGCCAGCAAGCCGTTGTCGTAGTCGACCGGAATCCTGCGGCCGTATTTTTCAAACAACTCGTCGATATAGGGGACGAATTCCCGACCGATGAATTCGCCGCGCCGGATCATCTCTATAATTTGTTCGCTTGTCGCCCATTGTGCGCCGCAGGTCTCATCTTCTTGCAAGACGACCGATTCGATCGGACAATCGTATTCAAAAACCCAAATATCCGAGAAATCGGGGAAATTGTGAAATTGACGCATAAAGCTGCGGAAAAGCCGTCCGTTATCGGGGTTCAGCACAACGCCGAGTTCTTCTTGAACTTCGCGCAGCGCGGCCGTTTTGCTGTCCTCGCCCGACAGAGCCGAGCCGCCGGTGCATTCCCACATGCCGCCGAGCGGCTTGTTCGGCGCGCGCTTTGAGATCAGCCATTCGCCGTTTGAATTGCGGATCCAGACATGCACGACGATATGATATTCTTCCCGTGTCATGGGCTGCCCGCGCTCGATGGTTTTTCCGGTTTTGTTACGGTCTTTGTCGTAGATGTCCCAGAGTTCGGCCATGCTGCGCTCCTTGCTTGTTCGGTTGATTTTTGATATCAAATAAAAACGGAGCGACGAGAGCGTCGCTTTTTACCCGTTTGGAAATTGGAAAGATAGTACAGTCCTCGTAAACGAGGACCGGGAAATTGGTAGAACGGGACGTGGGGTGAAACCCCGCGCCTTCCTCGCAAAGACGGTTGAATTCTGAATTTATTTCCCCATCGCCTCTTTGATCGCGCGGGAGAGCTGATCGGGGCAAGACGTCGCTTTGCGACCGCATTGGATGCCCGAGAGTTTTTGGATCAACTCGTCGGCGGCCAGCCCGTCGCATAACCGAATAATGCCCTGAAGATTGCCGTCGCAGCCGCCGATAAAACGGATGTTGGTCACCTTATTGTCGGGCGTCAAATCAAATTCGATGTCTCGGCTGCAGGTGCCCTCGGTACGGTATGTATGCTTGGTCATTGATTTGATATCTCCGTTCTTTTTGCTGCGCCGTCTTTTATCGCCGCCCGCGCGACCGCCTTCGCCACGGCCTCGCCGAGACCTTTGTCAAACGCGCCGGGGAGAATGCGCTCGCGGGTGATCTCGCCCGTGAAATCGGCGATCGCCTGCGCCGCCGCGCGCTTCATGCCGGGGGTGATATCTTTCGCGCGCACCGAGAGCGCACCTTTGAAGATGCCCGGGAACGCAAGCACGTTGTTGATTTGATTATAATAATCCGAACGGCCGGTTCCGACGACACAAGCCCCCGCCGCGAGCGCGTCTTCGGGCGATATTTCCGGCACCGGGTTCGCCATCGCGAACACGATCGGGGCTTTTGCCATCGATATGATGTCTTCTTTCGAGATGATGTTTGCGACAGACAAACCGATAAACACGTCTGCGCCCGCAAGCGCTTCTTTGAGACCGCCCTTGACGCCGCGCGGATTGGTGCGGGCGGCGAGCGCCCTGCGGTGCTCGTCCTTCATGCGGCCGGCCTCGATGATGCCCTTGCTGTCGCAGATGATGCTGTCGGCGACGCCCAGCCCCTCGAAAAACTCCGCGACCGCGCAAGCGGCGGCTCCGGCGCCGCTGAATACGGCTTTTAATTCGTTTATTTTACGGCCCGTGAGCTTGCAGGCATTGATGAGCGCCGCGCCCGCGACCACGGCGGTGCCGTGCTGGTCATCGTGAAAAATCGGGATATCACAGCACGCGCGCAGCCGTCTTTCAATCTCAAAGCAGCGGGGCGCGGAGATGTCCTCCAAATTGATGCCCCCGAAGTTATAAGAAATCAGTTTGACCGTACGCACGATTTCATCCGTATCTTTGCTGTCGATGCAGATGGGAAAAGCGTCTACGCCGCCGAACTCTTTGAACAGCGCGCATTTGCCCTCCATGACCGGCATTGCCGCTCTGGGACCGATGTCGCCGAGCCCGAGCACTGCCGTGCCGTCGGTGATGACCGCGACCATGTTCCAACGGCGGGTCAGGTCGAAACCGCTCTCGGGGTCTTTTTCGATTTGTCTGCACGCGTCGGCGACGCCGGGTGTATAAGCGAGGGAAAGGGCCGGTCTGCCGTCGAGTTTTACCCGCGAGACGACTTCGATCTTCCCTTTCCACTCATAGTGTTTTTCAAGCGCCGTTTTGTGATCCGTCATATTGCCGCCGCCGCTTTCTGTTGTTTTTGTTTTCTGTTGAACAATGCTTTGACTTCGACTTCGGTCACGGTGTTGTTTCCGATGGGCCGAATCGGCGTCTCGTACATCCCGTGAAAATCCGAACCGCCGGTCATGACCAGATCATATTGTTCGCAGAGTTGCTTGATTTGGTCTTTGCATTCCGCGCTGTTGCGGTAGTGTTCCCATTCAATGCCGTCCAGCCCCAACTCGGTCAATTTTTCGACGAGATACAGGTTGTCCGACTTTCCCGGATGTGCCAGCACCGCGAGACCGCCGGCGCTCTTGATCAGCTGCATCACTTCGGTGTAATCGCCGCAATCCATCGGGATGTCGCAGGATTTTCCCTTGCCGAAAAAGGCGTTATAGAGATCGCCGAAGATTTTGTCCGTATAACCGCAGTCCATCAGCGTGTGCATGATGTGCGCGTCGAACACGGTGGTACAACCCTGGGTATGCAATTTGACCATCTGCGGATTGATCGGCATTTTTTCGCAGACGATTTTGATGCGCTTTTCAAACACCTCGTTGCGGGCGTCGGACATGCGTTTGAAATACCCCTCCAAACGGTCGGGATAATCGGGCAAATAACAGAGCAAATCCACGTTTTTTCCTGTTTCCCCATCGCGCGCGGTCAGTTCAACCCCCGGGATTACCTCGATCCCGAGCCGCTTTCCGACCACGACGGCGCGGGAAACTCCGCCCATGGTGTCACAGTCGGTGATTGAGAGATATTTAATTTTCAGTCGCGCCGCCACGATCAAAAGTTCCGCAATTCCCAAAGAACCGTCGGAAATTTTGGTGTGGCAATGTAAGTCCGCACGCATGATTTCGGTCATCCTTTCGCAGAGAGTTTGAAAGAAAAATTCAAACCCATACCGCTTGACAATAAAAGCACAGATATCACCAGTTTGAATTCATTCAGTGACAAATTAATTATTTGCCCATCCCTTTAGTACAGCAAGGCAAAGACCGTAAAAAGGGACAGTAACG
>CAZPLU010000002.1:0-33756 GCA_964587625.1 uncultured Eubacteriales bacterium
GGTGAGAGGACAGAGGGCAGAAAAACGAGGGGCGAGAATCGAACTTGTCGATCTCTCGGTGGTGCCTCCAAAAAGTAAAGACGCCGTCGAGCGTTTTTTATTTTCAGAGGGCAGAGGTGAGAGGACAGAGGGCAGAAAAACGGGGGGCGAGAATCGAACTTGTCGATCTCCGAGGCCGGTTCTCCGGCCTTGTTGGGTGCCTAAGGGCAGAGGTGAGAGGACAGAGGGCAGAAAAACGAGGGGCGAGAATCGAACTTGTCGATCTCCGAGGCCGGTTCTCCGGCCTTGTTGCGCCTGAGGGCAGAGGTGAGAGAACAGTGGGCAGAAGACAGAAGACAAAGGGCGGAGGACAGAAGACGGAGGGCATATGACAGAAGACGGAGGGCGGGACCGCTTCTTTTTATATCAAATCGGTTTCGCCTTATATCAAGTCGGTTTCGCACCGGCATTTTGTCCGGCTTCGGTTTCCGCCGCGGCCGCCATCTGAATTCGTTTGACAACCGCGTCAATTTTTTTTCGCCGGATCAAATAGACAATCAAAATGATCAATGGCAACACAAAAGTGACGGGCAGGACGATATACGGAAAGACCTGATCAGAACGGAGCAGCTCGTTCACGTCCGACCTGTTGATCACCGGAATCTGGCATACGATAAAAGCGATCAAGGCCAGCGGGATTACAAAGGTCCTGTGTGATTTGGTATTGAATGCATTCGAAAGGGTATAACTGCCCATGTAGTTATAAATGATCAGCTTTAAAATCGCTCCCGGAAACCACGCCAAAAGGTTGAGCGACTGCATCCTTTGGATGAAGTCGTAGGACTCAACCTGTTTGGAAAACAACCAATACGGGTTCCATGCGCGCTTGGCAATATCCGAACCCAGTACAAGGAGTGTCGGGAGTAAAATAATCAAAAACACAATTCCGAAAACAACCATTGAAAACGCGAAAATTTTATTGATCTTGGCTTTATCTTTTAAAAAATAACTGAAAACAAACAAAATTAAAATTTCGGAATACCGGGCGCCGTTTAAGAAAGCCCCCTGATTCAATTCTATAAAGGTCGAATCCGCAAGCATCGGCCGCAAATTGTTCAAATCCATCTGATCAATGCTCATTAAAAAAAACAGGACGGATACCACTATCATGAGCGTGACGATGAAAAACGGCAGCCGTGCGATAGTCCCGATGCCTTTCAACGAAGCATAACATACCGGAACGAGCAAATACAAAAGGAGCGCCCACGGTGGCGTATCCATAAAAATATACAGCGTTAAGAACTTGAGTGTAATCAGCGAACACGCCGTCAGGCAAAACAGGAAGAACAGAGCGAATATCAAGGACGCCGCTTTGCCAAGCACTTTGCCCAATACGGACTCAAGCATCTCGTTGAGATTCATCCCCTTGAAGCGATTCGCTAAAATTAAAACCGGCAAGCTGATGACTAAAACATAGGGGAACATCATCAGCAACACGACCCAGGCGTCCTGGTTTGCCGGCGGTGTGCTCAAAATCGGCATGAAGGTGAAAGGAAATATGAGGGCGCTCCCCACGGATAAAAATATCAACTGCGCCGGAGTGACGCTCGGTTTTTTCATCAAGGTCTATCCCTCCAATTGGAACGGCTCATCGATTTCGCCTGTACTGAGCACAAACGATTCGACCGTGACTTTTAACTCGGCTTGCGAAAAGATTTGGTTCCACGCGCTCTTGAGTTCTTTCCACTTTTTTGGGTGCTGTATGTGAAAATAATTGCCAAACCCGAAAATATCACTCCCGAACTCGGACTGTACGCGCTTGACAGCATCGGTTATTTCCGTCTCCAACATTCGGTTTAAACTCTCTTCGACTTTTTTTGCCGACTCCATTTTAGTGATATCGAGCGTTCCGGTCTGTTGGAGAATATCTGTTTTAAGTTTTAGTTTTACATCCAATTTTACCTTTCCGTTTTCGATGGAAGTTTTAATATCTGTCTTTGCAGTCACGAGTTCAAGGGTGGACATGCCTTCGCTTGTCTGAGCGGTAAAAAATGCCGTCTTTGCATCGCCTGTAATAAGATTATAAGCCCTTGTTTCCACCATGTTCAGATAACCCATAAATTTGCCGTCTTTAAACGCCGCAAGACCCAGATAAATGATTTCATACTCTTTTTTATTTCCGGTTTGACCCGTCGCCGTCTCTTCGGTGGTCTTCTCAATGATTTCTATGGTGCCCATCACGGGTTCTTTCCCCTCCGAAAACAGATCTTTCGCGAAATCAAGAGTCGTCACAAAGGTCGAATAGGCAACCGCTCTGGGCTGTGTCATTGACAACGTTTCAAGATAAACCCCGATACTGCTGGAGGTACAAGGGCTGGCATGGTATAATTTCATGGCATCATCGCCCTTGATCATGACCATGAACTGGGATTCGTCGGTCAAATGATCTCTTAAAAAAAAGTCCAGAGCCGGAGCCATTTCCGTCCGCGCAAACGCTTCGGTGAAAAACCGGGCATGATTTTGACTTGCAAAAACGGTTTTATCGGTTTTCATGGATAATTTTCTTACGGTCTCCGGCAGAGAATTCCCTTCGCTGGTGATAATAATGGAGGAGGACTGTTCGGAATTTCCGGTTCCCCCGTCCGTGCTGTTACCCTTTGCTGAGGGGTTCAGCATTTCCGCAGTGATTTTGTAGCTTCCCTGCCGGGTAATATCATACACCAAACTCATGATCACAGCCAGTGATTTTGCCTCTTTCCGATTCCAGCAGCCGGTTAAAATCAACATGCTCAGACATAAAAAAACCGACAATATCCTTTTCATCACTTTTTTCTTCATACCGCTCCTTATTTTTGCCTTCTGATGTTTTCTTTTGCAATCGAGGCCGGTCGGAACTTCATGGTCCACAGCGGCATACGCAGCAAACTGTCTTTCATTTCTTCTTTGGAAAAAGAGGACATGATCGGTACCCCGAAGGATTCGGTCGAACATAATTGCGTCAGCATCATCACGATACCGGCGCCGATGCCGACAAGTCCCATGGTGCCGCCTAAAAACAAAAAGAAAAACCGATATATCAATGAAAACTCCCGCAGATTGGGGACGATAAAACTCGTCACGGCGGTCAATGCGACAATAATGACCGTCGGCGCGCCGACGACTCCCGCAGAGACCGCGGCGTCTCCGATGATCAGAGAACCCACGATTGTGATGGCGGAACCGATCGATTTTGGCAGACGGGCGCCCGCCTCCGCCACGAGCTCAAACATCAGCATCAACAACAGCAATTCCGCGCCCTCCGGCATCGGTGTTTTTTGCGTGGCGGAAATGATGTTCGTCAAAAGTTCGGGCGGTATCATCTCCTGATTGTAGGTCATAACAGCCACTGCGAGCCCGGGCAGCATCACACTTAAAAAAAGCCCTACAAACCTGAAAATCCGAATGACCGCGGCATGAATCGGTCTGTTGTAATAATCCTCCGCGGTTTGTATGTTTTCGATGAACAGCTCGGGTATGGTCAGCACATGGGGGGTTCCGTCGCAAAAAATCGCAAGCCGCCCTTCCAAAATCCGCCCCGCCGCAACATCGGGTTTTTGCGTGAGACCGACTCCGGAAATCGCCGCCAGAGGGGTTTTTGTGATGAACTGTTCGATATAACCCGATTCGAGGATGGCGTCTGTGTCGATTTTTCCAAGCCGCTCTCTGACCTGTTTCAAGACATCCTGATTGACAATTCCCTGGATATAGACCAACCCGACAAGCGTTCTTGTCTGTTTTCCGATGATAAAACTTTCAACCACCAAATCCGGGCTTTTGATTTTACGTCGGATCAAAGCGGTGTTGGTTCGGATGTTTTCATTAAAACTCTCTTTCGGACCCCTTACGACCGATTCCGCCTCCGGCGCCTCCACCGCCCGTTGCTCCCACCCCTTGAAATCGATCAAAACCACTTTTTCGGATTCTTCAAAGAAGAGCGCGACATTCCCGTTCAGCAATTCCATAACAACTTCGGAAAAATCTTCGATGATATTAAAATTGGCTTTGACGGACTGTGGGACATTCCCGCTGAAATCCTTTGATTTTAATGGCGTCAAAATGTCGCGGTCGATCAGATCCTTATTGACGGTACCGTCAATATAGACGATCATGGCTTCGCCTTTGGATGTGTTGAACGGCTGCACAACCAAATCCGAAGTGTTGTGAAAAACCGTTTTGATCAATTTTTCGCACTGCGTGATCTCAGGAGGTATTGAATCCGGAGGAGTTGCCGTTTTGCCGCCCTGCTCTTCCGGTTTGGATTGCGTCTGCTGTTGCCGATTGGGCTGTTTGGGGTCTTGGCGCTTTTTGTTCCAGTTGAACATCCGTTTCCGACTTCCTTCCGAAGGGCATAAAAATGACATAACGGGATTTCCGTATGCATTATCATGTGTATAAAATGTCCGTTTAACCCATCGTTTTACAAAATCCATAAATCCGCGGATTTACAAGTCCCGTTTTTTTATGTATAATAAACTTGAAGTCCGGAGCCGATTTGTTATGGGAGGATAGTATGACCAGACGCGAAAATTTTTACAGAGCGATTCAATTCAAAGGGCCCGAGTGGGTGCCGCTGAACACCGGGTATTGTCCGGAACCGTATAAAAACATGGGCGACTGCATCTGCGTGGGCTATAAGGCGGCGGCGCCCGGGGAATGGCTGTACCACTTCACCAAACTCGAGGGCGACAAGACCATCGGGCAGGTATTGGAGCATCCGTTAAAATCCGTCAAAGACATATGGGCTTTTCAAGCCCCGCCGCTTGCGATAAAAACCCGTTTTGAAAGCGTAAAAGAACGCGCTGAAAGTTTGAAAAAGCAGGATTTATTCGTCTTCGGCTCGATGGCCAATTACCTGTTCGAGCGGATGCATTATCTGGTCGGCATGGAGGATCTGTTCGATTACCTCTATAATGAACCCGAGGCGGTGCGTTCACTCGGCGACAAGATCACCGATTTTCAATGCGCCATGATCGAAGAATACGCAAAATGCGGCGTTGACGGCATTTGGGGCGGCGACGACTGGGGCCTTCAGGACCGGCTGATGGTCTCGCCGGAACTGTGGCGGGAAATTTTCAAACCCTGGTATTCGAGGATGTTTCAGACGGCGAAGTCCCGCGGATTGATCACCTATATGCACACCTGCGGCAAAAACAACGCGATTATCGGCGACTTGATCGACTGCGGTCTCGATGTGATCGAATTGCACCAGCCGACGGTGTACGGCGTCGACTGGCTGTCAGAGCACGCGGGCGGACGGCTGTGCTTTTCCACGACAGCCGATTTGCAGCGTACGCTTCCGGCCGGCGACAAGGCGGAGATTGAACGGGAAGTGCTTGCGCTCAAAGAAAAACTGGGGCGTTTTGACGGCGGTCTGCTCTATGAACTCTATCCTGACATGCAGGCCTTGGACATCACCCCCGAAACCACGGATTTTTACGTCGACTGCTGCGTGAAGAACCGGGCGTACTGAGATTCGGCCGAAGGAGTGTTTTAAATTGATCGAGGGTATCAGCCACATTACGTTTATTGTCAGGGATTTGGCGTTGGCGGCTGAATTCTTCACAAGTATTTTTCAGGCGAGGGAGGTCTATTCAAGCGGAGATCGGCCCTTCTCCCTTTCAAGGGAAAGATTTTTCATGATCGGAGATGTTTGGATTTGCGCGATGGAGGGGGAGCCGTTAACGGAACGCACCTACAATCATCTGTCTTTTAAAATTTCCGAGGAGGATTTTGATGTTTATATCAGGCGTATCAAAGCGATCGGCGTCGATATAAAACCCGAACGCCCCCGCGTCCGCGGCGAAGGCCGTTCGATTTATTTTTATGATTTCGACAACCATCTCTTTGAATTGCACACGGGTACGCTTGAAGAACGGTTGAAAACATATTCATTGAAATAGCAAATAACCCGCCGCCCGATTTTCATCGGGCGGCGGGTTTATAATATAACAACGGAATCCCTCCACCACTGCGGTGGTCCCCCTCCCTTTAACAAGGGAGGCAAGGTTGGAAACGCGGCATTATGCGATTAACGAATTGCAGATTCTTTGACGTTTGAGAGCGGCGTCTCGCCGTTAGGCGATAATCATGTCGACCTTGTCGTCGATGATCACCAGCGAATCGAGGTCGATATCCAAGCGCACATCGCCCGAGAGCGCGGCGTCGGTTTTGGCGGTGACGGCGGCGTCGCCGACTTTGACGACGGCGAATTGCTCGTTGCCGTAGTCGAGCGTCTTTTCGGCGACGCCAAAAATTTTTCCTTCGGTCTCCCCCGCCCTGACCGCATATGGCGAGAACTCGAAGCGCAGTTTCTTTTTAAACACGTCCATGCCGCCGCCCGTGACCAGCCGTTTTAACATCTCGTCGGAGACATCGTATTCGCCGTTGGCGACGGCCAGCGTGAACTCGACGGTTTTCCTTTTAATCGTTTTACCGTTTTCCTCTACCGTTTTTTTGATTATTTTCCGGTTGACCGAGCCGTAGAGGGTATTTTTCAACTCGAGCGGTTTATGCAGCGGCCTTGCGCCGATGAGCAGCGTGACGCGCTTCATGTCCAGGTCTATTTTCAATTCACCGGGTTCAAACTCTCGGTCGGTCTTAGCGAAAAACGTACGGCTTCCGCTTTGCAAATGCAACAGGTTGATCCCTGAAACCGTCTCCCACCCGACGCAGGCGACTTTTTGACCTCCGGCGAAGGTGAACGCGTCGGCGGGAATCTCGGCCGAGACCTCCCCGTCGTTGGTCTCGAGGGCCTTTGGCAGCGCAAATTCCAGGCCTTCGAATTTCAAAACACCGTTTTCGACCACGCCGTCGAAGGCGTTGATCTCCGGCACGCGCGGATTGATGGACTTTTCGGTCTCTTTGTCAAAGAAGTGCAAGTGCTGGAACGCGAACGCGACCCTGACGGCGTCGCCCGCTTTGATTTGCGCGCCCCGCTCGGAATCCACCTTGAAGACGATGCCGGTCCCGGTGTCGGCCACCTTGTCGGTGCGTCCCGCCAGGTCGCCGAACACCAGCGTCTCGTCGCCGAGCTCCTCGGTGTGCGAAACCGTGCAGGTCACGGCGGCGTCGGGGTCTTTTTCGATCATGTCCGGATCACAAATGACCTTTTCCGCCCGGATGCCGAGCACGACTTCTTTTTTACCGTTCAGATATTCGGGCTTTACCTTTAAAAAGTTGCCGTAGGGCACTTTTAAAACGTCCCCGGTGCCGAACAAACTAATTTCCACCGTATCGCCTTTGCGTTTGAGGGTCGCCTCGAAAAAGTTCATCTGCGGCGTACCGATAAACCCGGCGACGAATTTGTTGTTCGGGTAATTATAGAGGTTGCGCGGCGTGTCGATCTGCTGGATATAGCCGTCCTTCATCACGACGATGCGCGTGCCCAGCGTCATGGCCTCGGTCTGGTCGTGGGTGACGTAGACAAAAGTCGTGCCGAGTTTTTGATGCAGCTTGCTGATTTCGCTGCGCATCTGGGTGCGCAATTTGGCGTCGAGGTTGGAAAGCGGCTCGTCGAGCAGAAACACCTTGGGGTTGCGCACGATCGCCCGCCCGAGCGCGACGCGCTGGCGCTGCCCGCCCGACATGGCGCGCGGCTTGCGGTCGAGGTAGTCGGTGATGCCCAAAATCTCGGCGGCCTCGAGCACGCGCCTGTGGATTTCCTCGTTTTCCAAATTGCGCAGTTTCAACCCGAACGCCATATTCTCATAGACGCTCATGTGCGGGTAGAGCGCGTAGTTTTGAAAGACCATGGCGATGTCGCGGTCCTTGGGCTCGACGTCGTTGACGACAAAGCCGCCGATGCTGACTTCCCCGGCGGTGATGTCCTCCAGCCCCGCGATCATGCGCAGCGTCGTCGATTTGCCGCAGCCCGACGGCCCGACAAAGACGATGAATTCCTTATCCTCGATGTCCATCGTGAAATCGCTGACGGCCTTGACGCCGTTTGGGTAGACCTTGTAGACGTGTTTCAAACGCAGATTCGCCATTTGATATGTCCATCCTTTCAATCGTCATTGCGAGGGGCATTAGCCCCGCGGCAATCCAGACGGGTATGTATCCGGACGTTTACCTTCCTGATTGCTTCGTCCTGCGTGGAGCTTTGCCCCACGCTTTCCTCTGCAAAAAGACGGAGTCAGCCCTTGACCGCGCCGCCCGTCACGCCCGCCACATAATACTTTTGCAACAGCATAAACAAAATCGTGATCGGGATCGCAATGATGACCCCTCCGGCGCAAAACCGGGTGAAATAGTTGGTGATGTGCTCCTTGTCGAGGAAGGTATACAGGCCCACCGCGACGTTATAGCTCTTGGTGTTGCCGAACGCGATCAAAGAGGCGAACATGTAGTCGCCCCACGGCGCCATAAACGCCATCAGCGTCGTGTAGATCACGATCGGCTTTGCCATCGGCAAAATGATCTGATAAAACACCGTGCGGCGGTTCGCGCCGTCGATGCGGGCAGCCTCGTCGAGCGCGCGCGGAATCGTGTCGAAATAGCCCTTCGCGATATAATAGCCCATGCCGGAGCTGCCGACATAGATCAGCATCAGCCCGACGATGTTTTGCGTCAGCCCGACGAGCTTGAGCACGAAATAGACCGCGATCATCGACATAAAGCCGGGGAACATCCCCAGCACCAAAATAAAATTCATCAACAGGCGGCGGCCGCGAAACCGCATCCGGGACAGCGTGTAGCTGACCATCAGCACGATGACGGTCTGGAACACCGCGACCACGAGCGCGATCAAAAAGGTGTTTAAAAACCATTTAAAGAATTCGGTTTTTGAAAACAACTCGATGAAATTTTTGAACGACCATTGCCGCGGGAAAATATAGTTGACCATGCCGGTCGATTCGCCCCGAAACGCCTGAAAAATCAGGTAGACAAACGGGATCAGCCAGACGGCGCTGATGAAAATCAAAATGATGTAGATAAATGTATTGGCCGTCGCCTCGGCGCGCTTTTTGCTGCGCAGCGTGTTTTTGTTCATTGGAAGTCCTCCTCGTCTCTGACCGACCGCGTCCGGTTGTAGACGATCAGCGAAAACACCGCCACGACCGCGAAGACCATGATGCCGATGACCGACGCCATCTTGTAATCGCTGGTCTGGGTCATGGTCAATTTATACAGCCATGTGATCAGCAGGTCGGTGTACCCGGCAGGCGATTCGTAGTTGAGCGTGTACGGCGCGCCCGCGGTCAGCAGATAGATGACGTTGAAGTTGTTGATGTTGGCGATGAACGAGGTGATCAGGTACGGCGTAGTCACGAACAACATGTACGGCAGCGTGATTTTCATATAGGTTCGGAACGGGCTCGCGCCGTCGATCTTGGCCGATTCGTATAAATCCTCGGGGATGTTCATCAAAATGCCGGTCGCGATCAGCATCAGATACGGGATGCCGACCCAGATGTTGATTAAAATGACCATCACGCGGGCCAGCCCCCCGGTCGTCAGCCACGAGACCTTTTCCGAGATCACGCCCCACGAAAGCAACAAACCGTTGACAATGCCATCCTCCGCGAACATCTTTGAGACCAGCAGCAGCGAGATGAACTGCGGCACCGCGATGGTCATGACTAAAACCGTGCGGAAAATCCGCTTGCCCTTGATGCCCTTTTTATTGATCATCAACGCCACGAGCATGCCGAGGAAATAGTTCGAAAAGGTGGCGAAAAACGCCCAAACCAGCGTCCAGATCAGCACCGAGCCGAAAGTATAGCCGAATTTGGAACCCCCCGCGACTGAATTGGCGCCGAACAGCGTGGCGAAATTTTGCGTGCCGACCCAGTCGAACAGTTTCGCGGGCGGCTGGTGCATCGCGTCGTAATTTGTAAACGCCACCAAAATCATAAACACGATGGGAATGACCGTGAAGACCACAATTCCGAGCAGCGGCATCGCCAGCAGCGTCTTGTGGTATTGTTTATCCGCCATCGCGCGCAGGTCGTCGCGCGCCCGGTCGAGCCGAAAGCCGAGTTCCGTCAGTTTTTGCGCCTCGCCGTTTTGAATGCAATTACTGCGCCAGACATAGACGAACGCGGCGATAAAAAACACCGTCAGCAAGCCGTACAGCATGATCAGCATGCTGTTGTCGACATAGGTGTTGAACGTCAGACCCGTCTCGGGATCGATCCGCGAAACCAGGGCGACCTCCCCGAGCGAGCCGAACTTGACGAGGTATTTCCAGCCGAAAAAGAACATATACGCGACGAAGGCAATTTCGAAGAGCAAATATAAAAGCCCCCGCAGCACCTGGCCTCGCGCGAGCTGCCCGAAGCCCATCACAAAAAAGGATGTCCGGGTCTTGAAATCGCCTTTTTTATAAACGCGATATACATCGGTAAAAATTTTGGCGGACTTTCGGAGCACTCCTCCGATTTTTTGCGGAATACGCCTGAAAAACGCGCTCGCATCACGCGGCAGATTTTTAAAAAAACGTGCGAGCCGAAAACGGAATTTTTGAAATCCCGTCATCCTTAAGTATTCCAGATCGACCATATACGGTCTTCCTTTCACCATGTGGGTTTTTCGGTTAAAATCCGGTTTCAAAAATTTATTTTCCGAATCCGCCCCCGTTAAAAAGTACGGGCGGGGAAAAGAGGGCGCCGCAAAACGAATTATTCTTTTGCAACGCCCTCTGCTGAAAATTACTTTTTGTCTTTTTTTGAAATATTCGGATTACTGCGTGACATCCGCTTTCAGATAGGCGACGAGGTCGTCGAGCACCGTCTGGAGCTGCGCGTCGGTATAGTCGTTATAGACGCCGGCGTTGACGTCGGTTCCGAATGCCTCCATCTTGCTCCAGTAGTTGGCGCTGCACAGCGGCTGAGCCGTAGAAAAAGTCAGTTGCTCCTGGAGCGCCGAAAGCGCCTGATCGGCTTTGACCGCCGGATCCTGCTGCGCGGTCTTGTTGGACGGGCCCCAGCCGCGTGAATTGAAGCGTGCCAGCTGGACTTCGCCCCCGGTCAAATAGGCGGCGAGTTTGTGGGCTGCGACCAGCGATTCCGCGCTCTGTGTCGGATTGACGCCCATCAGCTTGAAACCGCCCCAGGCGCCCATTTGTACCTGTTGCCCGCTGACGGTCATTGTCGGCAGTTTTGCGACGCCGTAATTGTCGCTCAGATAACCCTTGATGGTGGCGGAATCCCAGGTTCCGGAGATTCCGGCGCCCGCCAGACCGCCGTCGGGATTGAATTGATCCGAGAATTTTTCGCTGCGCTGGAAGCCCTTGCTCTTGGCCATGTTGATCAACGCCTTAAACGCGCCGAGTCCGGCCTCGGAATTGAAATCGCAGTCGACCGCGCTGATGGCGCCCTCACTGTTTGCCGTGGTGGTGTAATGGCAGCCCGCGCCGAAAAAGAAGGACACCAGATACCAGCCGCTCTGGTTTTCCATGTAGAGGTGTTTTCCGGCGGCTTCGCATTGGGTCAGGATTCCGTCGAGCGTCGAGGGATCTGTGACGACGCTCTTGTCATAAAACAGGAAATAGCCGTTGTCGCTGGTCAGCGGATAAGCATACATCCTGTCGCCCACCGTCGCCGCGGCGACCGAACCCGCATCGTTATTCATTTGAGCATCGGTTAAGAATGTCCCTCCCAAATCGCTGAGCGCGCCCGCCTGCACCAGGCGGCCGATCTGATCCTGCGCAAAGGCGTATACGTCCGCTCCGGCCTCAACGTCGGTGATCATCTGAGTCGCCGCTTCGCTCTCACTCATCGCGGAGACCGTGACGGTGAATTTGTCGGCGAGGTCCGGGTTTGCCGCAAGAAATTCGCTGCATTTGGTCTGAGTAAATTCCACGACCTCCTCGGCGGCCCATACGAGGATGTCTTCTTTTTGCGCGGGGGATTTTTCTTTGCACGCCGAAAGAATGCCGCATGAGAATACCATGGCAAGCGACAGCAGCACTACCGCAAGTTTTTTCATTTTCGTATTCCTCCCATCAATTTATCTGTAACTTACTCCCGTAAGATACATTCAACTTATAATGTCTGTGACGATTTGTGGTGGTTTTACGACTGTTGTGACTTGTCCCCGCACCGTCACCGGATCGTTGGTTTCTTTTCCCGATGTTACTTATGTGAAAGCACTAAGCCGTTTATTTTCATGGTTGCTCCAATCGTCCGTAAAAGTGGTTTTGCTATATAATGCCGCCGCAGCACTTGCTCTCGGCAATATGTTATCACCCGCGGTATGAAAAAAATCGCGGAAATTGTCTGACTGACCGATTTCAAACTTTTTACACATCCGATATCACAATTACATCATGCATGGGGTGTAGAGTGAACTCGGAAAGCGGTACGCGGCGAAGCCGCGATGAAACGGTTTATGTCCGTTAAAAACGCGCCTCTGCCCGGGCGATTTGACATTTTGATTCTATTTTGCTATGATATCGATACAGTTCACGTCTTGAATCCGAACACCGGAAGGAGGTGACGGTTATGCGGTTGAAAAATTTGGCTCCGCTCAGTTTGGCGGTCGCATTGTTTTTGGCGGGCTGCGGCGGCACTTCTTCCGTATCCGTGACCTCTGTCGTGATACCCGGCAGTTCCGCATCCGTCACCGACCCCGACTATTCAATCGTGGAGGTCTCCGAAAACACCTCCTCGCCCCAATCCCAACCGCAGCCGGAATCCGTTTTACCCAAGCAACTCAAACTCGATGCACAAAAAATCATTTTGAGCGAGGGGCAGACCTATTTGATCGGCTCTGTCGTCTATCCGACCGACGCCCTCGGAAAACAGCTGGTCTGGAGCAGCACAGACAGCAATGTCGCTTCAATCAACGACGGCATGGTCCGATTCGTGAGTCCGGGGATCGCTGTCATCGCCGCATCAACTTTACTCGGCGATTTGACCGTGAGCTGTCAGATCGAGTGCATCACTGTCTGCGATGACATCGAAAAGCTGAATGCGGTTGTGAAAAACGCCCTGCTCTCCGGCGAATCCGTTTTCAAGGTCTATCTGAGTGACCCCGCACTGCTTCAAAATCTCTCGATCGATCCCGTTTACGGTCTTTTTTCCGCGGACGTAAAAGAGAAGATCTATTTTGTGGGAGATGAGAATATGTCGGAAGTTTATCCGGTATCCTTCCTGCTGGTTCCGAATTTTTCTTCAACCTGCGTGAAAGCGCTTGCCTCGGGCGACTTCTCCAAACTCAATCCGTTGCAAAGTCAAACCTGCAGCGCCGCAAAAAAGTTCGCGGAAACCCATCTCTCTTCCGATTTATCCGATTACCAAAAAGTGAAAATCATCCATGACTACATTGTCAAAAACGGAAATTTAGATACCTCAATCGGACAGGAGCCCGCCTATTCACAGACCGTTGCATACGGTATTTTGGTGGGCAACATCGCCGTCTGCGACGGATATGCCGATGCGTTCCGGCTTCTTGCCGGCATGGTGGGCATTGATGCGCGCGTGATCTCCGGGTCTATCGGTTCACAGCGCCGCGTCTGGAACCTTGTCCAATTGGACGGCGGTTGGTATCATATCGATATTGTCGCCGACGACCGCGCCGATATGACCGACGGCACGTTAAACTATGATTATTTCCTCATCAGCGATGAGCGCATCGGGGTTACACACACCTGGGACAGGACGGTTACATTGAATGCTCCGAGCGATTATTAAATAAAATTTTACCCTGTTTATCAAAAGGTTCGATAAACAGGGTATCGATATTGCTCCCGAATTGACATCATATCGGCGGAGCCAGTTTCCGTGTATTTAATATATTGGTTTTTACTATATTTTTAACATTTCGCCTTTTTCCGGAGTTCGCACCGAGGAATAACGGCGCTGTTTTTCGCTGTCAATACGGAGGCGCAGCTTGTCCGAAATCATAGCGATGAACTCCGAATTTGTCGGTTTTCCCCTGCCCGTGTGAATCGTATAGCCGAACAACGCATTCAAAACATCGACATCTCCGCGGTCCCATGCGACCTCAATCGCATGACGGATCGCCCTTTCCACGCGTGAAGCGGTCGTGCTGTGCTTTTTGGCGACCTCCGGATACAACATCTTTGTCACGGCATTTATGTAGTCGCCGTCGTTGATGCACATCACAATGGAATCCCGCAAATATTGGTATCCTTTGATGTGCGCCGGAACGCCTACCTGGTGGATGATCTCAGTCACCATCAACAGCAGTTCGCTGTCGGACATCTCGTGAAAACTCCGATCAATTTCGGAAAGCCCTGTCAAGTTCAACAATCGATCGACCGCGATTTGCGGGTCGAACGGTTTCAGCAACAGATACTGTCCTCCCGCTGCAAATACTTGCCGCTCCAACTCTCCGGTTAAAAAAGCCGTCATCACCATGATCTTGGTTCCGGGACTGATGGTCCTCGCCTCATTGATAACACCGATGGCGTCGATGCCCGCGAGATTGAAATCGATCAGTGCCGCGTCGAATTTTGTCGAAGAACGCATCATCTCCAAAATCACTTTCCCGTTCCTCGGCACTGTTGATACTTCAATTCCCGCTCGAGCCAGTGAATTAGCCAGTTCGGAAGCGGTTTGTGTGTTGTCCTGTGTGATAAGTATCCGTCGCTTCATGTGGGACTCTCCTTTCCAAATCATCAATTTATTAAAGATTACCATATTTAACTGTACATTACAATGGTTTTTGACGATATTACTGTTTTTTTTGTGTGTACAATTCGACAATATTCGACATTTATATAAGGCGAAAACAAATTATATGTAAACTAAAACGGCAGTTAATCCCATACCTTGTAAAATCATGTCGAAACTTTTAAGTGTTTTTTATCTGATGCCTGCTGAACAATTCAAAAACGCAACAATGGTTTGGCGTTTTCGAATTGTTCAGGTACAAGGTTTTTAAGCGAATCGCTTAAAAACCTTGTACTTCGCCTTTGCGGCGTGTGTCCGCAAAGGTAAACAGGCAGTGAATCAATGTATAACGCATTTGTTCGGCGGACATTATCTAAAAACGGAATGAAACGGAAACAATAAAGCAATGGATCTATCATGAAGCCACGCGGGAATCAAACGCAAAAATAAGCGGTAAGCTTCTTCAAGTTTTCCGTGAAAACATTTAAGCTTCCCGCCGTTTGCTGCCGTCGGTTTTTATTTTGTGTGTTACATCCGATTGCTGTCTTTTGCCTTTTGAATATGCCCGCTCAATTCGATCATCCATCTGGGCGTCAAGGAACCCCTGAATATCAATTGACCGTCCAAGATCCGGCCGACTTCGATAAACCCGTTGCAATTGTCGTAAAAATGCACTTCGTCGCATTTGGGCAGAATTCTCATAAGATTTGCATATCGGAAATTGAAACGTCTGACAACGTCGTCTTCCGGGATATAGTGGCCGCCGTTTTCGGCGCGGATGCGGATGCGCGCCAAACTCTCTTCCACGGTCTCAAGCCCGACATAATAAAGCCGGATATAATACCCCCGGCGGCGGGCGCGGTTGATTGTCTGCAGGGTCTTGACGCCGGAGAGTGTCGTCTCCTGCGTAAAATCCAATCCCTTGTTCATCATCAGCTTAATTTTTGCAAGCGCAATTTTGCCCGCCTCGATATTGGAAATCTCCCTCTTGGCAGCGATTTCGTCCACATTGATGATTTCACCCAAATCTTTGCGCTCCGACTGGAGAACGCCGGACAAACTGGATTTGCCGGCGCCGTTTATACCGCCGATGATGGTAAAGGTCTTAACGGATAACGCCCCCTATTTCTTGGGCTTCGCGCCCATCCTCGACTCAGCTGTGCTGACCAGATTGAACAGCGAAGCGGCGGTTTGCTGATAACGGGATGAGAGTTGCTCGGGCGACATCTCGGGCGCGGTTTCGGGCGTCACCGGAGCGTAATCGCCGATGGCTTCTCCGGCGCACAGGGTCGTCATGTAGGCCTCGCTGACCTGCATCGCCGCATTACACAGTCCGGTTGAAAGCCCCTTGCGTATCGCAAACATCGCCTGCGGGTTTTTGGGGTTTGCGCAGTAGAGGATATGGAATACCTTATACAGCGCAAGCGATAAATATGCGCTGATCTCGGTGGTTAAACCCTTCAATTTCGGGGATCTGAGCTGATCGAACACTATACTTACGGTATTGATGACCAATTTTTTATTCAAGGTCGCGACAACGCTTCCGTTGAAGTTTTTATCGCCGGAATCATCATATTCGGGGATTTCTTCCGCCACCAGTTGGACGCCCTGCCGATCCGAAGTCCGCCCCAACAGATAGTCGGTCGAGACATCATACTCATCGGCGACGGCCACCAAAAAATCCAGCCCGCATTCGCGGATGCCTTTTTCATAATGTGACAGCAGCGCCTGGCTGATGCCCAGTTTCTTCGCTGTGGCTTTTTGGCTGACATTCCGCTCCTTGCGTAAAAGCGACAAAATACGGGGAAAATCATTTTTCATATCTTTATTCCTTGCCCTTTCGTGTTCGAATTGCGGCGGATTTTTATTATACACTATTTTATACCGTTTGTATAGACCTAAATTGAGATTTGTAGAATTTTGTCGTTTTTTTCACTTTAAAAAGAAACAAGGCATCCGAAACCGAATGCCTTGCCGAATACCGGGCTGCTGTGTTGTGCTGATTGGCGTTTTAATACCGCATGGCCTCAAGCGCCGAGAGCCGCGTAGCCCTGTGCGCAGGCAGAAACCCGGCGATGACTCCGACCAAGATAGCGAATAAAACCGCACCGAGCGCCAGCCAGATCGGTATCACCGACAGCTTGTTGCCGCCCCCCATGCCACCGAAAAACATGCCGCCGCCCACTTGATTCAAAACAAAGGAGAGCATATAACTGAACCCGATACCGATCGAGCCGCCGGTCAAGCCGATGATGCCGGCCTCGTACAGGAACAACGAGCGGATATCGCCGACCACGCAGCCGATGACCTTCATGATGCCGATCTCACGGGTGCGTTCATAGATGGACATGATCATCGTATTGGTGATGCCGATGGCGGCGACCAACAGCGAAACCGCGCCGATACCGCCCAAAATCAACTGGATGCTCTGCATCTGTTTTTGGTAGCTGGCAATCCATTCGGCGTTGGCATAGGCCTGATAACCCATCTCCTGAATCTGCTTGGCGATGTCGATGGTCTCATTCATCGTGTGGGCTTTGACGTAAATCTGATCGTATTTGAGTTTTGTACCGCTGGCCGGCTTGATGTTGTTATATTTGTCATATTCTTTTTTTAACTTGAGCGCGGTTTCCATGTCGACATAGACGTTGTAGTCCTTTTCGCCGTTCTCCGCCGCGAGCACGCCGGTGACATTGAGCGTGTAGACCTTGGCGACATTGGTGTTTCCGTCGTCATAAACGCTCGGCATCTTGTAAGCATAATCAAACGTGAATTGGATTCGATCTGTCAGCGGATCCACAGGCGGAGCCGGCTGCTCATATTCGCCGTCGATTCCGCCGTCTTTTCCCGGCACCGCGATGCCGCCGCCTCTGAAAATAATACTCCCGTCACTGTTGTCCCTCGGATTATAAAAGAACGTCGGAATCTGCGCGCCGAAGAGGCAGTCAAATGACTTTGTTCCCATTGACGCCGTCCCGGACAGCATCTCCCCGCTCTCCACTTTAAAACCGAGTTTTTCCATGATGTCGCGGCGCACGCCGATGATCGCCGCGTTGGCGTGGTATTTCCCCGAAACAAAATGGCCGTATATCGAAATTTGCGGCGAGACCGCGATCACGCCCTCGACCGATTCGAGTTCCTTGACCGCGTCATCGGTCAGCGGGACCTCTTTGCCCTCGCTCCAGTTGGGATAGACATTGACCAGCGTCAGATCGCCCATATTCTCCATTTCCTTGGAAAAATTGTCGTTCAGCGCCACGCCCAACGAGATCATCACCACAATCGAAGCAACACCGATGACCACGCCGAGCACCGTCAACACGGAACGCGCTTTTCTTCGCCGGAAATTGCCTAACGCCATCAGCGCGATATCATTCTTCCTCACATCTAAGCCATCCTTTCGCAGTTAAGATTGAAAAATTATTGTTCAATCTGCATCCTCTGCTTTTTTGGCTTTTTTCACAGCCACTAAGGTGATCACGGTCACAACGCCGACAGCGCCGACGGCGATGATAACCCAAATCCACCATGCCATGCCGGGCTGCTCCGGCTCAATCGGCCCCACCGGATCCGTTGGAAATCCAGTATCGGGGTAGAATTCCATCGGCATGATCTCGACGGTGAAATCCTGGCGAAGCTCGTTCGGAGTACCGTCCGAACTCTCATATTTCAAAACAATCGCGCCGCTCTTTGTTCCGGTACCCGTGGTTGTCAGATAGTCATCGAAATAATCGTTTTGTCCGGCGGTCATGTTGCCGACATAAGAATCCCCGTTTGCCGACATAAAATCGCCCTCCACCGTGATGGTCAGGTTATAGACGGTCGCCTTGCCCTTATTGATGTACTGGAAGTTGACAGGGATCACATCGCCTTCCATCGCGCTCTGTATCACGGTGAAACCGACCGTCTCAAGACGTTGTTCCTGACTGACCGCAAACGAGAGCTGCTCGGTCGTAGCATATGGGTTTCCGCTGCCATCCTCATAATCGATGGCGAGCATGATCGGATAAATTCCGGGTTGGGCGTCCTGATTGGCGACGAGCTGCGCCGATTTGGTGACGCTGCCCTCTGCGGCGATGCTGTCGATATAAAATGAATTGTTTCCCTCCGCCACCACAAAAACCGCGCCGCCGCTGGTCACGGAACCCGAGGATAAAACCACTTTGATGTTGCGGACATCCGTGTTCTTGGCGGTGTTTTTCAGCGTGAAGTTGAGTTTAAAAGTATTGCCCGAGGTGATTGTGCCGGTGCTTGTGCTGTAATTGGAGATGATGATTCTCGGAGTCGAGGAGGAACTGCCGCCCGAGCCGCGTTCCAACTCGAGATAGGCCGTGCTGTCCAATTTGGAATCCACGTTCATATCCGACGCGCGATAGGTCAGCCCGAAGGTCAGCGGATAATTGCCGCCCCCCACGGAACTGTCGATATAGACCGAAAATATCGCCTGCGCCTCTTTTCCGGCGGCAATGGTACCCAGCGAGATCGGCGTAAAGTTTTCATACAGCGAGAAGCCGCCGGACGATTGTGCGCCGAATGTCACGGTTGTTTTACCGATTTCGGATTCGCCGGGGTTTGCGACGATAACCGTCATTTGATAACGATTGGGATTGGCCTCTTCGGCCTTATCAACTTTGATCGATTTGACATAAGGCAGCGTAGAGAGGTCACGCGCTTTTACCGAGACGGTGACGGTGCCTTCGAAATTTAAAGGCGCGCCGCCGTCTGCATTCGCGATGATGGAATAATTCAATATGTAAGTGCCGCCGGGGATATCCGCGGAAACTGTCAGCGGCACGGACACGCCGACCAAGGAGACCGGATTGATCAGGCCTGTGCCGCCTTGACCTGCCGTGAAGTATTGGGCGGAATCGCCCATGCCCGTCAGTTGGATGACAACATTATTTGCGGCGCCTGTGCTCGAATTGACAACGGACAGGGTGACGTTGCTTGTACGGCCGCCCACCAGACCGCCGGCGCTGACCGCCGAGACGGAGAGTTCCGGCGCTGAGCCGTCGGAGTTGGTCGGAGCCGTTGAGCCGTTGATTCCGATGGAAACCGTGTTGCTGTAAGTGACCGAGTCGATTACGGAGGTGACCCGAATTGTCAATAGGGTACCGGTGCCCCTGTAAATTGCGTCAATCGAGATAATCTCCGGATTTGCAGCGATTTTTTTGTTGAGCGCGATGTTCATCGGCTCGAAATCACAGCCGGGCAGCACTGCGATCTCGGCGATTTTGGCCTCTTTCGTGCCGTTATTCATCACCAAAAGCGGAATGCTGACCGCGCCCGGGTGAAATGTGCTGGTGGATCCGACCGAAAAAGACAACGGCGCTTCTGCGGCTGTCGCGGTCGCCGTAAACAGCGTCAATGCCATCACCAGCGTAAATACCCATGCAAGTATCCTTTTCTTCAACATATAAATGCCCTTCTTTTCTTTCTTTATTTACTTTTTTAATTTGCGGCTTCGAGCAGCGGTTGCTCGTTTTGTACGATGCTGAGGATGTTGCCGTCGAGGACATGAAAGACCTTGTCGGCATATTTCGAAAGGTCGTGATCATGGGTGACAAGCACCAGAGTGCCCCGGTTTTTTCGGGTCTCGCGCACAATCAGCTCCATGATTTCGGAGGTCGTCTTGGAATCCAGATTTCCGGTCGGTTCGTCGGCATAGACGATTTTCGGCGATGCGACAAAAGCCCTTGCGATGCCGACCCTCTGCTGCTGACCACCGGATAATTGCGTGGGTCTGTGGTTCAAATGGTCGCCGAGTCCCATGCCGGTCAGCATGTCTTTGGCGATCTTAATACGCTTCTTTCTCGGCACACCCTCAAATGTCAGCGGCAACGCCACGTTTTCGAGCGCGGTCATGGACGGAATCAGATTATAACTTTGAAACACGAACCCGACATTTCCCTGCCGATATTTTGCCAACGCTTTTTCATTCATCCTGTCGATGCGGTTCCCGTCGATGGTGATCGTGCCCTTGGTCGGTTTTTCGAGCCCGGCTAACATGTTCAAAAGCGTCGATTTACCCGAACCCGAAGTCCCGAGCAGACAACAAACCGTACCGCGCTCTACCTGCATATCGACATGATCGAGCGCAATCACCTTTTCCTGACCGATTCGGTAGACCTTCCTCAGGCCGCTGACATCAATCACCAGATCTCCCATTATGATTCTTGCCTTTCTTTTTGGTTTTTCCGCGGTGTCAAGCACCGTCTTTTTATAAGAGCGTTCAATCTTCCATTTCGTTACAATGCCGAGAATATTTATTTCATAAATCTGATAGCCGCGAGAGGTCTGATTATTTTTATGCACTTTTTGCGGGTTGACTTTACGCGCCGGGCGGGTTAAAATGTAGCGGATGAACATCGCACGGAGGTACCGATCATGAAAAAGAATATGACTGTTTTTCAAATCACGCCGCTCAATACAGACGTGACCGAGCTGAAAAAATTTGATGCATATGCAGCCCGCGCCGCGAAAGCCGGCGCGACGCACATCACGGTGACCGAGGTCGAGAAAAGCCGCTGGATTTGGGAACGCGACATGAACGACCCCTATCCCAACTGGGGGATGATCAACTCCGCACTGTTCAAGATCATCATCCCCGAAGAACTCAAGGGGTATTTGCCGCAGGAATATGCCGACCGCAATTTTGAACTCATCAAAAAGCGATGTGCTATTTTAAAAAAATACGGCTTGAAAGCGGCCGCCTATTTTGCCGAACCGTTTTATCTGCCCGAGGAGGTCTACCGCGACCACCCCGACTGGCGCGGCCCGCGTTGCGACCATCCCCGGCGCGCGACGAATTATTACTACAGCCCCTGCATGGACAATCCCGAGGTGCTTGCGATGTATCGCGCCGCGATGAAAACGCTGTGTGAAGCGGCTGAGATCGACTATGTCTATTTGCACACCAATGACTGCGGCGCCGGCATCTGCCACTCAAGCGGATTGTATACCGGCCCCAACGGCCCCGAACGTTGTAAAAACATCCCGCTCGCTCAGCGTATTCTCGGATATTTCAGAGTATTCATGCAGGGCGCTGCCGACGCGGGGCGCAGCATCCGCATCGAGACCAACAGCAACATCGGCTTCAAAGCGGATGAGAGCGTCATGGACGCCGTCTGGCCGCTGCTCGATGACGGGATGGCCGTCAACTTTAAAAACAACAAAGGCCTGCCGTTGTCCTCGCTGGTTGAAGTCGCCCATGAGTTCACTTATTCGCCGGTGCGAAACATCCCGCTCTATTTCGAATTTTTGCGCCAGCTTCAAAACGCCTGTGAAAGCGAGAGCACGGTGTTGCGGTTATACACCTACGACGACGATCTCGACGGTTATTTTACGCTCTACGAGATGTTTCACGAAAACCCGACCCGCTCTTTTGCCGACCGGGCTGCGCTGCTGGAAACGTTCGCCGCGAAAACCGCGGGGAGCCGGAACGCCGGCGCGCTCGTCGACGCCTGGCAGGCCATCGACCTCTCGGTCAAACACTTCTTTGACACCTGCATCGAGGGTTTTTCGTGGACCAGCGTCAACCAGCGGCTCATCAACCGCCCCTTTGTGTTGTTCCCCGCCGAGTTGACCGAGGACGAAAAGAGCTATTACCGTCCGTACTTATTCCAGGCCGTCGATGAACGGCAGGCAAACGACCTGCTCAACAACCAAAACACTTCTTTTGTGCGCGGTTATTACGCGGTGTTTCTGGCTTCGAAGTGCTTGCAAAAGATGATGGCGCAGATTGATATCGCCCGAAAGCTCTATTTGAAAGTCGCCGAAAACACAGAGAACGCCGATCGGTTTTCTTTGGCCGCGGACCGCCTTGCGCTGGTCAACTGTTTTGCAAAAAACTATCTTCACGCGATGAAGTTTCAAGATATCGTCGATTCCACCGATTATACGGAAGAACCCGAGATCAGCCCGCAGTGGCCGCTCGACGCCGATCCGCGTCTGCTTGAATACGAGCGCCTGACCCGCGCCGAGATCGACAACACCTACGAGATCATCCGGCTGATCGAAGGTAGGGAGCGCGAGATGCTGCTGGTCTCGCCGACCGCCGAACTCGAGGACATCTTCTGGCTGTCACCCGGGATCACCGCGCAGCTGCGCAAAAAGGCGGACATTATGCTGAACCATCAGCTCGACGGCAAGCGGCTCTACCGCACCAATAACAAATAGAGTTCCTCAGGAGGATTATACTTGTTCTCAGACGAAGATAAAAAGCCCGGTAAAGGGCTTGTCAGGCGCTTTCTGCCCTATTATAAAAAGTATGTCCCGATTTTGATATTTGACCTGTTTTGCGCGGCATTCACAACCGTATGCGAATTGGTATTACCGCTGATCGTGCGATTCATCACCAATGCGGGAATCAACGACATGGCCTCTCTCACCCTCGGTTTGATTCTCAAGCTCGGCGGGTTGTATTTGGTTTTGCGCGTCATCGACACCGCCGCGAACTTTTACATGGCCTCGGTCGGTCATGTCATGGGCGCGAGAATCGAGACCGACATGCGCCGGGATATGTTCGGACATTTGCAAAAGCTGTCCTATTCCTTTTACGACAACGCCAAAATCGGTCAATTGATGTCGCGCATCACAAACGACCTGTTCGAGGTCACTGAGTTCGCCCACCACTGCCCCGAGGAATTTTTTATAGCAGGCATCAAAATCGTGGTGTCATTTGTAATTTTATCGCAGTACAGCTTCCTGCTGACTTTGATCATGTTTTCGGTGATCCCGGTGATGATCCTGGTTTTGCGGTTTTTCAACGGTCGTATGCGCACCGGATTCCGCGAGTCACGCGTCAAAGTCGGTGAGTTGAATTCTCAGGTCGAGGACTCCCTGCTCGGCATCCGCGTGGTCAAATCGTTTGCCAACGAGGACATCGAGAACGGAAAGTTCGAAAACGGCAACACCGGTTTCTTGCGGATCAAAACCAAGGTTTACCGCTATATGGCGGGTTTTCAGGCCTCGACACGGTTTTTCGACGGCGTGATGTACATCGTGATCGTCGTGGCAGGTTCGCTGTTTATGAAGAACGGAGAGATTCAACCGGCCGATTTGATGGCCTTTCTGATGTATGCCACCGTGCTGCTCACCTCCATCCGCCGCATCGTCGAATTTGCCGAGCAGTTCCAGCGCGGTATGACCGGCATCGAGCGGTTTTCCGAGATCATGGACACCCCTGCCTCGATCGTCGACAGCCCGAACGCCGTTGCGCTGGACAGCGTATGCGGCGCAATCGACTTTGAAAACGTCTCGTTCAAGTACTCCGAGGAGACCGACAATGTCCTCTCCAAAATCAATATCCGCATTGCCGCGGGGGAAAATGTCGCGCTTGTCGGGCCTTCGGGCGGCGGCAAAACCACGCTTTGCAGCTTGATTCCCCGCTTTTATGAGACCTGCGGCGGCTCCATCAAGATCGACGGGCGGGATATCCGCGACTTCACGCTGGCGTCCTTGCGCAGCCAAATCGGCGTCGTGGCGCAGGATGTATATCTGTTTTCGGGCAGCGTGCGCGACAACATCGAATACGGAAAACCCGGCGCAAGCGACGGCGAAATCCTGGAGGCCGCCAAACTGGCCGGAGCGGATGAATTCATCGGCGAGCTCCCCGACGGTTATGACACCTATGTCGGAGAGCGCGGCGTCAAACTCTCGGGCGGGCAAAAACAGCGCATCTCGATCGCGCGGGTGTTTTTGAAAAATCCTCCGATTTTGATTTTAGACGAGGCGACCAGCTCGCTCGACAACGAGAGCGAAAAGTTGGTACAGCAGTCGCTGGAGCGGCTGGCAAAAGGCCGCACCACGCTGACCATCGCTCACCGCCTGACCACGATCCGCAAAGCCCATATGATTTTGGTGCTCACCCGAAACGGCATCGTCGAACAGGGTTCGCACGCGGCGCTTCTCGCTGAAAAAGGTCTTTACGCGGACCTTTATGAGATGTACACAGAAAAAGTATAATCGGATGTATTGCAACAGGCGCGGCGGTTTTCACCGCCGCGCCTGAGTTGTTGATGTCTTTACCGTAAAATAACGGAGGGATTGGCCAGCGCCTGAACCAATAAGACGATATCCGGCATGTTCACCGCTCCGTCGCGGTTGATATCGGCGGCGGCGAATTCCCGGGGCGTATATGAACCGAGCATTGCGAGACGCTGAACAAACAACACAGCATCGTTCACGCCCACACCGTCCGTCCCGTTTAAATCGCCCGGAATGATCGCCTCGGCATTTCCGCTCCAGGGACTGCCTGTCCAGCCGGTTGTGCCGCTTCTGTAATAAGTCGTCGCCCCGATCGGGCTGCCCGGACCCGGCGTGCCTGTGACCGCGGGCGCGTTGCCCATGAAGTAGACGAATCGGAGATTCGTGCACCCGGAAAACGCGTTGGCGGCGATTGAATCGGGCGTGCCGGTAAAATAGACGGTTTTCAACGCGGTTTTCCCGCCGAATACCGTCGCGCCGATGGCCAGCGAACAGCCATTCAGGGATTTGGGTACCTTGACGGAGGTAGCGGCTCCGGTGTAATTCGTCACGGTCGCGACGTCTCCGCTGGTTGTAAACGTATAATCACCCGAAGTCGCGTAGGCCTCGCCGTTGGCTTTTTCACGGGCGACTTTTATACGGATGATCGCGTTATTCAAATCGGCTTTGCTCGCGGTCGTATCGCTGACGATATTTTGGCAAAGCGTTCTGGCCGCGGTAAACGCATTCCATTGCTCTGTGGTCGCCGTTCCCTTGGTGCAGCCCTCGGTCTGGTCGAGTTGCCGCTGAACCAGCGCGCGGGTGGCGGCATATGTCGTGTCGACGTCGTTGGTCAGCGCTTTGATCGGGAAATTGCCGTCCGGATCAATTCCATAAAGTTCGGCGGTTCCGTAAGTATCCACCCATTTATTATAACTATAATCATAAGCGAAACTTCTTCCGGCGGCTGTATTATTGCCCCAATACACATAACCGTCTATAATAATTGTCTCGGGACCGAAATTGACCCGTCCGCCGCTTCCATGTGTCGTCGTACAAGACAATTCTAACACGATGGAATACTTTTGTCCTGCGTTAAACGAAATGGGAGTTGATAAATTTACAGTAAAATATCCGCCGTAATTTTTATGACCGGTCAGCGTGGCTGCCAGTGAACCCGCGGTCGGATTTGTCACCGTTGCCGGCAACCCCGTGTAGATCTTAATCGTATAATCAAATCCGGGTATCCCGGAAGTACCGTCATAGACATCAGCGCGAAATGCGACTGCTTCAAGAGTGGAAGCGTTTTGCGCGGTGAAAACATTGGACATTTTTCCAATTCCCGCTTCAAGGGGAAGTAAAAAGCCGTCGCGTTCGAATTGATTATAATTATCGTAATTGTCGTTTGTGGATCCGATAAATGCTGTCAATGAATTAATTCCGATATCTTTATATGAAATCCAAAAGTATCCCCCATTACCCACGCCGGTACCCCAGCTGTTGCGGCACAGCCAAGCGCCGTTTTGTCCCGGATTTATCACAAAATTTGAAGCCGAATATGTATTATCCCAACCGACAAGCAAGACCGCATGACCGCCGCTTCCCGGCGGTGAATTTTGTGAATTGTAAATAGGATTATAATAAGTTGAATAATTTGAATTAAAACAATCCCAATTTACAAAAAACGAGAGATACATGGCACCATTCGTCATGATATTATTTTTAACTGCTTCTATATTGTTTTTCGGGATTTCAAACGCTTCTTTTATCTGATAATAAGACTCTTTGCGCTGTGTCTCGGTGAAAAACCCGGTATCTGCAGCCTTCAAATACGGTGCGTTTGCGTCTAATTGCACACCCTCCGCCGAACCCCATAACGCATATGCCGATTGCGCCCATCCGCCCACGTTGTATTTATCCGTTCCGGTATAATTTGTCCCGTCATTATAAGTCGTGCTGCCGCTGTCGGGGTCTTTCGTGTAGGCGTACCAAGCCGTATGCAATTCGGAGAGATCAATCGAGGTCGTCGCAAGCCCCTGCTTGATCAAATTGGATTCCAAAGCTCCGACCGAAGCGAAGGACCAGCATGCACCGTAATCACCCTGATCCTTGACCGAAGTGACATAACTTTTATCCCCGACATTGCGCAAATCATAAGCGGCAGGGACTGCTTTGTCTCGGTCATTGGGCTCAACCAACCCTTTTTTTTCGATCGCATTACCATCTTTATCGATTTTGATATAATCGATCAGACCTGTCGGGCTTGTGCCGAAAAATTGGTAATTTGTTGCTTCTATTTGATGTTCCGAGTTTTGCGCGGAAACGGGGAATGACGTTAGCGTCAGAGACAGCAATAAAACCGCAAGAAAGAGCGCCGGTAGTTTTTTCATCTTTTTCCTCATATGTTATATTTTGCAATGCCTGTATTTGCCCGCCGCGCGGCGTTAAGCCGCGCGGCGGGTTTGTCTTCAATTAAGCTCTTAGCTTTCTTTTCATAATCACGAGAACGGCGATGCCCAAGAGCCCGAACAGGGCGATTGCAATGCCCGCCGAATTTCCGATGGCGCCGCCCATTCCCATATCGGGCGCACTGATATCGCTGCCGGCGCTGCCCGTTTCGCTGGTGACCTGTGAGACCGCAGAGGTGACCGAGCTCGGTTTGGACGTGACCGCCGACGAGGCCGAAGAAGTGACCGAGGTCGTTACGCTTGAAGTCGGGGCGCTCGGCGCCGCAGTGGATGTAAAGACGATAAACAGCCAAATGTCTTTATTACCCGCGACGAACGTGAAGCTGTCGTTCCCGATGGGTGTGAGTTTTACGCCGACCGGCGAGGCGTCAAAGATTTCGGTCAGCCGGTAGCCGTCGGGCGCAATCACTCGGACCGTCACCTGCGTGCCGATCTCTGCGGAGGACGGCACGATGACCGTACCCGTTATTCCGGCATAAAACTCATAAGTGATGCTAACCGCGTCGGGTTGGGTTTGTTGATTTAGTGAGCGCACTGCGCTGTCTTCAACCGTGTCGCTTCCGGGGATTTTGGTGAGTATCGTGTAAGTCATGCCGGGTGTCAGTCCGCCGAACACGCCGTCGAAGCCCGAATCCGTCCAGTTCGATCCGCCGTCGATGCTGTAGACCTGACCGGGGACGACCTTGATCGTGATGGAAGTTTTATTAAAAGACAGCACCTGCACCGGAGCTGTTGTTCCCGGGTTCGCGGTTTTTAGAATCACGACGCCCGCGCTGGCTACGCTGCCCGTGTAGTTGCTGCCCGGCGCCGAGACATATTTTTCAACCGTCAGGGTCTTGCCGATCCAGGCAGAATCGTCAATGTCGAAAGTCGCCGCGATTCTTCCGCCGACTGAAACACCGTCGATAAACCAACGGTAACCCATGTCGCTTTCCGCGGCGCCGGGAATCACACTGGCCGATGCCGTAACCGTCGAGCCGAACCGGATCGTTCCGGTGATCGAGATGGTGCCGCTGATGACCTTCTTGCCCGGCGTCACACTGCCCGAAGAGACCGTTCCGATGAAATTGACGTCATCCCCTGTGACCAGCACGCGCAGCATAATCGGTTCGCCGCCGAACATGCCGATGTCGTCGCCCGTAACGGTATAGGTCGAATTTGTCGCGCCGACGATGTCGATCCAATCCGGAGGAACTGCGTCACGGCCCGGCAAACCCGGGGCGATCTTCTTGTACCGTTGCCATTGATATTTCAATGTCGGCTGAGAACCCGCAGGCGTGACGTTCGTGACAATGACGCTCAGCGTATCGCCGAAGTAAGCGCCGCCGGTGATACTGACGCTGCCGGTGATGGTCTTCTTTTCGATGGTTGCCGTATCTCCTGAGTCGACATAACCGATATAATCGCTGCTTGCCCCTGCGGTGACGCGAACCCGGAGTGTCAGACCGATATCAGCCGGACCGACCACATAGGTTTGGGAAATCGCTCCGCCGATGGCTTCGGGCACCCCGGAATCCACCCGATACCATTGATAGGTCAGATGGCTCTGCGCGCCGGTCGGCGTGACGCCGGTGATAACCGCCGTGAGCGTCTCTCCGTATTCGGCGGTTCCGGTGATTGCGACCGTACCGCCGATCGGCTGTTTATCGGTCGTCGCCGTGAGCGGCGTCGCGCAGGGATCACTGGCGTTGTGCGTGGCGGTCCCCTTGACGCGCGCGTAGACGTAATAGGTCTTGTTCGGTGATAAACTGTTGAACGAAGTCGTACTTCCGCCCCCGTCCTGCCAAATCAGCGTGCCGCCGAGTGTCTGCGTGATCGCATATTGATTGGTTGCCACGCTGTTGACCGTGATCGAGTTGTAACTCTTGTTATTGAGCGTCGGCGTTTCCGGCGCGCTCGCGCTCGCCTTTGACACCGGCGAGACGCTGATCTTGAGCATATTGCCGGTATAATCGCCGGTCGCGGTGACGCGCAATTCGATATATTTCCCGATATCGGCTTCGCCCAGAGTATATGTCGAGGTCGTGATGCCGGTTGCTTCGCCGGTCGTCAGCGCCGTGTCGCCGCGATACCACGCATAAATCAGTCCGGCCTGAGCGCTTGCCGGGGCGATGCCGCTGATGTCAGCCGTCAGGGTCTGGCCGTAAGTCAGCGTACCTGTGAACGAGACCGAACCGGTGATGGGCTGCTTTAACGTCGTGACGGCTGCGGCGTCGCTGGATACGGACTCGAGATGTGTATCGGTCTCGGGGATGTAACAATATACGGAATAGGCGGTATTCGGGTTTAAGCCGGTGAGGTCGAAAGATCCGCTCGCGGCTCTGGTGTCGCCCCAACTGCCGCTGTCGAGTTTATAGGCATATCCGGCGAGGCCGGTGACGGTGATGGTGTTATAGGTGTTGGAAACCGCGGTCGGCGCGGCGGGTTTTGCCGGTCCGTCCGCTTTGGTCACAGTCGCCGTCACCGCTGCGGTCGGCGTCCCGGTATAATTTCCGGTGCCGATGATCGTGGCGCTGATCACCTTTCCGATATCGGCCAGAACCGGCGTGTATTTTTTATTGGCGGCAACCGTGCCGTCGCCGCGTTTGATCTCCGTGCCTTCTCGATACCAAATCACGTCGTAGGTCGCGGCGGGCGGCGCCAGCGAACCGACGGTGATCGTGAGTTCCTGTCCGAACTTGGCGGAACCCGTTATGCCGATGATGGCGGAGATGATCTCTTTTCCGCCCTCGACCGCCGCGCTGCGGGTCACGCCGCGGTACAGCGCATTTCCGGAAGCCACGGTCACTTCGACATACAGCCATTGATCGATATCCCCCGAACCCACGACATAGGTGCTGCCAGTCGCGCCTGTGATCGCGGTTCCCGTCCCGGTTTCGGTCGCGCTCCGATACCATTGATAGCCGATACCCGTTTGCGCATCCGCCGGAATCGCGTCGAGCGAAGCGCTAATGGTGCTTCCGAACGTCGGGCTGCCCGACACCGTGGGTTTGGCGGTGACCGTTTTCTTTAAGATTGCCGCGGTGGTTGAGACGGTTCCCCGATAACTGCCGGAGCCGCTGAGCGTCAAGGTTAAAGTCGAACCGATATCCGCGGAAGCGGGCGTGTAGCCGGAAGTCGTCGCTTTTTCAATACCGCCCACCGACCAGGAATAGGCGATACTCGCCTGAGCGGCCGCCGGAAGAACGCCGATGACGTCCGCGGTGAGGGCGCCGCCCCATTCCGCGCCGTCGTCTGCAAGACCGCCGATCGCCGCCGTTCCGCTGATGGTTTTTCCGAGAATCATAATAGAATTCGATTGAATCGCCGTCGGGATGGTATAGGAACCGCCGATGCTGAGTTTTAAAGTCATGTTTTGACCAACATACGCTTCCAACAACGGATAGGAACTTGCAGGCCCCATTTGAAGCGGTGTTGTTTCGACATACCAGTCGTATCTGAGGAACGGAACCGCTGCGGCGGGCGTGATATTTGTGACATCCGCCTTCACAGATTTTCCCCATTCGGCATCGCCGCCCTCAAAAACATAGATTGATACGGAACCCGTGACCGGCTGCTTGTCGGTCGTCACGATGAGCGGCGTCACACAGGGTTCGCTGGCTTTTTGCGTATCGGTCTCTTTGACGCGCGTGTAGATATAATAGGTTGTGTTGGGCAGCAGCGAGTGGAATCCCGTCGAAACGCCTCCTCCTTCAATCCATTCAAACGCGTCGTCGGGCGTCCGAACACGCGCATATTCGTTTTTCGCCGTGGAGTAAACCGTGATGGAATTGTGACTTGTTCCCGACAGTGAGGGCGTGGCGGGCGGAAGGGGGCCGTCGGCTTTGCCGACCGTGCCGGAGACCTCCCTGTTGAAAGAGGCGTCCCATTCGTAACTGCCGCCGACGGTCAATACGACTTTTAATGTCTTGTCGATATCTTCCGCAACCGGCGTGTATTTATTGGTGTTCGCGCCGCCGATTGCGTCGTTGTTGCGGTACCATTGATAAACCAGCGAGGCGGCGGCTTCGGCCGGACCGGTGGTGCCCGTCGCCGTAATTTCGGTTCCGAATTTCCAGTTGCTTGCCGGAGACGCCGAAAGCCCGCTTTCGGTCAGCTTCCATTTTCCGCTGATTAAAGTGATGCTGGTGGTCACGCTTCCGGCATTATACGTATCGGTCGCTTTAAACCGGGTGATGATGCTGTACTCCGTCGCGGGTTTCAGCCATGCCGTATTTCCGGTTGTGAACTGTACGCTTAAACCGGCATAGGAAGTCCAATCGCTGACGGTTTCCGAACCCTGTATGATTTTGTATTCCTGATTCGCAACGACCTCAATCAACAGACCGCCGGTGTTCACTTGATCGTTGGAGATCAGCAAGGGGGCGGTCGGCGTTGCGTTATTGTCCGCTTTAACGGCCGCTAAGGTTGCCGCCGAAGTGACGGTACCCGTATAACCCCACAAATAGTCGGTATAATCGTCGTTCGCGTTGATGACGAGAGTGAGCGTGTGTCCGATGTCCGCCGCCGCCACGGTATAACTCGCGCCCGTGCCGGCGACATTCGCGGCCGAAATGACGTCGCGGTACCAGGTGTATGTCGCCTTGCCGAGGCCGTACGCGGCGAAATTGGAATCCAGTTCGGTCGTTACCGCGGTCAGCGTGTCGCCGAACGCCGGCGCCGCGTCGCTGAGGGTCAATGTGCCGCTCGCCGGAAGCTGGACTTTCATTGCGTCGGAGGCAACGCTCGAGTCGGAAAAATTATGAGTGGAGGTCTTTTTCACACGCGCATAAACCGTATAAGTACTCGTGTTTGTGAGATCCGTAAATGTCGGGTCGGACTGCCAATCGCCCTCCGCCCCCATTCGGAAATCACAGTCGGACGTTTGCAAATTTGCATCGGAGATTCCCACGGTGATCGAAGTCGCCGTTCGGGAGACCAGCACCGGCGCGGGCACAACGCCCGTATAGACGGCTCTGACGGCTTTCACCTTGCCCGTCGAAACACCCGGATTGGTATAATTCCCGCTTGCGCCGATGGTGACCGAGAGAATGCTGCCGCCGTCGTCGGAAGCCGCAATATCGTCTGTTGTCGGCGAATAGGTCGCGTTTGTCGCGCCGGAAATCGGATCATCGCCGCGATACCATTGATACGTAAAATGGCTGATCTCCGCCTCGGTATAGGTCGTGTCGTTCCCCGCGCGGGCGTCTTCGATCGCGGACGCGCTCGCCCCGAGGGTCGTGCCGTACACCGCTTCGCCGTTGCCGTTCAAACCCGTGATCGACGCGGTATAGGTGATCGGAATCGGGTTGATGGTCAGCTTGCCGCTGACCAGATCGGTCGGGACTTCGTCGCCCGCAGCATTGCAAATCTTAATAACATCACCATCTGCATTTAAGAGGGGTGACAATGTGAGCGGATATTCGCCCGCCGGCGCATTGTCGGCGACGGTCAGCACCACAGAAACGAATTTTACCGATTCGTCATTTGTTAACAGATAAGAGATATTATCCGTATTAACCCAAACAAAAGAGATATAGCTTAAATGTTCATTGACGGAAATCAAATCGGTGGTTTTAATACCGTCGCTGATATTCCATGAGACAATCGGCCTGCCTTGCGCATCGACACTGCAAGAAATCACCGTCGGATCATATCCGAGTATAAATCCGGCGCCGGCGATCAAATATGTATCATCCGCAGGCAGAGATACCGTGACCGTGACCTGCCGGTCTCCGTCATAATATATGCTCGGGGATGAGACCGTCAGCTCGGGATTGCCGGTGGCGGTGACCGCAATCGCGGTCGCAAGCCCCGCGACCAGCAGAACGCTGAGCATAATGACTAAAAACTTTTTGGTTTTGAACACCGTGAGAATCTTTGACATGTCGGGCACCTCTTTTGTAATATTATTGAGTGTAATATTATTGAGTTTTTTTCTTGTTTTGGATGATTAAAACGGTTAAAACAATCAACGCGGACGCTGCGATGACCATGACCGCAACGGTAAGGATGTCCGGCTTCTGCCGGTCGTCGGATTGCGCCGGAATTTGCGCCTGTGAAGATGGGGACTGTTCAAAAGAAAGCGTTTCGCTTCCCGTTTCGGGCGACGTTGTTGGATTGTTTTCGGCGGCGCTGTTTTGCAAATCCCCCGAAGCGGATGGAGGGGACAGCGGATATGCTCCGCCGCTTGAACCGGATGCCTCGTAATCCGGCGCGGGAATTTGACTATTCACTTGTATCTGATGCGCGCTTGTCCCATCGGACAACACGGAAGAATCATACGCGCTCGCCGTCACGGAAGAAGTTGGAACGGGAGAGGAACTCTGCGCCCGGCTGACGGCGCTTGCCGAGGAGGGGTTGGACGGCGTGGATTGCGCCGAGACCGTCTGTGCCGACGCGGTCATCCCCTTGACTTCAAAAGTGACGGATTGGGGTTCCTGATTGATGATGTCGGCGGGGTCATAAACCACCGTGATCGGGTATTTTCCGTCTTCGACAGTTCCGATCACCGAAAACGTCGCGCTGCACAATTCTCCGTTTCCGATATAATTCGTTCCGTTTGCCCATACCACGTTCCATATGGTTACGGCGTCTTGATGGTTGTCAAAAAAGAGTCCGCCGGTCACTTTTCCGTTCATTGCGGCTCCGGTCGGTTTCAGCACTTGATTGTCATAATGTATAGAAAACCGAAAAGCCGCGATGCCGGGATTGTTTTCGACCGAAAAAACCACCGTGACGGT
>CAZPLU010000002.1:33856-119413 GCA_964587625.1 uncultured Eubacteriales bacterium
ACCGAAAAGCCGCGATGCCGGGATTGTTTTCGACCGAAAAAACCACCGTGACGGTCTTTTTGTCGATCGATGGTTTGAGTTCTGCGCTCAGTGTCGGGGAAGCGGCAAATAACGGCATTGAAAGCAAAAAAACAAAAACAAATGCCAGCAAACTTGTCAATACCGCGCCCGAATGCCGCCGTATGCGCATGATTTTCTCCTTCCGTCAAATAATACCATAATATATGGTTATTATAACGAATATGCCGTAATTTGTCAACAGGTTTTTTATTATTTTTAACCCGTTGTTAATTCAACACAATCGACGGATTGGCCAGCGCCTGCACCATCTTGACGATGTCGGCCATATTGACCGCGCCGTCGCGGTTGAGGTCTGCCGCGATGAATTCCGGATTGGTATAAGACCCCAACTGCGCCAGCCGTTGTATGAACAACACCGCATCCGGCACGTTGAATGACTGGTTTCCGTTAAAATCGCCGGGGATGATCCCGACCGCCCGGTCTATCCAATCAGGATTATCCCAACCTGTTGTTCCCGCGCGATAATAAACGGTCACGTCCGGACCAAACATGCTTGCTGATAATTTATCTCCCGAAGACCTTTCTCCGCTCACAACAACCGTCGGCGCGTTGCCCATAAAGTAGGCGAACCGCAGATTCGAGCAGCCCGCAAACGCGTCCGAAGCGATTGTCTCAAGCGTCTGCGGGCCCGTGCAGTTCGCGAAGCATCCGCTTTCGAGTTGTTTGACCGGACAGCCGCCCATAATTTGAATAAAAAGCGCATATCGTTTGATATACGCTCTCCGGTTTATTAATAAATGTTCAATCCACCCGCTCGAACCGGCACCCGTGATAAAAAGCCGCGCCGGTCATCGGCTTTTTGCCCTCGGGGCAGAGTTCGTCCAGCCGAACCGCGCCCGAACCGCAAAAAAGATATAAAGTTCCGTCTCTGAGCGCGACCGCGCCCGGCGCGCCGTTCAGATCGGGAAAATGGGCGGATTTCAATAATTTAACCCGCCGGCTGCCGACCGTGAAAAACACGCCCGGAGAGGGCGAGAGTCCGCGTACGAGGTTATGGATTTCCAAAGCCGGTCTGGACGGGTCTAGTTGCCCGAGTTCCTTCTTGATCATCGGTGCATAAGTCGCCTCGGCGGGGTTTTGCGGCGTTCTCGGAAGCGGACCTTTTTCGAGATCGCGCAGCGTTTCCGCAAGCAATTCCGCGCCGATCACGGCGAGCCGTCCGCGCAGTTCATACGCGGTCTCGTTCTCGCCGATTTCTGTCTCGGTTTTATAGATCATATCGCCGTCGTCCATGCCCGCCGCCATATACATCGTGGTCAGGCCGGTGGTCTTCTCGCCGTTGATCACCGCCCACTCGATCGGCGCGGCCCCGCGGTATTTGGGCAGCAGCGAGCCGTGCAGGTTGACGCAGCCGAGCGGCGGGATGTTTAAAATATCGGGCGGCAAAATTTTACCGTAGGCGACGACTACGATCACATCCGGGTTCAGGTTTCGGATCAGTTCCGCCGATTCGGGCGCGCGCATGGAGGCAGGTTGAAAAACCGGGATGCCGAATTTTTGCGCCGTCACCTTGACCGGCGTCGGCAGCAATTCATAACCCCTGCCCTTCGGCTTGTCCGGTTGAGAGATCGCGGCGGCAACTTCAAATTCGGCGGCGAGCTTTTCCAGCGATACCGCCGCGAATTCCGGTGTGCCCATGAATACAAGCTTCACTTAACCCCTCCCCTTTGTAAAACGGCCAAGTGTAAAATGTAAAGTTTAAAGTGCAAAGTCGCGGTGTTTTGCTTTGCAAAACGGAAACATACCCAAACAAATACAAGTCCATTAATTTTAAAAAATTTACAGGCATGTCACTTTACATTTTACGTTTTACACTTTACATTTACTTGTCTTTTTCCAACCACTCGATCACGCGTTCTTTGAACAAAACGCCGTTCAAGTGGTCGTTTTCGTGGCATAATGCCTTCGCCATCAAGTCCTCGCCGGTAAATTCAAATGCGTTGCCTTTGAGGTCGAATGCCCTTCCGACGACCTTTTTCGGGCGAACCGTGATGCCCCAAAGGCCGGGGCAAGACAGGCACCCTTCGCCGGTGCGCTGTTCTCCCTCGCGGTTGAGGATCTCGGGGTTGATAAACTCCCGGATTTCCTCACCGGTGTTGACGACAAACACGCGCTTTAAGACGCCGACCTGCGGCGCAGCGAGCCCGACGCCGTTTTGCGAAGTCAGCGTGTCTTTCATATCTTCGATCAACGTCGCGAGGCGCGCGTCGAATTTTTCCACCGGACGGCAGATCTTTGCCAGCATCTCATCTCCGTCTAACACAATTTTTCTGATTGCCATGTTGTTCCTTCTTTTCGAAATAATTTTTCGGGCGCATGTGTATCTTTTCTTCATATCAATAATATTGCTCGGGGTTCATATCCGCAAAAGCGGTGATTTTATCGCGCTTATGCGCGTTTGAAAAATCCTTCAACGCCTGTCCGATCAGTTCCCGAAACCCCCTCGTGTTACGGCATTTCAAGGTCAAACGGAATCGGTAGCGGTTGGCGGCGCGCGCGGTCTGGGCGGGGGCGGGGCCGTATGCCCGCACCGGAAATTCAGTTCCGGCGGTTATTTCCTTAATCCGCTCCAAAAACTCGTCGGCGGCTTTCGCGGTCTCTTTTTCGTTTTCACCGCTGATACCGATCAGACAGACGTCGCAAAACGGCGGGTGTAAAAGTTCTCGACGCAGCTCGATTTCGTCGTTGTAAAACGCCTCGTAGTCCTGGTTGCAAGCGTATTCGAAAATCCGGTTTTCGGGCATATAGGTCTGAATGATCGCCTCGCCGCTGTACCTGCCGCGCCCGCAGCGCCCGACCACCTGCGTCAGCAGCGAAAAGGTCCGCTCCGCGCCCTTGTAATCGCCCGAAAAAAGTCCCTGTTCGGCGTTCAGCACTCCGACCAGCGTCACGTTTTCAAAGTCGATGCCCTTGGCGACCATCTGGGTGCCGATCAAAATATCATATTCCCCGTTTTTGAAATCGGTAAACAGCTTGTCGTGGGCATCGCGGGTCACGGTGGTGTCGGTGTCCATGCGCAGAACCGTCGCCTCGGGAAAAAGTTGAGCGAGTTCCGACTCGACCTTTTGAATGCCGCTGCCTAAAAACCGCACCCGCTTTCCGCCGCATTTTTTACAACTCATGTCGGCGGTGCTGTAGCCGCAACAATGGCACATCAGGCGGCTGTTGGCAATGTGATAATTCAAGGCGACGCTGCAATGCGGACATTTGATAACCTCGCCGCAGTCGTGGCAGATCACGATGGTGTCGTGTCCCCGCCTGTTTAATAATAACACCGACTGCCGCCCGTTGTCACGCGTATTTTTTAAAGCGCTTAAGAGCGTTTCGCCCAAAACGCCGCCCGGCGTCACCGGCGGCTCGTCGCGCATGTCGATGAGCTTGACCGCGGGGAGCTGCGCGCCCGCAAACCGCGCACCCAATTTGACCAGCGTGATTTTCCCCGTTTTGGCCGCGTGCCAGGTTCGGATCGACGGCGTCGCGGACGCCCGCAAAAACAGCGCGCCGTGGGTCTTTGCGCGCATCGCGGCGATCTCTCCGGCGTCGTAACGCGGGCTGCTTTCGGATTTATAGGCGCTCTCCTGCTCCTCGTCCATCGAAATAAGCCCGATGTTTTCGAGCGGCGCGAAGATCGCCGAACGGGTTCCGATGACCAAATCGGCTTCGCCGTTTTTGATGCGGCGATATTCGTCGAGCCGGACGCCCTCGGAGAGGCCGCTGTGCAGCACCGCGACCCGTTTTCCGAAGCAGCCGGTGAACAGTTTCGTGAACTGCGGCGTCAGTAAAATTTCGGGTACCATCAACAGCGCCGATTTCCCCTCCGCAAGCGTCTTTTGAACCAGTTTTAATATGACCATCGTCTTGCCGCTGCCGGTCACGCCGAACAACAGCGCATACGCCCCGTCTTTCGCCGGGGCGTTGGAATCGGGCGCAAGCGCCGAAAGCGCGTCATATGCCGCTTGTTGGTCTTGGTTTAAAACAAAAGAGTTGGGATCTATCCGATCAGTCGATTCATACGACGCCCGATAACAGAGTTGCTCGTTGGCGGCAACCGCGTTTTTTGTGATCAGCGTGTTGATAGTAGCCGTGGAAGCGCCCGTAAAATAGCGGACTTGCTTTGCCGCGCTCTCGCCGTTTTCCTCGAGGTATTTTAAAACCGCCGACTGCTTGGGCGACAGACGTTTGGGGCGTTCCGGCCCGAGCGACAGCAACTTGACCGTCTTGTCGCCGATCTTGCGCGCCGTTTTAACGCTGCTTTCGATCAAGCCCTCGCGCACCATGATTTCGATCGCCTCGGAGCCGACACCGGCCTCTTTTTTCAGTTTTTGCGCACTGAGGGCCTTTTCGCCTAAATAAAGCAAAACAGACCTCTGCGGTTCGCCGAAGGACTGCGGATCCCGGTCTGTCTTTTTTTGATATGTAATCTTGTCGAGAAATCCGAGACCCGACGGCAGCATGGGTTTGATCGCGTCGTATATCGGGCAAAAAGTTCGCTCAGCCACGCGGGCGGCCAATTCCAATTGTTCAAGGATCAAAACCGGTTCCCGGTCGATCAGCGCCCTGATTGGTTTCAATTCTTTTTCTTCGCTCTCGGAGACAATTTCAAGGATCATCGCCGTCTTTTCGGCGTTGCCCCTTCCGAACCCGACTTTTACCCGACAACCCGGCTGCGCCGCCGAGGACTCGGATGGCAGCAGATAATCAAACACCCGATCAAAGCTATACAGCAAACCTGCGACCGCAACTTTTACAACCTTCGGCACCGCTCCATCTCCTCGGACATTATTGCACATCCACCGAATAATCCTCGTCGGGGGTCTCGTTGCCGGCTCGTTCGATCGTGACGATTTTGAATTTGCCTTCGATGAGCTGTTTCATCGCGGTCTTGACGGGCTTTTCGGTTAAAACTTCTTTTTCTTCCGCCGCGCATTCCGATATCTCCCGGGCTCGTTTCGCAACGCCGATGACTGTGGAATAGCGACTTTTGGAGTATTTTTCGGGATCAAAGGATATAATTTTTGACATGTTCTTTTACCTCTTTTACAAATTCGGCATTCTCTGACATTGCGGCGTGCCGGGCCGAGATGATGTCCGCCAATTGTTTTGCCGCGGTCTCCGCGTCATCATTGATGATCAAATAGTCATAAAATGTTTCGGCGGCCTCTAATTCCATTTGGGCGACGGCAAGCCGTTTTCCGATGGTCTGCTCGTCTTCTGTCCCGCGGTGCCTCAGCCGTGAGGCGAGCGCTTCGGCACTCGGCGGGATTGTGAAGATCAAGACGGCATTGGGATAGCGCTTTTTTACAATCCGAGCGCCCTCGACCTCGATTTTCAAAATCACATCGTCACCGGCAGCGGTGATGCGGTTGATCTCGCTGAACAGGGTTCCGTAGTGGTTGCCGGCGTATACGGTATATTCCAGCAGTTCATCGTCGGCGATGGCCTTGTCAAACCGCTCACGCGTGTAAAAGTGATAATCTCTGCCTTCTGTCTCGTTCGGGCGCATCGGTCTCGTCGTGGCGGACACGGTCTTTTGCGCGGTTCCGAATTTAAAATAATGTGCTAACAGGGTGTCTTTTCCGCTTCCGGCGGGGCCGGAAAAGACGATGATAAGCCCTTTGCTCATTTTGCGATCATCTCTTTTCTGATTATTGGGATGTTTAAAAAATTTAATTTTTCAAACATCCCTGCGGCTGTCCGCTTCATTGATTCGGCCTGCGATTGTCTCGGGCTGAAGCGCCGAGGCGATGACATAACCGCTGTCGGTCAGGATGATGGCTTTGGTCTTTCGACCGTATGTCGTATCGACCAGTCGACCCTCCGCTTTGGCGTCCTGCGCCAGACGTTTGACCGGCTGCGTGTCGAATCCGGCGATCGAGACAATGCGCTCGGCCGCCACGAGATTTCCGAACCCGACGTTGATCAGCTTCACCGGATCGCCGCTCCTTTCATGTTATTTCAATTAAACAATATGGGTTTTGGCGGCGGGGTCGAAATGTTCGCCGTCGACGCCGTGCATCCTGTTGCGGCGCTGTTCGAAGAACTTGACCGCGACCTGGTCGAACTGGGCATAAGTCAGCGCGTCCTCGTCCTGAATCGCCCACTTTGCCGCTCTTTCACGCATGAGATCCAATTCGGGCTTGAGCAGGTCGGCGGGGCGGCAGGTGATCGGCTTTTCGTCGCCGAGGATCTTTTTGGACAGTTCCGGGGAGATCGGCATCGGCGTTTTGCCGTATTCGCCCTTGATCATGGCCTTAAATTCTTTGGTGACGGTCTTGTAACGCTCGCCCATGATGACATTGTACACCGCCTGGGTGCCGACGATTTGGGAAGTCGGCGTGACCAGCGGCGGGAAGCCGGATTCGGCGCGCACGCGCGGAATTTCGTTGAGCACGTCGTCGAGTTTGTCGGACTTTTTGGCGTCGGCGAGTTGCTTGACAAGGTTGGAGAGCATTCCGCCCGGAACCTGGTACAGCAGGGTGTTGGCGTCGACGCTGAGCATCCGCTGGTCGATCAGGCCGCTCTTGATATATTCGGCGCGCAGGTCCGCGAAATAGTCCTTGACCGGATTGAGCTTGTGCAAATCAAGCCCCGTGTCATACTCGGTGCCCGCGAGCGCGGCGGCCATGCTCTCGGTCGGCGCGTGGGAGGTCCCGAGCGCCAGCGGGGACATGACCGTGTCGATGATGTCCGCGCCCGCCTCGATGCCCTTGAGCATGGACATGGACGCGAGACCCGCCGTATAGTGCGAATGCAGCTGAATCGGGACTTTGACGGTCTCTTTGAGCGCTTTGACCAGATCATAGGTAAAATACGGGGTCAGCAGGCCGGCCATGTCCTTGACGCAGACGGAATCCGCGCCTTCTTCTTCAAGCTGTTTGGCGTATTTGACAAAATAATCGATGGTAAAGACCTCGCCGGTCGTATAGGAGATCGCGCCCTGGACATGCGCCTTCTCCTTTTTGGCGGCGGCGATGGAACACTTGAGGTTGCGGATATCGTTGAGCGCGTCGAAGATGCGGATGATGTCGATGCCGTTGAAGACGCATTTTTGGACGAAATATTCGACAACGTCGTCGGCGTAGTGCCGGTAGCCCAGCATGTTTTGGCCGCGGAAAAGCATTTGAAGCTTGGTGTTGGGCATTGTTTTACGCATAATGCGCAAGCGATCCCACGGATCCTCGTTCAAAAACCGCAGGCAGGCGTCAAAGGTCGCGCCGCCCCAGACCTCCATCGAATAAAAGCCGGCTTTGTCCATCAATTCCATGACCGGTAGCATTTCTTGCGTGCTCATGCGGGTGGCTAACAGCGATTGATGGGCATCGCGCAGCGTCAGGTCGGTGATCAAAATTTTTTTTGCCATATTCGTATCCATTCCTTTGTCTTTTGAGGGATTTCAGACCTGTTTGGCGAAGCCAACGGAACAAACTCCCGGGTTTGAAACTCTTATTGTAAGCTTTTTATGCGATTGTGAGCAGAATATCGTCTGCGTTGACCGTGTCGCCTTTTTTTGCGTTGATGCTTGCGACGATTCCGTCTTCAGCAGCTTGGATCTCGTTTTCCATCTTCATGGCTTCGAGGATCAACAGCACGGCGCCCTTTTTCACAGCATCTCCGGATTTGACGAGCACATTGATGATGGTGCCGGGCATCGGGCACAAAACCGGTTTTCCGCCGGAAACCGCGGGCGCGGCAACAGGTGTCGGAGCCGGTGCCGCGGCGGGTACGGGCGCTGCGGCGGGAGCGGACGCTGCGGCAATTGCCGGGGCTGCGGCTGCGCCGATTTCTTCGACGACCACGTCATAGGTCTTTCCGTTGACGGTTATCTTCAGGTTTTTCATATCATTTTCTCCTTGATTCATTAAATCTGATGCAATATAATTTATAACCGGAGAGCCGATTAAAATTTACTTATAATAAATTGGCGACATGCTTTTTGGGCATGCGGCTTGCCCGCTTTCCGCTCAGCATCGACAGCGCCGAGAGCACCCGCGCGCGGATTGTCTCCTGCGTGACGACGGCGTCGACCAGACCGGACGAGGCCGCCGCTTTCGCGTCGAGCTTGTCTTGGGCATAGGCGGCATAAACCGCCCTGCGTTCTTCCTCGCTCTTGGTATCGTCGAGCAACTGCGGATCGTTGACAATTAAAACAGCGTCGGGATTGATCGGGCTGATCACGGCGTTTTCATAGGCGAACACCATGTCGGCGTTGGCCGATTTGCCGCAGGTCGCGATATAGACCGGGCCGACGGCTTTTCCGGTCACGACCGAAATTTTGGCGCAGGTCGCTTCGGCGTAGGCCTGGGACAGCGCCGCGGCGCTTAAAATCGCGCCCTTGGCCTCGCTGTCGCCGCACGGGGCGAACCCGTCGGCGTCGACCAAGGTGACGACCGGGATCGAATAGGCGTCGCACAGGCGTACGAAACGCGCGATCTTTTTCGAGCCGCAGCCGTGGATATAACCTTTGTCGTCTTTTACGGTGGAGACAAGCCCGACGCTCTGGCCGCCGACAGTCGCGAATCCGACTTTCGCGGTCTTGCCGTATTCGGCGTAGAGTTCGTAAAAACTGTCCGCGTCAACCAAACCGTCAACGGGTTGCGCAAAATCAAAAACCGGAGTGGCGTCGAGATTGTTGGACGGGAGGTACGAAAGCAGTTTCTTTGCCGCCGCGACCGCCGCGACCGCATCTTTCGCCACCAGCGCCGCCGTGCCGTTTTTGGCTGCGGTCACGTTGCTTTTGGCGGGTTGATAACCGGGATCCGCCGCTTTGATCATCTCGTCCGGCGTCAAAAACAACCGCGCGTCTTCGCACATGATCAGTATGTCTGCACAGCCGGCGATCATCGCCATCGAGCCGCCGCAGGTGCCGGTGACGACCGCGATCTGCGGTACCACGCCCGAGAGGGTGTTGGCGCTGTTCATAAACTTCCCGAGCGCCGACAGCACTTCGCCGCTCTCGCCCATCCGAACGCCCTTGCTGTCGAAAATTCCGACAACCGGAGCGCCGTTTTTGGCGGCCAGATCGTAGATCTTGCCGATTTTCTCGGATGCGGCAGCGCCGAACGCGCCGCCGAGCGTGCCGCTGTCCTGCGCGAACGCAAACACGGGATTGCCGTCTGCCGTTCCCCATGCCGCCAGCGCGCCGCTTTCGCCGCCCGCCGCGTTTGCGCCGATCTCCATGGCGCTGCCCTCGTCAAACAGCGACAGCAAAATCCGCTTTGTTTGGTTGTGTACCTCCGTTTTCGCCATAAAAGGGTGTTCCTCCATTTGCTTACGAACGAACCGCATTGATCCGCGTAAAATTCTGCGCTTAAAATAATGAGGCGATCATATTGTACCTGCGGGAGCCATGAAACCCATCCTCCCCCAGTATGATGGGTTCATTATATCAGATTGGGGTTCCAATAACAAGGGTTGGGTTGAATTTTACGGGATTTGCGTCGATTTTTTCCGCTTCGGCAATCCCTTTGTCGTTGACGGATACGCGGATACATGGTATAATATACAAAAATATTGCGGTTTTAACGAAACCGTATCCGGGAAAGGACAGTCCTATTTATGAAAATTGCGGTCGACGGTCTTGAAATCGGATACGACATCGTCGGAGCGGGCAGACCCGTCATGTTTTTGCACGGCTGGGGCGCCGACCGCGGCGTGTTCAAGCCCGTAGCCGACCGCATTTCGGATTGCTGCCGCGTAATCACGGTCGACTTGCCGGGCTTCGGCGAGAGCGAGGAACCCAAGCGCCCTTTCAACACCGACGATTTTGCCGATTTCACCGAACACTTTATCGCGGCGCTCGGCCTTGAAAAGCCGATTCTGGCCGGTCACTCCAACGGCGGAAAGACCGCGCTCGCGCTGGCAGGGCGGGGTTATCGAAACATTTCGAAACTGGTGCTGGTCGGCAGCACGGGCATCCCCGTCAAACATAAGCCCGGATTTTACTTCAAGCTCTTCTTTTTTAAGACGGGCAAAAAACTCTTGAACGCCCCCTTGCTCGGAAAACCGTTTTCAAAAATTTTCGATCCGTCAAAATACGGCTCCGAGGACTATAAAAAGGCCTCGCCGATGATGAAGCGGACGATGTCGGCGGTGCTGGCGCAAAACGTGTCCGGCCGGCTGAAAGATATCGCCGTCCCCACCCTGCTGTTTTGGGGCGACAAAGACACCGCGACGCCGCTCTCCGACGGCGAAAAAATGAAACGGCAGATCCCCGACGCGGGGCTGATTGTCTACAAAGGCGGCGACCACTACGCCTTTTTGCGTAAACTGCCCGAATTTTGCGCGGCGCTGCGGCATTTTATTTTGAATTGACGCGACCTTTATAAAAATGCGCGGCAGGACGCCGCCTGCCGGATTGTAAAGAGGAGTTGCTGATATTGAATGCGGATTTGTTGAAAAAAGCCGAAGAAATCGTCAATAAAAGCACGATGAACGCGTTGGGCGTTGTATCGCCGGATAAAACCGGATGGGAAGCGGATTGGGTCATGGCGCTCACGGATGAAGGCGGTTATCCGTGCGCCTCCATGATCACGGCTTCAAGGGCCGACGGTTTTCACTGGATCGCTTTTTGCACGACGACGGGGAGCAATAAAGCGAAACGCGCGAAAAAGGACCCGCGCGCATGCGTCTACTTGTTTGACAATAAAAGCTTCACGGGTATTTCATTAACCGGCGATATCGAAATAATCGTCGATCCGGAGGTAAAAAAGCGGATGTGGTTTGACGCGCTGGGAGATCATTTCAACGGCCCCGACGACGACAGATTGTGCGTTTTATTATTGAAACCCGTCAAGTATAATATCTTCATCGAGGGTCGAACCATATACGGCTCATTTTAAATTTTTATCGCGATGAACGACAGAACGGAAGGAATGCCATGGATTTGACGGCGAAACTCGTTTACCTGAGCGCCTGCCTGCTGATGGGGTTTTATTGCGTGACGAACGCGAAATTCCACCTGCACATGCTCCAGCTCTCGTCCTACCGCGCGGTGCGCTATCTCGACTGGGTGAAACGCAACCTCAAAAAACTGATCCCAAACCTGATTTTATTGGTTTTTGCGGATCTGGTCACCATTTTTATTGAACTGGGATCGGATAAAGACATCTCCTTCGCGCTCGCCTCCTGCCTGCTGGCGATCGCTTTCGGGGTATTCGGGTTGATCTTCCGGGCGCGGAAAGTCAAGAAAGCGCTGGTCTTCACCGCTCGCGCAAAACGCCTGTTCGCCGTCGCGCTGTTTTTTCCGCTCGCGGCGATGATCGGCGCCTATTTTTTGATTCCGCACCGGGGCGCGATTATCCTCGCCGGTTCGGTTTGCGCCACCGCACCGCTGTTGCTCTTGCTTTCACTGGCGTTCAATGCGCCGATCGACAAGATGATATACAACAAATACTTCAAAAAGGCGCAAAAAAAACTCGCCGCCAGCAACGCCGTCACGGTCGGCATCACGGGCAGCTACGGCAAAACCAGCACCAAGTACATCCTCGGGCGTTTGTTGTCCGAACATTTCAACACGCTGATCACCCCCGAGAGCTTCAACACGCCGATGGGCGTCGCCAAAATCGTCAACAATGACCTCAAAGCCACCACCGAGGTGTTTGTCGCCGAGATGGGCGCGGCCTGCGTCGGGGATATCGCGGAGCTGTGCCGCCTGACCAACCCGGTGTTCGGGATCATCACCTTCATCGGCGAACAACACCTGAAAACCATGGGGTCGCTCGAAAACATCATCGCCACCAAATTCGAGCTCGCCGACGCCGTCGAACAGGTCAGCGGGACGATGTTTTTGAATTACGACAACCCCCATATCGCGTCGCGCGGCTCAAAAGCCAAAACCGTCAAATACGGATTGGAAGCCGAGGGGCTCGATTTTCGGGCCGACGGCATCAGAGCCGATCAAAACGGCGTCCGATTTACCATCCATTATCCCGGCGGATCATTCGAGGCGCGCACCAAGTTATTGGGGCGTCATAATGTCGTCAACATCCTTGCCGCGGTTGCCGTCTGCGCCGAATTCGGCGTCGACCCCAAAAAGACCGCCGGAGCCATCGCCAAGCTCGAACCGATCCCCCACCGGCTCGAAATGCATAAAAACCCGTTCGGCCTGACCGTCATCGACGACGCCTACAACTCCAACCCCGCGGGGGCGGCGGCCGCGCTGGAGGCGCTGTCGTGGTTTGACGGCATGAAGATCGCGGTCACGCCCGGCATGGTCGAGCTCGGCGCGAAAGAGGAAGCGGAAAACCGTCGGCTCGGCGAAAACGCCGCAAGGGTTTGCGACTTGCTGATCTTGGTCGGCGGCAAGCGCACGGACGCCATTCATGACGGCGCAATTTCGGCGGGGCTTGACGGGGATAAAATCATTAGGGTCGGGACATTCGGGGAGGCCAAAGAGATATTCAACCGGTATGCGTCGCAAAACGCGGTCGTCTTATTGGAAAACGACCTGCCCGACAATTATTGAGTTCGGAGGTACTTGTCAATGAAAATCAATCTCTGCGTCATCATGGGCGGAAAAAGCGTCGAACACGAGATTTCGATCATCACCGCCGTCCAAGCCATCAATTCGCTCGACAAAGAAAAATACAGGATCATCCCCCTCTATATCACCAAAAAAAGCGAGTTGTACACCTCGCCCGCGATGTGTGACATCGACAGTTTTAACGATATCCCCGCCCTGCTGCGAAAATCGGAGCGGGTGGCTTTTGTGCGCAGGGGCGGCACGGTCTATTTGGAAGGTGAAAAAAAGGGATTGAAAAAGCCGTTTGGCATCCATATCGACGTCGCGTTCCCGATCGTTCACGGCACCAACGCCGAGGACGGGACGCTGGCGGGCTTTTTGAACCTGCTCGACCTGCCTTACTGCGGGTGCGATATGCTCTCGGCGGCCAACAGCATGGATAAACTGACGACCAAGGATATTTTGAGGGCAAAAGGCATCCCGGTGCTGTATGCGACCGATTTTTACGCCGACCGATGGGCTTCGGAGCGCGAGGGCGTCCTCGATTTGATCGAAAAGAACCACCGCTACCCGATCATCGTCAAACCGGTCAATCTCGGCTCGAGCGTCGGCGTGTATAAAGTCAAGACCCGCGGCGATCTGGCGGCCGCCATCGATGACTGTCTGCTGCTGTGCAGCCGGGTGATGATCGAAAACGCGGTCGAGAACCTGCGCGAGGTCAACTGCTCGGTGCTCGGCGACGTCTACGAGGCCGCCGCAAGCCCCTGTGAGGAACCGGTCGGCGCGGATGCGATCTTGTCCTACGGCGACAAATATATGAGCGGGCAAAAAGGCATGGGCGGGCAGAGCCGGAAATTGCCCGCCGACCTCCCCGAGGGACAGACCGAGGCGATTCAAAAATACGCCGTCGAGGCCTTTCAAGCGCTCGGTTGCGGCGGCGTGGCGCGCATTGACTTTTTGACCGACGCCGAAACCGGCGAGATCTATGTCAACGAGCTCAACACCATCCCCGGCTCGCTGTCGTTTTACCTCTGGGAGGCGGCCGGGATGGAATATCGCGAACTTTTGGATAAAATAATCGCGTTGGCGTTCAAGCGGGATCGCGAACGTAAAAACTTGAATTTTTCGTTTGACACCGACATCCTGTCGGGCTTTTCGTTCGGCGGGCTGAAAAAATAACAACGGCTTGGTGATAAAATCACAAAAACTTCACCGATTATATAATATAATTAATCTATACTGAAATGGTATCTTTTTCGTGTGATCCCTTTATACGCAAAAGCGAACACGGTTCAATCTCAGAAAGGACGGTTATCATGATGGCAAAAACAACATTAAAAATCGGCGGAATGGCTTGCGCGGCCTGCAGCGCCGCCTGTGAGCGCTCGCTCAAACGCAAAAAAGGCGTGATCAGCGCAAATGTCAACGCCGCGACCGGAAAAGGCGCGGTGGAATATGACCCCGCGGTCTGCACCATGACCGATTTGATCGACGCGGTCGAATCCGCCGGGTACACGGTTGAAAAATCAGACGAGGAGAAACCGGACGGCTTTGCCTGAAGGAAATTTATTTTTGCGGCGGTCTTCGCGCTGCCGTTGCTTTATATTGCCATGGCGCCGATGATATCAAACAAGCTTCCGGCGATTTCTCCGACGGCAAATCCCGTGCTTTTCAGCGTTGTGCAGTTTTTATTGTGCGTCCCGGTGCTGGTCGCGGGCGGGCGGTTTTTCACCGCCGGTATCTCGGCGGCCTTTCGCGGCGCACCCACCATGGATACCTTGGTCGCGGTCGGCAGCGGCGCGGCGGTCATCTACAGCGTCATCAACACCATCAAAGTTTTTGCGGGCGATCAACACGCGGTTCACGGATTATACTTCGAGTCGGCGGCTATCATAATCACGCTGGTGATGTTGGGCAAAACGCTTGAGGGCTCCGCCAAACGGCGCACCGGGCAAGCGGTTGAAAAACTGATCAAGCTCGCTCCCAAAACCGCCACGCTGTTTGTTGACGGCGAACAAAAAACCGTCGCCGTCTCGGAGATTCAAATCGGCGATCATATTTTGGTCAAGCCGGGCGAATCGTTTCCGGTCGACGGCGACGTGACCGGCGGCGACTCCCGCGTCGACGAGAGCATGTTGACCGGGGAGAGCGTTCCGGTGAAAAAAAGCGCCGGCGACCGCGTGTTCGCGGGCACGCTCAACCAAAACGGCAATTTGGTTTATGCCGCAAAGGGCGTCGGCGCGGACACCGTGCTCTCGAAGATCGTCGCCGCCGTCGAAAACGCCCAGAACACCAAACCGCGGCTTGCCAAACTCGCCGACAAGGTGGCCGGTGTTTTTGTACCCGTTGTGTTCGGCATCGCCGTTTTGTCGGCTGTCGCCTGGGCGGTTGCGGGCAAGGACTTCGAATTTTATCTCAATATCTTCATCACCGTACTCGTTATCGCCTGCCCCTGCGCGCTCGGACTCGCCACGCCGATCTCGGTGGTCGTCGGAACCGGTCTCGGGGCGTCGCGCGGCATTTTATTCAAAGACGCGCAGGCGCTTGAAACCCTCTCCGGCGTGGACACGGTGGTCTTTGACAAAACCGGTACGCTGACCGTCGGAAAACCCGAGCTGACCGATGTATTTGAATTTGACGCCGACCGAGCGCACATCCTGACATTGGCGGCTTCGCTCGAAGCCCTTTCGGAACACCCGCTGGCGACCGCAATCACCTCCCATGCCAAAAACAACAATGTTCCGCTGCTGCCCGCCGAGCGCTTTGAAGCGGTTTCGGGCATGGGCGCAAAAGCCGTGATTGACGGAAAACACATCGCCGCCGGGAACGCGGCTTTGATGGCGCTCGAACAGGTCGATTTCGCCAAAGCCGAAAAGCAGGCCGAAAAACTTTCCGCAGCTGCCCGGACGGTGGTTTATCTGTCCGAGGACGGTCGGCTGATCGGCCTGTTCGGCATCAGCGATAAAGTCAAGCCCGACAGCGAAGCGGCAATTGCCCGCCTCGAAAAGGCGCATATCTCGACCGTGATGCTGACCGGAGACAGTGAGCACACCGCAAAAGCCATCGCAGACGAACTCGGTATTCATCAAATCATTGCCAAAGTCCTCCCGACAGAAAAGGCGGATAAAATCGCCCAACTTCAAGCCGAAGGTCGAAAAGTCGCCATGGTCGGCGACGGCATCAACGACGCGCCCGCTCTCGCGAAAGCCGAGGTCGGCATCGCGGTCGGCAGCGGCAGCGACATCGCCATCGACGCAGCCGGTGTGGTGCTGGTCGGCAACAGCCCGCTCGGCGCCGCAGATGCGATTAAGCTCAGCCATGCCACCGTGCGCAAGATCAGACAAAATCTGTTCTGGGCGTTTATTTATAATATTTTGGGCATTCCGGTTGCGGCGGGGTTGCTGTATTTGATCGACGGCAGCACGCTGCTCAGCCCGATGATCGCCGCGGCGGCAATGTCTCTTTCCTCGGTCAGTGTGGTCATAAACGCCCTGTTTTTACGCCGGACGCGGTTGGGCGCCTCTGACGCTGTGTGACGCGGTCACATTCAAAGAGACCATTTTCGTTGTATACTCCATCCATATCCCGAAAGGGAACAAGTTTCATTGCGAAAGGAAGGCAATAAAATGTCAGTCGTCACTTTAACAAAAGATAATTTCGTCGATGAGGTCCTCAACAGCCGAATTCCCGTTCTCGTCGATTTCTGGGCGCCGTGGTGCGGTCCGTGCCGCATGGTATCGCCGGTCGTCGACGAAATCGCGAAAGAGCATACCGACATCAAAGTCGGTAAAGTCAATGTGGACGATGAAGGAGAACTCGCCATGCAGTACCGCGTGATGAGCATCCCCACCCTGCTGGTCTTTAAAAGCGGCAAACTCACCGCTTCGTCGATCGGCGCAAAACCCAAAGCGGATATTCTCGCAATGCTCGCATAGGCGATCGACTGTTCGCAACACCGGCTCCGCCCGCCGGTCTGTTCGGTGTACTACATAGCCGATGAGGTAACGCATGCAATATTTGGTTTCATTTTTAGAGGGTATCATCACCTTCATCTCGCCGTGTATATTGCCGATGATTCCGGTCTATCTGCTGTATTTCACGGGCGGCAGCGCCGACGATTACAAAGGAACGGTTCATAAAACCCATACAGTCGGCGCAAGGGTCTTTGTCAACGCGCTCGGATTTGTGCTCGGGTTTTCAATCGTCTTCGTCGCGTTAGGGGCATTGGCGTCGGTCATCGGCGGCCTGCTGTGGCGGTATAAAATCCTGATCAACATCATCACCGGCGCGGTCGTAGTCGTTTTCGGCCTGAATTTTATCGGCGTTTTCACAATCGGTTTTTTAAACCGCAGTAAAAAAGTCGAAACCGCCGTCAAGCCGCTGGGGTTTTTTCCGGCTGTGTTGTTCGGGTTGATCTTCGCGGTCGGCTGGACGCCCTGTGTCGGCGCCTTTTTGGGTTCGGCGCTCGGGCTTGCGGCCAACACCGCAACCGTCGCCGAGGGCATCTTGCTGTTGCTGGTCTATTCGCTCGGACTCGGCGTTCCGTTTTTGCTGAGCGCCGTCCTGATCGACCGACTAAAAGGCGTCTTCGGCTTCATCAAAAAGCACTATCAAATTGTCAACATCGTCAGCGGTTCACTGCTTGTCGTCATGGGTATTTTGATGATGGCGGGTGTTACGGATCGCCTGATGGCGGCGTTTAATACATAATGTGAAAGGATGGTTATAAAAAATGAAACAATCCGCGAAAGTCCTCATTTGGGCGGCGGCCGTCGTTTTTGTGCTCGGCGGTGCATATATCGTCTATCGTCTATTGGGGAAAAATTACGCTCAAAACCAATCTTCGCAAATCGTATCTATCTCCAACTCTCAAGCGACATCCCCGGCTCCTGATTTTACCGTCTATGACGACGGCGGAAACAAGGTCACGTTGTCGTCGAAATTCGGCAAACCCATTGTGCTCAACTTTTGGGCGTCCTGGTGCGGTCCCTGCAAGGAGGAATTGCCCGATTTTGACAAGGTCTGCGCCGAGCTCGGCGCGAAGGTCGAATTTTTCATGGTCAACGTTGACAGCCCCGGCACCGAGGCCGACGTCAAGGCCTTTTTAGCGGAGAACGGCTACGATTTCCCGGTCTATTACGACACCGATTACGACGGCGTAACGGCCTACAACGTCTCGGGAATTCCGATCAGTTATTTTATCGACGCCGACGGAGAAATCGCGGTCACCCAACGCGGAACCATCAGCGAAAAAACCCTACGCGACGGCATCACACAAATTACCGATTAAAATGCGACAAATACAACCCCCCACGCGGCAAGCCGCGCGGGGGGGTTATTGTACGCCTTAAATCATAACGTCCCGATACCGGACGATATTGGTGACGACCTTTCGCAGCGTGCGCGCGTCGAGCCGTTCGACGCCGGGTCGGTCTGCTTTTTCGTCGCAAAAATCCGAGCGGTACAGTTCCAGTTTGATGTCCAGCGGCATGATCGGTCGATACGGCTTGAACTCGCCCGCGAACGCCCTTTCCGTCGCCTTTTTGGCCGCGTCATAAATACGCCGCTCGGCCACTTCGAGCGGCTCGAGTTTTGCCCGGTTGCGTCCGACGCCGTATTTGACCACGGCGGTCTCGATGTCTCCGAGCAGCGCCTTGGCCTCGACGCAGGCGGCCTCGTCCCCCGCCAGCATGCAAAATGGGATGTTATAAGCGCCCGCAAGCAACGCAAGCTGTCCGGTCTCGCCCATTTTGCGCCCGTTGACATAGTAATTATACCATTGGCGCGAGTTCTGGGTGTGATCTAAAAAGCCGTTTTGAGTGCCCGCCATCGCGTGCGCGCCGACCTCCATAAACAAGTCGATCCCGCCGTTGATAATGATTTCATCCCATTTGAACCGATCCTCTGGCATCAGCGCGCGCTTGTCGATTTCCTCATAAACAAGACCGCCGCTGCCGTGTCCGTCAAACACCCAGATCTTGTCCGCGCCGCCGTCGAAACACCCGGCGATTGCCGCGTTCAAATCCGCCGTCAGCCGCTGTTTGGCATACCGGTGTCCCTCGGAGCCCTCCTCGCTGACCTGCTCAATCCGGTCGACGCCGCTCGCGCCCTCGAGATCGGTGATGATGTAAACCGTCATAAATATTCCTCCGTCTTATTTAAAGTTTTTAAAATCAGTTCTTCGATGACTTCGACTGTGACGAATGTCGGCGGCTCCGGCGGCAAGGTTGCGTAATAATTATTCAGGGTGTATTTTAACCAGCGTCCGGCCAGTTCTGCGGAGACGCTTCCGATGCCTGTGGGGACGGTTTTTTCGAGCAGCGGTTTGATTTTTTCATTCCACCAAAACCCGTCCATCACCGTTCGGTCGAACCGGAAGCACTCGTCCCAGCCCGGCCTCATCCCGCTGTGTTCGGGATAGGTCAGCGTTTTTGCGCGCTCCCAGATGCCGTCATGGAAAAACTCGTCGAAAGCGGCGTCGGCGATGCAGTGGACGCAATAGCCGAGCAGCAGGTCATGGCCGTATTTTTTTCGGTTTTCGCAATAAAACCTGCCGACATTTTTATACCACGCGCGGGGCGTTTCGGCGCGTAGATGCGCTGCCCAGCGCACATTTTTCGGCGCAAAGCCGTCGATATTGACGCTGTCGGGCAAAATGCAGCCGAGATAAAACTCCCCCGCGCCTTTTACGCGGCTGTCGGCTTTGGCGATCCCCTCGCCGACCAGCAGATGCATCATGGTGGACGCCAATCTTATAACCCCTTTCGCGCAGACGAAAAAATTTTATCCGTATTCGAAAAACGGACGGGATCCGCTTGATCCATTGCGCGTCTTCTTTTTGACGCGAAAAAATAAAACCCTTGAATACGACAACTTGTCTTCATGCTCCCATCCTCTCTGTTCGTATTATATCAGGTAAACATGATTGCCGCAAGCGATCCGCCCGTCCGTTTCGGCGGAATATTCGTTTTAAAAAAATTGGAGGACGGGGCGTTTCGCCGTTGACAAATTCGGCAAATAAATCTATTATGAATGCACCACCCGCCGAAAGGACATCGATTTTCATTATGAACACCGTCACGTTTTCGCTGTTTGCCGATCTGCACCACTACCCGGGCGTCTTTTTCAGCCGCACTCCCGAACACCTGTTCCAAATCCAGCAACGCGCCATGGATCAAAAATCCGATTTCATCCTCCACTTGGGCGATCTGACCCACCAGCCGCACCTTTGCGGGGACTTTATCGGCCTCTACGACAATTTTACGATCCCGAGCCATCACTGCCTTGGAAATCACGACACCGACGGAACCCCTTTCGAGGAAGCGCTGCGGTGTTATCATCTGGAAAAGGGCTATTATTGTTTCGACGTCAACGGCTTCCGTATGATCGTCCTCGATCCCAATTATCTTTATGAAAACGGGGTCTACACCCATTATTCGCTCGGTAATTATTACGGCAAAAACGCGGTCTGCGAGTACATCCCGCCCGAGCAGCTGGGGTGGCTGCGCGAAGTCCTTTTATCGTCGCCGTACCCCTGCTGCCTGTTCTCCCACCAGAGTTTGGAACGCGAGGCGGACGGGGTAAAAAACCTCGCAGCCGTGCGGGGGCTGATCGCCGAAGCCAACCGCGTCCGACCGGGCGCGGTTCTGCTGGCCGCCAACGGGCATCTGCACCGCGACAACCTCCGCATCGTCGACAACGTCTGTTATCTGGACTTGAATTCCGCCTCGTTCGATTGGGTCGAAAAAGAACACAACTGCTATCCCGAAGAATTGAACCGGCAATACTCGCGCATGAACCACATCGTCGCCTACGAGGACCCGATCCACGCCGTCGTCACCCTCTCCGGGGACGGCACGATCGCCATTGAGGGGATGGAGAGCCGGATGTTCATGGGCGTCACGCGCGAAATGACCGGCAACAAGCCCCTCGACGCGATGGGCCGCCCGGTCGTGCCCAGGGTCTCGAGCGCGAAAATACGGATTTTGTAAAAAGGAAGGTCATATATGAAACCGCATGAAATTATTTTTTCAGCGCCCTGTTTTTCGCTCAATTTTAACGGGGCGCCCGCAATCCTGACGGCGGCTCCCCCCGTTGAAACAAAAGGGGGAACGTATGTCACGAAATACGAGATTAGCGCCTCCCTGCGAATCACGAGGGAAGTCACCCTCTATCCCGAGCACGACGCCCTGCGCTGGGTGCTGTGGCTGGAAAACCCCTCGGACCGCGAGAGCGGGATCGTGTCGGATTTGCGCGACTGCGACGTCACACTCCCATTGGCGGGCGGCGCAACCATCTCCACGCTCAAGAGCACCAGTCTGACAAAGGACGAATTTTCCCCCGCAAGCGTTGGGATCGATCCGGGGCAGACGCGCCGATATAAAACCTACGACGGGGTCTCCTCCCAGAGCTGCCGCCTGCCCTTCGATAAAAACCCCGGCGAGGACGAGGGCTTTGAACACGGCGGGTTTCCGTTTTTTGACGTCAACGCGCAAGCACAGGGGTATATCCTCGCCATCGGCTGGACCGGCCAGTGGAACGCGGCGTTTCAACGCAATCATACAGAGATCAAGGCGATTACCGGCCTGGAGGACTGCCGTTTCAAACTGCTGCCGGGCGAGCGCATCCGCACCTCCTCCACCCTGCTGATGGCCTATGAGGGAGACGGGGCGGAGGCGCACAACCGGTTCCGCAGGTTACTTTTCAAGCATTTTTCGCCCGCCAATCTGACCTCCGCGCCCAAAAAGGCGGTCTGTATGTGGGGCGGCGTCCGCTCGGAGCAGATGTTGCAAAAGATCGACGGCCTGCTTACAAACCAAATCCCCTTCGATTATTTTTGGATCGACGCCGGCTGGTACGGCTGTTCGCAGGCGGACGAGCCCGACCAATCCAAGAGCAGCTGGGGTCTGCACACCGGAGAATGGTATCCGAATCCTCTTTATCACCCAAACGGCCTGCGGGATGTGGCCGACAAGCTACACGCGAACGGCAAAAAACTGCTGCTGTGGCTCCAGCCGGAGCTGGTGCACGTGACCAGCCATTCCTATCGGGACAATCGGGATAAGCTTTTCAAGCATAACGAAACCAGCCGCAACGTCCTGCTGGATCTGGGCAGGCCGGAGGTGCTGGATTATGTCTATGAGTGCGTCGCCGCGCAAATCCGCAAGCTGCGCGTCGATTGCTACAGGCAGGATTTTTGCGCGTTTCCGCTGGTCATGTGGCGGCTGAGCGACGCGCCCGACCGTAAAGGGATCAGCGAGATCAAGCATATCATGGGATTGTACGCGTTCTGGGACAGGTTGCTGGCCGAGTTCCCGCACCTTGTCATCGACAACTGCGCGGGCGGCGCGCGGCGGTTCGACATCGAGATGTACAGCCGCAGCGTGAACCTGTGGCGGAGCGACTTTGAGTCCGATTGGGATGAAAAGCAGGCGCAGACAAGCGCGCTCTATCCCTGGGCGGTCAGCGCCGCGATCGCCTCCGGTTCCAACCGGGAATACGGGGACACCTATGCCGTCCGCTCGGTGTACGGCAGCGACCTGGCCGTGAATTATTGGGGCACCGGGGACCAGAATCTCACGGATACCCCCGATCTGGACTGGGTCAAACAGCGCTTCGCCGAATACGACCGGCTGTATCCGCTGATCTATAAGGATTTTTATCTTTTGACGCCTTACAGTTATCTGCCCGATTGCTGGTGCGTCTGGCAATATCACGACCCCGACGGCGACAAGGGGGCCGTGCTGGCTTTCCGGCGCGGCGAATGCGGACAAGAGAGCGTCGCGCTGGCTTTGAAGGGCCTGACGCCCGGCGCGCGGTATGTGTTTGAGGACGCGGATACCGGAAAGGAGCGGGAGTCGTCGGGCGAAACAGTTTCGATCACCCTGCCCGAAAAACGGAGCAGCCGCCTGCTGTTTTATGAACGCAAGCGGCGCTGAAACCATTTCCTTGGTGCATTTTTATTTATATTATTTTTATCGCGCAATAACCCGTAAACGACCCCGCGGGGATCGTGAATTCGAGCCGCCCTTTGTCACTGATGAACTTGAGCGGCAGCGGGTTTTCGGTTTCCGGGGAGTACAGCGTGACCGATTCGGACTTTTTCAGCGCGTTGACTTTTACCTTGACTTCTCCAATTTTAGGCGCTTCCGGGCAAAACGCCGGGATCGGGTCGGCATGTCCGGCGTCGCCGTTCTTTTTGACCGAGCCGCCGATATTGACGAGATGCAATGTATGGCAGGACGGATTTTTAAACAAAGACGCAAACAGTTCGGTTTCACTTTTTGCCTCGAATACGGTTTCGCCGAGGCGCTTGCGCAGCGCTTTTCCGCCGGTCTCGCGCAGCAGGTCGAGGACATACGGCCGAACCTGCACCCGTCCCGCGAGGTCTTTTTGGCGCGAAATCCCCAAAATCTGCTGATAAGCGTCGGCGCATTCCGACGGTTTGAGTAAAACGACTTCGCCTTTTCCGAGTTTTTGATTCGCGCAGAGCGCGGGGCGTTCCCTCCGGCTGCCGTCGGGTTGATAAATCCCGAAATCCCCGACGATCATCAATTTTCCGCCGTCTTTGACATACATTTCAAGCTCATGCAAGGTCTTTTCGGAGAGCATCGCGGTATGGGGCGCAAAAATTACTTTGTGATTGCCGAACTGCTTTCCGTCGTCCTCGAAAACCATGTCGGTTGCGATTCCCGACAGCATCGACGCCTGCATCCATTGTAAAAACTTTTGCATATACCCGTCGCACCCGTCGGCATAATCGCGGGTGTTCTGGGACATTAAAAACGCAAGGTCGCTTATTTTGGCGGGGCGTTCGTACAATTCGGCATGCGCTGTCTCAAAGCGGCGCAGCTTGCCCTCGTCGAGGTAATTGTCCAAATTTTCGCCGCCGCACTGGGTGAACAACTCGCCCCAGGAAACCGCCAGCGCCCAGCCGAAATACAGCGCCGAATCCGTGCAGGGATAAAACATCGACATCGCCGGAACGCCCCGTTTGCGCGCCATGCAGACGCGGTGGACGGCCTCTGTGGCGAAGGACGGCCAGGACTGCGAGATGATGTGGGCATTACAGTTTTCCTGAAAAACGCAATCCCAGATCTCGGCGCATTTTTCAAACGGGTAAGCGGTCACATTGGTCGGAATCGCATGGGAGATGTAATTCGGCCGCAGCATTTTGTAACCCAAATCCTCGTAATGCTTTTTGACCGCATAGACGAAATCGAGCGTGGACTCGTCCTTGAACCGCTTCCAAGCCACGAATGCGGGGTCTTTGAAATTCCAATAAAAGTCCTTCCAACCCTCGGGGCCGGGGAGTTCATACCCGGTCTTTTCTTTGAGCAGGCGGCGGCAGTGTTCGCAGGTGCAGGCGTTAAACGATGCCCAGCCGGTGCCGTCGTTGCCGAAATACTGCACGTCGTCGGTCATAATGCCGTCGACACCTTGCCGGTAAACATCTTCGAGGTAACGAAAATAAATCCGCCGGTAATCGGGGTTGTTAAAGCATAATCCGTAGCCGTGATAAGTCGTTATGCCGGCTTTGCCGCTGCGGCCGGAGATTTGGCGCATGCCCGACATCGAAACGCCGTCGATCATCGGGTCGCCGCAGGCGTCCTCCCAAAAGCCCGGCCAGTCCCCGGGTTTTGAATGCCGTGACGCCAATACCCCTTCGGTCCATCTCCGGTCTTCATCATTTTGCGGATTTAAGGTCAAATGGCTGCTGTGGTGTTCGACATACAAAATGCCGTATCGATGGCAGGCATTAACCAATTTTCCGATACAGGCGTTGATTTTGTCCCAATGGCGATAAAACGACCAGCGGAAATGCGTGCAGCTGAAGCCGATCAATACCGTGATGCCGACGTCGGCATACCGCTTGACTTTGGCGTCCATGTCCTCCTGCGAAAATATCAAAATCTCCTCCGCATCATACCAAATCCAACCGTACCTCGTCATAACCGCGCCGCCTTTTTTATTAAAATTCGGGCGTTCAGCCCGGGGTCTTTTTTTGCTCGCGTTTTTGGAGGAAAAAGACGACCGCAGCCAAAATCAACATCAGACAAAACGAGATGATGAAATGGTACATGCGGTTGCCGACCGCGAATCCGAACAGGTTCAGCGTGATCCCCTCGGTCCACTGCACGAAAAATTTTCCGAACAGAGCGCCCGCGAACGCGGCCGAGCTGACTGCGGTCGCGTAAAACGCGAGGCAGGACGACTTCGATTCCTCGGGCATCCGCATAAACGGCAGATTGGTGATCCCGAGCGTGACGCCCGGACTGACAAAGTTGGAATAGATCGACAGCACGGGATACAGCCACAGCGTTTTTTGCGTGAGCAGCATGTTGAAAAACTGCGGAATCGCGTACAGCGCCAACGAAAACGCGAGGGCGTAAAACCATCCGACCCGCTTGATCAGCTTGTTCCAAAACGGCAGCACGACCAAAATAATCGGCATTGCGAAAATGCCCACGAACGTGAAATAGGTATAACTCACCTTGACCGTCTCGAGCATGTGTACGGTGAAATATTGCCCCTGAATCGCCACCGTAATGTTGTAGGCGACGCCGATCAAGACCAGTTGCATAAATCCCCTGTTCTTGATCGGCGCGGAAAAAATCGAAAAAAAGTCGAGTTTTTCCGGCTTGAGGTATTCAACCTCCCGGATGCGGAAAAACATGTTGCATTCCAGCCCGATGAACACCAGCGCGACGCCGCGCAGCAATAAAATACCGGTCAGCGCCGCGCCGCGCCCCTCGAACTGATCCAATAAAAATCCGCACAAGACGCCGGTCACGGCGTTGAGCGCGGTATAGACCATCTGTTGGATTGAAAAATAATCCGCGCGCCGGTCGGGGGTGATGTAGGTGATGTGCCAAGCCGAGATCGCGGGACTGTTGATTGAAATCGAAATCTGCATGACCACCATCAGGGCGATAAAAACGCCGATTTGCTGCTTTTGCGGCAACGGCAGCAATGGCACGAGCGGCAATAAAACCGCGTTGATCCCATAATAGATCAGGCGCGTGGTAAAGACAAACACCTTGCGGGATTTTAAGCGCTCGATCAGCACGGGCGCGAAAATCTGCGTCACGCCGCAGGCCGTCATGATGCTGACGATGGTTCCGATATAGGAATTTTTGACGCTGTCGCTCTCGCTTTTCAGCAAAATCAAAATCAGCCCCGTGAAAAATACGCCGTTCATCGCCACCGACGCGAGGTTTGCGAAAGCATTGCCCCAAAATACCCGGCGCAAATCCGCCGCGTAACCGTCGTGATTGTTATATAGGGCGTTAAAGCGGCTCTCTTTGATGCCGGAGATATAGTTGAACATCCAGCCGCTCAAATGCGGGAAAAAATTTCGGAAAAACTTCATGTTCTGTCTGCACACCATCCACAGATTTGCCAAAAATGCGGTATGCCAATGCGGCCGATCACGCCCTGACAAAGTCCATGATATTCTATCGGGTTGCGCTTGTCAATCAATTCTTGAAAATGTTTTCGCGGCGCGGTATAATGGAAAAAACACGCGGCGGAGGGAGATAAAAATGACTTATATCATGGCCCTGGACTGCGGCACGACCAGCGCTCGCTGCATTCTGTTCGACCACGGGGGAAACGTCAAAGGCGCTGCGCAAAAAGACATCCGTCAGATCTATCCGCAGCCCGGCTGGGTCGAACACGACCCGATGCAGATTTTTACCGCCCAGCTCGGCGCGGCGCAGGAGGTCTTGCGAAAAACCGGTGTATCTGCGCGCGACGTCGCGGCAATCGGCATCGCCAACCAGCGCGAGACCGCGATTGTGTGGGATAAAAACACCGGCGAGCCCATGTATAACGCCATCGTCTGGCAGTGCAGGCGCACCGCGCAATACTGCGACGAACTCAAATCCAAGGGGCTGGCCGAAAAGTTCCGTCAAAAGACCGGACTGGTGATCGACGCGTATTTTTCCGGCACGAAGCTGCGTTGGATTTTGGAAAACGTCCCCCACGCGAGAGAGCGCGCCGAGCGCGGCGAGCTGCTGTTCGGCACGGTCGAGAGCTGGTTGATCTGGCGGCTGACCGGCGGGGTACATATTACCGATTGTTCCAACGCCTCGCGCACCTTTTTATATAACATCAACGACCTGTGCTGGGACAAGGAAATCCTCGCCGAACTCGATATCCCCGCATGTATGCTGCCCGAGGTCAAGCCGTCGTCGTTCGTCTGCGGCGAAGTGCTGCCCGACTTTTTCGGCGGCCCGATTCAAATCGGCGGCGCGGCGGGCGACCAGCAGGCGGCGCTGTTTGGGCAGACCTGCTTTTATCCCGGCGAAGCCAAAAACACCTACGGCACCGGCGGATTTTTATTGATGAACACCGGCGAAAAACCCGTGTTCTCCGAAAACGGCTTGCTCACGTCCGTCGCGTGGGGCGTCGGCGGCAAGGTCGAATACGCGCTCGAGGGCTCGGTCTTCGTCGCCGGAGCCGCCGTCCAGTGGCTGCGCTACGAACTGCGCCTGATCCGCGACGCCGCCGAGACCGAATGTTGCGCCGAAAAAGTCCCCGACACCGCCGGATGTTATGTCGTCCCGGCCTTTACCGGGCTCGGCGCGCCGCACTGGGACCCGTACGCGCGCGGCTGCATTGTCGGGCTGACCCGCGGCGTCACCCGCGAGCACATCATCCGCGCGACGCTGGAGTCCGTCGCTTACCAGACCGCCGACGTGATCTCTGCGATGGAGCGCGACCGCGGGCAAAAACTGCGCTCGCTGCGCGCCGACGGCGGCGCCTCGGCGAACAACTTTTTAATGCGATTTCAAGCCGATGTCATCGGCGCGCCGGTCCTCCGCCCCGCCTGCGTCGAGACCACTGCGCTGGGCGCGGCGTATCTCGCGGGGCTTGCGGTCGGCTTTTGGAACGGTAAAGACGAGATCGAAAAAAACCGGCAAAACGAGCGCGTCTTCGAGCCGGAGATGTCCGAAACGCGGCGGCAGGAGCTCCTTTCCGGTTGGAAAAAGGCCGTCGCCTGCTCGCGGGGTTGGGCGAAATAAAAAATATCGGGAGGAAATCACCATATTTCACACAGAAGAACTGCCGGAGGCCATCCGGCGGCATATCGGGGGGAAGCCCTATCGGGCGGACGGCATCGGCTGTTCAAAAGCGAGCGTTTTGCTCTTTGACGACATGGTTTTAAAAACCGCAAAATCCGATTCGGACAAGGAGCGGAAGATTCTCACCTGGTTGGACGGAAAACTGCCCGCGCCGCGCCTGATCGCCTTTGAACGACAGGACGGATACAGCTACCTGCTGATGTCGAAAATCCCGGGCGAGATGGCTTGCTCGGAAAAGAATATGCAAAACCCCGCGCCGGCGGTCAAAGCGCTGGCCGACGGCCTGAAAGCGCTCCGGGCGGTCAATACCACGGATTGCCCGAACAGCAACACGCTTGAGATCACGCTTGCGAACGCCCGCTATAATCTCGAAAACGGCTTGATCGACCTCAAGGAAATCGACGAAGACCGGATTTTTGCGCATGGTTTTTCCGGTATGGACGATCTGTTTAGATTCCTTGACAAAAACCGCCCGGATGAAGAAATTGTCTTTTCGCACAACGACTATTGCCTGCCGAACGTCTTTCTCGATAACGGCGCATTTTCCGGTTTGGTCGATTTGGGCGACGCGGGCATCGGGGATCAATGGCAGGACATCGCCCTCTGCGTCCGTTCGCTCGAATACAATTTAGTAAAACTTTCGAAGTACAGCCGCAGCGATTATGAGCGCTATAAGGCCCTGCTGTTTGACGAGCTCGGATTCGCCGAGGACGAGGATATCATCAGATATTACATCCTGCTCGACAATTTTTATAAAGTTTATAGCCGTACATAAAAACGAAAACCCAACGCTCCCGAAAAAAAACCGAGGCCGAAGCGTGGTATGCCGAACTGACGAAGGAGTTGGAAAAACAACATGGTTGACGACATCAAAAAAGCCGCTTTTGAGAGCGGTATGAAACTCGAAGTGCTCCCGATCGGCAAAATGGCCGAACTGAAAGCGGATATTGACAAAGTCGCTGCCGAAAATGCGATCAACGGATTCCAAAAATGGATTATCGAAAAGAAATATGTCTATACCCCGGAAGTCGATTTTGAGGTCAAATCCGTTGTCGTCGCAGTGTGGCCGCAGCGGGTCGTCAAGTTGGTTTTTCAGTATCGGGGGAAAACGGCCTCCTGCATTGCGGACGACGGTTTTTTACATACCACCGAACGGGACAACGCTTTGAAAGCGCTCTTTGAACAGCGCGGTTTTCATCTCAAGCCCTTTTCATGGATGCCGCAAAAGCGGCTTGCGGTCTGCGCGGGATTGTGCGAATACGGGCGCAGCAACATCACCTATTGCGGCGAGTGGGGCAGCTTTATCAAATTGAATTCTTATGCGACCGACCTGCCCGCTGAGGACTATTCTTGGCGCGGGGCCGTCACCATGGATTTGTGCGATATCTGCGGGAAGTGCATCGCAAATTGTCCGACCAAAGCGATTTTACCCGACCGATATTTGATCGACAACGAGATCTGCCTTGCCTGCGTCAATTCCCGAGATGACAAGGATATTCCCGACTGGGTGCCGAAAACGGCGCATCATGGGCTGCTTGAATGCACGAAATGTCAGGACATCTGCCCGATGAATCGAAAGTGTCTTGCGAATCTTGAAGTAATCGAGTTCTCTGAGGAAGAAACCGAGACCATGCTCTGCAGTTCCTCTTTCAAGGAGTTCCCGGAAGCGGTCAAAGAAAAACTCTGGATTTACAGCAACGGCGACGAATTAAAATGCATTCCGCGAAATCTGCGGCTGATGTTGGAAAACGCGTGAGGAAAAAGAATGAATCAAACCGATATCATCAACTATTTGCAAGAACATTACTCGCTCAAAGCCGACACAATTGAACTGGTTCGCGAGGGCGGCAGTCAGGCGTATGTCGTCACGGCGGGCGGCCGAAAATTCTTTTTGCGCGCCGTCAAGCCCGCGTTCTTCGACACCGCGGCAGCCGCTGTCGATATTCAATATTATTTGCAAAAACAGGACTTCCCCGTTCCGCCCATCCTCCCTGCAGACGATGGGTCACCGTGTGTGCATTGGCGTATTACGGATGAAAAGCGCCTTTGCGTGCTGTATGAATATATCGAAGGCAAAGAATCCGAGCCGGAACGGGACGCGGAGGCGATCGGAGAGCTGATCGGAAAACTGCACAAGACCATGAAGGGATACCCCGGTCCTCTTATAAAACACGATAAACCGTTTTTCATCAGCCGGTACATCGATATTCTGCACCGGAAGCAATACCCGAAAGCGGATGAATTCGCCGCATACGGCGATGCGGTTTGGGATCGGATAAAAAATTTGCCGCGCGGGTATTGCCACGGGGATATGTATCCGGGCAACATCCACAAAACGACGGACGGAAAGCTCTATGTGCTGGATTTTGACACCTCGTGCGAGGCCTTTCCGGTTTATGATTCGGTGTTGGTCTGCAACCGCACACACTATTTTGATTTCGACCCGCAGGGATATGAAAAATCCAGAGCGGTTTTTGCGCGCTTTTTGCCGGGGTATTTGAAATACAGCCCGCTCAGCCGAGCCGAGATCGACGCCCTTTTCGATTTGATCGCCGTCTACCACTTTCAGGTGCAGGCGACGGTCATCGAGATCAACGGACTCGACTGCGTGGACGCGGCTTTTCTCGACCGGCAATATGACTGGCTCTGCCGCTGGCGAGAGCAATGTGAGAGCAAAATGCTAAGATAAAACAGGAGGATAACCATGTCTGTTGAACTGTTTGACAACCCCCTTTTATGTACCGCATATACAGGGCTGGTGGCTTCCGGGTTTGATATGACAGACCCGGAGGACATTGCTCTGCAAACCCTCTGCGCGGAAATTCGCAAGCTACCGATTGACGGGGAGACCCGCGCTTGGTTTGCGAATGCGCGCGGTGAAAACAAAGTAAACCCGTATTTCCCGAAGGGTTCGGATATTTCCGTTGCCTGCTTTTTCATAAACTCCGATACGCTTCTATGGGACACGTTTGAGGCGTTTCTTGAGTTTACAGACAGTTGCGGTGGTGAAAAAATGGACGAACAATACCGGCAATGGATATGCAAACTGCCTGAAATGCTCGCCCGGGTGATCTCCGCATCGGGTTATGACGATCTGTGCGAACAATACAATAAAATATTGCAGGAACGCACGCCCGGATTTATCGGTAAACTCGAAAAAGCGTCCCAAGCGGCGGCGCGGTTTTCCCGCTCACCCGCCGATATCCGCTTTGCCCCGAATCTCTTGCAATCGCCTTATTGCTGCGATTTTGTCAAAAAGGATGAAATCACTTTTGTCATTTCTGCAAAACCGAATATAAACGGAATCCTGCATGAATACTTACACCCATTTGTTGCAAAACACCGCACACTGATCACCCGTCTTCTGCAAAACCGCCCCGAGGGCGTCGCCGACCCGGAGCGGATGAAGTTTTACGGCTATATGTGGGATGATTCGATTGAATCATATGTGCATGCCGCCGAGGATTGTATTGTCAGAGGGCTTTCGCTGGCATTATCGGAATTGCGTCCATCTGAATTAGAAAACGCTTATCATAACAGTACGGACAGCGGATTTTTACTTGTCAAACCCGCCGCCGAATATACGCTTGCGCATTCGACTGATGAGAAAACTCTCGTTGAGATGATAGAAAATATTCTATAATGAACTTCCTATAACAATTTTCCCTCAATTCGGTAACTGCCGCAGACCAGTTCCAAAACCGGTTTGCCGTTTTCGTTATGCACCACAACGCCCTCGGCTTCTTCGGCTTTTACATCGCCCTCGGTCAGGTCGCGGCAATCCGGTAAATACAAAGTGGCGCGACAGGGGGACGGGATATCCAGTTCGACGGTAAATGCGCCGTTTGCGATATGCCAGCGGCAGCCGACCGGTCCGCGCACCGTCGAGATTTCGCAGCGCGCGCTCGAAAACCCCGAGGTCAACGCGGGTCTGGCGACGATATGCGCATACCCCGGTTCTGTTTCGTCGGCACTGATGCCGGCGATGTACTTGTAAAAAAACGCGGAGAGGTCGCTGAACATGTGGTGGTTGTGCGAACCGCCGCCGTTCCAGGTCTCCCAGAGGGTGTTGGCGTTCAACTCGACCCACCGACGAATACTCGGAAAATCCGGCTGCAGCAGCATGCTGATACCGGCATGACCCAATCCCGCCGCACCCAGTGTATGCATAACGGCTTTATTACCCAAAACGCCGAAATCGAGATGCCCGTTTTGCTCATCTATCTGCGTCAACAAGCGAGCATACAGGCCGGGAAGCTCCTCCGGCTCGGCAAACCCATGATAGATCATCACCCCTGTCGAGGTCTGGCAATTCCCCGCGACCAGATCGTTCTTCGCGTCGAAAAACGCATCCCGGAAGGCCTTTTTAATTTCTTTGGCGCGTTTTTGATAATGTAAAGCGTCACGTTTTTTACCCAAAATTTCAGCCATCTGCCAAAGCCGCCTTGCCGCCGTGTGGTAATAAGCCGTATCGGTGACTTCGGTGGGGCATTTGAACTTGCTCATGTTCACCGTGACGGCTTCGCCCTCGAACGGCGGACACCAGTCGCCGAGGCCATAACGCACGATATCATCGGTCGCCATGCGCTCCATAAAGTCGAAGTGCTTTTGGACCGCTTTATAGTTTTCCGCCAACATGTGCCGATCACCGCTCGCGGCATAGAGATTCCACGGGATGTCGACGATCGCGGACGACCAGTCCGGCCCGTTCAGGGCGTTATATCCCCATCCGGCGGTCGGCGCGATACAGGGTATCAACCCGTCGATGCGCTGCGCGCGGCGGATGTCGCCGAGCCATTTGCTTAAAAACGCCTTTACCCCGAAGTTGATCAACAGCTGTTCCGAGGACAGCGACCCGTCGCCCGTCCAGGCGCTTTTTTCGCGGTGGGTGTCGCTTGCGAAAATCCCCGTCATGCACGACGTCGACGACCTGCGGCACATGTGCTGCACCCTGTTCAACACCTCGTCGGAACAATTGAAAAAACTCGCGCCGTCCACGTCGTTGTGCAGCGTCAGCGCCGTCACGTCGGAGAGCTGCGGCGTGTAGTCGAGGCCCGACAATTCGATGTACTGAAAGCCGTGATAGGTGAAAATCGGGTGCCAGATCTCTTCCCCGTCGGTCTTTTTGATGTATTTATCGGTCTGAAAACAATGATTTTTAATAAAGACGTCGAGTTCCTTTTGGGTCAGCCGCCGATCCGGCGTCAATAAATCGGAATAGCGGATCGTGATCTCGGTTCCCGCTTTGCCCCGAAAGACAAACGCGCCGACGCCCGCCTGATTTTGCCCAACGTCGAAGACCCAGCCGTCGGGCGTCCGCCACAGGTCGATTGCCGGGAACCGCTCGCAGATGCGGATCGGCTCCATCTCCATGGCCTTCAAAATACCGCCCGGACTTCTCATGATCCGCGCCGGCCGCCATCCGGAATCGTCGAAGCCGGTGTCGTTCCAGCCGGGTTGCTCGGCGCGGGCATCATAATGTTCGCCGTGGCGGATGCCGTTAAAAAAGATCGGCCCCCTGTCCGATTTCCAACCGCCGTCGGTCGGGATCAGCGCCGCTGTGCCGTCGGTATAGGCGATATGCAGCTCCCCGATCATCCGGGGCCAGCCGCGCCAGGGCGCGTGGCTCGAATCCCACGGGTCGTCGGTGAAGCAGTTGTAAAAACCGTTTCCGAGCACCGCCGCAAGGGCGTTTTCACCTGTTTTAAGCTGCCTTGTCACGTCGAACACACGGTAAAAAGAGAGCAGGTCGTATTGGGTGGGCGGCGTCGATAAAACATCGTCCCCGACTTTTTTGCCGTTCACATACGCCTCGAAATACCCGAGTCCGCAAATCGCCAACCGAGCCGATTCAACCGGCTTTTTAAGCGAAAAGGTCCTGCGCAGATAGGGCGCGGCCAGCGCGTCCTGTTCTTTTTGCGCGAATTTTAACGCGCTGTCGATGAAGTCGGCGGTGATCCACTTGGCTTCCCACGGCTCGTCCAGCTTCGCGGTCTCGAAAAATGCGATTTCCGACCGAACCTCTTTGCCGTTCTCACCCCTGCACCAAACGCGCCAGAAATAGCGCGTCAGCGGATTTAATTTTTCGCCGGAATAGGGGATATACAAGGACTCTTGCGAACGGATCCAGCCGCTGTCCCAGATTGCGCCCGTGTTTTTTTCAAGTTCCCTGCGATTTTGAGAAACCAATACGCGCCGCTGCATTTGGCTTTCCCCGCGTTTGGAGGCGCGTATCTTCCATGAAAACCTGGGCGGCGTGTCAAAGCCGATATAATTTTTTAAATCGTTGACCGACAGATCGCAAACCGTAAACGCCATAAATCCTCCGAAACGCTTTTTTATTATTTTATCAGCGATCCCGCGCAAACGCAACCTCGTTCCTCCATTTTATCAATTTTAAAAAATTGTTTTAAAAATCATTCGTATTTGTTATAATCGTAATGGAAACTTTCAATCAGATCGACGACACGGAGACATTTATGAAAATCGACCGACTCATCGGCATACTGGCCGTTTTGCAACAAAACCGAAAAGTGACCGCGCCCTACCTCGCCGAAAAGTTCGAGGTCTCGCGGCGCACCATCAACCGCGACGTCGAGGATATCTGCCGCGCGGGGATCCCGGTTGTCACCGCACAGGGGCAAAACGGCGGCATCTCTCTGATGGACGGCTTTTGCCTCGACACGACCGTGTTCACCGAGGAGGAATTGCAATCGATCTTCATCGGCTTAAAGACGCTCGACAGCGTGTCGGATAGTCCGAAATCGGGGCTGCTGGCGCAAAAGCTCAACGCGCCGCCCGCCGATTTGATGCGAATTGACCTCTCGTCTTTTTACAAAGAAAGCTTGTCGGCCAAAATCGAGCTGTTAAAAACCGCGATTGCACAGCGCCGCTATGTCTCGTTTCATTATTACTACACCAAGGGCGAAGAGGACAAGCGGATCGAGCCGTACATGATCGCCTACCAGTGGGCGGACTGGTATGTGTTCGGCTGGTGTACCGGGCGGAAGGATTTTCGGCTGTACAAGCTCAACCGGCTTTGGGAACTGCGCCTATGCGACGAGACATTTGCCCCGCGCGAGATCCCCGAGGAAAAAAAACGGTTCGGAACCAATTTCACCGACGACTATTTTATCACCGCGATTTTCGACCCGTCCCTGAAATACCGGCTGGTCGAGGACCGGGGGCCGGGCTCTTTTACCGTCCTGCCGGACGGGCGGCTGAAAATGCGGTGGGGCTTCACCGACCCCGACGCCGCCGTTTTGTGGTTTTTGGGCTTCGGGGACAAGGTCGAAATCACCGACCCTCCCGAGATACGGGACAAGCTCAAATCGACCGCACGAAAAGTTTTTAAAAAGTATTCCGAATCATGACATACTCCTGTCGTGTTCGATGGGTTATCCTATAACAAATCGAATAGGGGGTATTTAAAATGAACCAAGATAAAATCGATTCGCGGTGCGGGCTGCGTTGTTCCGATTGTACATATAAACAATCGCATGGCTGCGGCGGCTGTATCGAAACCAAAGGGAACCCGTTTCACGGAAAATGTCCCGTGGCCGCCTGTTGCCGGGACAGGGGCTTCGGCCACTGCGGGCAATGCCCCGACATCCCCTGCGAACTGCTGACGCAATATTCCTGCGACCCCGAACACGGGGACACGCCCGCCGGCGCGCGCATCGAGCGGTGCAGGCGCTGGGCGCGAAACGAACCGATCAAAGTATAGCGCGCCGCGGCGCGGGCATTTGGGTTGTAATGCGGAATTCTATGCCCCGCCGCTCAAATCGAAGGAAGGATTTTATTTATGAAGTTGTGTTTTTTCATTCTCAATGTGAACGATATTGAAATGATGAAGGCGTGGTACCGGGATGCCGCCGGTCTTAAATTGGTTTCCGAGTCCGCGGGTTATAAGGAATTTTTCACCGAAGACGGGTTTTCGTTCAATCTCTGCCAAAAAAATCCGGCAGGGGCTTCACCGGCAAAACCGATCAACGAAACGATGAATATCGGCTTCGACCTCCCGACCTTCCGCGAGCTTGACGCCGCGTACGAGCGCCTGGTCAACGCCGGGGCGACGCCCGTGACCCCGCCGGCCACCGCCCCGTGGGGACACCGGATCGCCTATCTGGCCGACCCCGAGGGGAACATCCTCGCGCTGAATGCGATGAGGGAATAAATACAAGGAGAGGTCATCCGTCCGCATGTGACGGCTTTTGGCCGAAGGATGAACCAATGGCAGGATATCATATCAAAATTGACGAGCTATGCAGAAGGTGCGGCATCGGCGGGCTCATAACAGCGCCCGTTCCGATTTCCGGCGGTCTGCTGCATCAAATGTACGATGTGAGCACAACGGCCGGGAGGTTCGTCGTCAAAGTGTTAAATCCCGAAATCATGGCGAGAAGCGGCGCTTTCGGCAGTTACGCCGTCTCCGAAAAAATTGCCCGCAAGCTTTCCGGCAGCATCCCTGTGAGCTGTGCAAAACGTTGTGGAGAAAATGATATACAGGAACTGGAAGGGCAATATTACTTGATTTATGACTTTATAAACGGAAAGTCGCTGCGGCAACGCGAAATTACGCCGCGGCACGCGCAAAAAGTCGGAGCTGTCGTCGCAAAAATCCATACGACCGACTTTTCCGAACTGAATCTTATAAATGTTCGTCCGACCAACCCCCGGGTTTTCGATTGGCTTTCGCTCGCGCGAACAGGTGAGAGCCGCGATTTGATATGGCATCCGCTAATAACGGCAAACCTTGAAAAGCTGTCTTTTTTAACGGACCGCATGAACGAATCCCGCGCGGCTTTGTCTTCGAACGAAACCATTTGCCACGGTGACCTTGATTCGAAAAACGTCTTATGGCAAAACAATATCCCCACAATTATCGATTGGGAATCGGCATGGTTTTATAATCCTTGCCATGATTTTCTCGATACAGCGCTTTACTGGTCGAAAAACGAGAATGAGTCCATTGATTATATGAGATTTTCCGCTTTTATCGACGGTTACAGGAGTATCAAAATCATCCAGAATACTGACTGGAAAACGGTTTTGTACAGCGGATATTCCGCAAAACTCGGATGGCTTTACTATAACTTAAAACGTTCTGCCGGTGTCGATTGTTATGATGAAGCAGAGTAAAATATCGGAACGGAGCAAGTTACGGCGACAATGAACGAAATCCTTGCATATGAAGAACACATAGACCAAATTTCGGACTTTTTAAAAAGAGAACTTGAATGATTTAAGGAGAAACATATGTTAATACCCCACCTTCACTTTAACGGTACTTGCAAACAAGCCGTCACCTTATATGAAGCCGCGTTCGGCGCAAAGGCCGAGAGCGTGATTTACAGCCATCAATACGACCCGTCTCAGCCCGTTAGCGACCGCGTCGCCCACGCCGTGATGAAAATCCACGGGCAGACGGTCTTTTTGAACGACCGCTTCGGCAACAAAGACCGAACCACCGACTGCGCCGTCCATCTGATTGTGATGTTCGAGAGCAAGGCCGCGTTATTATCTTGTTACGAGCTTCTGAAAGAGGACAGCATCACGGTTGACCCGATGCAGGAATTGGCCTACAGCCTGCTCTGTGTGCAGTTCATCGATCGGTTCGGCGTGCTGTGGGGCTTTATGGTTGAGCAATGATCAAGCAAAACTTCTGTAAGTAATAATTTATTTTACTGTATACAAACACGTCATACTATTGTCGTGTTCGTTGTGGTAATATGATAAAAAAACGGGAGGAAAAGTACAAATGATTACGAAATTCCGCGGCATAAACATCTCTACAAAAAATCCAAAACGACTTGTTCTTTTTTATAAAGAGATATTGGGGCTTAAAATATTGGAAGACGATCCGAATGATGACGGCGTGGCGTTCGGCAATGGGGAAAATGAACCCGTCTTTTGGATTTGGGACGAAAACAAGTGGGGGAAATCGACAACCGGAACGGTCACGCTGGTTTTTGACTGCGACGATCCCCAAAAAACATATGAGGAATTAAAACAAAAAGGCGTTGCGCTTGACCCTCCGTCCGTCGCGGATTGGGGCGGGACGGAACTTATTGTGAAAGACCCCGACGGCAACACGATCTTAATTTTATAATTTAAAGGGATTTTACGGGGTTTCAATCGGGCGTTTCCGCAACGGCCCGTATGATTTGAACGACGTCGTCACGGACCTGCCGGACGCCGAAACCCGAATGGATGAAATCCTCGGGGCCGTCCGTACGGCCAATTTCGGGAAATCCCCGAAGCGGTTTATGGGAAAAGAAATTTGAATCGGGGTGCGAAAATGAAAAGATCGATGATGCAGGTCTATGTGAAAAACAGCGCGCAGGCAGTCCCGTTTTATCAAAACACATTCGGCGCGAAAGTAATTTGCTGCCATTATAACGCCGACAAAACCGTCGCCCACGCCGAGTTGGACGTTTTCGGGCAAATCCTTGCGATTTGCGAATCCGGAGAAAAAGAGACGGTCACGGGCAACGCCATGCAGTTTTGCCTGCATTTCGGCGCAGGAAACGAGGAACTGGTGCGAAAAATCATCGGCAATCTCAGCCAGGATGGAAAAATTGTTTTCTCCGATCCGGTTGACTGGAGTCCGTTAGCGGCGGGGATTGTGGACAAATTCGGCGTGAATTGGTGCGTTTTTGTCTGATATAGATGATAAGGGAAAAACGGTATCATCACGGTTGAACCCGCCCGCGAAAAGTCGGGAAGCTTTCTTCCGCCTGCGCTATAATTTTTTCGAAAAGGGGGCTTCAACCGTGGAAACACCGGCAATTCTCCAACAACTCAACGGGGCGATGGAATACCTCGAAGCGCGCCTCGGCGATGAGATCGATTTAAATGATTTGGCGCGCGTCGCCTGCGTCGCGCCGGACAGCTTCCTGCGCTTTTTCAGCTACATGACCGGGATGTCGCTGAGGGAGTATATCCGACGCAGGAGATTGACCCGCGCGGCGTATGAGCTGCGAGCCACGAACGCAAAAGTGATCGACGTCGCCGTTAGGTACGGCTACGACAGCGCCGACGCGTTTTCAAGGGCGTTTATCCGGCAGCACGGGATCACGCCGACGCAGGCCAGAAACCCGAGTCGGCCGCTGAAAGCGTTTCCGCCCGCCTCCTTTCACATTGTGATGAACGGAGCGAAAGAAATGGAATTCAAACTCATTCAGGCAGGCGAAATCAAACTGCGCGGACTCTCGAAACAATTCAGCGGAGCAGCCGCCGACCGTTTCGAACAGGAGCACATCATGTGGGCAGACCACCACGACGATGTGCAAAACAAGGTCAGCACCGATGTCCCCGGCACGTGGTACGGCGTCTGGGACGCGGGAAAGTACGCAATCGCCCGGGCGGAACAAGACGTCAACAGTAAAGACCTTGACGAGATCACAATTCCCGCGGGGACATACGCCGTGTTCAACACCGGTCCGGGCGGCTTTGCGGGAGACGAACTGCCCAAACTGCGCGAACAGGTCTTCGGCGCATGGCTGTCCGATTCCGGCTATGTTCAAACAGCCGACCGCGAAGTCGAGGTTTATCACCTGTTTTCGAAAACCGAAAAATCCAAGCGGTATTATGAACTTTGGATTCCGGTGAAAAAGAATCAATAATTGTGGGTCTCCCGCCATGCCGATATCGGCATGGCGGGAGATATTATATCTATATTCACGTTTTAAACCTGACATAGAGTTGTCAGGTTTGTTGTTTTATGATAAAATAAAGTCCGATGAATGAACGGGCAGCTTTCGCAAATTTTATCAACCATTTTCCCGTTCTGTCTGTTATCATGACAGCGTGAGGTGATCAAGCTGGAATATCATGAACATATCGGCGCCGCGCTCGACTATATCGAGGACAACCTGTGCGGGGAGCTGACGCTCGCGCGCATCGCCTGCGCGGCGGGCTATTCGGAATACCACTTTCTGCGCATCTTCCGCGAAGCCACCGGGCTGACCCCCGCCGACTACATCCGCAAGCGGCGCCTGTCCGAAATCGTCCGGCGCATGCAGCGCCTGCGCATGATGAATGAGGACCGCCCCGCCTCGGAGATCGCCTTCGAGTTCGGCTTCAATTCCAAGGAAAATTTTTTGCGCGCGTTCAAGGCCGAGCACCACATCCTTCCGACCGAATTCCGAAAAGCCGGAAACAGCTTGAAACTGTATGACCGGATCCGGTTCGACCCGCCTCCGATTCAGGCGGAGGGGCGGGTTTTAAAACTCGACGCCTTTGAATTGATCGTCTATCCGAGCGACGAGGATTATGCGCCCAACTTTTGGAACAAGTACAACGCGAAAAAATGGTCCGAGAAACTCTCCGGGGGTAAAATCGCCGAGGACTTCGGCGTCTGCAAATGGAACGAAACCGCCCAAAAACTCGATTATTACATCGGAATCCGAAGGAGCGACGTGCGCGGCGACCTCTCCGGGACGGTCATGCTTCCGATCCCCGGCGGGCTTTACGCCGTCTTCGACACGCCACCGTCGACGCCCTTCGACTTCGTCAACGCCATCCACCGCACCTGGCGTTACATCGGCCGTGTCTGGCTGCCGCAAAACGGGTACCGGCGCACCGGTGGCTACGAGCTAGAGAGCTATGTCGAGCAGAGCCGCGCGTTTTCGGAGCGCATCTATATCCCAGTGGAAAAAGAGAGCCAATAAGAACGGGGCGGCTGCGTTTTGCCGTTGTAAATTTTACCCCGAACCCGACAGCTTCCCGTCAACTAAAACCCGGAGGCGATTTGATGAAACTGGAGCGGCTGGTCGAGATCATCACGATCCTGCTGAACAAAAAGACCGTGACAGCGGCGGAGCTGGCCGGGCGGTTCGGCGTCTCGGTGCGCACGATCTACCGCGACGTCGAAGCGCTCTCGGCGGCGGGCGTCCCGGTCTGCACCGCGCAGGGGCAAAACGGCGGCATCTCGGTCATCGAGGGGTATGCGGTCAACCGGGCGCTGCTCTCCGATTCCGAGCGCGACAATATTTTGTTCGCATTGCATTCTTTACAAGCGACCAAATACCCGGAGGTCGACGCGGTGCTTGAAAAACTCGGCACGATTTTCAAGAGTAACGCTTCCGACTGGATCTCGGTCGATTTTTCGCCCTGGGGCTCGAACCCGAACGCCTACCACAAATTCACCGACATCAAGACCGCGATTTTGCATTGCAACGTGATCGAAATAGACTACCTGAACGCCCAGAACCAAAAATCCACCCGCCTTGTCGAACCGCTCCGGCTGGATTTCAAATATCAGGCGTGGTATTTATGGGGCTGGTGCCGCAAACGCGAGGACTACCGGATGTTCCGCATCTCGCGCGTCAAGCGGGTGCTCGTCACCGGCGAGATTTTCGACCGCTTCCGCAAACGCGACCCGAAGCCGCAAAAGGGCGGCGACGGCGAGGCCGGGCATAAACCGAACGTCCACTGCGTTCTGCAATTTACCGAAGAGGCGCTGTACCGCCTCTATGACGACTACGACGACGACCGAATCCGCGACAACGGCGACGGAACTTATACGGTCGAGGTCGAATTTCCCGAGGACGGCTGGGTCTACGGCTATATCCTGTCGTTCGGGACCGCCGTCAAGGTGCTCTCCCCGCCCCATTTGCAAAAGATCATCAGGGAGAAAAGCGGGAAAATTTTCGAATATTATCAGGATATATGATAAACTGTTGTCAGGTCTGGCGTGGTAATATATATAAAACAATATTGAGAACTAAGAGGTAACAGTCATGGGTAAAATGTGGACACCGTGGTCGGGTTGTTATCCGGCAAGTGAAGGTTGTAAATACTGTTATTTTTATGGTGAACATTCAAAGCGTCATAGGCAAAATGATGTTATAAAAACAAATGATTTTTACAAACCGCTTGAAACAATATATATGCCGCGTAAAAAGATCACGAAACTAAAAATTGAAAGCAGCGATAAAAATGTAGGCGTTTGTTTCGATTCAGATTTCTTTATAGAAGAAGCTGATGAATGGCGGAACGAAGCGTGGAGTATTATGAAAAAACGCCCCGATTTGACCTTTACTTTTTTAACAAAAAGAATCGACCGTTTTCACGTTTCACTCCCGGACGACTGGGGTGATGGGTACGATAATGTCCGAATAGGCTGTACGGTTGAAAATCAAGAAATGGCTGATTATCGAATGCCGCTGTATATATCTTTTCCTATCAAGCATCGGTTTGTTATATGCAGTCCATTACTCGGAAAAATAGACTTTACACCGTATTTACACCGAGTGGAATCGGTAGGCGTGCATGGCGAATCCGGCAGGGACGCGCGGGAGTGCGATTTTGGTTGGGTTCTCGATATTAGAGAACAGTGTATCAATGCGGGCATTTCATTTGGTTTTGGAGGAACCGGTACGTTATTTCGCCGGGACGGAGAACTTCGTAAAATAAATCCTTATATGCAAAAACGCATGGCTCGTGAAATGGATATAAACATAGATTCAATATATGGTATCAATGACGTAGATTAACGCCCGTATTTCAATGGTTTTGGATAGTTGTACATTGTGAACCGTTGTCAGGTTTGGTGTAATACCGCTTTTTGAGGTGATGATAATGGAATATTCGCGCGAACAGATTTTAGAGATCATGAATCATAGCCGGTATCCTCTCTCAAACAAATATAATTCTGATTGGATACTCCAAAACGCAATGGGGTCACATTGCCTTTGGCTGCAAGAATCATTGACGCAAGTCATGAACTTAAAGCCTGATATGCGCGTGTTAGACATGGGTTGCGGAAAGGCCATCAGTTCAATTTTTCTCGCCAAAGAATTTGATGTCAGGGTATGTGCTGCCGATTTGCGAATCAGTCCCACCGATAACTGGAAACGGATTTGTGAAATGGGCCTTGAGGACAAGGTATTTCCTATCCGTGCCGACGCGAACGACCTGCCTCTCGCGGATCATTATTTTGATGTGATGGTAAGCATCAATTCTTTGTTTTTATATGCGACGGGAGAGACGTTTCTCAAAGAACATTTGTTGAGAAATATCAAGCCGGGCGGTGAAATCGGGATTATCGTCCCAAGTTTTCTGCGTGAATATTCCGATAACTACCCGGAAAGTTACAAACCATATATTGACGACTTTGGAATAAAAGGTTGGCATACAGAAGGGTGGTGGAAGAATCATCTTGAAAAAACAGGGCTGGTTGATGTAATCTTAGCGGATCATTTGGCTGAAAATGAGGGGAAAGAACTGTATCATAAATCGGCGTATATGTGGAACGCGCATGAAGAACCGTTTAATGTTGTCGCATGGGAAGATATAACCTTCGCAAGAATAATAGCAAAAAGAAAGTGAATTGCATCGCTGGCTAACCCATGCTTTTGAAGTTGTACATCGTGCATTATTTTGGAGGTATTGTTATGCAGGAATATACTTATCATGATTTTTTAAATATTATCATGTGCAAGACAAAACGGTCTTTGCAATTTAAAATGAAAGTGAGGAATTAAAAATGGCAAATACATCACCATTCGACAGCATGATCTCAACGCTTCCCCAAGCCCTCAAAGACGAGATCACGCAAACCGATCAATCCTTAAAATCCCTGCGCCCGTTGAAATTCAAGCGTACCGTTGACCCGAAGGCAAAAAAGATCACCTATGTCGCCTCCGACTACGGCGTTTCCTACATGTTTAAAGTCACCGATGATGTGTTGGCGCACAATTTTCAATGGTACATCGTTTATAACGGCAAACCGGAGACCTGGCACCGCAGAGCCGATTATATGGAAGAAACGCTTGTCTATATCGCTAAAAACGATTTTCCGTTGGCTGAACGCATTTATAACGCGTTAAGAACCTGCCCCGGTCTTGATAATTGCTACGGCCAAAGATGTCTCGCGAGAACGGTTTATGCGTTTAACGGGCAGAAAAAGCTGACCTGCCACGGAAAAGTTGAACCAGGTTTTAATCATGAGGGTTTTCGTGACGCAAGGGAATTCTTCCGTTATTTTAACGAACTTGTAAAAGAAAAAATAGCCGACGGAGAGCCGCCGCCGGAAAAAATCATTGTGTGCAAAACAAAACGTTCGCTGTAATGTAAAATATCGAACATTTTTATTATGCTCTTTAAAAGCTGACAGTCAGTTGTCAGGTTTGGCCTGATAAAATGGTATCATCAATTCGGAAAGGGTTTTGCAAATGGAACCGAAAATCATCAAAAAGAAGCGGATGACCCTCGCGGGGCTCTGGGGCGACGGCAGAATGACCGCCGCGCTTTGGCAGGATTTTGAGGAAAAAGCCGAAAAATCCGGCTTCACCGCAGCCGACAGCTGCGGCTGGGAGATCCGCACCGACGGGGAGCCCGGATATGATTGCTTTGTCGGCTTTGCGGCCGGCGAAAAGGCCCCGGAAGGTTTTCAAGCGGTCACGCTCCCCGCCTCGGAATACACAGCGTTCGACGTGATGGTCGCCAACGGTTATGCCAGCGAAAACGCCAACATGAACGCGTGGCTCGAGACCAATAAAGAGAAATACACGCAAGCCGAACTCGACGGGAAAAAGTTCGTGCTCGAGTGTTACAGCGAGCGTTTCAAGCAAGGCATCGTCGAAATTTGGATCCCGTTAAACAAATCCATTTGATCTTTTTTACGCGGATTTTTCACCGGAAATGATCGGAGGCTGATGGAAAATGCGGACGCCCCTTCGATTTAATTTAGCGCGCCGCGCGGACGAACTGAAAAGAATAGTTTTTGAGAATGACAAAGGAGGGTTCATTATGCAACCGGTAAAGTTTTTTCAAAAGGGCGAAATTCTGTTGGGGGGATTTCATGTCGGCTCGGATATAGACAAACGCTGGGATAAATTCGGACAGGAAGAAGAAAAAGCGAAACTGACCAACATCGTGGATGGAACCGGCTTTGAAAGACGGGTTTATTCGTCAGACGGGATAAATATTTTTACGGGTGTTGAAGTGACCGATAAAAATATATTGCCCAGCTACGAACTGCTGGTCATCCCTCCCGCTCATTATGCGGTGTTTGAAGTAAATTGCAATGCCGACATAGATCGGCAATTTTCAGAGATCGATAGCTGGCTTGCCGACAATAAGAATCAGTACGGTCAAGTGAAGTGGGAAAATGGCGATGCGGCTTATCGGATTATTTGGTCTGGGCGATATGAAAAAGAAATGATCTGTGAGATGTGGATTCCCGTTTTCAGGTTCTGCCAATCCTGCGCCATGCCCATGACCAAGCCGGAGGACTTCGGCACAGAAGCCGACGGAAGCAAAAGCAGTGATTACTGTTGCCACTGTTATCAGAACGGAAAATTCACTTGTGGGAACACACTCGAAGAAGCCGTTGAAGAAAACATACGGTTCTGGCGCAAAGATGGTGATAAGAGCGACGACGAAGCGCGGGCGCGTATCATGGGGGTGTTCCCGAAACTCAAGAGGTGGGTGAAATGATCTTAACACCCTACCTCATCGTGAAGGATATGGAAAAATCCCTTGCGTTTTACACGGCGTTTTTCGGAGCGGAACCGGATACCTACTGTCCGGGGCGATTCGTTAATTTTGATGCAGGAAATACGCGCCTGTCTTTATATAATCCTCTATACGATGATTCGCTTTTCCAAAGCGGCGCTGATCTTAGCGAAAAATTCAATGAAGCGTACATAGCGGCGAAACAGATGCCTGTGCAATACGGAAACAATGTTGTCTTGAATATCGGCGTCGATGATTTGGCAAGCGAATATGAGCGGGTAAAAAAGCTGGGGATCGGTGAAATGTCCGAATTGGTCTATATCAATATCGCCGCGCCCTATTGGTGTTTTTGGCTGACCGACCCGGACGGAAATTGCATTGAAATTACAGGCGCATATACGCCGGAGAGGAAATCATCATGACCGAACTCGAAAAAGTAAGCCAAGAAACCATGCGTTTCATGCGGGGGAAATATGGGCGGAAAATATGCGGATTTCATTCTGCGATGGTGTGCGTACCCGTTACCTTGAATCCGGGGAAAAACGCCCGGATAAGCACCAGCTTCTGCTTGATTTCGACGATGACTCGGCTATCGTCTGCTCGGTTCAGATGTACGGCGGCAGCCCTAAAATCCACATTAAAGGATATGCGTGACGGCGGCGGGCGCGATACCGAAAAAGACCTGTACGGCAAGCCGGGCGGCTACCAAACAACCCTATCGAGCAAAACACTGGCATATCCCTGCCGCGCCTGTGGCGACGGATTAAAGCGTGAGGCGTATTTGGGCGGTAATATCTATTCTGCCCTACCTGCCAGCCGTTGGAGAGGAAGTAGTTTTATGAAACATACCGTAACAACCGAATTTTTTGCGGCAGGGGAATTTCTTGTCCTAAAAGGAATCGTAAAACTGTACGATTCGGAGGATTCATCTATCCCTGCGAATGACGAAGAAACATGGGATATAATCAGACGGTGGTTGAACGACGGCTCTGTTGACCGTTTAAAAAAAGCGGCGGGTTCCGACGCCGTGTATATATTATTTTGCAACACCTGTGTGCGTAACGACGCCGAAAAATGTTACGACTGCTCGTGCGACATAGCCTGCGAAAACTTTGGCGGCGCGAATGCTGCGGACGGATATGAAATTGTCCGGCTGCTGCCGTGTGAATACGCTGTGTTCGACTGTGATTTCAACGGCGAAATTACAATGCCGAAAGCGCACGAGAAACCGGACGCTATGTTTTGGGGCGAATGGCTGAAAAAGAATCCGTATGTTTCCGCGATTGACGATCCCGCGAACTGGTTAGGCAACGGATATGCTTCGATTGAGCTTTACACGCCTTTCGACCCGGACGCGAATAAATTTAACGCGAAGATATGGTATCCGATTGTCAGAAAGGAAGAAAATCCATGAGCGGCAAAACCGAAATGCAGAAAGTCAGCCAAGAAACCATGCGTTTCATGCGGGGGAAATATGCGCTGGATGAGTTCGGCAACGGAAAAGACCAGCTTGCTTTTATCGACGGCGACGAAACCGTGTTGACCATTGCCATACGAAACGGTTATTATGATTTTGCAGTTGGGCAAGAGGTCATACGGGTTGCCGATCTCGACGCGCTCGAAAAAGCCAAAGAGATGATCACGGCCGCAAAAAACCCCAACCGCAAGCCGTTCCCGAAAACCCATATTCATTTTTCCAATTGCGGGCATCGCTGCGATCTTTGCGTTCATTACAAAGGCGAGACCCCGGTCGGCGCCGAGGAGCGTGATTTTGTTTTAGAGTGTCACAAAGCAGTATACGGTGATTTTGTTTGGGAGATGAATTGCGGCGGCTGTCATTTTCCCGATTGTACCGTCGAAAGCGTGCATTGTAAAAAAGGGAAAGGCATTGATCGGTGTTGGGCCTGCGAAAATTATTCAACATGCCTGAAAACGGCGGGCTGGCCGCCTGAAATCCATACGCGCGCCATTACCGCAGATCAAGTGACACGGGCGATACTGCCTTATGTGAAAGGGCAATACGGAAATTAACGATAAAAACAGGAGGCGCAAAAAGATGAACGTCAAATCCTATCTAACCGAAATCGCCGTACAAAACGGCCTTGCCGCAGAATCCATGCAATTCCCCGACTGCGAGATCGACCCCGCGAAAATCAAGGTCATGATGATCAACGAAGTGGTGCCGAAAAACCCGGACGACTGGTTTTACAGCGAAGCCCGCGACCCTGAAAACAGGAGAAACGCGCTCGGCTTGTTCGAGGGCGCGGGCGTACCCGTCAAAAGCATGCGCGACATCCTCGATTTGGGCATCTATATCACCGCCGCTTTAAAAACCCCGAAAGTAGGTTCTGCAGCCGATCCCGAAGCCATCCGGGCGCAGCTCCCGCTGCTGGAAGCGGAACTCGCGCTGTTCCCGAACCTCAGGGTCATCATGCTCATGGGCGACGTGGCGATAAAAATGGTCAACATGATTGCGAAGGCGCAAACGAAAAAGAACGCCTGCCAATCGGGCGCGGCGGGCAGACGCCGGCATTGGGCTAACGAAAAATTTTATTGGAACGGCATCCGCGTTTTTCCGTCCTATATCATGACCGGCAAGAACCTTCTGATCGAGCCGTTCAAACGCGACACGATTACGGAGGACATCCGCAAAATGATGGAGGTGATCAAGAATGTCTGAACAAAATAAGCTTACCGCCGAAAAAGACGTGAAGAACGCCGGCCTGAGCGAAGACCTACAAAAAGCGCACCTCGGATTTTTGCGTTTTTTAAGAGATACCGAGTTCTCGGTCGAAGCGGAAGACGACGGGAACGGATGGAAAATCATCGATTTGAACGCGTGCGTCGGTCATATAAATTTTGCCAACGCGGGCATTTGGATTGACGCCTGCGATTTTGGCGGCGTCGGTTGGGCGGACGAGGCCTTGAAAGAAACCACATGGGCTCACGTGAGGGTGTGCGAGCATTTCAGTTCGAACGGAACGAAGTGCGGCTGCGGCAGGCAACCGGGTTTTGACGGAAACCTTTTCGGAAAGGAATATAAAAACCTCTGTTTTGCCCGTTTGGAGTTTATAAATCCCGACATTGAAACATTGGAAAGTATTAAAAAATTGATGTTATCGTATCGGCAAAACAAAAAAAATATTGATATGACCCCATATGAACTGATGGTCAAGACCAACCACTATTTGATCAAGGGCGGCGAGCTGACCGGCGGGCAAAAAGAAAACATCGTCCGGCGGCTGCTGGCCGCGAAAAGCACGACCGAACAAGCCGCTCGTTTTTATACCGGGGTGCGTTTCCCGGGAAATACCGACACGGGCGGACGCAAAATGTACCCGGAATTTTTCATCCCGCCTTACAACGGCGGCGAAAAATACAGGACCGTTCTCGGACAAACGCCCAAGACCCATATCTTGTCGGCGAATCTTTATGAGCTTGAGATTTTACGGCTTTTACACTTGTTCACGCCCGACGATCCGGAGATCAAAAATATGACCGGAAAAACGCTTGCGCGGCTCAAAACCACCTGCTTCGGTTCTCAGGACGACGGCGTCGGCGAGTGCTTCGACGCCAACCTGGTCGTGCTCCGTTTTCTGGCTGCCGCCGCGCCGCGCGAGACGGACTGGATCAACGGCCGGATCGAAAATTATAACCGCCATGCGAACGATAAAAAGCGCCCGTGGTTCAGCCGGTGGTATTTTTGGCTCTACCTGTCGGAGCTGCCGTTTGAACTGGCTAAGCCGGAGGTCGATAAATACAAGCGCGAGATGGCACATTGGCTCGATTACAAGAGCTGCGTGATGAACAGCGAATCCGACCGGATCATCCACCCGACGCTGCTGTGCATCCTGCGCAACAATCTGGCAAGGTACCCCGAATACGCGCACATCAAAGACCGACAGCCGTTTGTGAGCGAACGTGACGGGCGATTGCATTTTGATACGGAGAAGTGATGAATGAAAACCGATTTTAGAAAAATCAATCCCTGCGGCGGGTGCTGTGATGATTGCGGTTTTAGGAAAAGCGGCGAGTGCAGGGGCTGCCGTGATTCAAAAGGCAAATGCGTAAAATTATGGTCAAACGGCTGCCGGATTTATGAGTGCTGCGAAAAGCATAACGTCTATTTTTGCGGTGATTGCGACGAATTCCCCTGCGAATGGATTGTCAATAAAATCGGCGAATGGGACAAGCAGGGAATCGAAAAATTAAAAATGCTCCGGGAAGATAAAAAACGTTCAGCCGGTTTAAATACGATAAAGAGGGCGTTTAAATGAACAAAACCATTTTGATCACGGGCAGCGCTTCGGGCATCGGTAAAGCCACGGCCAAATTATTCGCAAAGAATCAATACAACGTCTTTCTGATCGACATTGACGAACAAAATAACCAAAACGTCGCCGACGAGATCAACAACGGCGGAAACGCTGTTGCTTTTTCCGCGGATGTGCGGATTGAGGACGAGGTCTCGAATGCGGTGAAACGATGCATTGAAGTGTTCGGCGCGCTCGACTGCGCATTCAACAACGCCGGGATCGCCGTCAGCAAAAACACGGTCGACTGCACGGAAGACATTTGGGACCGCGTGATCGACACGAATTTAAAAGGGTACTGGCTGTGCATGAGGCATGAATTAAAGCAGATGCATACGCAGGGGCACGGAAACATTGTGAACACCGCGTCCATTAGCGGCCTGATCGCCCGCGCGGGGGACATGCCGTACAACGTCAGCAAATTCGGGATCGTGGGCCTGACGAAGACGGCGGCCCTTGAAAACGCCGGTAAGAACATCCGGGTGAACTGCATATGCCCCGGCGCGGTGCAGACGCCCTGGGTGAAAAAAGTGACCAAAGGGCTGAACGAATTGCAGCCGATGGGGAGGATCGCCCAGCCGGAGGAAATCGCCGAAGCCGTGTTGTGGCTCTGCTCCGACCGCTCTGCTTTTATGACCGGCCACGCCCTCGTACTGGACGGCGGCCGGATCGCGGGCGAGTGGTGAAAGTGAAAACGGAGGGTAAAATGAACGAAAAAGTAATCGACTGGCTGCTTGAAGAAAAAGAACCGTCCATCCGTTACCGGACATTGACCGAATTGCTGGAATATCCGAGTGACTGCGAAGAAGTAATGTCGGCCAAGGAAAAAGCGTTCGATTGCGAAAACGTCCGGCGCATTTTTTCAAGGACGGACGAAAAGGGGATTTTCCCCCATAAGGCGGAGTATTACGGAAATTGGACGACGTTTTGCTATCTGACCGCGCTTGCCGAATTGGGGATCACGAAAGAAGATAAACGTGTTTGGCCGATCGTCGACTGGATTTTAACCCCCGGAGAGGATAAACTCGAACGCTTTGTGCAAAAAGAATTCGCCCCCGCTTATCTGCTTGAAGAGGACAATTTGGGCGGCTGCCGTCAAATCCGCTTTTTAAGCACGCTCGTCCGGCTCGGTTATTTAGATGACCCGCGCGTGAAACGGATGATTGACGTGTTCGCGGAAAAGGGCAGATTCGACGGCGGGTATTTGTGCAAATGGAAGAAAAGCAGGCACAAGGGACAGGAACCGAAGAGTTGTTATATCGCTGCCGTACCCGCTTTGTATTTATATTCCGTCTTGCCCGCTTGTTATAGACAGGGAAAAAATTACGACGCTCTGATCGATTATTTTATAAGCAGAGAGATTATTTACAGCAAAACAGAACCCGGGAAAATCATATGCGACACGCGGCTCGGCTTTTTCAGCACCGGTTATACGCAGATCCTCACCGTCGCAAACGCAATGGGCAAATTGGGACTGGGTGATACCCCGCAGATGAGAAGCGTGTGGGAGATCATCCAAAATAAAACGGTTGACGGGAAATACATTCTCGAAACCGAAGAAACCAAAAGGACTATTTTGATGGACAGGGTCGGAAAACCAAACAAATGGATCACTTTTCAAGTCCTCCTCGCCCAAAAAGAAGCGGGGCGCTTGTCAAACGGAAATCCGCAAAAAAGAGTCATGAACGAGTGATACAACTATTTGAAAGGATGAAGCCATCATGATCGAACTGCCCGAGGCCCATGTGCTTGCAAACCAGCTCAACCAGGCGTTTTTGGGAAAAACCATTGTCAGCGCCGCGGCCAACACCTCACCGCACGGTTTCGCGTGGTATTCCGGCGACCCCGCGCTGTACAACCAAAAGCTCGCCGGAAGAAAAATCACGGGCACCGCTGCTTATGGCGGGCGTCCCGAAATGCGCGCCGACGGGATGATCGTCTCGTTTTTCGACGGCGTGCGGGCGCGCCGCCTGTCCGCGCCGGAAGAACACCCCGACAAACACCAGCTTTTGCTCGAGTTTGACGACGGCTCCGCCCTCTGCTGCACCGTACAGATGTACGGCGGCATGACGGCTTTTCCCGACGAACCCAACGACGATTTTTACTACAACGTCGGCAGGAAAAAACCGTCCCCTTTTTCGGAGGCGTTCGACAGGTCTTATTTTGACGGGCTGTTCGAGGGGGTTAAAAAGTCGCTCAGCGTCAAAGGGCTGCTTGCGACCGAGCAGCGTATCCCCGGCCTCGGCAACGGCGTCCTACACGATATTTTATTCAACGCCCGCATCCACCCCAAGCGCAAGGCGGAAACGCTGTCCGACAGCGAGCGGGATTCGCTGCACCGCGCCGTGGTATCCACGCTGCGTGAAATGCGGGACGGCGGCGGGCGCGACACCGAACGCGATTTGTTCGGCAATCCGGGCGGCTACGGCACCATCCTTTCAAGCAAGACCGTCGCCTACCCCTGCCGCGTCTGCGGAAACGGGCTGAAGCGCGAGGCCTATATGGGCGGCAATATTTATTACTGTCCGACATGTCAAAAGGTATAAGGATGTGTATAAATTCCCATTGCATGTTTTTCAACAACTATTTGAAAGGATGAAGTCATTATGATCGAACTGCCCGAGGCCTATGTGCTCGCCGAGCAAATCAACCGCACGCTCGCCGGAAAGACGATTCAAAACGCGACGGCCAACGCCTCGCCGCACAAATTCGCCTGGTACAGCGGCGACCCGGCCGTGTACCAGCAAAAACTGGCCGGTAAGACGGTTACATCGGCAAATCCCGGAACCGGTTACACCTGCGGCGGCAACACCGAGATCGTCTGCGGCGACATGCTGCTTGTGATCTCGACGCCGATCAAGTACCACGCGCCCGGCGAAAAGCTGCCGGCCAAGCACCAGCTCTGGCTGGAATTCGAGGACTTCTCGTCGATGACCTGCACCGTGCAGATGTGGGGCGCGATGTTTTGCTATCCGCTCGGCGAAAACGGCTTGCCGAAGGGATATAAAGTCAACAAAACCCCGACGCCGCTCGAGAACGGATTCGATCGGACATACTTTGAAGCGCTGCTCTCCGGCGCGCCGAAAAATTTGTCCGCCAAGGCCTTTTTGGCCACCGAGCAGCGTATCCCGGGCTTCGGCAACGGCGTTTTACAAGACATTTTATTCAACGCGAAAATCCACCCCAAGACCAAACTTGAAAAGCTGATCGACGCGGAAGTCGAAAATTTATATCAATCGGTCAAAAAGACGCTGTTCGCCATGACCGCGCAGGGCGGGCGCGACACCGAAAAGGACCTGTTCGGCTGCCCGGGCGGCTACAAGACCATTTTGTCGGCGAATACCCTCAATGACCCCTGCCCCGTCTGCGGCGGCAAAATCGTGCGCGAGGCGTATTTGGGCGGCAATATCTATTACTGCCCGACCTGCCAGCCGTGGAAAAAATAACAGCGAAAGGAATTGTTTTAATATGATCGAACAATTGATTTCGGAGGAGCGTTTTGACTTTATCGCCCCGGAAAACAAACAATTCATCGTCGCGTTCACAAACGCGCTCGCGGACATTGGATACACCTTCAGAGGCGAAATCGAAAGGGGCTATTGCTGGGGCAGGTATATGCTGGTTTTTACAAAAGCCAACGTCAAATCTAAAAAGGTGGCCGCGCGCATCTATATCCGCGAAAAAGGGCTCGCGCTTCGGCTGTTTTTCAACGATGTCACCAAGCACGCGCCATATATTTCGCAGGCGCCCGACTTTATCAAAGAGGTTTTCATCGGATCGTACGCCACCTGCAAGCACTGCAAGGGAGAGCGGTGCAAATTCCAAAAGACCTATGACATCGGGGGCGTCCGTTATGAAAAATGCAACGGGCTGACTTTTGAATTCCAACGTCCCGGAATGAGCCGCCTGGACGATTATCTGGGGCTGTTTAAAGAATTTTACCCGGTTTCCCGTCGCTGCGTGATGAAGATCACAAGGCCCTGACCGTGCGAACCGATTATTGAAACAAATATTTTATCCCCCGCGCCATACGCCTTGCGGCGGACGCGCATTTCCGAATCGGCCCCGCGATTTTAGCCGCCCGGAGCATTTGGCGTTCCTTTAACAGTGAAAACCCGTACAGCGGGCGGCGGAAAGCGGTCTCAAGCGGCTGTTCGATGATATGTTTGAAAAACGCCTCCAATTCCGAAAAAATACGCCCCGGAAGCTCGGGGTCGAGCAGCGCGGGCTGCGACAGCATTTCCAAATAGGCCTCGTCGTTGTTGTCGAGGTATTTGATCTTTTCAATCGCAGCGTCAAAATCCCCCCGCCCGCCGACATAGACGAACGCCTTCGGATTGAAAATTTTTACCGCTTCCGGGCTGCCCCAATAGATCGGGACCGTGTGCGCGGCGAAGCCCTCGAGGATTTTTTCCGTGATATAACCGTCTACGCGGCAGTTTTCGAAGACCATCGAAAATTTGCGCGCCGAGGCGAACGCGAGCTTGTCCTTCACGCCGTCTTTTTGCCCGATATTGTTGCGAAAGCGCCCGCCGGAATCGATTTTTTTATATGCGCAGAGCCGGTCGAAAAACGCCTCGCGAATGGGGTCCGCCATCCGGTTGTTACTGACCACAAAGGAACAAAACCCGGTTTTTTTAACAAAATCCTCTTTGGCCGTCAGGTGTTTGTTTATGGCGAGCGCGACGTTCTTTTCGCAGTCACCGTGGTCGAAGCAGTACGGGTGCGGCAAATGGCGGTCGCCGTAAAGAAGCGGATAACAGGTGACGGCGTAATCGTACAGATCAAAATCCGGCCAGAGGTTTTCAAACGAGATAAAAATCCTGACCGCGTTCCTGTATTTTAACGCGCCGGAATTTAACAGGCCAAAGGACGACCCGAACACATAATCGGGGTCGCCGCCGAGCTCGACTTGATAATTCTTTTCAAGCAACCGGTAAAACAGCGTCTTTTGAATTCTTTCAAACGGCATCGCAAAATCGACGAACGCCGCTTTGATTTCGGGTTTTTCCACCGCCGCCTCCCATCGTTTTTGTGAAAATCGTTTTAAACAAAAAAGGTCGTCCCGTTCATTTTGGGACAACCTTTTTATTTTATGCAGTTTTACAGTAAACCATTTACCGTTTACCGTTTATTCAATGTTTGATTTTAGGCGATTTCACGGATTTGATCCGCGAAAGCGTTTTTGCGCCTCTTCGATCATCGCGCGGGCGTTTTCATAGGGCACGTCGGCTTGGATGCTCTGCGCGGGCGCAAGGATATACCCCCCGCCCTTTCCCAATATCCCGACCACCTGAGAAATTTCGTCCCTGACTTCGTCCGGCGTGCCGTAAGGCAGCGTCCGCTGGGTGCTGACGCCGCCCCAGAACGTCAGCATTTCGCCGTGCTCCCGCTTGATTTTGGCCAGATCCATGCACTCGGGCTGCACGGGGTTCAGCACGTCGACGCCCATTGTGACCAGGTCGCCCATGATGGCCTCGACGTTGCCGCACGAATGCACCCAGACGTCCTTTCCGCCCCCGTGGATCAAGTCGTATTCGCGCCGCTCGCCCGGGGCGATCATTTCGTGCCAGACGTCGGGCGACATCAGCAGCGATTTTTGGGAGCCCCAGTCGCTGCCGAGCAGTATTCCGTCGATCTCGGGGATGTTGACGATATTTTCAAGCATGACGATGTTTTTGCGGATGATCATATCCAGCAGCGATTTGGCGTATTCCGGCTCTCCGGCCATATCGGCGAGGAAATTTTCAATCCCGCGCGCGAAATACGCCTTTTCAAAATGGCTGCCCCAGACCGTGACCAGCATATAGCAGCCCGTCGCCGCTTTGACGGCCTTGATCTTGTCGGCGAATCCCGTATAGCTGCCGTACCCCATGGTCTTGGGCAAAAAATCCGGCGCGTCATAGTCCGAATAGGACTTGGGCAGGTCGTGCCAGTTCCACCACGGGCAGCCGAACGCGAACACGCTGTTGCCGATGCCGAGGCGGACGGCCTCGTCCAAATCGAGCCGCCCGGCCTCGTATTCGCTTTTCACCCATCCGGTGACAAAATCGGCAATCAGCCGCTCCCCGTATGCCTCGTATGCGTCCCTCGCGAAGGTGATGGCATACGGCAGCGACGCGCAGGGTTTATGCGCGATGGCGGTCTTGACGATGTCGTGTTTTTCCATTCCGAAAAATGCCTCCGATGCGACGAATTCTGATTTTATTTTATAACATTTCCGCCGAATCCGCAACCCCGAAAACATCAGCCCTCGGAACTTGACAAATCCGTTCCGACATAGTATCATCAAGCCGCGGACTTAAAAACGCAAAAAAACGCATGGCGAAGGATGTTTTTATGACAGTCAAAACGGTATACGCGAGCGCGTTCGCGCCGCTGGACAGCAACGTGTTTACGGGCGGCGGCACCAACGTCACGAGACAGCTTCAACAGGTGCTCGACAGGGCCGAGACCGAGGGCGGAATCCGCCTTGTGATGGACGGCGCGGCGCTGGTGAGCGGTCTGGTCGTCCATTCCAACACCACGATCGAATGCCTGACGAAGGACTGCGGGTTCTTTTTGGACGATCAATCCAACCGCGCTATTTTAATCAATGCACGGCGGGATAAAAAGGTCATCAAAGATCGCTGCATCACCCTTTTGGGCGGAACCTACAACCACAACGCCAAAAATCAGCTGCACCACGTCCCCACCGACGAGGCCGTTTTGGATGTCGGCGACGATTTCGACGGCAATCATCTCGTGATGGCGCTGGAATTTTACGGCGTCGAATACCTGACCATCAGAGATATCACCATCCGCGACCAACGGTCCTGGGCGGCGGTCATCTGCAACTGGCGGCATGTGGTGGTGGAAAACGTGGACATCGACCTGCCCGAGCACATGGACGGCCAAAATCAGGACGGTCTGCACTTCTGGGGCCCGGGGCGCTTTTTGAGCATCAAAAACCTCAGCGGCCGCACGGGGGACGACATCCTTGCGCTCGCCCCGGATGAATCCGACATGGAGTCCGACATCACCGACGTCGAGGTGGACGGTCTGTTTATGGACAACGCAGATCAGGGAGTGCGCCTGCTCTCGAGGGCGAAAGGCCGGCTCGACCGGGTCACGATCCGCAATGTCAGCGGAACGTATAAGTGTTTCGGATTTTATATCAATCCGTGGTTCCACGACGCCTACGGCTCTTTCGGAAATATTTTGATCGAAAACGTCGACCTGCGCCAAACCGAGCCCAATTACCACTACACCAACCCCTTTTTGTTCCGCATCGGCGGCGACATCGAGTGTTTGACTTTGAAAAACATCCGGCATCATTATCCCCGCGACGGCCGGCCCGTCGCCGAAATCGGCATTCCTTTCGTGTCGAAGAAGCAAAATGCGGAAAAAGCCGCCGGTCAGCATATGAATACGATCATCATCGACGGCCTGACCGTCTTGGAAGAGGGAAACGCGACTGCCGATGCCGAATATATCAAAGTAGTAGGCGCGGTGGACAACCTGATATTGAAAAATGTCGTTGCCGTGCGTAAATGTGAAAACGAGACGCCGTGCGGCAAAATCCTTGTCATCGATCAAAAAAAAGGCAGCGCCGAAAACCTTTTGATCGACGGGGCGTATTGCAAGGGCTACGAGAGCTTCGCCGAAACCAACGGAAAGGCCGCCCATGCCGACGTTTACAACGCGGTGTGCGACTGCGAGCCGTTGAAATAAAAATTCCTTTTTCAAATCACACGAATCCTGCGGGTGGCAGACGCCGCCCGCAGGATTCGTGTTTATTTTATTTTTATTTTAAAAATTGATAAATCCATTTTTAAAGCGATCGGGGATCGATTCAATCACGCGGGGATCGAAACGGGAAAAGCCGCGTCATGTTGATTTTGTAAAAAGCCCTGTGCTTTCACCGCCGCAGGAGAGATTGAACCGTCGCTTTTACCGGTCGCTAAATCAGAAATCCACGTTTTATCGTCTATCGGTCATACCATTTTGCCTGCTCATGATACAGCCGCGCGTATTCGCCGCCGCCCGCCAATAATTTTTCATGAGTTCCGCTCTCGGCGATTTTGCCGCCGCCGAACACCACCACGCGGTCGGTCAACGCCGCGATGCTGATGCGGTGGGTCACGAACACCACCGTCTTGTCGCGCGACATCTCGGTATAGCGCTTAAAAATCTCGGCCTCCGCCAGCGGGTCGAGGTTTCCGGTCGGCTCGTCGAGCAGGATCAGATCCCTGTCCCGGTAGTAGGCGCGGGCGATCGCGAGCTTTTGCCACTGCCCGCCCGAGAGATCGGCGCCGCCGACGTCTTTGCCGAGCGCGAGATCGCCTTCCAGTTCCGGGCAACCCGCTTTTTTCAGGCAGTCCGCGATCAGACCCTCGTCCCTCGCGCGTTTGGCATCGCCCAAAAACACGTTGTCCGAGACCGTGAAGGTGGTATATTTGGCCGGGTCCTGGAATACCGCCGACATGCGGTCGTATTTGGTCCCGGGGTCGAGTTTGCGGCTGTCGGCGCCGTTGACGGACAACACGCCCCCGGACGGTTCCAGCATCCCGCACAACAGCTTGACAAAGGTCGATTTCCCCGCGCCGTTCTCGCCGACCAGGGCGACTTTTTCCCCGCGCCTGATCTCGAGATCAACCCCCTCGAGCACATATTTTTCGGTCATCGGATAACGGTAACGCAGGCCTTGTGCCTTGATTTCGGCAATTTCTCCGGTCTTTTCCCCTTCTTGCGTCTGGGACGGCAGTTCCATCAGCTCAAAAAACATCGCCGCCTCGTTTTTGTTGGACATGAATTTTCCGAGCGCGGAGAACAGCGCGCCGGTGTCGGAAACAAGGGTCTGAATCAATGACATCACCGAGCCCAGCGCGCCGAGCGTGATGCGCCCCGCCGTCATCAGCGCGATGGCGAGCGCATAGGCGGCCGAGAGCGTCAACGCCGAAATCGCGTTGCGGATCGCCCCGAGCGCGCTCGAGCGGAACTGCTTTTTGCGCTCCAGCGCCGTGTATTCGTCGGCGGCTTTTTTCCATTTGCCGAAGAAGAAATCGAACAGGCCGAGGGTGCGCATTTCCTTTGCTCCGGTATTCAACATGATGTTTTGAAGATAATTGCCTTTCCGGGCCAGTTCGGAGTTGTCCTTGAGAAACCTGAACGAGAGCTTCGAATCGATATAGGTCGTATACAGCGTCGGAATCGGCGCGATCAAAATCAACAGGCACAGCCACGGGCTGAAGAGATACAGCGTCGCCGCGATCGTGAGCACCGAGACGGTCCTGGCGATGATCGAATAGCCGTTCATCATGACCATCCGGTTCAGCCCGCTCCAGCCGTCGGCCGTGAACCTGAACACCCGCTCGATCAGGTCGTTGGTCTTGGCGATCTCAAGGTATTCGGGGGAGAGAGAAGCCAGCTTGCGGTAAAGTCGCGCGTCCAGCTTTTCCTGAAAGCGGTTGGCCTGCACGATATCGACCCGCTCGATCTGCTCGTACATATACAGATAACGGTTGAGCAGCGCGCACAGATAATTGAGCGCGAAATATCCTAAAATCATTCCGGCCATCGTAAAAATTCCCGTTTCCGGCGAATAGGAATTGGCCGCGTCGATGTATTTCCCCCAGAGGGCCGCAAGCGCCGGCCGGAGCAAACTCAACAAAATCGACAGCGCCAAGATCAGGGCGCACATAAACTTCGCCGAGGAAAAGACAAACCCGAACAGCTTGAAAATCGTCTTGGTTTTGGCGGGTTTTTGTTTGCTCATTTCCTCCTCGAGCGGCGTGGTGAAATCGCGCGGCAGCCCGGTGAGGTCGTCTTTCGGCCCTGTTCTGACTTTTTCTTTTTTCATGATACCGCCGCCTCCTTTCCGTTTTCGTACCACTGCTTTTGGGCGTTGAACATCTTACTGTAAATCCCGCCGGTCGCCATCAATTCGGCATGCGTGCCCTCCTCGGCGATTTTTCCCTCCGAGATCACGAGGATCCGGTCGGTGATCATGGTCGAAGCCAGCCGGTGGGTGATGAAGATCGCGCTCTTTTTTTCGGTCATTTCGGCGAATTCGGCGTACAGATGCGACTCGGCGATCGGGTCGAGCTGGCTGGTCGGCTCGTCGAGCAGCAACACCGGCTTATCCCCCATAAAAGCGCGGGCGAGGGCGATGCGCTGCCACTGTCCGCCCGAGAGGTCGACGCCGCCCTTGAAGTCGCGGCCCAACAGCGTGTCGTATCCGTCCTTGAGCGAAGGCGCGAACTCGTCCACTTTTGCTTTTTGGCAGGCGCGTTTGAACACGTCCCCGTTTTCGATATCGGCGATATGGCCTACGGCGATATTTTCACGCAGCGGAATGCTGTAGCGCATAAAGTCCTGAAAGATCGGGGCGAAGATCTCGGAGCGCCGCTCCGCCGAATAGGACGTCAGCGGTTTTGAGCCGAGCAGGATCTCCCCGCCGTCGGGTTCGAACAGCCCGAGCAGCAGCTTGATCATCGTGGTTTTGCCCTCGCCGTTTTCTCCGACGACCGATACCTTTTCCCCGGCCCGTACCTTGAACGACAACCCTTTTAAAATCTCGCGTCCGGTATTGGGATAGGCAAACCGCACGTTTCTGAACTCAATCTCATAATCCCCCGGCAATTCGGCGCATTCGGATTCGGGGTCCTCGGAGAGCGCGAAAAATTTGTTGTAATAATCCAGGAACTGGATGTGAAAGCCGCTGGCTTTAAAAAAGATCGTCGCGCCGCTTAACGAATCGTACAACCCGCCGAACACGCATAAAGTCAACGCGATAAATGAACCGACGCTCGCCTTGCCGCCGATGAACAGCAGCAGCAAAAACACCGCGTTCCCGAGCGTCGCCAGCGCGGTCACCCAACTCGAGGCGAAGCGCATTTTCAGGTGCTTGAAATAATAATATTTTTCATATTCGCGGTTGCGCTCATTCAGGCGTTTTTAATAGGTGTCGACCAAAAAATCGGACGATCCGAACAGCTTTTGCTCCCTGGCGTAGTCGCGCGAGCGCAGATAGCCCCCGAGCCGCCGATATCGGCGCTCCTTGTCCCAATATTTTTGCAACTCGTCATAGACCGAGAACGACCGCTTGGCGCTGATGAAGAGGTCCAGCGCGAACGGCGCGAGCAGGGTCGGCAGCAGCCACGGCGATATCTGCGCAAACTGCCATAAAAGGCCGGCGCTTGCGACCAAGCTCGAAATCTCCCGCGTGACGTACATCGGGAACATGTGGCGCACGGAATCCTCGGCATGGTCAAAAGCCATGTCCATGATCTTGACCGAGGCGGGGTCTTCGAAGTGGGCGTATTTGAGCCGCTTGAGCTTTTGGAGCATCTTCCCCCGGTAGGTCGTGCGCAAAATCAATTGTGACCGCTCCTGCACATGGCCGTAGACATAGGCGTTGACCACCAGGTCGGGGATAACGGAAGCAAGGAGAAATAAAATAATATACGGGATATACTGCCCGAAGGTCAGGGTTCCGGCAGCCACTTTTAGCCCGTCGTCGAAGATATGCCCGCCCGCGAACACCGCCGCCGTCGTGGCAAAACCGGATAAAACCGCCGCGGCAAAGGTGCCGGCCACCATCCGGGGGGCTTCTTTTGCGATGATGCCGATCAGCATTTTATAATGCCCGAAAAGCTCCTTGAGCCTGTACTGATGTTTATTTTCCATTGGGTTTCTTCTTTCCCTCCGGCCGAATCGTCTCGGCGGCATCGAAATACGGTTTTTTACGCATTCCGGTCTGGAAGCAGTAACCGCTCGGTCGGCGGATGATGCGGTTCGCGAATTCCAGCATCGGCATGAACGCGGGGTTTTGATGATAATTATAATTACTTCCGTAAACGTCTATTTGGTCGTTGTCGAGCGTCAGCTGGGATTTGCTCACGAGCTTATAACCGACGAATCGATCGAGGATTTCGGCGGCGCGCTCGACGGCGATTCCGATTTCCGAGGCCACCCATTTGGCCGTGAACGGGTTTTCGTCCCGCGAATAGAGCAATATGAGCGTGTCAAAGGCGTCCCGCTGTCCGAGCAGGGCGAAAAACGCCGTCTGTTCTTCGGGTTTGTACAGTATTTTGCCGAATCCGCACTCGGGCTCGGGCATCAGCATAAAATAATTCAACCGCCTGTCCAGCCGCATCAGCGAGATCCCCTCGTTGAAAATGGCCTCGGAAAACGACTCGGTAGCGAGATATTTATCGAGATTGTCATGCTTGTCAAGCTTGGAACCGAACATGGAACGCTGAATCGTCCAGCACAGTTCCTCGGCGGTCCGAAGCTGCTGCTCGCGCGGCGCCGCGCGTATGTGCGCGCAAATCACATCGTCGATGTTTTGAGATCCCGCTTTCCGCCCGAACAGCGCGTCGATCGAGACCCTGAAATAATCGGCGACGCGCGGCAGCATCTCGGCGTCCGGCACGCCGCCGTTTTCCCACTTGCTGACCGCCTGCGCCGAAATTGACAGCGCCTGCCCCAGTTGTTCCTGCGTCACGCCCTGTTCTTTCCGCAGTTCCGCAATCATTTTCCCGATGTTTTCCACCAGAATCCCTCCCGTCGGTTGATGGCTTGATGATACCACAAACCATGGTTGAGTTCAATCGAGGCCATTTGTAGTAAACTCAACCGTCGGTTTATTTAAAATCGGATTCAACCGCTATAAAAACCGCGGCGAACGGGCAGGCCCGTTCGCCGCGGTTTCTATATGTCTTATTTGTCCGACAGCAGTTTTTCAACCGCCGCGAGTTTCGCCGAGGCGCAGAAGACATCCATCGCCTCCGCGAGTTGACTCGCCGGCGGGAAACTCGGGGAGATGCGGATATTGGCGTCGTTGGGATCCATTCCGTAGGGGAAAGTCGCGCCCGCGGGCGTCAGGATCAATCCGGCGTCCTTGCACAGCGCCACCGTGCGCTTGGCACAGCCGGGCAACAGATCGACGCTGACGAAATAGCCGCCCTTTGGCTCTGTCCACTCGGCGACGCCGGACGCACCCAACCCCTCCTTGAGTTTGGCGCAGACCGTCTCGAACTTCGGCACGAGCAGCCCCATGTATTTTTCCATGTGCGCGGCAACACCCTCGAGGTTTTTATAATAACGCGCATGGCGCAGTTGATTGAGTTTATCGTGTCCGATGGTCTGATAGGAGAGCAATTTTCTATAAAAAGCCAAATTCTCCGCGCCCGAGGCGATGGCCGAAACGCCGCCGCCCGCAAAACTGATCTTGCTGGTCGAGGTGAACATGTACACCATGCTGCCGTTTCCGCGTTTTTGCGCTTCGGTCAGCAGATTGGTGACTTTGGTTTTTGCCACTCCGGCAAAGGTGTGCATCACATAGGCGTTGTCGCAGTAGATTCTGAAATCGTGCGAAGCCGGTTTCAAAGCCGCCAGACGCTCGATGACTTTGTGCGAATAAACCGCTCCGGTCGGATTGGCATAGACCGGGACGCACCAGATGCCCTTGATGTCCGGGTCTTCGTTGACATACCGTTCGACCAAATCCATATCCGGACCGTCGTGAAACATCGGGATGCCGACCATGTCAAAGCCGAATTTGTCCGTGATGGCAAAATGGCGGTCGTAACCCGGCGCGGGGCACAGCCATTTCCGGTTTTTACACTCATAAAGCGGCACGCCGCCCGCGAACACGCCGAAAATCATCGCCTTCGCCAGCGTGTCGTACATCAGGTTCAAGCTCGAGTTTCCGTAGACGATCAGGTTTTCGGCCGGGACGCTCAAAATCTCGGAAAACAGCCGTTTCGCCTCCGGGATGCCGTCGAGCCCGCCGTAGTTGCGCGCATCCAGGCCGTCCTCGGATCTCAGGTCGGAATCCGGGCCGAGCGCCGACAAAATGGGGTTGGCAAGCGAGAGCATCTCGGGCGCGGGCTTGCCGCGCGAGATGTCGAGTTTGAGCCCCTTGGCCTTGTAATCGTTGTAAACGCCTTGTAAAAGGGCTTTTTGAATTAATAATTGTTCGCGGGAGAGTTTTATATAATTCATATGCATGCCACCTATGTTATCATATTTTTTGCGCGTCTGTAACATCTTCCGCTGTGAATTTGCGCAATAAAAGCCGCTCTGTTTTTAGCGCAAACCTTTACCCTGTTATACCAGCGTCTTTGGGGTGCGCGGGAACAGCAGCACGTCGCGGATGTTTCCCACGCAGGTCAGGTACAGCAGCAGGCGTTCCAATCCCAGCCCGAAGCCGGCGTGTTTTGTGCCGCCGTAACGGCGCAGGTCGAGGTACCAGCCGTAGTCGTTTTTATCCAACCCGCATTCCTCCATGCGGCGCTCGAGCACGTCGAGGCGCTCCTCCCTCTGGCTGCCGCCGATGAGCTCGCCGACGCCCGGCACCAATAAATCCATCGCGGCGACCGTCTTGCCGTCGTCGTTGAGGCGCATATAAAACGACTTGATCTCCTTGGGATAGTTGATCAAAAACACCGGTGCGTTAAAATGGGTCTCGGTCAGCCAGCGTTCGTGTTCTTTTTGCAAGTCGCAGCCCCAATAGACGGGGTATTCAAACACCAGCCCGCTGTTTTTGAGCAGGTCTATCGCCTCAGTATATTCGCAGACCTTGAAATCGGCGTTGATCAGCGCGTTCAGGCGGTCGAGCAGGCCGTTGTCATAGTGCTCGTTAAAAAACGCCAATTCGTCCGGACACTGCTCCAGGACGTATTTGACGATGAAGACCATCATATCCCGCGCCAGCTGCATATCGTCCGAAAGGTCGGCGAAGGCGATCTCCGGCTCGATCATCCAAAACTCCGACGCGTGGATCGGCGTGTTGGAATTTTCGGCGCGAAACGTCGGCCCGAAGTTGTAGACCTTGCCGTAGCAGAGCGCGAACGCCTCGGCCTCGAGCTGCCCCGAGACCGTCAGCGACGCGGTCCGCGCGAAAAAATCCTTTGAAAAATCGACTTCGCCGGATTCGGTCAACGGCGGATTCTTCGCGTCCAAAGTGGTCACGCGAAACATCTCTCCCGCGCCCTCACAATCGCTGCCGGTGATGATCGGCGAATGGGTATAGATAAATCCATTTTCGGTGAAAAACTTGTGGATGGCGTAGCTGACGACCGAACGCAGCCGGTAGACCGCGCCGAGGGTGTTGGTACGCGGGCGCAGGTGCGGCATGGTGCGCAAAAATTCCAGCGAGTGGCGCTTTTTTTGCAGCGGATAATCGGGCGAGGATGTCCCCTCGACCATGATGCCGGTCGCTTTCAGCTCAAAGGGCTGTTTGCCGTCCGGGGTTGCGACCAAAACGCCCTCGACGGCCAAAGCGCACCCGTTGTTTTGGCGGGTCGCCTCGGCATAGCCGGGCATATTTTCCTCGGCCACGACCTGAAGATTTCGAAAGCAGCTCCCGTCGTTGAGTTCAATGAACGAGATCCCTTTGGACACGCGCAGGGTCTTGGCCCAACCGCATACCGTGAGGTTGTTTCCGATAAATTGTTCAGGTGTTTCGAAGAGTTTGGCGACTTCGACGCGTTTCATAAATTTTAACTGCCCCTTCCGAAGATATGGATGGGGAGTATTTTACCACATTCAGGCCTTTAATGCAATCCCCTTCGCGGCCAAATCGACCATCACGGCCTGCGTATGGGAATCGATTTCTTCGCGCGAGAGGGTCTTTTCCGTCGAGGCATAACTGAAGCGGATTGTAAGCGTTTTTACTTCTCCCTCGTATCGGTCAATCACCTTGACGCCGGTCAGGTACGCGCAGGGGTTTTTGCCCAGCGTTTGCTCGATCTGCGCGTATTTGAATCCTTCTTTCAATACAAATGTCAGATCGACGTCGATGCCCGGAAATTTAGACGGTTCGGCGTATTTTAACACCTGCGCGGGCACGGACGAAAACAAATCCATATCGATTTCGGCGAACACGACGACCGCGGTTTTATCCAATTTTTCATTCACGGACGGATGGATCGCCGAGACAAAACCGATCGCTTGTTCTCCGAGCGTGACCGCCGCGGTGTTGCGCGGGTGCTGCCAATCGTGCTTGGGCGCGATATTCGAAAAAACGGGTTTTAGATGTTTCAATTCGCCGCAGAGATCACCGACGATTGAGAGCAACTCATAAAACAGCGCTTTCTCGGTTCCCTCGCGGTCATACAGCGCGATGCCGAGCGTTCTGCGCTCATTACAAGTCCCGTTTTCCCTCGTGCCGTTGAAAGTTCGGCCGATCTCGAAGATGCCGAATCGGGGGGCGAAATTGCGGTTTTCATTGACAAAGCATAACAACGACGGGGTCATCGCGTTTCGCAGCGTGCCGAGTTCAGGCGTTGGGATGTTTAAAATCCGGACATTGTCCTCGACTGCGATACCCAGCTTCCTTACTTTTTTGCCGTCGCACCAGATATACGAATGCACCTCGTGCAATAAATACTTATCCACGAGCAGGGTCTTGACGTTGCCCTCGTCGGTCTTCGCAACGGTCTTTGCCACCGGGCGCAACGCGCTCCTCGTCGTGGCGGCCTCGAAGTTGTCATAGCCGTAGACGCGCGTGATCTCCTCGATGATGTCGGCGGCGATGGTCACGTCCTTGGTCGCGCGCCAGCTCGGGACACCGACCTTGAAACGGTTGTCGAAATATTCGGCTTTGAAACCGAGCGCGCGTAAAGTCGTCAAAATCTGATTGTTTGAAATCTCGATGCCGGTGTAGCGGTCGACATAATTTTTATCGAACGCGATTGTGATCGGCGGATATTTTTTGACGTAGCGGTCGGTGAATTTCGAGATGATCTTCACGCCCGGATCGGCGTCGGCCAGCAGTTTTAAAAACCGCCCGAGCGCGGGCATGGTCAATTCGGGGTCGAGGGTCTTTTCGTAGCGCATGCTCGAATCGGTGCGCAGACCGAGCCGCTGCGACGATTTGCGCGTGCCGACCGCGTCGAAATTGGCCGATTCCAGCAGCAGCGAATCGGTCTCGCCGACGATCCCCGAATCCAGCCCGCCCATGATGCCCGCCACCGCGACGGGCCGGTCGTCGGAACAGATCATCAGCGTGCTCTCGTCGATGTCGCGCTCGATGCCGTCGAGCGTTGTGAATTTGAACGGCGCGTTAAAATTTTTCACCCGGATGTTGCCGACCTTTTTCAGATCGAACGCGTGCATCGGCTGGCCGAGTTCGAGCATGACATAGTTGGTCAGATCGGCGAGCAGGTTGATGGCGCGCAGGCCGCAGTAAAACAGCCGGATGCGCAGATCGACCGGGCTGACTTTTGCGCGGATGTTTTCGACCTTGACCGAACTGTACCGGTAACACAGTTCTTTATTGACAATTTCGAGCGCGACCTCGGGCAAACTCTCATACGGCGCGCCGTCGGCAACCTCGGGCTTTTTTAATTCCCTGCCGGTCAGCGCGGCGAATTCGCGCGCGATGCCGTAATGACCCCAGAGGTCGGGGCGGTTGGTCAGCGATTTGTTGTCGATTTCGAAAACGGTATCTTCAATGCCGTAAACTTCTTTTATATCCGTACCAAGCGGGCAATTTTTGAAAATCTCCATCAAACCGGAATGGTCGGCGGAGATGCCGAGCTCGAATTCGGAGCAGCACATGCCCTCGGACGGGTAGCCCGCGACCGTCGCGGCGCGGATCGGATTGCCGCAGACGCTCCCGCCCGCGCAGGCGAACGCCACCCTCATGCCCTCGCGAACATTCGGCGCGCCGCAGACGCAGTCGACGATTTTGTCGCCGCGGTCGATTTTTAACAGGTGCAGCTTTTTCGAGTTCGGATGCGCCTCGACCGAAAGCACTTTGGCGACGACGACGTTTTTGATGTCCGCGCCCTTATGGCAGACGTCCTCGACCTCGGCGGCCGAGAGGGTGAAACGGCGGATGAGCTGTTCGACATCCAGCCCGTCGAGATTGACAAAATCCCGAATCCAGTTCATTGATACCAACATATAATAATCTTTCCCTTCCTTTTATGGAACATTCTACCCGTTTAAAACTCGTAAACGGATTTGGCGTATTGAATTAACTTTATTTAACCGAGATCCTTCCACTTCGCGCGGGGCGCTCCGTTCAGGATGATAAAAATGTTTTATTTTTGCGCGAACTGTGACAGCGCCTTGAGGTTTCCGCTGTTTAAAATCCGGATGTCCTTGATGCCGTAGCGCATCATCGCGAGCCGAGTCAGTCCGAGCCCGAAGGCGAATCCGGTGTATTTTTCGCTGTCGATGCCGCCGTATTTCAAGACGTTGGGATGAATCATGCCGCAGGGGCAGAGTTCTACCCAGCCGCCGTTTTTGCAGGTCGGGCAGCCGGAACCGCCGCAAATCAGGCAATTGATGTCGAGTTCGAAGCCCGGTTCGACAAACGGGAAAAAGCCCGGGCGCAGGCGTACCTTCACGTCGCGCTTGAACACCTCGGACAGCATCGTCTTCATAAAGTAGATGAGATTCGAGATCGAGATGTCGGTATCGATCATGATGCCTTCCATCTGAAAAAAGGTGTTCTCGTGGCTGGCGTCGGTGGCCTCGTTGCGGAAGCATCGGCTCGGGAACACCGCGCGCAGCGGCGCGCCGTATTTGCGCATGATCGTGTTCTGTGCGGCCGAGGTGTGGGTCTTTAACAACTGCCCGTTCGAGAGATAAAACGTGTCCTGCATATCGCGGGCGGGGTGGTGCTTCGGGATATTCAGCGACTCGAAACAGTTATAGTCGTCGGTGACCTCGGCATAGTCCTCGATCGTGAAGCCCATGCTCGCAAAGACCTCCTCGACCTCTTTTTGAATCAGCGTGATCGGGTGGTAAGAACCCGTTTCCGCCTGCGCCGGCAGGGTCACGTCGTATTGCTCCGCGCAGTCGAGCCGTGCCTGTTGTTCGGCGGCGGCGACGTCTGCCTGCGCCTTTTCGATGTCGGCCTCGGCCTGCTTTTTGAGTTCGTTGATCTGCTGGCCGAGTTCGCGTTTTTGTTCGCCCTCGGCGTCTTTGAGCAGCTTTAAAAGTTCCGTGATCCGCCCCTTTTTGCCCAAAAACTCCACGCGGATCTGCTCGACCGCAGCCGAGTCCTTGGCTGCTTCGAGCCGTTTTTGCAACTGTTCGGACACTTGCCTGATATTTGTTTCCATGTGACTTTCATCCCTTCAATAAGGTTTTTGAAATTAAAAAATCAAAAAGCGCGCTCAATCCGAAATAGGACGAAGCGCGCTCCGCGGTACCACCTAAATTCCCCATAGATTTTATGGGGCTCTTGATCCCGATAACGGCGGGAGACCGGTACATCTTACTAGATTTCAGTTCGGATGCACTGCTCGGGAGTGAACTTCGCCGGTTTTGTCCGCGAGCGCCTTTCAGCCGCCGAGCGCTCTCTCTTTCGCGGTTTTCGCCGGGTACTCTCTCCGTCGGGGCATTTACACCGTTATTATATCATCAAAACGCAAAAAGTCAACAAAATTACGCAAAAGCGCTTGCGGGGGCGGTTGCCAACGCCGACTCGATGGCGTTGGAAATCAGACGGTGACCCTCCTCGTTGGGATGGATGCCGTCTTCACACAACAGCCGCTCATAATTTTTTTCCTGCAAAAAGACGCTGCGGATGTCGATGAATAACACATCGAGCTTTTTTGCGAGGTTTGCGACCTGCAGGTTATACATCTCGTGCCAGCGGTAGATGTACTGCTCGCTGCCGCCGAGCCATTTCAAGATGTTTTCCCTGCTCACGCCGCGGCTAATCCAAGCAAAATATTTTTTCGGGTCCAGCGGGGGCAATGAAAGCACGACCGGTTTGCTGCCGAGGGCTTTGATTTTTTCGATGATATTGGTATACCCCGTGAGAAACCGATCCATTGGCGTATTGGGGAAATGGTCGTCGTCCGGGGTTTCGGCGATCTTTGCCCACTCGAAATCGCAGTCGTTGCCGCCGACCTCGATCACGCAAAATTCGGTTTTTGCGATTTTCCCGGCGTTCTTTTCGACGATTTTTTCGGCGGCCTCGACCGTGCAGCCGAATTTGGCCAGATTTTCGATCTCGATACCCGTCTTTTCGCCGATGACGTTGGCAAAGCAGTTTTTTAAGAAGACGTATTTCCCGCGCACCGCGTCGAAAATCACGCCCCTCGCAACCGAGTCGCCGATTAAGCAGACCTTTTTCAAAATCACATTCAAATTACACACCTCGTCTCAAAAAGCAAAAGCGTTTTCATTTATAACAATACGAAAATCTCGTCGTTCACAACGTCGAGGTTGATCAATGCCGGCATATGCGCGCCGCTGTGCATGACCGCATCACCGATTTTGTCCTCGACCTGTTTTCGCAGGTTTTTGCGCAGTTCGCGCGCGCCGAACTTGCTGTTCGCCGACAGGTGTGCCAGTTTTTCGCCGACCGCCCTGCTCCATTCAAATTCCGTTCCCTGCGCCGCAAGGCCCTTTTTGATGTCGGACAGCATCAAATCGGCGATCTTGACCAGCGTCTCCTCGGACAGCGGCGAAAAAATGATGACCTCGTCCAAACGACCCAAGAATTCGGGTCGCAAAAATTCCGAGAGCGCCTTTTGCACTTTTTCGGCCGCGAGCTGACTTGTGGATTTACCGAATCCGATGCCGCCGCCCAATTTGTCGGAGCCGGCGTTGGTGGTCATGACGATGACCGTGTTTGAGAAATCGACGTTGCGGCCCTGCGCGTCGGTGATTTTGCCGTCGTCGAGGATTTGCAAAAGGATGTGCATGATGTCCGGGTGCGCTTTTTCGATCTCGTCGAACAGCACGACGCTGTAGGGCTTTCTGCGCACCTTTTCGGTCAATTGCCCGGCTTCGTCGTAGCCGACATAGCCCGGGGGCGAACCGACCAGCCGCGAGACCGCGTGTTTTTCCATGTATTCCGACATGTCGATGCGGATCATGTTGTCGGGGGTGTCGAACAGCGCCGCCGAGAGCACCTTGACCAGCTCGGTCTTGCCGACGCCGGTCGGGCCCGCGAAGATGAAAGACACCGGCCGGTTTTTTTCGTACAGGCGGATGCGGCCCCGGCGCATGGCTCTCGCCAGCGCTTCCACGGCTTCGTCCTGCCCGATCACGCGTTCTTTCAGGCGGGATTCGAGGTCCGATAATTTTTGAATATCGCTCTCGGCGATTTTGCCCGCGTCGATTCCCGTCCAAAGCTCGATGACCTTGGTCAAATCGGCCAGCGTCACTTTGGCTTGTTCGGCTTGCGGCTTTAACCCGTCGACGGTTGCCTTGGTTTGCAACAGTTGTGATTGAAGCCGGGCGGTCTTTTCGTAGCGTGACACATCTTCGGTGTTCTCACCCTCAACCGGCGGTTCGCTTTTGAGCGCATTCAACTGTTGTTCAAGGTCGGCCTGCTGTTTGACCGCTGCGCGGTACTGCTGTAAAACAGGGTCGCGCAGCGACGCGCAGGCGGCGGCCTCGTCGAGCAGGTCGATGGCCTTGTCCGGCAGAAACCGGTCGTTGATATAGCGTTCCGACAATTCGACGGCGGTGCGGATCAACGATTCGTCCACCGCGACGCCGTGGTATTTTTCATAATAATTTTTCAAGCCCGACAGCACGTTTACCGTCTCGTCGACCGACGGCTCTTCGATCACGACCGGTTGAAAACGCCGCTCGAGCGCCGAGTCCTTTTCGATATGCTTTCGGTATTCTTTGAACGTGGTCGCGCCGATCACTTGGATCTCGCCGCGCGAGAGCGCCGGCTTCATCAGGTTGGCGGCGTTCATCGCGCCGTCGGCGGTGTCGCCCGCGCCCGCAAGGTTATGCACCTCATCGATGAACACAATGATGTTGCCGTCCGCCTTGATCTCATCGAGCAGCGCTTTGACACGCGCTTCGAACTGACCGCGAAACTGCGTTCCGGCCACCAGCGCTGTCAAGTCGAGCAGATAGACGTCCTTTTCGCGCAGCACGAACGGCACGTCGCCCGCGACGATGCGCTGCGCGAGTCCCTCGACGATCGCGGTCTTTCCCACGCCGGGCTCGCCGATCAGACAGGGGTTGTTTTTGGTGCGGCGGGACAGGATCTGGATCATGCGCCCGATTTCGCGGTCACGGCCGATGATTCTATCAAAAACGCCGTCGCGCGCCTGTTTGGTGAAATTGGTGCAGTAGGTGTTTAAAAACTTGCGTTTGGCGCCCGGATCCTGCGCCGGTTTCGTCGGCTTGGTTCCGGTTTTCGGTTCCTGCTGCTTGCCCGGTTCGGGGTTTTTGTTACTCATCATCCCGCGCAAAAACGCCGGAAACGTGGCTGAACCGCCTGCGGATGCGCCGTCCGCCGTCTCCTCGTCCTGTGACCCCATCATCTCGCCCAACTGCTCGGACATCTCCTCGAGATCATCGTCGGATATACCCATTTTATTGATAATGTCGTTGACTTGAGGGATTCCGAGCTCTTTGGCGCACACTAGGCAAAGTCCCTCGTTGGTCTTTTTCTCGCCCTCGATTTTACTGATAAAAACGACGGCGGGTCTTCTCTTACATCTGCTGCAAAGCATTGAATAATTCCTTTCATCAATAGGTCTGTTTGGCAATCTCCTTGATATCTCTGCCGGTCAGCGCGGCTTTTGCAAACACGCCGACCATAACTTCCGCATATGCCCACATGGAAAAGGCCAGCATTGCAAGCAGCAGAGCGGATATCGCAAGCATCGCGGTTTCGCGCATGTGCGGGAAAAATGTGAATGCGGCCACCGCGCAGTAGATCAAAAACGTCGTGATTTTTCCCCACCATTTGGCGCTCACCACAATGCCCCTTTTGAGCACCCAAAATCCCACCGAGAGCATGATCAATTCTTTGTAGGCAATGAAACAGAACAAAGGCAGGAGATTTGAAAATTTTATATACAGACAGACAAAGACCGCCACCTGCGTCAATTTATCCGCAAGCGGATCGAGCACCTTGCCGAGTTCACTGATTTGATTGTATTTTCGCGCAATCGCGCCGTCCAGCAGATCGGTCAGTCCCGAGACGACCAGCACGCTCCCCGCGATGGCGGCGCCGCTCTGATAATCGGAAAAGTACAGCCAAGCATAGACCGGAATCAAAACGATTCTGAAAATCGAGAGTATGTTTGGTATGGTCAAACCGGTTTCCCCTTTCAATCCTGTTCGGCCGGGACGCCGTCCTCGCTGAAATCGAAATCGTCCTCGCTGAAATCGAAATCATCTTCATTGAAGACATATTCGTCCTCTTGACCGGAATCCCCGACGGTGACGGTATCCTCATTTCCGCCGTCTGCATAGATCATCTTGGTGACCGTGCGGCAGATCAGGGAATTATCCACCGCCTGAACATACCGATCATCGGTGATCAGCGGGGAGACGCTGACTACGCCGACGACCAACACGGCTGAAATAATCAATCCGCCCGCAATACCGAGTATGCCGCCGAGCAGTTTGTTTATGCCGCTGACGACCGGTATCTTATCTATTATACCGCTCAACAGCTTTGCAAGCAACATCAAAACAAGTCGGATCAAAATGAATAAAATCACAAACACCACGCTGCTGACCAATTTAATTGCTATGGTGCGGGCCGCCTGCTTTGCCGTTGATATGATATCCTCGGTGAACCCCTCGACCGTATCCGTGATAATGTTGCCCTGGGAGACGACCGAAGCGGCGGAAGAAGTTGCCGATGAGACCCGGGAGGACGCCGTCTTGGAGGAGGCATTCTTCGAGGCGGCCGTTTTGGAAGAAACCGCTCCTGATGTTTTTGAGGCGGCCGCTTTTGAGGACGAGGCGGCTTTTGAAGCGGCGGCAGCCGCGGCGACAGCGGCTTCCGCATTCTTTTTTTGAACGTTTATGATTGGATTTTTGACGTCGATTTTCATACCGAGTAAGCTGATTGCCGCCGGTATTTTTGTGCTGCCGCTCACACCGGCCGCTTTTAAAATCGGACCGGCGTCGACCTTCGTGCCGTATTTTTTGTTATATGCGCTCACGCACGAGGAGATGCTTTTATTGGCGCAAGCCGAGGAACATAAAAAATTGACCAGCTTTTGCATCTCGGCAGCGTCCATTTTTTCGACCGTTTTGGGGTCGAGATTGGAGATCAAACCCTCAATGTTTTTAAGCTTTGAGATGTCGATCGCGGCGGCGCGTTTTGGCGCAATATAGGCATAATTCCCGCCAATGAACAGCGGGCGGCTGGTTTCGGGAACCGTTTCGATGTCGATATCGACTTCCTGCTCGGGAATTCCCAGTTGTTTTGATAATACCGGTTCCAGGTGATTGTCGTATAATTTTTCGGAGAGGGGGGGCGCAAAGGTATATGCGAGGAGAAAAGCCAGCACCAAGCTGACCAGTCCGACCAGGGTCTTGACAAACCCGCGTTTGAAACCGACGAGCACGCTGATGACTACAACCAGCGCAATGATAAGATCGACAACCGACATATTGATGTCTCCTCTCAAACAACTCCGGAAAACGGTACCGATTTGGCGAGTATCCCCACTTCTGCCATCTATAACATTTTATACCGCCGCTTGCATTTTTGCAAGAGACCGGCGGATTTTCAGATTTTAACCCTTTATCTCCGAAAGCAACACCCGTGTGATTTTGTCCTTCCCGACCAAAGCGATGAATTTTTCCCCGAAGGCCGCGCAATAAGTGTCTAAGGTGCATTCGGCCATACCGGCGCTCTGTCCGTTTTCATCCAACACAAAGACCTGACCGCCCGCCAAATAAGCGGCCTGCCCCTCCCGGACCGAGAGCCCCTTGGCCTGCCCCGAGACCCGCGCAGTCCAAAGTTCGCCCCCCGCGCCGCAGACCTTGAGCGTGCAGCCGATGCCCTCCGTATCGTCGAGCAATAATCCGACCGTGCCGTCCGGTGCGGTTGCGAAAGCCGCAAGTCCGTCGAAATCGACTTTCCAAGCGATTTCATTTTTTGCATTCAAGCGCACGGCGGCGCGGTCAAAAAAGATGACGAGCCCCCCGTCGCTGCAGTATTTCATATCCAGCGCCAGCAGTCCGGTAAAGCTGTGTGTGTACACCGGATCCGGCAAGCCCGTGTCATAAACCCAAAGCTTACTGCAAAGCTGCCCGTCAACCGTCTCCAAAGCGATCACCGCGCAATATTGGGCGGAGTTGTTCAAGGCGATTCGAGTCAAATGCGGGGTCTGGAAAAATTGTGAGAATAATTGCGTGTGGGTGCTTGCATAGATGGTGAGTTTAGATGAATATTCGCTCGGCGCGGTCATCAACGCGTAACTGCCGTTTTTTGCGACCGCCATTTGAACAATCTTGTCTGTGCTCTCCTGCTCGAACACCCTGCCCTCGGCATTGAAATATTGAAATTTTACGCCGCCCTTTTCATAGACCAGCGCCGCTCTGTCGCCGATCGCGGCCGTCGTCGAGGCCATGGCGTATTGAAAATAGAGCGCGCTATCCAAACGCAGCAAAAAGCAACCCGAATCAGCCGCGAGAATCCCGCCGCCGCCGAATCCCGAAATACCGGCAATCTGCTTACCGGCGATGTCGGCGGGATATTCCGTCACCATGCCCGCGCCGTTTTTTGCCGCCTGAACGCGCTGTAAAATCGCCACCGGGGAAAGCCACTCCCAGTTGAAAGCGGTGAAAGCGATCACGGCGGCGGCAATCAAAAGCATGATAAACCGTTTGGTTTTGATCTTGCGGCGCTTTTGGCTTGAACGCTTGCCGCTCCGCTCCGACTGTCTCCGATCATTCACGGTCATTTTCCCCGGCTCCTTTCTCGTAGGTGTTATCATAAAAGACCTGATCTAAGTACAGCCCGTGCGGCGGCAGCGTCTTGCCCGCACGCTTCCGGTCGCCCGAAGCGATGATGTCGGGGATTGAGTCGGCTTCGAGTTTCCCCGCCGAGACATACAGCAAAGTACCGGCCATAATACGCACCATATTGTATAAAAATCCGTTCCCGGCGACATAATACCGCACCATATCGCCCTCACGCAACACGTCGGAGCGGAAAATCGTGCGGCCGCCGGTCACGTTCTGCGCGCCCGAGGCGCAAAAAGCCGAAAAATCGTGATGCCCCAAAAAATGTTTCGCCGCTTTGTCCAGCGATTGATCGTCCATCGGATATTCATAATGCAGGGCATAACGGTCCAAAAACGGGTTGCGGCTAACGGTATTGCTGAACTGATAGACGTACTGCTTCGCCACCGCCGAAAACTGCGCCGAAAAGTCGAGGCCGACCTGTTTGACCGAAAGCACCGCGATGTCGGCGGGCAGCGTGACGTGCAGGGCGCGGAACAGCCCGTTTTCGGGGATTTCGCTCTCGGTCTTGAAATTGAAGACATAGCCGTAGGCGTGCACGCCCGCGTCGGTTCTGCCGCAGCCGGTGACCCTGTGGCGGGTTTTTAAAATCTTTTTCAGCGCGTCCTGCACCGCCTGCTGGATCGTATAGCTGTTTTTTTGGATCTGCCAGCCGCCGTAATTGCCGCCGTCGAAGGCGATCGTGACTTTGAAGTTTTTCATGCTCATCTCAAAATCACCGACGGCAAAACGGCGTTCAGCCAGATCACGCCCGCCGTGACCGCCGCCGTGAACAGCGCGGCATAAACGTCGAGTGAGGTGGCCTTCATCTGTTTTAAACGCGTTCTGCCTTTCCCGCCGGTATAGCAGCGGCATTCCATCGCCAAGGCAAGTTCGTCGGCCCGCTTGAACGCCGACACGAACAACGGCACCAAAATCGGGATCAGCGCCCTCGCCCGTTTCAGCGGCCCGCCGCTCTCGAGGTCCGCGCCGCGCGCCTTTTGGGCGTTCATGATCTTTTCGGTCTCGTCGATTAAAGTCGGTATAAAACGCAGGGCAATCGTCATCATCATCGCGATGTCGTGTACGGGGACTTTGACCCACGACAGCGGCTTCATCAATCGTTCAAGCGCGTCGGTCAGCACGATCGGGGAGGTTGTGAAAGTCAAAAGAGAGCCGCCCAGCAGCATGAAGATAATGCGCAGCGCCATCATCGCGCTGAGCATAATCCCCTCTTTGGTGATCTTCAGCACCCAAAATTCCCATAAAATTTGCCCGTCGACATAAAACATATTCAAAATCACCGTGAAGAGGATGAACGGCAGCAAGGGCTTGAAGCTGCGGATTAACAGTTTTGAGGGGATGCGCGAGGCGGCGGACGCCCCGACCAGCAAAACCGCCACAAGCCCCATAGAAGCGAAATTTTTCGCCAAAAAAACCAGCACCGTAAACGTGATGATCAGCACGGTTTTGAAACGCGCGTCGAGCTTGTGGATAAACGATTTTCCCGGGACGAACTGGCCGAGGGTGATGTCTCTAAGCACGCTTTCCACCTCCCATCAAACGGAGGATTTCATTCTTGGCGGCCTCGAGCGTATAGGCGGAGCAATCGGCGTCATAGCCCATCTCGCGCAGTTTCAACAGCACTTTCGTGATCTCGGGGATATCCAAACCGGTGTCGCGCAATAAATCCGCGCGCGCAAAAACGGCTTTGGTGCTGTCGTGCAAAAGCACCCCGCCCTTTTCGAGCACCAGCACTTTTTCGCAGTATTTGGCGATCTCCTCCATCGAGTGGCTGACCAGCACCACCGTCGAACCGGTCTGTTCGCGGTAATTTTTGATTTGTCCAAGGATTTTTTCTCTTCCGCCGGGATCGAGACCCGCCGCCGGTTCGTCTAAAATCAAAACCTTGGGCTCCATCGCGATCACGCCCGCGATCGCCGCGCGGCGTTTTTGACCGCCGGATAAATCAAACGGCGATCGTTCGAGCAGTTCTTCGCGCAGACCGCAAAACTGCGCCGCGCGGTGAACCCTGCGGCCGATCTCGTCGGGTTTTAATCCCATATTTTTCGGGCCGAACGCGATGTCTTTATAGACCGTCTCCTCGAAAAGCTGGTATTCGGGGTATTGAAAGACCATGCCGACCGCGAATCGCAGCTCGTGGAGTTTATAACCCTTGGCCCGGATGTTTTCGCCGTTAAAAAAAATTTCGCCGCTCGTGGGCTTCAAAAGGCCGTTCAGCATCTGCATCAGCGTCGACTTGCCGCTGCCCGTGTGCCCGATCACGCCTAAAAATTCGCCCTCCTCCACGTCGAAGCCGGCCCCGTCGAGCGCAACTTGCGCGAACGGCGTACCGGGGCTGTAGATATGGGTGATATCCTTGACGCGGATGATCGGCATTTTTTATTTCCTTTCGTAAAATCCGAGTATGATCCTTATGATGTACTCTTTATGAACTTCGCGATCTCCTCGGCGCATTCGGCCGCATCCAGCACCGTTTTTTGAATCGGCAGACCGGATTTTTTCAGTTCCTCGGCGAGCTTTGCGGCGGTGGGGATATCCAATCCCAATCCGCGCAAAAAATCGGCCTCGGCAAACAGCGTTCGCGGGGGGCAGTCACGCGCCAAAGCACCCCTGTCCATCACCAGCACCCGGTCGGCCTTGACGGCTTCGTCCATATAGTGGGTCACGAACACCACCGTGATACCCGAGGCGTTCAGCCGTTTGACGGTTGTCATAACCTCTTTTCGGCCCTTGGGGTCGAGCATGGCGGTCGGTTCGTCCAAAACCAAAATCTTGGGGTTCATCGCGAGGATGCCCGCGATGGCGACCCGCTGCTTCTGTCCGCCCGAGAGTTTATAGGGCGGCCGGTCGGCGTATTCGCGCATCCCGACCTCATCGAGCGCCGCGTCGACGCGCTTTCGGATTTCGGCGGGCGGCACGCCGAGGTTTTCGGGTGCGAAAGCCGTGTCCTCCTCGACGCTGGTCGCCACGATCTGGTTGTCGGGGTTTTGGAACACCATGCCCGCGTTTTTGCGGATTTCGTTGGTTTGTCTTTCGTCGGCGGTGTCCATTCCGAACACGCTCACCCGCCCCGCCGTCGGCGTCAAAATGGCGTTGATCAGCTTGGCAAGCGTCGATTTTCCGCTGCCGTTGTGCCCGAGCACCGCGACAAATTCCCCCTCGCAAATTTTCAGCGAGAGGTCTTTTATCACCGGTTCGCCCGGGTCGTATTCAAAATCGACATGGTCAAATACAATCGCTTCGTCCATCTATCTTGCCGTCCATATCGCCGTGCCGCCGCAGGGCAGAATCAATCCCGTGCTCTCCACGGGCAGGCCGATTTCGTCGGCGGAAACGCTCCCGCCGCGCTTTTTTGCAACCTCAACGCCGAGCAGATAGGCCACCGCAGAGGGAGCCAGCCCGGTCGTGTAGGAGTTTATCATAACAAATTCCGCGTCGTCTGCCAAGAGGTTCGCGCAGGCGGCCGTAAATTCGTGTATTTTTGACTCCAACTGCCAAACCTCGCCGCCCGGGCCGCGCCCGTAGGACGGCGGATCCATGATGACGCCGCGATATTTGTTGCCCCGCCGGACTTCGCGCTCGACGAATTTCAAACAATCGTCGACAATCCAGCGGCATTTGGCATCGGCAAGCCCCGAAATTTCGGCGTTCTCCCTGCCCCACGCCACCATGCCCTTGGAGGCGTCGACATGCACAACCTCCGCGCCCCCGGCCAAACACGCCAGCGTCGCCCCGCCGGTATAGGCGAACAGATTCAGCACCGGAAAAGGTTTATTCGATTCAGTGATGAGTTTTCGTGTCAGATCCCAGTTGACCGCCTGCTCGGGAAACACGCCGGTGTGCTTGAAGCCCATCGGTTTGAGGTTGAATTTCAAATCTTTATAACGCATTTGCCACACATCGGGCACTTTTGCGCGTATTTCCCACGCGCCCCCGCCGGTATTGGAACGCACATAGCGCGCCGCCGCCGTCTTCCAGCGCGGGTCGGTTTTCGGCGTGTTCCAAAGCACCTGCGGGTCGGGCCGGATCAAGACAACCCCGTTCCAGTCCTCGAGGCGCTCGCCGCCCGACGCGTCGAGCAGTTTGTATTCGGTGTGTCCGTTGGCGGCTCTCATAAAAATGTCTGCTGGCCGGGCATCGAAACGCCGAGATGGCGGCAGGCCGCCGGGGTGATGCACCTGCCGCGCGGGGTGCGCGACAAAAATCCGATCTGCATCAGATAGGGCTCGTAGACATCCTCGAGCGTGATGGACTCCTCGCCGACCGCCGCCGCCAGCGTCTCAAGGCCGACCGGACCGCCGCCGTAGGATTTTACGATCATCGAGAGCATCCTGCGGTCGATCGCGTCCAAGCCCAGCTCGTCGATCTCAAGCCGCAAAAGCGCCATGTCGGCGAGTTTTTTGTCGATCACGCCCTCGCCCTCGACCTCCGCGAAGTCGCGCAGGCGTTTTAACAATCGGTTTGCGATACGGGGCGTCCCGCGGCTTCTCCCCGCGATTTCAATCGCCCCGCTGCGGTCGCAGGGGATGCCCAGAATCCCGGCGCTGCGGCTGACGATGGCGCAGAGTTCATCTTTTGTATACAGCTCAAGGCGCAGGTTGATGCCGAAGCGGTCGCGCAGCGGCGAGGTCAGCTGCCCCGCTCTCGTGGTCGCGCCGATCAGCGTGAATTTTTGCAGATCGACCCGGATGGAACGCGCCGCCGGGCCTTTGCCGATGATGATGTCCAGCCCGTAGTCCTCCATCGCGGGGTATAAAATTTCCTCGACAGTGCGCGACAGCCGGTGGATTTCGTCGATGAACAGCACATCGCCCGCCGCGAGATTGGTCAGCAGCGCCGCCAAATCGCCCGGGCGCTCGATGGCGGGGCCCGAAGTCACGCGGATGTTGACCCCCAATTCGTTTGCGATGATGCAGGCCAGTGTCGTCTTGCCGAGCCCCGGGGGTCCGTATAACAGGCAGTGGTCGAGCGGCTCGCCGCGCTTTTTGGCCGCTTCGATAAAGACCGCCAAATTATCCTTCGCAGTGGTTTGGCCTACGTATTCGAGCAGCGTCTTCGGTCGTAATCGATTATCGTTGTCGGTTTCCTCGCCCTGGCTGACCGGGCTGACGAATCGGTCTTCGTATTCGGTTTCAAAGTTGTCGTTGAAGGGCATTTATATGGCCGTCCTTTCGCAGCTCTAATTTGAAAATTTATTTTTCAAATTTTAAATCTCCCGGAGAGTTCTTTCAAACCGTGGCGGATCATGTCCTCGACCGGCATATTCCGGTCATACTTCGCCACGGCCGCCGCCGCGTCGGTTCTGCCGTAACCGAGCGACACCAGCGCCGCGATGGCCTCTTCCATGGCGTTTCCGGTCTCGGCGGTGATGGCCTCGATCAGCTCCGCGTTTCCGCCGCCGACCCCGCCGACCTTGTCTTTGAGTTCCAACACGATGCGCTGGGCGGTTTTCTGGCCGATGCCCTGCGCCTTTTGCAAGCGCTTGTAATCCCCCGCCGCGACGCAGAGCGCGAACTTGTCGCTGTCCAATTCCGACAGCACCGAGAGCGCCGATTTCGCGCCGACGCCCGAGACGCCGATCAGCAGTTTGAAGCAGTCCAGCTCCGCGCGGTCGGCGAACCCGTATAAATCCAAAGCGTCTTCTTTGACACTCAAATGGGTGAATAAAAACACGTTTTCATCTATTTTCGGCAGCTTTTTAACCGTATTCAACGAACAGCGACACAAAAACCCCACGCCGCCGCAATCGATCACGGCACATGCGGTATCCTTATGGATTAAAGTTCCGTTGAGACAGTAAAACATCCGTGTTGATAGCCGTCCTTTCGCGGATTTTCCATGAATTACTTATGATTGCGATAAATTGCGGCAATGGCCGAGCCGGAGGAGTGGGCGTGACAGACGGCGATGGCCAGCGCGTCGGCGGCGTCGTCGGGTTTTGCGGCTTTTTCCATTCCTAAAATCATCCGCGTCATCTCCATGACCTGCGCCTTTTCGGCTTTCCCGTAGCCGGTGACCGACGATTTGACTTGTAATGGCGTGTATTCAAAAAGCGGAATTCCGTTCTTTTGCAGCGCCAGACAGATGACACCCCTCGCCTGCGCCACGGCGATGACGGTCTTGGAGTTGTTCGTGAAAAAGAGCTCCTCGACGGCGGCGCAGTCGGGCTGATATTTTTCGATCAGCGCCGTCAATTCGTCATAGATCATCTCCAGCCGCCGTTGCATCAAAACCCCCGGCGGCGTCAGCACCGCGCCGTAACCGACCAGACAAAATTTCGGATTGCAATAATCCACGATGCCGGTGCCGACGGTCGCATAACCCGGATCGATGCCCAAAATTCTCATTTCGCGTATTGCTTCTCGGCTTTGCCGATCTCATCCATCACGGCGTTGACGATCTTCTTGACGGTGCCCTCCTCAAAGGGGTTGGACAATCCGACCAGTTTCAGCAGTTCGAAATAGCCCCTGCTGCCGCCGGCTTTGCACAGGTTGAGATAGCTCTCCCAAGCGGCTTTGCGGTCGGAGAGCATCTTTTGATAAAACTCGAACGCGCCCATCGCGGCCAGCGCGTAGTCAATATAATAAAACGGGTAGAGGAAGATGTGCTGTTTTTGCATCCAAAAGCCGCCCTCTTTCAAAAAGTCAAAGCCGTCGTAGTCGCGCCACGGCAGATATTTTTGCTCGAGCTCGCGCCAAATTTTCCGGCGGCTTTTGGCATCGGTTTTGTCGGCTTCAAAAACCCGGTGCTGGAACTCGTCGACGCAGACGATATACGGAATCACCATCAGCGCATGACTGAGATGGGCAAATCGGTATTTATCGGCATTTTCGCCGAAGAAGCGCTCCATCCACGGATAGGTGAAGTGTTCCATCGACATCGAATGGATCTCGTTGATTTCGCTGGTGGAGGTGTAATAGGCCGGGATCGGCTGGCAGCGGGAGGCGAGATAGCCCTCGAACGCGTGGCCTGCCTCATGCGTCAGCACGTCGACGTCGGCCGAGGTGCCGTTGAAATTCGAGAAGATAAACGGGGCTTTGTACTTGGACAATGACGTGCAGTAACCGCCCAAATGCTTACCGGGTCTTGTCTTGAGGTCAAACAACTCGTACTCGACCATAAAATCAAAAAATTCGCCGCTCTCGGGGCTGAGTTCGTGGTACATATTTTGGGCTTTTTCGACCAGTTCTTCGGCGGTTCCGACGGGGTTCGGGTTGCCGTCGGGGAAGAAAAAGGTCTCGTCGTAATAGTTCAGTTTATCGACGCCGATGCGCTCCGCCTGCTTTTTGCGCAGCTGTTCGCAGGCGGGTACAAGGTATTTGACCACCTGTTCGCGGAATTTCGCCACATCGTCCCGGGTATAATCGACGCGGTGTTTACCGAGATAGGCCATCTCGATGTAGTCGTTCAATTTGAGCTTTTTGGCCATCTTTTTGCGCAGTTTGACCAGTTTATCATAAAGTTTATCCAATTTCGGCGCAGCATTTTTGTATAGAGTCCCCCAGGCCAAAAACGCCTCTTTGCGTTCCTCGCGATCGTCGTTCTCCATTTGTTTCAGCAGGCCGTAAAAATTGCACCTTTCGCCGCGGAAATCCACGCCGCAGGCCGCCGCGGTCTTTTTGTATTCGTTGCAGAGCATGCTCTCGCGTATCGTGTTGAACACGATCTTTTTATTCGCCAATTTCAAGTCGATCTCGGGGTCGGAAAACATGTGGGCGCCGAATTCTTTTTCAAAGTCGGGTCTGAATGGGGAGCCGAGCAGCGCGGTCAGCATCTTTTTTTGCATCGGAATCAGCGTGGATGCGGCGCGGTTCAAAAATTTCATCTCGCCGTCGTAAAACGCGTCGGCGGTGTTCATCGTGTTGCGCACGCTGGCGAGGACGAAGGTCGTGGACAGCTCGGCGTCGATTTCGTCGATTTTCAGATAGGCGTCTTTGGCACACGCGTAATCGGGCGCTTTTTTGAAGTCCCTCAACAACACGGCGTAATCTCTCTTGGTCTGTTTGATTGAAGGACGTTTGTATTCCAACTCGCTGAACTTTTGCATCGACGCCGCCCGCCTTTCCGAATATATTTTCACAATTATACCATGATCCCCCCGTTGTGTAAAGGCGGACGGGCAAGAACCCGCAGTCAAACGCGAAAAAATCCACAGGTTTATAGGTCTCGCGGCGCGCATTACTTAATCGTGCAAGCCGAACGCCGTTTTTAAATCCTCGACTTCCTTTTCGGTGATATGCATAATTTTGCCGATCTCGCGTGAGGCGATGATCGAGGCGGCGGTGGCCTCGGCGACTTCGAGGCGGTCAAAGGCCTGCAGCAGCGTCCCGCCGGTCACGACGACGCAGTCGTTTTGGAAGATCAGCGCCGGAACGCGGTCGTTAAACTTTTTCGAGGTCTGCTCAGGCCTGCCGAAAATACTCTCATACGGTTCTTTTGCGATCTCGCGCAGCAGGATATAGCTCTCGGGGATCGTGCGCGGGTCGAATTTGGCGTCGGTCACGGCAAACGCCATGACGTGCATCGGGTGAGCCAGCAGCACGGCGTTGATGCCGGGGTGGTTTTGATAGACCTGCTCGTGGAATCGGACGGCGCGGGACGGGGTCTTGCCCTGCTCCTTCATGCCGTTCTTGATGCGCACCAGGTCCTCCACTTGCAAATACGCCCGGTCGCGCCCGAACGGCGTGATGACGAACGAGCCGTCCGAGAGCCGCACCGAATAGGTCCCGTGCGTGGCGTTAAACAGCCCCTGCCGGTATGAACGATGAATCAATGTGATCATATCCCGCCGAGCCGCCTGTTCTTCGGGGGCGTAGGAATGGGGGACAAAATCGTCCATCGCCTCGTGGTATTTTGTATCCGAAATCGCGATATCCCCGGGGGTCAGCGAACGGGGCTTTCCGATCTTGTTGGCCAATATCTCGAGGTTCGCGCTGTATTCAAGCGTCTCGAACTTCATAAACGCCTTGAACAAATCCCGCGCGCCGATCACGACGCCGTGGTTTTCGAGCAGCACGATATCGGTGCCGTCTCCAAATCCTTGGGCGATGTTTTCGCCGAGCTCTGCGCTCCCGGGCAGCGCGTATTTCGCCATCGTAATGCCGCCGCAGGCCTTGCTGACAGACGGAATCAAAAAGATATCCGGCAGTTTGCGGGTGATTGAAAAGGCGACCAGCCCCGGCGGATGCGCGTGCAAGACCGCGTTCAGGTCGGGGCGTTTTTGATAGACAGACGCGTGAAACGGCAGCTCGGACGAGGGTTTATGCGGGCCGATGCAGGCGCCGTCGGGCTTGACGCGGATGATGTCGGCGCGGGAAAGCGTCCCCTTGTCGACGCCTGCGGGCGTAATCCAGACGTCGCCGTTTTCGTCGCGGATCGACAGGTTGCCGCCCGAGGTGGTGGTCAGGCCGCGCTCGTAGATGCGGCTCATGAACATCACGAGCTGGTCGGCGGGGTGCATATATTCAATCTTCATAAAATTTGTAACCTTCCTTCCAAAAACGTCGAGAAGAGTACCCTTCTCTTTCCTGATTATACCGTAAAACAGCGTTTTTTTCAATCGTGGGAAGTGCCGAAATATCCCTTTGGGCAGCGCGGAAATATGTTTGTTTTACCGTTCGCGCCGAAAACGCGGCCGTTCGCGTAAAAACGCGTTAACGGCTCTTTATCCGTGTATGATTAAATTGCAAGAAGACGCTCACACAATTCTCACATCGAAGCGGTAATATTTAACACACTGCACGGCGAGGTATGTAAATGAAAATTATATCGGATGAAACGATCTTCAAATCCTCCTATTTTAAAAATATCTGCCCCGGCTACGAACAGTTTTTCGAACCCGAAAAGTTGTTTTCACGGCTGACCGACGATCCGCTTGAGATCAAACGGCGGCAGGATATCCTGTGCGATTTGTTCGACAATCCCGTTTTATTTGAAGACCTCTGTTTTTTTTCGGAAGCGATTATGCAGTTCAAAAGCGCTTTCGATGATATGCCCAACCATGACTTGGGTGATTTCCGGCTTAATCTGGCGTGTTTCGGAGATGCAGACGGCGCAGTCGGCTTACTTGACCTGTTTCTGCAGACCGCTCATTTTACGCAGCGGTATTCATGGCTGAGCGGTTTTGCAAAAGGTGTAAACAAGCTTAATCAAACCCACTGCGCCGAAAAGCTGATTGCCCGATGGAAAGAGATTTTTGTTCCCGAAGAGCATATGCATTCCTGCGATTTCGGTTTTAATTTTGACGACATCCTGTGGCCTGTAAATTATAAACTGCTCGCCATGCGCAAAGAGGAAAGCACGAAGAAAAATACACCGTATCAAATACAACAGATAAAAATTCCGTTAAGTCAACTTATCCCTCTGACTTTAAACGGCCTCGTAAGGCTCTTTTCCTAAAACCGTGAAAGTGATATAATTCACTTGGTGGTGAAGAGGA
>CAZPLU010000003.1:0-117643 GCA_964587625.1 uncultured Eubacteriales bacterium
GGCATTTTTAAAATGTCTTTCTGTTTTACAACGAAAAACTGAAAGCCGATATGTAAACGGCGATATTTGGCAAAACAGTTTTCTTCCCGTCTCGTTCCCTTCTTTCACATATTACATTATTTTATTTATACTAGCTTTGCTTGTTTGCCCGCTAACGCCGTTCCTGTTAGAAAGTATACGTTATGAAGATTATGTTTCAAAATATTATTTGCTACATTCATGTATTTCACCTAATATATATTTTACGTTAATCATTACACGCCCGTCGCTGAATTATGGACGGAGCGGTTCAAGGGAATATCTCCGCCGCTTGGATATATATTAACGTAGACCGAAAACAAAGTAAAGAGTAAAATGAACGCTTCGCGCCCTTGACTTTTTATTCGTTTTATACTGATAAATTGCGGCGACGGGGAATATTCCACCGTGATCCCGCTTGTAATACATTGTCAAACAACTATTATAACTTGATATTAAAAATAAAAGTCAAAATAAAAACAAAAATCCCGATAAACGAAACAAATAAAACCTTGTTGCTCTTTGATTTTTTATTAAACAAAAAAAATAATGCAGCCCCGACACTGATCAAAGTCGGTATCGCAAGTCCCAAAGGTTTTGACATGGTCGTTCCGGCTTCATCGGGAAGCGTAACCTGCATCACCAGAGTGTCGGGTAAAATGATATAACCCACAACCGCAAGCGCCAAAGCGATAACGATGACGGCAATCGCGACGATTTGTTTGCTTTTCATCTTATGATCTCCTTTGCAATAAAAATCACATAAGCCCGAAAAACGAATATGCGTTGTTAAAAGAAATATCCTGAACGATTTTTCCGATATATTCAATATCGTCGGGAATCAGGCTGTTTTCCATCTGTTCGCCGAGCATACCGCACAAAATCCGCCGGAAATATTCATGGCGGGTGTAGGAGAGCAGGGAGCGTGAGTCGGTCAGCATACCGATAAAACGCGGCAGCAGATACAGCCCCGCAAGCGTTTTTAACTGTTCGCGGTTGCCCTCGAGCGTGTCCAAAAACCACCACGCCGCGCCGTACTGCACCTTGCCCTGGATACCGCCGCCGCAGAAGGTCGCCGCGAGGGCTGCCAGCGCCTGCGTGTCCTTGCCGTTCAGGTTATATAAAACCGTTTTCGGAAGATGCCCGGCGTTTTCGAGCGCGTCCAAATAAGCCGCGAGCGGCCGGATATAGGGGTAATCGTCCACCGCGTCAAAGCCGGCGTTCGGCCCGATGCGGGAGAGGAGGGCGGTGTTCGCGTTTCGCAGCGCGCCGACGTGCAGCTGCATCACCCAGTTCTTTTGATGATACAATTCCCCAAGGAATAAATTCAGCCCGGAGCGGAAACGCATCGCCTGCTCGGCGGAAACTTCGCCGCCCGAGAGCGCGATTTCAAAGGCCCGATCCGCGCCCGACGGGTCAAAATCCGGTATTTCCAGAGAAATGTCGCTCGTTTTGCAACCGTTCTTCTCGAAAAAATCAGCCCGTGTTGAAAGCGCGTCGCAGAGATCTGTAAAGGTGTTTATATTCACACCCGAAACCGCCGAGAGCTTTTCGAGATATTCCCGATATCCCGGTTTATCAATCTGAGCCGCCCGGTCGGGGCGGAAAGTCGGCAGAACCTTGGCGTTAAAATCGGATTCGGCAAGCGCGATATGAAAATGTAAATCGTCGGCCGGGTCGTCGGTGGTGCAAATCGCAGCGACATTCGAGCGCCCGACGATGTTTCGCGGCAGCATTTCGGGCGTTTGCAACCGTTCGTTGCATTCGCGGTAGACCTGTTCGCAGTTCGAGACCGTCAGCGGGTAGCCGATGTCAAAATAACGGGCGAGCTCCAGATGTGTCCAATGGTACAGCGGATTGCCGATCGCGTGCCGGATCGTATCGGTCCAGGCGCGAAATTTTGTAAAGTCGTCCGCCTTGCCGGTGATCGTCTCCTCATCGATGCCGTTGATGCGCATGGCGCGCCATTTATAATGATCTCCGCCGAGCCAAAGCCGGGTGATGGTTTCATAAGGTCTGTTTTCTGCCAATTCCTTGGCTTCGATGTGACAATGAAAATCAAAAATCGGCATCGCGGCCGCGTAACGGCGATAAAGTTCCCGCGACCGGTTTGTATTTAAAAGAAAACGATCGTCTAAAAAACCCATAATATTTCCTTTCTGCAGGGATATAATACGCGCGAGGTGATGAAAATGCCGTCAAAAAAGACCAAGTCCAAACAGACGAAGAAAAACACAAGCCCGCCGGGAACCAACACTTTCAAAAAACCGAAGCAAGACGAAAATCAAAGCGCGGCAGAGAATTAGGACTCCAGTATGACTGTCACGGGGCCGTTGTTTTCGAGGTCGACCATCATGTCGGCACCGAAGACGCCGGTCTGTACATTTTTTACGCCATTTCCGCGCAGTTGATGAACAAACCGTTCATACAGTGCCTCGGCGATTTCGGGGCGCGCGGCGGCGATAAACGAAGGGCGGTTACCATGCGAAGCGTCGGCGCAGAGCGTGAAGTTGGAAACGGCGATGATCGAGCCGCCGACATCCTGTACCGATAAATTCATCTTATTTTCATGGTCGCGGAAAATGCGCATCAGGGCGATTTTTTTGGCGAAAAAATCCGCGTCTTCCGGGGTGTCGCCATCTGCCACCCCCAACAATACCACAAGGCCGCAACCGATCTCGGCGGCGGTCGTATTTTCAATTGTGACGCTTGCGCGACTGACACGCTGTATAACGGCTTTCATATCATTTTTTTATGGCTGCAAGCAGCTCGTCTATGCGGTCGGTGCGCTCCCAGCGGACGTCGAGTTCGGTTCTGCCGAAATGGCCGTACGAGGCGAGCGGTTTATAAATCGGCTTGCGCAGGTCGAGCCGTTCGATGATCGCGGCGGGTCGGAAATCGAACACGCTGCCGACGGCTTTGGCGATGGTCTCCTCGCTGTATTTGCCCGTGCCGAAACACTCGACATCAATTGAGACGGGGTTTGCCACGCCGATGGCATAGGCGATCTGAATCTCGCAGCGGCTGGCGAGCCCCGCCGCGACGACGTTTTTGGCCGCCCAGCGGGTGGCGTAAGCGGCGGAGCGGTCGACTTTGGTCGGGTCTTTTCCCGAAAAAGAACCGCCGCCGTGCCGGGCGTAGCCGCCGTACGTGTCGACGATCAGTTTCCGGCCGGTCAGGCCGCTGTCGCCGTGCGGCCCGCCGATGACGAACCGACCGGTCGGGTTGATCAAAAATTTCGTTTTTTCGTCTAATAAATTCGCCGGGACGGTCTCTTTGATCACATCGCGGATAATTTCTGCGCGCAGCTGTTCCAGCGAGATCTCCTCCGTGTGCTGGGACGAGACGACCACGGTGTCGACGCGCACGGGTTTTCCGTTTTCGAACTCCATCGTGACCTGGGTCTTTCCGTCCGGGCGGAGATAGGGCAGGATGTCGTTTTTTCGAACAAAAGCCAGCCGTTTCGCCAGCTTGTGTGAGAGCATAATCGAGAGCGGCATCAGCTCCTCGGTCTCGTCGCAGGCATAACCGAACATCATGCCCTGATCGCCCGCGCCGATCTCGGCGCCGCGGTCGACGCCGAGCGCGATGTCGGGGCTCTGTTCGTTGATCGAGGTCAGCACCGCGCAGGTGGTTCCGTCAAAGCCGTATTTGGCGCGATCGTAACCGATCTCGACGACGGTCTCGCGGGCGATTTTCGGGATGTCCGCATAGCAGTCGGTGGAGATTTCGCCCATGATAAACAACACGCCCGTGGTGCAGCAGGTCTCGCAGGCGACCCGCGCGCCCGGATCGAGCGCGATGATTGCATCGAGCACCGCGTCGGAGATCTTATCGCAGATTTTATCGGGATGTCCCTCGGTGACGGATTCGGACGTAAAAAATGTTTTTGCCATCTTGTATTTTCCTTTCATGCCGTCGGTATTTTTTATATTATAACACATTTTGGATTTTCGTCAAGGCGTCACAGCAGTTCGGACAACTCCGCCAAATCGCGCGCGACAATGTCAGGCTTGAATTCAAAGGTTCTTAAATCCGCTTCTTTCGCCTCTCCCGAGAGCACGAGGATCGAGGTGACCGAAGTGCCGCGGGCGATTGCGATGTCGGTATACAGCCGGTCTCCGACCACCGCGAGCTCCTCCGGCTCGCAACCGATGCGCCGCAGCATATAGTCGAGCGCGTGCCGGGACGGCTTGCCGAAAAATTCCGGCGCGACACCTGTGGAGGCCGTGATCAGGCGCGCCATCGAGCCGCAATCGGGGATGAAGCCGTTTTCGACCGGACAGTTCAAATCGGGGTTGACCGCCAAAAACGGTTTTTTTGCGCGGATTAAGTCGCAGCCGACAACGAGTTTGTGATAGACCAGTTCGGTATCGAAGCCTAACACAACCAGATCAGCGTCTTCGGTCAGCGGGATGCCCGCACGGATAAAATCGGCTTTCAACAGCTCCGTGCCGATCACATAGACGCTTTTTCCGGGATATTCGGTCAAAATATGCTCAATGATAACCTCGTTGGAGATCAACATTTGCCCGGGCGAAATCGTGATCCCCATCCTGTTCAACTTTTTGAGATAAGCGGCCGCGTTTTTGGAGGAGTTGTTTGTAAAAAAAACAAAATCCCGTCCGGTCTCTTTCACTTTATTTAAAAACGCCGGTGTAAAGTCAAATAACTTGTCCCCTAAATAGATCGTGCCGTCCATATCCAAAATGAAATGTTTGATCCGTTTTAAGTCCCGCATCAATATTCCTCCTCAAAAAAACGTTTCGTGCGCTCCGCCGCCTGCCTGCTCATGCCCTTAACGGCGGCAAGTTCGTCGGCGCTCGCTTTGGCGATGGCGTCGATGGTCTTGAACGCCTCCATCAGCGCCGAAATGCGCTTTTCCCCGATGCCGGGAATGTTACCGAGCACCGAGGCGGTGGTGCGGCGGGAGCGGCGGTTGCGGTGGCAGGTGATGACATAGCGGTGAACTTCTTCCTGAATCGTGCTGACCAGCGTAAAAGCGCCGCGCGCCGACTTGATTTCAATTTCGCTGCCGTGTTCGTCCACCAGCGCGCGGGTCGTGTGGCGGCTGTCCTTGACCATGCCGAGCACCGGGATGTCGGTCAGACCGAGTTCCGCTAGCGCGTCCTTGACCGCGCCGACTTGGCCCTGTCCGCCGTCCGCTAAAATCAAGTCGGGCCTTGCGGAAAAGGCGGTATCGTTGGAAGTATGGTTGACAAACCGCGTATATCTGCGCTTGACGGCCTCGCGCAGGGAACCGTAATCATCCTGCCCGGTAAAGCCCTTGATCAAAAACTGGCGGTAGTGGGATTTTTGCGGCTTGCCGTCGATAAAAACCACCATGCCCGCGATATTGTCCGCGCCCGCGGTGTTGGAGATGTCATAGGACTCGATGTAGCTCAGTTTTTCAATGCCGACCAGTTTCGAGAGTTCGCCGAGCATTCCGCTCTCACGCTGTTTTCCGGTGACTTGCGTCAACTGTTCAAAGGCGTTGTTCGCCGCCATCTGAATCAACCGGACGCCCTCGCCTTTTTGCGGAACGGTGATCGACACCTTGGAACCGCGTTTTTGCGAAAACAATTCTTCCAGCAGTCCCTTGTCCTCGCAATCGGCGTCGATGAAGATCTTTTTGGGAAGTTCTTGCCTGTTGGCGTAATACCCGAGCAAAAAGTCGGCGCGCAATTGCGACGCCTGCGCGTTCTCCGAGGCGGTGTCGTCGATGAAATAGTGTTCCTTATTGGCGATCCGGCTTTTACGAATCGATAACACAGCAATGCAGCATTGGGTGTTTCCGCGCGTCAGCCCGAATACATCCGCCTCGGCTGTGGTGGTGTCGATCACACTCTGGGTCTTGCGGATATTTTCAATCGCATTCAGACGATCGCGCATGGTTGCGGCCTTTTCAAAATCGAGCGACTCCGCCGCTTGTTCCATCTGTTCGGTCAAATTTTTCACAATCTCCCGGTCGCCGTCTCGCAAAAATTTTTTGGCTTCGGCGATCAGCTCGGCGTGGCGTTCGGGGGAATCATTGCCGCGCTTGCACGGCCCGTAGCACTGTTTGATAAAATAGTTCAGACAGGGTCTGCCGGTGTCCTTTTCGCCGAACACCCGGTTGCAGGTGGGCAGCCCGAAAATCGCAATCGCCTGATCGACCATCACACGCACGGTATAACTCGACGGAAACGGCCCGATGTATTCGCTGCCGTCGTCCTCCTGCCGGTGGACGGCCGTGATTTTTGACCAGGGCGGGGGTGTGATTTTAATAAAACTGACGCCCTTGTCGTCCTTGAGCAGGATGTTGTATTTCGGGCGGTACTGCTTGATCAGGTTCAATTCCAACAACAGCGCCTCGAATTCGCTGGAGGTGACGATGTAGTCGAAATCGTCGATGTTTGAAACCAATTTAATCGTTTTTGAGGTCAGGTTCCCGTAGCTGTGAAAATATTGATTGACACGGCTTTTCAACACCTTCGCTTTGCCGATGTAGATGATGTTTTTGCCCGAATTCTTCATCAGATACACGCCCGGCTGCAGCGGCAGACGGGCGGCTTTGTCCCGCAGCGCGGGGATATTTTCGTTCAGGTCGAGAAACGGATCCATGTGTTACTTCTTTTCGGCTGTCAGGTGATATTGACCGCTCGGCAGCGTGACGGCGTATTCCGAGCCGGTTGTCTTTGATGTAAAGTCGATCGGCTTGCCATTTTCGGTCAGCGCTCCGGCATACGCGGCGGGCAAATAAAGCGTCGCCTCGCAGCCGACCGGGACGTTGATGTCGAAGGTCTGCCGGCCGTTTTTGTTGGTCCAGCGGCAGGCGACCTTGCCGTACAGGCATTCGTGCTCGGCGTTTGCGAATTCCAGCCCGCAGTCGACGGCGGGGCGCAAAATCGTATGCCTGAAGCCCGGTTTGGTTTCGTCCGGCGAGATGCCGCCGACATATTTGTACATAAACGCCGAGAGGTCGCTGAACATGTGATGGTTATGCGAGCCGCCGCCGTTCCAGCACTCCCACAGCGTGGTCGCGCCGAGGTCGATCCACTGCTGGCAGCCCGGGAAGGTGCGCTGCGCCAGCATCTTGAACCCCAAATTGCCCTCGCCCATCGCGCCGAGCGTGTGCATCACATATTTGCAACCGAGCAGGCCGAAATCGACGTGGTCGTCGTCGCGGTGGATTTGCTCGACCAGTTTGGCGAGCAGCGCGGGGCGCTCCTCGGGTTCGGCGAGTTCCTGAAACAGCATCGTGGCGGTTGAGGTCTGGCAGTCGCCGACGACCGTATGGGTCGCCTCGTCGTAAAACTTTTTGCGAAACGCCTTTTTGATTTTTGCGGCCAATTCGGTATAATACGCCTCGTCCCCGGGCTTACCGAGCAGCTTCGCCATTTTGGAGAGTTTTAGCGCGGCGTCGTAGAAGCATCCGGTGTCGGTGACGGCGGTCGGGCATTTAAACGAAGCCATGTTGATGGAAATCGCAGGCCCTTCGAACGGCGCGCACCAGTCGCCGAGCCCGTAGTGCACGGTGCAGTCGTCGCTCATACTCTCCATATACGAGCAGTGCCGCTTGATGGCCTCGTAGTTCCGTTCAAGGATGTTTCGGTCGTTGTTGTAGGTGTAAATCGTCCACGGGATGTCGGTCAGGCCCATCGACCAGTCGGGGCCGTTCATGCTGTTATAGCCCCATCCGGTGGACGGCACGACGCAGGGGATCTGACCCGCGGGCCGCTGCGCGGTGCGCATGTCGTCGAGCCATTTGGAATAAAACGCCTGCGCGCCGAAGTTGATCATAATCTGCTCGGAGGAGGCCGCGCCGTCGCCCGTCCAGCCGTTTTTCTCGCGGTGCGGACAGTCGGTCGGGATGGAATGGCAGTTCGAGAGCGTCGACCACCGGCACAGGTGCTGCACGCGGTTGAGTAATTCGTCGGAGCAGTCGAAATGCCCCGCTTCGTCGAACGAGGTGTACATGGTCAGCCCGACCACGTCGCCGAGTTCGGGTTCGTAATCGATGCCTGAAATTTCGACGTACTGGAAGCCGTGGTAGACGAAAATCGGCTGCCAAATTTCTTCTTCGTCGCTTTTTTTAATATATTTGTCGGTCTGGAAGCCGTGGCTCTTGATAAATCCGGAAATGGGCGCCATGTCGAGCGAACCGTCTTTTAATACGTCGGAGTATTTCATCGTGATCTCGGTTCCCGCGGGGCCGCGCAGCTTGAAGCGGGCGACGCCGGCCTGGTTCTGTCCGATGTCGAATACCCAACCGGTCTCGGTTTTCCACACCCTGACGGCGGGAAATTCGTGGTGTATCTGAATCGGTTGCAAATTCATCCCGACCGGCTGTCCGCCGGGCCCCCGGATGATTCTGGATTTTTGCCACGCGCCGTCGTCATATCCCGCGTTCGTCCAGCCGCCGAGTTCCTTGCGCGCGTCGTAGTGCTCGCCGTTGCGGATGCCGTTGAAAAAGATCGGGCCTTCGCTCGATTTCCAGTCGGCGCGGGAGCAAATCAGCTCGCCCGTGCCGTCCTCATAAGTGATATGCAGTTCGGCGATCAACTTCGGAAAATGCCGCCAGGCGGCCTGCTTGGTGTTCCACGGGTCCTCGGCGAAGCAGTTGTACCAGCCGTTGCCCAAAACCACGCCGACGGCGTTTTCTTTCGAGAGCATATCCTTGACGTCGTAAGTGCTGTACATCACCGTCTCGTCGAAACGGGTGAACGGCGTGGTCAGCACGTCGTCTCCGACCTTTTTACCGTTCAGGTGCGCCTCGAAATACCCGAGCCCGCAGATCAGCAAAAACGCCTCCCGAACCGGTTTCGAAAGCTTGAATTCATGGCGCAGGTAGGGGGCTTTGAGCGTGGATGCCTCCCGTTCGGCAGCCACCGCGCCCTTGCCGATAAAACCGGCGGTGATCCAGTTGGCGTCCCAGGCCGAACCGAGTTTTCCGGTCACGAAAAACGCGGGTTCGCTGGTCACGACCTCGCCGTTTTCGCCCGTCGCAGTCACGTTCCAAAAGCACCGGCACACCGGCGGCAGCGCTTTACCCTTGTATTCGATGTGCAGCGTGTCGTCGGACCGGACTTCTCCGCTGTCCCAGAGGTCGCCGACGCCCTTTCGCAACAGCGCGGCGTCCAAAGCCACCCGGACGCGGCGGGTCTTTTGAGCCGCGCCGCGCGAGTCGGCGGCGAGCTTGTATGAAAACCTCGGCGTCTCGTCCAGCCCGAGCGGATTTTTCAAGTAGTTGACGGTCAGATCGTATGCTTTTGTGATGCCCATGATAAAATTGTCCCTTTCCGAAAAATAGTACCTTTATTGTAACCGTTAATCCTTTTCGGGTCAATACCGCTTGACAGGTTTTACGGCAGAATATATAATCCAATTGATATCCGTCTTTTGTGAACTGTCAAAAAGGAGCGTTTCGTGACGTCAATACCGGTTTTATCAAAATATAAACACGATACATGATGAATATATCGTAGGGCGGGGGCTTGCTCCCGCCGTATGCTCAAATTGAATATAAATGATTATGAGATATAAAAACGTAGGGAGAATTTCATGAAAATACTTGTCATTCGGCACGGACAATCGGAAGGCGATATATTGAAGAGGATAGAGGGACGTGCGGATTATAACCTGACTGATTTAGGATTGAAACAAGCTGAGTTAATGGCGGATTGGATTGCGGAAAATTATAAAATCGACAAGATATTTTCCAGTCCGCTAAAGCGCGCAAGTCAGACTGCGGATATGTTAAGTAAACGCACAAAGATTGACGTCGTATATGATGATGACCTAATGGAATGGAATATTGGTATCGTCGGAGGATTGTTGATTCAAGAAGTGGCGTCAAAGTATCCGGATTTTGGGTATTTTGACACAAAAAGATATCCGCACACGGTTGTATATGAACAGGAGAGTTTGATTCAATTAAGAATGAGGGCGGAAACCGTTTTGTCAAGGATATTAAACGAAAATCCGCCCGACTCGACGATCGCCGTTGTTTCACACGGTTTATTTATCAGGAATTTGGGATATAGTTTTTTGAGATTGCCCGCCACTTCAAACGCCATATATTTCCCCATTGGCGATACAGGAATACATGAGTGGAGAACAGATGGAAACAGCAGGGGTATCATTCATGTAAACCTGCAAAAACACTTGGAAAACTCACATATGGTATAAACATTTGCAATAGTTGCAACAAAAAATATTTTTTATAAAATGATATTTTTATTGAACATATAATAAATTTAAAAAGAGGAGTCAATTATGAACCACACCATCCAAAACGCCAACCTCAAAATCGAAATTGCCTCGCTGGGCGCAGAACTCCATTCGATCAAAACCGCCGACGGCACCGAATATCTCTATGACGGCTCCGGCCCGTGGGCCAACCGGGCGATCATTTTGTTCCCGATCGTGGGACGTTTGAAAAACAATGAATACACCTACCGCGGCAAGACCTATACGCAGGATATCCACGGATTTGCCCGCGATCTTGAATTTACCGCAAAAAAAGAGAGTGACACAAAAATTACTTTTACGCTATGTGACAGCGAGGAGACCTTGAAAAACTATCCGTTTCATTTCAAATTTGACATCATTTACGAATTGAAAGGGGACACCCTCTCGGTTCAATTCGATGTCAAAAACACCGGAAAAGACGAGATGTATTTTTCCATCGGCGCGCACGAGGGTTATCGCTGCCCGCTGACGGCGGACGAGGAATTCACCGATTATCAGATCGTCTTCGAAAAGACGGAGAACGTCGGCAGGCGCGTGGTCGACAAACAGCTGTTCACGGGCGAGGTCACGCCGATTTTGACGAATACGGACACCTTGAACTTGAATTATGACCTGTTCACGACCGACGCGATTTTTTTGTCCGGCCACAAATCCAGAAAGAACACCCTGATCGGTAAAAAGAGCAAAAAAGGCGTCGAGGTTTGTTTCCCCGGTTTCCCGATGCTCGGTATTTGGACGAGACCCGACGGCGGCTATATCTGTATCGAGCCGTGGTACGGCATCGGCGACCCGATCAATCACAACGGCGACCTGACCGCCAAAGAGGGCATCATCCGTTTGGAAGCGGGAAAGGTATTCACCTGCACCCATACCATCCGGCCGTTATGATAGTGGTTGGAAATTAGGAATTGGAAATTGGTACACGGTTGTCATCCTGAGCGAAGTCGAAGGATCTCGTTATCATAAGGTTCACGGCTGTCCTCACCCGAAGGCCGTTATCAGTCCGAGATTCCTCGGCTGCGCGCATTGCGCTCCGCTCGGAATGACAGTACGGTTGTAATCCTGAGCGCAGCGTCGTTTACGACGCGAGAAGAATTGCTTCCCCGCGCAATTCTTCCTGAGGAAAATTCATGGATTTTCCTTTGAAGTCAGAAGGATCTCGTTATCAAGGTTCACGGCTGTCCTCGCCCGAAGGCCGTTATAAGTCCGAGATTCCTCGGCTGCGCGCGTTGCGCTCCGCTCGGAATGACAATACGGTTGTCATCCTGAGCGAAGTCGAAGGATCTCGTTAATCGTCGTTGGAAATTGGGAATTGGAAATTGGTAGATGGTAAAACGCTGTTAAAAACCAAATTCCCCGCCGCTGCGAAAGCAGCGGCGGGGGCTTTCAAAAGCAGCGGCGGGGGGCTTTTTTTATCAATTATTGATTCAGCGCTCCGACGTCGGGCAGCGAATCAAAGCCCTTTTTCAATTCCCCGTCGGTCGGGACATAATCGGCCATATTGCCTTTGCTGAAATCGCTGTAGGCGTTCAGGTCGAAATAGCCGGTACCCGTGAGATTGAAGACGATGGTCTTGGCCTGGCCGGTCTTTTTGCACTCAAGCGCCTCGTCGATGGCGACGCGGATCGCGTGGGAGGACTCGGGGGCGGGCAGGATGGTCTCGACTTTGGCGAACAGCGCCGCCGCCTCAAAGACCTTGGTCTGGGTGACGCCGCGCGCCTCGTCGATGACGCCGTCGTGGTAGAGCTGGCTGACAATCGGGGACATGCCGTGGTAGCGCAGGCCGCCCGCGTGGATCGACGAGGGGACGAAACCGCTGCCCAGCGTGTACATCTTGGCGAGCGGGGTGATCATGCCGGTGTCGCAAAAGTCGTAGGCAAACTTGCCACGCGTCATCGAGGGGCAGGAGGCCGGCTCGACCGCGATGATCCTGTATTTCGCGCCCTTTTGGATTTTTTCGCCCGCAAACGGCGCGATGAATCCGCCGAGGTTGGAGCCGCCGCCCGCGCAGCCAATTAAGATGTCGGGCACAATGCCGTGTTTTTCAAGCGCAATTTTGGTTTCGAGGCCGATGATCGACTGGTGTAAAAGCACCTGATCGAGCACCGAACCGAGCGTATAGCGCACATTGTCGCCGGTGACGGCCTTTTCGATCGCCTCGGAAATGGCCATACCGAGCGAGCCGCTGGTGGTCGGATCGGCGGCGAGCATCTTTTTGCCGATCTCGGTCGTGGTGCTCGGGCTGGCGAAAACGGTCGCGCCGTAGGTCTCCATCACGGCCTTGCGGAAGGGTTTTTGCTCGCTGCTGCACTTGACCATAAACACGGTCAGCGGCATTTTGAAATAGGCGCACGCCATCGAGAGCGCCGTGCCCCACTGGCCCGCGCCGGTCTCGGTGGTCAGGCCCTTGACGCCCTGCGCCTTGGCGTAATAGACCTGCGCGGCGGCGGAGTTCAGCTTGTGGCTGCCCGAGGTGTTGTTGCCCTCGAATTTGTAAAAGATTTTGGCGGGGGTTCCGAGTTCTTTTTCAAGGTTGTAAGCCCGGATCAACGGAGAGGGACGATAGAGTTTATAGTACTCGTAAATTTCTTCGGGCAGCTCGATGAAGCGGTCGGTGGTGTTCAGTTCCTGCTTGCACAGTTCCGTGCAAAAAATCGGCGCAAGTTGGGCGGGGTCTGTGACGGGCTCAAGCGTTGCGGGGTTGAGAAAAGGGGCGTGCTGGGTCTTCATGTCGGCGCGCAGGTTGTACCAAGCCCGGGGCAGCTCGTTTTCGCTCAAATAAATTTTGTTCGGGGTCTGTGACATTTCGGTTTCCTCCTAAAATTTTTTGAACCGCCTGTGATTGTCATTGACGGGAAGAAATCATTTTAAGAGCAATAAAAAATGACCTCTGTCCCGTACTGGGACAAAAGCCGATGCTTCTGCGGTGCCACCCAATTTGACATTGCCAACAATGTCCGCCTCTTTGATATGCAATCACATATCCATGCAATAACGCTGCATTCGCGTCAGCGCCTACTTTTTTCATTTCGGGCTGCCCTCGCGAGGCCATTCGCCTGTGTGCCTCATGCCGTCTCGCACCGACCGACGACTCTCTGAATTTCGGCAACAGCGGCTACTTCTCTCGCTCAACGGTTTCGCGGCTGTTCAATTACACAGCATCATAACATAAAAAAAAGAATCTGTCAACACCTTTTTGTGAAAAAACTAACAGAGGCCGGAAGAGCCGGAAGGAGCAAAAACGCCGAAAAGAACGGGTGACAAAGCCGTTCTTTTCGGCATGTTAAAATCGGCACGTTAAAACCGTTTGGCAAAGGCATTATTGTTACGGCGTCATCATCTGCCGGGTGAAGCGCCGCGTGTTCATTATGTGTAGAAATAAAATTCGCCTTGATGCTTGACGTTGTCTCGTATGGGCAATTTACGCATCGGAAGCAGATGATATTGTTCGTAATTGAGAGCCAAATCCAGCCCTGCGTGGTTTTTGTCATACAAATAAATGATCCGATCCGATGGATTATCGTCCCGTCTGTCCGTCCAAAAACTGAATTTTGCGGAGGCGTTATCGGGGAATGAATTCCACCCCTGACTGACCGCCCAGGTATAAACAGTTTTCGGGGCATCTTTGAACATCGCCTCGACTTCGTCCGAAGAAAATTTTGTAATGGCGGTCGAAAGGGGCATTTCCCAGTTTTCATAAGGGGAATTGCGGTTGATTTCATCGAGCGCCGTAAGCGCGTCGACATATTTCATTTTGCCCCTGGTTGCAAAAGTGGAAGTGTCGATCATAAGGGCGCTGTTTTCGAACGGAACAAGTATCAGTTCTTCCGGGACTTTTTCTCCGGTGGGCAGTTCCCAGGGGAGCAAGGCCCTCTGCGCGTTTCTGGTTGTGTTATACGCGACGAATTCATCCTCGATCGTCTGCTGCGGGTATTCCATATAATGCATATAATCGACGATCAGTTGCTCTTGAATCGCTTGAAGACCGAACCAAAAATCGTACATGGCTTTTTGCGCGTCGGACGACTCTTTGTTGAAAAAGCGCTGACGTCCGACCACCGCTTTGCTCCATTTGACGATCATACCGCCGCCCGCGGCGCCGGTTCCGAGCATGGCGTTGCTGATGGCGTTTTTATTGGCGAGGATACCGCCTGATCCGCTGATTATGGTGCAGATGTTGTCTATTTGCGTTTGGCGGCTCTCCTTTTCGGCCTCGGTGGTGTTTTCGGTGACGGGGGGCAATTTAGAGAGAGAGATCAGCAACTGGTTGGCGGCGAGGATCGCGCTCACCGTGTTTTGAAGCGGACCGGCGAGCGTGTTGTAATCCACATAATTCAACTGCTGTTGCAACGCCGTGATTTTATCTTTCAATTCGATGATCTGGGAATTGATCTGCTCCAGCATTTTGATTGTCTGATCCGCGACTGGGTCGCCGAGACCGACCAAATTCAAAACCCAGCCGAAACCCTCGCTGCCCGCCGAACTTGCGATGCCGGACGCGACGTTTTCGCCGATAAACGCGACGATGTCAAGGGGGACAAAAGCAAAACCCGTCCTGGGCGGATTTTCGTCCGGAGCCGTCTCGGAAGCGTCGCTCGTGTTGACGCCGCCGCACGATGAGAGTAAAAAAACAGCGGCCATGAGCAGGGAAACAAAAACTTTGATTCTGAACTTTTTTCGCATGACCCATCTTCCTTTCCAAATCGAACGCGTTTCGGGGAATTTTCGGAGAGCGGCCGCGGCCGTTGTTTCGGTGTCTATATGGCGGCCTTTTCCGTAATGATATGCAAGCATTGTCCTGACAAGACATATTTTGAATCTTCGTTTTCCGATTGTGCTTGAAAAATTTTTATTATATAATATCAAAGGGTCGCCGAATCGAATCGGCGCTCCATTCACGATAAAAAAGAAGAGGAAATTTTATGTTCCACGAATCCGTACGCGGACAGCCCCTCAGCGCCGTTATCGTCGGAGCGGGCCACCGCTCGCTCGCTTATGCGTCCTTCGCGCTGCACTCCTCGGATCAACTGAAAATCGTCGGCGTCGCCGACCCGAATCCGCTGCGCCGCGCTCAAGTGCAAAAACTCTACAATCTGCCCGATGGGGCGCTCTTTGAATCGGCGCAAGCCCTTGCCGCCGTCCCCCGTTTCGCCGACGCGGCGATCAACGGCACAATGGATCAACAACACGTCGCCACCTCGATTCCGCTGTTAAAAGCGGGTTACCATATGCTGCTCGAAAAGCCCTTTGCGGTCCATGAAAATGAGATGTGGGAGCTGGTGCGCTGCGCGCGCGAAAACGACCGCCGCGTGATGATCTGCCACGTGATGCGTTATGCGCCTTTTTATGTCGAGGTCAAAAAACGCGCCGCCTCGGGGGAGATCGGCGAGCTCATCGCAATCGAGACGACGGAGCATGTCTCCTATCACCACATCGCGGTGGGCTATGTCCGGGGCAAGTGGCGCAACAGCGCGCAGGCGGGGCACAACTCCATGCTGCTGGCCAAGTGCTGCCACGACATCGACATGATCATGTGGATGATGGGAGGAATTCCGCCCGCCGCCGTTTCGAGTTTCGGTTCCAACTTCCAGTTCAAACCCGAAAAAGCCCCCGCCGGTGCCGGAACCCGTTGCCTCGCCGATTGCCCGCCGGAGGTGGAAGCCGAATGCCTCTATTCCGCCCGCAAGCACTACCTCGACCATCCCGACCGCTGGTCGTTTTATGTCTGGGACAACCTCGAGCACCTCGAAAATCCCGCGTTGGCCGACAAGGAAGCCACGCTGAAAACCGACAGCGTTTACGGCCGCTGCGTCTACCGCTGCGACAACGAGACGGTGGATCACCAGACCGTGAACATCCGCTTTCAAAACGGCGCGACGGCCTCCCACAACATGATCGGCGGCGCGGCGAAACCGCAGCGCTCCATCCATCTGATCGGCACGAAAGGGGAGATCTGGGGCATTTCGGAGGACGCCCGCTTTGTCGTCCGGAAAATCGATCCCCGGCCCGGCTGCGAATATGCGGAGGAGACCGTCGACTTGAACACGGACGGCGACACCACGGGCGTCACCGGCGGCCACGGCGGCGGCGACCGGCGCCTCGTCGCGGACTTTGTGGAATACATTCAAAGCGGCGTTCCCTCTTTGTCCTGCACCGGCATCGCCGATTCGGTTTACGGCCATCTGACCGTCTTCCGCGCCGACGACTCGATGAACACCGGCCGCATTATGGAGATTCCCGCTGTCGATATTCGATAAAACGCGTAACGATTTCAATAAAAGCCATGCAACCGGAACGCCGCGCCCGTTCGGGCGCGGACGATCCAGCGCGAAAACGAGCGAGGCGCTCTGTTTTTGCTAACAGAGCGCCTCGCCATCATGCCAAAACGGCAAGCGAACGATTCTATTTTTTATATCCGCACTTGGGACACACGCCGTTCTCATCGAGGGCAATCCCGCACAACGGGCAACGGTCGATATCCTGTTTGGGGGTGTACTCTTCGGAGGCGCCGTTCACGCCGCTGGTAAACGTGAGTTTTACGATGTTCAACTCATCCTTCAGCAAATCGTATACGATTTTGATCATGCCCTCAACGGTCATCGTCTCTTTTGTGACGACCAGACGACATTCCGGATAGGCCGTGGCAAGTTCCGTCTTAAAAGCCGGACCTTTTTGCTTGTTGGTCGGCGCGCCGTTTTTGATGCCCTGTGCTTCGTAAACGCTGAGAATCGCCGGAAGCAACGGGTCGTCTTCCCTTAAAATAAGCGCATGATCGAAGTTTTGCAAAACCTTCCAAGCCGTCTTATTGATTTCGTTACACGGGAACACCATATTGACGCCCATGTTGACCGTGTCTTCCACCTCGATCGTCAATATTCCCGTATGTCCGTGCAAATACTGCGCTTCGCCTTTGAACCCATAAAACCGATGCGCATACTGCAGATCCAATGTAGTGAAACTTCTCATAACCTTTCTCCTTTTTTGTATTTACGGCTGTTTCCCGCGCCCGTACACGCTTTTAAGACAGGGATTTTTAAGGTGCATTACGCATACTCAATTCAAATTTTATCATACGCAAATGCTTGTATCGATTATAACCCATTCACAAAGACCTGTCAACAATAAAAAGGAAAAACGACAAAAAGTGGGATATAATGCAATCAAACGTAAAGCCGATAAAATTTTTGCCCGTCATCGGATGAGGCCCGGGAATCCGAGCCGCAGTCGCGGGATCCCGGAAAGGCAATTCTTTTCGTTACCTATCGGCCGTTTCCTCCCATTGCCGCGGCTAACATCAGTCGGTATTCCGGCGCGAGCAGCTTCAATTCGTCGGCTACTTTTTGAGTAAGCGCGTCGCTGTACAATAAATCGAAATCCGCATCATGGTGGTCGCGGATAAAGCAGATGTCCTTCAAATCAAGCCACTTGCGAAGCTCCTCGGGCTGTTCGGGAAAACGGGTTTTTTTATAACGGTCTCCCTCAAGCGTGAAAATACGCTGCGACTCAAAGACCGTCTTTGCTTTTTGAAAAACCGGATCGCCGTTCAATGCCATCTGCCGCAGATTTACCATCGTCGCGCGCTCGGCGCAGTAAAATCCGCAACCGTACCGGAAGCCCCGGGGCGAGAGTTCGAAAAAAAAGCCCGGGAGCCCGAAAAACAACTTCTTGTCGCGGATAAACAGACACCAGACGACGTCTCGGAAAATCGTCTTGTCTTTGGAAAAACGCGTGTCCCGGTAGATGCGCGAGATGGCGCGATTGATTTTCGGCTCGCAGTCGAACAGCGGGTCGATCTCAAGCATCGACGGCGCGAGCGCGGTCACAAGCTCGGCCATCGGTTGTACCACGAAACGGCGGTAGTCCTCTTTGTGGGCTTTAAACCAGTCGCGGCTGTTCTCGATCCTGTTTTCAATCAAAAATCGGACGGTATTTTCGCTGAACGGCATATACAATCTCCTTGAACGGAAAAATCACGGTTTACGCCATTAAATTATATCACTTTGGGCTTTTTGGGGCAATAGCGGCATAAAATTCATCGAGGTGATCATGATGAAGCGCAGTAAAAAAATTTCCGCCGTCGTGACGGCGATATTATTATCCGCTTGCTTGATGTTTTCTCTCGGTGCGGACGCCATGCCCGAAGACGAAATCCCCGACGATGTGGTCGTCACGGCGACAAGGCCGGACGCTGTACTCGATGCGCAGACGATAAAAGCGCCGTATGCGATTTTGATCGAGCCGACGACCGGGAAGGTTATTTTTGAAAAAAACGCCGATGAGCGGGTTGCGCCGGCTTCGGTGACAAAGATCATGTCGCTTTTGCTGGTGATGGAGGCGATTGAGCGCGGCGAGATCCGACTCGACGATCAAGTGGCCGCCAGCGAGCATGCCGCGAGCATGGGCGGCTCCCAGATTTGGCTTGAAGTCGGGGAGGTGATGTCGGTGAATGACCTGCTGAAAGCCGTTGCGGTGGGCAGCGCGAACGACGCCACGGTTGCGCTTGCGGAGTTTATCGCCGGTTCCGAGGACGCCTTTGTGCGCATGATGAACGCACGGGCGGCGGAACTCGATATGGTGAACACAAACTATATGAACGCCAGCGGCTTAGATGAGGATAATCACTACACCTCGGCGCGCGATACGGTAAAAGCCGCTTCTGAGCTGATCAAGCATCCGCTCATCATCAACTATTCCACGATCTGGATGGATACGCTGCGCGACGGAAAGACCGGGTTGGTCAACACCAATCGGCTGGTGCGGTTTTATAAGGGTATCACCGGATTAAAAACCGGCACGACCGACAAGGCGGGACATTGCCTGACGGCGACCGCGGAGCGAGACGGCTTGAAACTGGTGGCGTCGGTATTCGGATCGACTTCCGGCGACGAACGGTTTTCGGCCGCGCGGACGCTCCTCGACTTCGGTTATGCAAACTATGTCGTTTTGACGCCCGCGCCGCCGCCCGAGGAAATCGTGCTGAGCGTCAAACGCGGCACCATCTCGGAAATCGTGATATCGGCAGGTGATATTCCGAACATCCTGCTTCAAAAGGGGGGTGAAAAAAATCTGGTCTATACAACTGAAGTGCCCGAACAACTGACTGCGCCGCTTAAAGAAGGCGAAACGGTGGGGCGGGTTGTCATCAGCGCCCAGAACGGAGAGCAGGTGGGCGAATATCCGCTTGTGGCATCGAAGTCGATCGACCGCTTGACTTTTTGGAGGGCGTTTGTCTTGTTGTTGAAACACTGCGCTTCGGTCGGATCGAAATAAAACCGAGACAAGGGAAAACGGATTGGAATCGGCTGACAAATATTTTACGGAGTAATCCCAAGACAGGCATATTTTACTTGAATTCCTCACAGGACTATGGTATCATAAAGTTGCAGAATGAATCTTCTGCATGGCGGGCGAATGTCTCTTGAAACAGCGATATTCGATTCTGTAAATGGTACAAAATCCTGCTTGGGCGCGCGCCATTCTATCTTCATTTCGCCCGAGATTCACCGATAAGGAAAATTTACAAAGGTGGTTATCAGGTGTCTGTCAAACTGGACGAACGGTTTTTAACGAATTTTATCAAAGCGCGCGAATATGCCGAAATGGCCGACCAAGCCGAGTCGGCACACCGGCTTTTAATGTCCCGAAAAGGTCCGGGCAGCGATTATTTGGGCTGGCTGGATTTGCCCGGGAACGATAATATAACCGAATTTGAACGCATCAAAACGGCGGCAAAGCGCATTCGCGCAATGTCCGGTGTTTTGGTCGTCATCGGCATCGGCGGATCTTATTTGGGCGCGAAAGCGGCCGTCGAGCTGCTGCGCGGCAGCCAATACAATTTATTCAGCAAAGATATGCCGCAAATTTTTTTTGCCGGTTGCAACATCAGTTCGGACTACCTCAACGAACTCTTGAATTATTGCGCGGACAGAGAGCTCTGTGTCAATGTTGTCTCGAAATCGGGCACGACGATCGAGCCGGCCATCGCGTTTCGGGCGTTTGCGGATTTGATGAAAAAGAAATACGGGGCAAACGCAAAAGAGCGGATATTTGTCACCACCGATCAACTGCGGGGAAGCTTAAAAGCGCTTGCCGATCAAGAGGGCTACGAGACATTTGTGATCCCGGACGACATCGGCGGACGTTATTCCGTGCTGACGGCTCCCGGGCTGCTTCCGATGGCGGTCGCCGGCATCGACATCGACGCGGTGATGCGCGGTGCGGTCGGTGCCAAAAAAGAACTCTCCGAACCGAATCTCGAGTCGAACCCCTGTCTCAAATATGCGGCGATCCGCAACATGCTCTGCCGCAAGGGCTTCACCACCGAGATCCTGGTCGGATTCGAACCGGATTTTGCGATGATGGGCGAGTGGTTCAAGCAGCTTTTCGGCGAGAGCGAAGGCAAGGACAACAAGGGCATTTTCCCCGCAAGCGCTGTTTTTTCCACCGACCTGCACTCGATGGGTCAATACATCCAGCAGGGTCGCAGAGACCTGTTTGAGACGGTTGTCTGGTTTTCGCAGCCGAAATCCGAATACCTCATCGGCTATTGCGAGGGGGACGCCGATGGTTTGAACTATCTCGAGGGCAAAGGGGTGTCCTATGTCAACCGCATGGCGATGGAGGGCACTTTGGCGGCGCACAACGACGGCGGCGTGCCCTGCGTGCTGCTCGAGTGCGATAAAATCGATGCCGCGAATTTCGGCTATATGGTCTATTTTTTTCAAAAGGCCTGCGGGCTCTCGGGATATCTGCTCGGTGTCAACCCGTTTGACCAACCGGGTGTGGAATTTTACAAAAAGAACATGCTTAGCTTATTGGGCAAACCCGCAAAATAATTAAATGGAGGTAACGCCAATGTTGAAACTGATCGTCGGAAAAAAGGGTTCGGGCAAAACCAAACTTTTGATCGAAGGCGTCAACAGTGCCGCAAAAGAGAGCAAAGGCAATGTCGTATGCATCGAGAAAGGCATGAAACTTCGCTATGATCTCTCACTTTCGGTAAAACTGATCGATATCGAGGAATACCGGATAGACGGATACGGCGAATTGTACGGATTCCTTGCGGGTCTGACGGCCGGAAATTACGACATCACAGACGTCTATGTGGATGGGCTCTTTAAAATCTGTCCGCGCGATTACCAGGCGATGGAAAAATTCTTCGAAAAAGTCGCAAAGCTCACCGGTCCCCACGAGGTCAAGGTATACTTCACGGTATCGATGGATATCAACGAATTGCCCGAGCACGCAAAACAGTATATATAACATTACATGATATTCAAAACCCGCCGGCGGCCGGATTTCTCCGACTGCCGGTTTTGTTTTTTTAAGGAACTTCTGATTAAAATTCACGCTTCCCACATGACTGCTGGAGGAAAACGGTCTGAACAAGCTGTTCTTCGATGCCAGCAACCGCGCATGTTAAACACCGGACACATGATGAAGGGCGGCACGATCGTAAACGCCACCATTATCAACGCGCCCAGTTCCACGAAGAATACGGAAAAAGCACGCGACCCCGAGATGCGTCCGACGAAAAAGGGCAATGAGTGGCGTTTCGGTATGAAGTGCCGAATTGGTGTGGATGCCTGCAGTGGGCGGGTTCATACGAGAGAGGTTCCTTAAGCAGTAAAACGTTTTCTTGTAATTGGATACAATATGTGGTACAATCCTGTTAATGGGTATTGTTGAAGGGAGAAAAGAGACGTTTATCGGACAGCGGTAATGATATGATGAAAAATAAAATAGAGACGGAAAAGGATTTTTTGGCCTAAAATAGAATATTTGCAAGGGGGATTTATTATGAAACCGCATCCGGCGCATATCCGATTTGAAAACGGCGTTGAAATCATCCAGACCGTCGCCGAGCATGCGCGCAAAGTCGCCGCATACTGCGCAAAAAACCTCGAAGGGATCGGACTGTCGTCTCTCGGTTATTTGATCGGTTTGCTGCATGACATCGGGAAGACAATTGAAAAATTCGCCGACTACATACGGCGGAGCGCCGCCGGCGAAAACGTCAGGCGCGGCAGCGTCAATCATACCTTCGCCGGTGTGATCTGGTTGTTTCTGCTGTTTCACGGCAAGGGTGATTCACTCACGGACGCGACTTGCGAGCTCATCGCTTATGCCGTCGGCGCGCACCACGGGCTGTTCGACTGTATCTCCCAGGAGGGGCGGGACGGCTTTTTGCACCGGCTCGAAAAGGACAGAGACGAGATCGCCTACGGCGAGGCGATTGAAAACTTCCAAAAGGAATGCGCCGATGAGACGGAAATCAGAACGCTTTTCGAGCAGGCGTGCCTGGAAGTACAACTCTGTTGGAAAAAGGTCATTGGGATGCCGGGCATCAAAAAATCCGCGCTGGGTTTTCAAGCCGGAATGCTGGCGCGGATGATTTTATCGGCGCTGATCGACGCGGACCGGCGGGACGCCGCGGAATTCGATCTGGGGGAAAGACAGCCGGAATTGCCCGAAGATCCGCGCCCGGTTTGGACATCCGCACTCGAACGGCTGGAGGACAAGCTGTCGCAATTTAAACCGGAGGGGAATGAAAGCATTTATGAGGCGCGCCAAAAAATATCGCAAACGTGCAGGGATTTCCCCGCCCAAAACGGCGTCTACCGCTTGACGGTGCCGACCGGCTCGGGCAAGACCCTGTCGGCGCTGCGGTTTGCGCTTGCGCGGGGTTCGGAATCCCGACAAATTAAACGTATTTTTTACGTTGCGCCGCTTTTGAGCATTCTCGACCAAAACGCCGATGTCATTCGAAAATACGTCGGCAACGATGGGATGATATTGGAACACCATTCCAATCTCATAAATGAAGATGATCCCGGACAAGATGAGTTGCTCGAACAAGAGAAGCGGCGCAGAGAGTTGCTGTGCGAAAACTGGAACGCGCCGATCATCATTACGACCACCGTGCAGCTGTTGAACACGCTGTTCGACGCGAGGACAAGCTGCGTGCGGAGGATGCACGCGCTGTGCGGCAGCGTGCTGATCCTCGACGAAGTTCAGGCATTGCCGCAAAAGTTGATTTCCATGACCAACGAGGCGCTGAATTTTTTTATCCGGCGTCTGCGGGGCGACCGTGGTGATGTGTTCGGCGACTCAACCCTGTTTCAACGAAACACAGCACCCGCTACGGTTGGCAGAACCTACGGACATCGTCTCGTATGATCCGGAATTATGGAAGATTTTCGAACGGGTGCGGGTGACAAATAAATATAGACCCGAAGGATATACCGCAGACCAAATCGCCGAATTCGCGTTTGACGCCATGCAGGGACGCGACAGTTTATTGCTGGTTTGCAACACCAAAAGACAGGCGCAAACACTGTTTAAATTGTTAAAAATGATGAACAAGAACGATGAAAATCAATTTTTATTGTTCCACCTTTCGGCGGGGATGTGCCCGCAGCACCGCCGGGACACCCTGATGCGGATCAACGCAAATCTCCGTAAAAAACGGGTCGTCTGCGTCGCCACCCAACTGGTCGAGGCCGGCGTCGATTTTTCGTTCCAATGCGTAATCCGATTGATGGCAGGACTGGACAACTTGGTACAAACAATCGGACGTTGCAACAGAAGCTGGGAATATAAATACCTGTGCGACGTTTATTTGATCAATCTCAGCGAAGAAAACTTGGGCCCGCTGGCGGAAATCAAGCGCGCTCAGGACGCGATGAGGAATACGCTGAACACCGTCGAGAAGCTGCCGGAGCAATACGGCAACCATCTGCTGTCAAGGGAATCCGTCGATTATTATTATCACTGCCTGTATGCCGGACAAAAAGTCGGCGCGTTCGATTATCCCGTGAAAGACAGAGAGACCCTGTTTGAAATGCTGTCTAAAAACGAGGAATCCGTCCGGCAGGCGAAAAACTCGGTTTGTAAATTTTTAAAACAGGCCTTTAAGACCGCCGGAGAAGAATTCGAGGTCTTTGGCGAGGCGACGACCGACGTGATCGTGCCGTATAACGCAGAAGCCGAAAAACTGATTGCCGACTTATATTCCGAACGGGCGGAACATGATTTAAAATTCCTGAAAGCGTTGTTGGAAAAAGCCAAGCCCTACACCGTCGCGCTCTACGTGTACCAATTGAGAGAATTGGGAGAGGCGGGCGGTCTGCATGCCGCTCAGGGTAAACCGTTCATCACCGTTTTGCCGGGGTTTTACAACCGGGACACCGGCGTCGGTATTGATATGATTATAACGGAAAGGAGTTGAGCGGATGCATGACAACATCGTGACGTTTGAGGCGTACGGCGACTGGGCGCTGTTTTCCGATCCGATCACCCGCGTCGGGGGCGAGAAGTGTTCTTATCAAGTGCCGACTTACGAGGCGTTGAAGGGGATTCTTCACTCGGTCTATTGGAAACCCACTTTTACATGGGTAATCGACGCGGTTCGGATCATGAACAAGATCCAGACCGAGACCAAGGGAATCCGGCCGATCAAGTATAACGGCGGAAACGACCTGTCGTATTACACCTATCTCAAGGACTGCCGCTACCAGGTCAGGGCGCATTTCGTCTGGAACGAGAACCGCCCGGAACTGGCGGCCGACCGCGATGAAAACAAGCACCACAACGTCGCAAAACGCAAAATCGAAAAAGGGGGAAACCGGGATGTGTTCTTGGGCAGCCGGGAGTGTCAGGGGTATGTCGAACCGTGCGAATTCGGAAGCGGCGAAAGTTATTATCAGGGCAAGCCCGAAATGTCTTTCGGCCTGACGTACCACGGCATCACCTATGCCGACGAGGCCTATGACGAAAAAACTGCGGGTCAGATGACCGTACGGTTCTGGTATCCGGTGATGAGAGACGGCGTGATCGAATTTGTCAAACCGCAGGACTGTCCGGTCGTCAGGCCTGCCAGGGAGATGGAAATCAAACCGTTCGGAGAAGAATGCGGGAATTTTACCCCGCTGTCCGAGACAGGGGAGGCGAATTGAGATGGGCTGGATGCAGAGATGTCTTGAGACCTATGAAAACAACGCCCATATGGTCGGGAAAATCGTCGAAGGCAAAGAGCCCCTCGCGCCGATGTTCTTCATCACGCAGAAGGCGCAGATCGAGGTCACGCTGACCGAGGAAGGGCGGTTTTACGGCGCCGCGCGGGTTTCAAAAGAGGACGAGAGAACCTTGATTCCCGCAACTGAGGATTCAGGAAGCCGGAGCAGCAATACCGCCGCCCACCCTTTGTGCGATCAATTGCAATATATCGCATTGGGAAACGAGACCTATTCCGGTTGCAAAGCGTATCATGAGAAATATGAGAAGTATTTGCAAGAATTGGCCGCGTGGGCGCAATCTCCGCAATCGCATTATATCGTTTGGGCGGTTTACCGGTATTGTCTCGGCGGGACGATGATTTCCGATCTGACGGCTGCGAAGATCATAACGGTCGATGAAACCGGCAAGCTGCGCGCGGATAAGATCAACGGGGCGGAATACGAAAAATGTTTGGTGCGTTGGCGGGTACTGAAAGCCGGATATACCGGCGGGGCGGCTTGGATCGACGAAACGCTTTTTGAAGCTTATCGGGATTATCGTTTTGCGCAGGCGGATCACATCGAAAAAACCGTATGCTATGTCAAAGGCGAACTTGCGACTCCGGCTAAAAAGCATCCGAAGGGAACCATCCGAAATACTTACGGAGCCATTTTGATTTCGGCGAACGACAGTGAAAATTTCACTTATCGCGGTCGGTTCGACACCCCGGAGCAGGCCTATTCGGTGGGTTTGGAAACTACGCAGAAAGCCCACGCCGCGCTGCGCTGGCTGGTGGAAAATCAAGGCGCGAATTACGGCGGTAGGACTTTTATCTGTTTTAACCCCAAGGGCAAGGAAGTGCCGAAGCCGGATCCCGGAAGCATGGACGAGGGCGTCGAGGACGATCCGCAGACCGCTCCGCTGACGATGCCGGAATATCAAAAGAAAATCGAAAAAGCGTTAGCCGGATACCGCGAGGATTTGGGGGATAACGAGGACGTCGTGTTGATCTCGCTCGACGCGGCGACGACCGGGCGGCTGTCGGTCACCTATTACAACGAGTTGAAATCGTCGGATTTCCTCGACCGGCTGCAAAACTGGTACAAAAGTTGCTGCTGGTACCGGACGCGGTTTACCCCCGAAAAAAAACCGTACTTTGAAATTTACACGCCGGGCGCCAAATCCATCGTCAACGCGGCGTTCGGAACCGAACAGGGCGGGTTGCTGAAGTCCGACGACAAGGTGGTGCGCGAGCAGGCGCAGCGGCTTTTGCACTGCGTGATCGACGAGCAGCCGGTGCCGTATGACATCGTGCGCGCGCTGGTTCACCGCGCTTCAATGCCGCAAGCATATCACCGCAAAAATCACAATAGAGTTCTTTCGATAACTTGCGCGTTATTGCGAAAATATCGAAACGATAAAAGTAAAGGAGATGAAGAGACTTTGCAACTTGATTATAATAAAACAGAGCGGAGTTATTTGTTTGGCAGGTTGCTGGCGGTCGCAGAGGAAGCGGAATATCGTACTTACACGAAAAAGGAAAAAAAGCAACGACAAACAAATGCCGTTAAAATCTGGTCAGCATTCGTGCGCCACCCCTTTTACAGTTGGGAATTATTAAAAAGATCTTTAAATCCATATTATGCGAAATTAAGATATGGAACAAGATTGCACTACGAAAAAATTATCAAAGAAATAGTTTCCAAATTCAGGGATGAAGATGAAGATAAATTAAACAGACCACTAGATGAAATCTATCTTCTTGGTTATTACTTGCAAAAAATCGAACTGAACAAAAATCCAACCAATTCAGAAAAGGTTCCAAATAAAACATTAAAAAAAGACAACGAAGACAACGAAAACAACGAGGGTAACGAAGACAACGAGGGTAACGAAGACAATGAAGATGACGAAGATGACGAAGATGACGAAGATGACGAAGATAACGAGGGTAACGAAGACAATGAAGATGACAAGGATGACGAAGACAACGAGGATTGAATTCTTGGTTCTATACTGAAAAAAATGAGGAGGAAAACATCATGTCAATTAAAAACAAAATCGATTTCGTTCTGTTCGTCTCGGCGACGAACGCCAATCCCAACGGCGATCCGCTCGATGGTAATCGCCCGCGTATCAATTACGGAGGTTACGGCGAAATATCGGATGTCTGCATCAAACGAAAAATTCGAAACCGTATGCAAGAACTTGGAAAACCGATTTTTGTGCAGTCGGAAGATCGTGTTGATGATAAATGTAAAAGTTTAAAAGAACGTGCCGAAAGAAACGAAACACTCAACATAGAGATTAAAAAAGGGGCAAAATTGGATAAAGAAAAATGTGCTGAAATCGCATGTGGGTTGTGGATAGACGTAAGAACTTTCGGCCAAGTCTTTCCGTTCAGCGTTGAAAAGAAAAATAAAAAAACAGGAGAAACCGAAAAAGATAAAGGTAAAGGGGTTTCTGTCGGTGTGCGTGGGCCTGTGACAATCCATCAGGGAATAAGCGTCTCTCCAATCGTGATTCAAGATATGAAAATCACGAAAAGTGTGAACAGTGAGTCAGAAGGAAAAAAAGGACGCGATACCATGGGAAATAAACCCTTTATCGACTTCGGGCTTTATAAAATTAAGGGCTCGGTCAATGTCCAGCTGGCGGAAAAGACCGGTTTCGACGACGAGGACGCAAAAACGCTCAAGGAGTGTCTGCGCACACTGTTTGTCAACGACGCTTCTTCGGCGCGACCCGAGGGCTCGATGGAGGTCTGCAAGCTCTATTGGTGGCAACATAACTGCCGCGACGGGCAATATTCCTCCGCGAAAGTCCATCAATCGATCAACGCAATCTTGAAAGAGGGAATCGAAATCCCGAATTCGTTCGGCGATTATACTGTCAAAATCGAAGAGTTATCCGGATTAACGCCGGAAATCATAGATGGCATATAACGAAGACGACTTCTTGCAGCTCTCCGGCGTTCAACACTTCGCTTTCTGCCGCCGCCAGTGGGCGCTGATCCACATCGAACAGCAATGGGGCGAAAACCTGCGGACGGCCGAGGGCGAGTTGCTGCACCAAAACGCCCATGACAATTACCGCACCGAATCCCGGGGAGATGTGATCATCTCCCGCGGGATGCCGGTGTTTTCGCGTACGCTCGGGGCGAACGGCGCATGCGATATCGTGGAATTCCGCCGGTGCGAAAACGGGATTACACTCCACGGAAAACCGGGGGCTTTCGAGGTCTATCCAGTCGAATATAAGCGCGGCAAGCCCAAAGACACCGATATTGACATCCTTCAGCTCGCCGCGCAAGCGATCTGCCTTGAAGAGATGCTGGTCTGCGAGATACCGTGCGGGGCGGTGTATTACGGCGAGACCAGGCACCGCTTAAGAGTCGAACTGACCGGTGAGCTGAAAGAAAAAGTGCGGTCGTGCTTTAAAGAAATGCACGAATATTTCAAACGGGGATATACCCCTTGCCCGAGACCATCAAAGAGCTGCAACGCCTGCTCGTTGAAAGACCTCTGCCTTCCGCGGCTCGCCAAAACTTGTTCCGCGAAAACTTACAATGCCGAAAACCTCGGAACGGGGGAGATGACTTGAAAAAACTGTTGAATACGCTGTATGTCACCTCCGAAGACGCCTATCTCTCGTTGGACGGCGAGAATGTGGTGATTTTATCTGGAGAGGAGACGAGAGGCCGTTTTCCGCTTCACACGCTTGAGGGGATCGTCACATTCGGTTATACAGGAGCAAGCCCGGCGCTGATGGGAAAATGCGCCGAAATGAACAAACCGCTCGTCTTTATGAGAACGAACGGCAGATTCTTGGCACGTGTAGTCGGAAAACAATATGGGAATGTTCTGCTTCGGATGGCGCAGCACGCCTGCTTCAACGAAAAAACGGATGCTTTTCATATCGCCAAAAACATCATTTCCGCCAAGCTGACGAACAGCGCCGCGGTATTGCGCCGAGCAGTCAGTGATCATGAAATTCGGCTGGATGCCACGGCAATTTCCGAAAAGGCCGCTTTTTTGAAAAACAACTCCTTAAGAGCGTACAAAGCCGTTGATTTCGCCTCGCTGCGCGGTCTGGAAGGGGAGAGCGCGAATCAGTATTTTTCGGTGTTCGACCAGTTGATTTTACAACAGAAGGATGATTTCCAATATAACGGGAGAAGCCGCAGACCGCCGATGGATCCGGTGAACGCCATGTTGTCTTTCGGGTATTCTCTGCTGACATCGATGTGTACAAACGCGCTTGAGGCGGTGGGGCTGGATCCTTACATCGGGATTTTCCATACCGAACGTCCCGGCAGATGCTCACTTTCGTTAGATTTGGCGGAGGAATTCCGAGCGGCGTTTGTCGACCGTTTTATATTATCCCTGATTAATATGAAAATGGTATCTTACAAATCGTTTTTGAAAGAAAACGACGGCGCAGTGCTTTTGACCGATGACGCGCGAAAAGATTTTCTCACCGCGTGGCAGAGGAAAAAGCAAGAAGAATTGATTCACCCTTACCTCGGCGAAAAAGCGGCGTGGGGTCTGATGCCGCATATTCAGGCGATGCTTCTCGCCAGATTTTTGCGCGGTGACATCGATGATTACCCGCCGTTTATATGGAAATGATTGTTTTCGTGAAAAACTCGGGAAAACCATTCTGCTTTTACGAAAGGACGGTCGTATTATGCTCATTTTAATTACATATGACGTCAATACCGAAACCGCTGCGGGTCGAAAACGACTGCGTAAAGTTGCCGATATCTGCGTGGATTACGGACAACGGGTTCAAAATTCCGTTTTTGAATGCCTTTCGGATCCCGCCCAGTTGTGTAGGATAAAAGCGAAATTGGTTGGCGTTATCGATCCGCAGAAGGACAGTTTACGTTTTTATAACCTCGGAAAAAATTATGCTTCAAGAATCGAACACATCGGCGCAAAAAAGGCATATGATCCCCAAGATCCGATGATTGTGTGAGTGCGAAAATGAAGCGCACATAAAATAGCGGGGGATTCGCACCGAAAAACATTGCTTTTATCGACCGTTTAAGTTATCTTAATGATATACAGCACGATTTTCGCTTAGGCGTTTGTGCAGTATTTACATGTTTTGACGAAATGGGTATATAAAAATATCTGTTTCGCAGTCGCTCCCTCCTGCAGGGAGCGTGGATTGAAATACCTCGTTTTGTCATTCTGAGCCGGGGGACGCCGCGTCGCTCCCTCCTGCAGGGAGCGTGGATTGAAATGGACTGCGCGTTGGACAACGCGGGGCGCTGTATGTCGCTCCCTCCTGCAGGGAGCGTGGATTGAAATGCCTGTACTTCTGACGTCGGCTTGCTCTTGCCTTGTCCCGCTCCGATTGGAGCGGGAGGGTTTTATATTAAAAACGTCCGCGCTTTTATAGCTTGGTCTCGGCTTTTTTCACATTGACAAAATGACATTGGTTATAGTAAAATTCCAACGAAGGCGGGTGAGGGGTTGCGCGGAAAATTTGTGGCGAAAAATCAAAAAGAGACCGAAGCGCTGGCGCAAGAGTTCGCCGATGAACTGCGCGGCGGCGAAGTGATCGCTTTTTTCGGTGATCTCGGCAGCGGCAAAACCACTTTTACCTCGGCGCTTGCGAGAGCGCTCGGCTGCCCCGAGACGGTCACCAGCCCGACTTTTGTGATCATGAACCGGTATGAGGGGCGGCTGGTCGTCAACCATTTCGATATGTACCGCGTCAACGATTTCGACGGCTTTTATTCCACCGGTTATTTCGATGTCGCCGGTCAGCCGGATTCGGTGACGCTGATCGAGTGGAGCGAAAACATCATCGATTTCATCCCGCCGCCGTCCCATCAAATACGCATCTCGCGGGGCGCGGCGCCCGACGAACGAATTTTTGAATTTTCGGAGGGGGAAAAAGCATGAAAATCCTTGCGATCGACTCCTCCACCTCCACCGCGGCGGTCGGGATCGGCGAAAACGGCAAGACGTTGATTTCAAGATTTACGAATAACGGACTGACGCATTCCCAGACCCTGATGCCGATGGTCGCCGAATGTCTTGCCGAGTGCGGTTTGACGATGAAGCAGATCGGCGCAGTTGCGGTCACGGTCGGCCCCGGCTCGTTTACGGGGGTGCGCATCGGGATCAGCACGGCGAAAGGGCTTGCGATGGGCGCGGACATCGGCGTGATCCCGGTGTCGTCGCTGGCGGCGTTGGCAGAAAACGGGGCGGGGGGAAAAACGCTGCTCTGCCCGGTCTTCGACGCCCGCTGCGGGCAGGTGTATAACGCGCTTTTCGACGGTTCAAAGCGGCTGACGCCGCAGCGGTTGACGCCCGACCGGGCATTGACCATCGTCCAGCTGCGCGATGAACTCGCGGGGAAACCGGTATTGTTATTCGGCGACGGTGCAAAACTCTGCGCGGAGCAAATTCCGGACGCCGTTCTCGCGCCCGAGGAAAAGCGCCATATCATCGCCGTCGGCATTTTAACCGCCGCGCAAAAAGAAAAACCCGTTGATTTTGAAAACATCAAACCTGTCTATCTCCGCATGTCGCAGGCGGAAAGAGAACGCGAAGGGAGACAATAAAAAATGATCGCTATCGCATCGGACCACGGCGGATACGAAATGAAAGAAGCCGTTAAAAAATGGCTCAAAGAAAACGGGTATGACTTCATCGACTGCGGCACCAACTCCGCCGAATCGGTTGATTACCCCGTCTATGCCAAACTGGTCGCGCAAAAAATTTTATCGGGCGAATGCGGCCGCGGGATTTTGATCTGCACCAACGGCATCGGCATCTGCATGGCCGCCAACCGGTTCAAAGGCATCCGCGCCGCGCACTGCGAGAGCGTGGAGAGCGCCCGGATGACGCGCCGCCACAACGACGCCAACGTCATCTGCATCGGCGGCGGGACCAATACCGAAGAGCACGCGTTCGAGATGGTAAAAGTATTTTTGACCACCGGCTTCGACGGCGGCGAGCGCCACGAGCGCCGCATCAAGCTGATGGACGAACAGACCTTTTAAATTTATATGGATTGTAAACTGCTGGTTTTCGACCTCGACGACACGCTGCTGCGCTCCGATAAAACCATCTCCGACGCAAGCGCCGATGCAATCCGGAGGTGCGCACAAGCGGGCATGAAAATCGCCTACATCACTGCCCGTTCGCCGCGCAAAGTGGGTTTATTCTTAAAAGACCTGCCGTGCGACGCGCTGGCGCTGTATAACGGCGCTCTGATTTATGTCGGCGGCGAGTTGATCGAAAAAAACGTGATTCCGTTTTCGGCGGGCATGCGGACGATTAAAAGAGTGCTTGAGCGGTACCCCAAAGCGGCGTGCGGCATTTATCTGGAGCCGTACAGTTATTTCAAGGGGACTTTGAAAACGATTGAGACAGGGGAATCGATTCCCTGTACGCTAAAACAGCTGCCGGAACGCGACATCCAGCGCATCCGCCTGATTTTCGACGAATACGAGAGTTATGATATCTCCGACTGTGTCGGGCCGGAGATGAATCTGTTTTCGTCTCCGAACGCGGCATTGATCACGCACAGGGACGCCGACAAATTGAACGCGCTGAAAAAAATCGCCGGGAAATTGGGAATTGATTTGAGACAAACGGTCGCGTTCGGCGACTCCGACATCGACATTGAAATGTTGAAAAATGCGGGTATCGGCGTCGCGGTGGAAAACGCCCTACCCGAGGTCAAAGCGGTCGCCGACGAAATCTGCGGCGTCAACGACGACGACGGCGTGGTGAAATGGCTGAACGGACACCTATGAACCGGAGGCGAATCATGTGCGAGGCGTTGATCAATATAAGGTAAAATTGCTTCCCTATGACCCGTTATGGGCAGAAGAATTTAATAAAACCAAGGCCTTGATTCAGGCGTTGTGGAAAGACAATGTCGTCGACATCCAGCACTTCGGCAGCACCGCCATACGGGGCATCGCTGCGAAACCGATCCTCGACGTGGCGGCCGTCTTGAAATCGTTTGCCGGGATGGATATCGAGGCGATGGAGCGCGCCGGATACGAGTACGGCGGACTGCGGGAGCCGGATAACGACCGCCACTTTTTTATGCTGCGCGGGGAAAACGGGATATCGTTGCACCATATCCACTGTTACGAACCGGACAATGTCGATTTCAAGCGCTGTGTCGGGTTCCGCGATTATTTAAACGCCCATCCGGAGGAGGCGGAAACATATTCCGAATTGAAAGCCGAACTCGCGCGGCGGTATCCGGAAGACCGATTCGCATACTCCGACGGCAAAATAGAATTTATCCAGTCCGTCTATCGAAAACTCGGATTGTAATCAAACGAATAGAGCATTGTATAGGCCGCTTTTGACGGCCATTTCTTTTTATCGGTTATGAGCAGGGACATCCCGTCATATATTTTCTTGAGAATATGACGGAGGTGTACAGTATGAGGAATTTTTATCCTGAGGGACAGTTGATCAATACGCCGCAAAACCGCGCCGCGCTGTTTTCGCGCAGCGGGTTGGAATGGGCTCTCAGCGGCAACCGCACCATCGAGGCGCGCGCGGTAATGTGCGACCGCGACCACAATTTGACGGTCGATCTGGGGTGCATGCGGGGAGCCATTGACCGTGAGGAGGCGGCGCTGGGCATCGCGGAGGGCAAGGTCAAGGACATTGCAATCATCTCACGGGTCAACAAGCCGGTCTGTTTCAAAGTCACGGGGTTCGCCGAGCGCGAAGGCAGGGCGGTGGCCGTGCTGTCCCGAAAGCGCGCGCAAGAGGAATGTATGCGGGAGTACATATCCCGCCTTGAGCCCGGCGACATCATCCCCGCGACCGCCACCCACAACGAGAATTTCGGTTCGTTTTGCGACATCGGCTGCGGCATCGTCGCGCTGCTGCCGATCGACAGCATCTCGGTCTCGCGCATTTCGCACCCGTCCGACCGGATTAAATCCGGAGACAATTTATACGTCGCGGTGCGCGGCACGGACAACGAGGGCAGGGTGTGCCTGACCCACCGGGAGCTGCTGGGCACCTGGGAGCAGAACGCGAAAAAGTTCAGCCCCGGCCAGACGGTCTCGGGCATCATCCGCTCCATCGAGGACTACGGCATCTTTGTCGAACTCACGCCGAATCTCGCCGGACTCGCCGAAAAGAAAGAAAACACCAAGGCAGGGCAATCCGCCAGTGTTTTTATTAAAAATATCATCCCCGAAAAGATGAAGGTCAAATTGATCATCGTCGACAGTTTTTTCGACGAGCAGAGTTTCATCGCGACCGAGTATTACATCACCGAAGGGCGGCTTGCGAATTGGCGGTATTCTCCGCAGGAGTGCAATAAAGTGATTGAGACCATATTTTGAAAAATTTTACGATAATCAAATTCCCTTCGCCGGGCATATATTGCATTAGGAGCATTGCCCATGAACGATACATATGACGGAGGAAAATTTTATGTCAAAATCCCTTGATTTTTTCGCTGCCGCAAACAGCAGCGAGGGTTTTTATTCGCTTTTTTCGCAGTTGTACGGGCTTGACGCGCTGCCGCATGTGAAGCTGATTTGGGGCGGGCCGGGAACGGGCAAATCGACATTATGCAAAACGGTGGCAAAGCGTTTGGGCGAGCGCGGGTTCGATTGTGAGTTGATTCATTGTTCGTCCGATCCGGACTCGCTTGACGGCGTCATCTGTCCGCCGAAAAACGCAATCATCCTCGATGCGACGCCCCCTCATACGGTCAAACCGCAAGCGGCCGGCGTGATCGAAAATCTCATTGATATCGGGCAGTATTGGGACAGGGAAAAGCTGCGCAAAAACGGTACGGCCATCACAAAACTTTTCAATGAGATCGCTTCGGAATATACAATGGTCTATCGGGACATCGCCTCGGCAGGCGATTTTTCGGCCGTCAAGCAAAAATACGGTGTAAAGATGCTGGATATCAAAAAGACCAGGCGATATGCCGACAAATTTTGCGCCCAGTTAACGCCGAAGGGAACGGAGCGGGGAAGACGAAACGACCGATTTCTATCTGGCGTCACGCCGCCGGGATTGCTGTTTTATGCAAGCACTGTCACGGCGTTGTGCGACAAGTTGTTTTTAATCGAGGACAATGCCGGAACCGCCGCCGAGGTTTTGATCGGTTTGATCGGCGAAAACGTCCTCGAAAAAGGGTACGACTGTTATTATTGCCGCTGTCCGATGCGTCCCGAACACACCGAGCATCTGTTGATTCCTGATCTCGGCATCGCTTTGCTCACGAAAAATATTTTCCACGACAAAACGCTCGAGGGAAAAGAAATTGAAGCCGAGAAGTTTTATATGCGCCCGATTTACCGCGACTTCGGCACGGTGTTCTCCGTCTACGACGGCACCATCCGAAAGCGGCTCGAATGTGCCTGTGTGCGGCTTGAAAAAATCAAAAAACGCCACGATGAGCTCGAGGCGTTTTATAAGACGGCAATGGACTTTTCGGGTGTTGAACGATTGGCGGAAAAGACCGCGGAGGAAATTATTTCGCTTCCCGACAGTTGACCAGGCGGGAAATCGGCTTATAGACAAAGAATGTGATCGGGCAGTTGATGGCGCATTTGATCAGGTTAAACGGCAAAATGATCGGGAGCAGCATCGGAAACACTTCCGATCTCGGAATTCCCATAAACAGCGGCGTGATGAGTATGTTCGCGCCGAGCATCACGGCGATTTCGGCGACCGCTCCGACGGAGAGCGCAACGAGAGCACCCTTTCGCGTTTTGCGGTACGAATAGATCATCCCCGTTGCAAGCACCAGCGTGGCGGTCGCGACAAAGTGCATCAAAATCCCGTAAAGACCGCTGGACGCGCTGACAGTAAACCCCTGAACCAGACAGACAATTGCGGTGAGTATGAGCCCGACCACGGGTCCGAATAAAAATGTGGCGATTAAAATCGGAATATCGCCGGGTTCATACTCCAAAAAAGGCACAAGCAGCGGAAAACGGACAAACAGCGCGAGTGCGATGGACAGCGCCGCCAAAACGCCGATGACGGAGATCCCCCTTGCGGTGAAGGTTCGGTTGGAAATGAGTTTCATGATGACCTCAACGACCTTTCTGATGGATTTTTAAAAACAAAAAGCCCTTGTAAAAACAAGGGCGGTTCGCAAGTATGTGAACTCTTCTTTCATCCGGACTTTACCGTCGGTATCGGAATCACACCGATTCTGCGGAAAACCGCTCGCGGACTATACCGCCGGTGGGGAATTTCACCCCGCCCCGAAGAGAAACCGATCCAATTTTTTCAGAGTTCCGTTTGACGCTCAATTTTCCTCAAGTCCCGATTCTAGCAGCGCGATGAGCGCGTTGACCGCTTCATTTTCATCGGAACCGTCTGCCACGATGCGGATATTGGAACCGCCGATGATGCCGAGCGAGAGCACGCCGAGCAAGCTTTTGGCATTCACGCGGCGTTCTTCTTTTTCTACCCAGATGGTGGAGCGATATTCGTTGGCCTTCTGAATAAAGAAAGTTGCGGGCCTTGCATGCAGGCCGATCTTGTTTTTTACAACAACATCTTTATAAACCATATTAGTGACCATCCTTTGCTGATTGTTAAAATATTTGTTCAAAATGAAATCGTTTTTCATATAATCAAGGCAAACCGCGGATTAAAATCCATCGTTAAACCCAGGATTTCGAACCGCCCGAAAGGGCTTATTCCTCCCCTATTATAATCTTTATTTGACAAAGCGTCAACCGTGGAGCCATCGCTTTGTCAAATATCGAAGAATTTTAGGACAAGTCACAAAGTTCACGGGGAAACCCATTGCGCTTTGTGCAATATTACAACACTATTTTCCAATATCCGGGTTGTCCTCGCGCAACAGATCGGGGCGTTTTTGCCGCGTGATTTCAACGGATTTTTGTTTGCGCCAGTTCTCGATGTTTTCGTGATGCCCCGAGACCAGTACTTCGGGAACGGCGATCCCCCGCCAATTTTCGGGGCGGGTATATTGCGGATATTCGAGCAGTCCGCACATATGGCTCTCGCCGAGATAACAGTCGGGTTGGGAAAGAACTCCGTCCAACAGCCGGACGACCGCGTCGGAAACCACCATCGCCGCCGGTTCTCCGCCGGTCAGCACATAGTCGCCGATCGAGATCTCCTCGTCGACCAACAGATCGATGACCCGTTGGTCGATCCCCTCATAATGGCCGCATAAAATCACGAAGCCGTCGAGTTTGGACAGCTCGATCGCTTTTTCCTGTATAAACGGTTTGCCCTGCGGGGACATCAAAAACAACCTCGGACGGCTGCCGCGATCGGCACAGATCGCCTCGAAGCAGGCATAAATCGGCTCGGGGCGCATGATCATGCCCGGACCGCCGCCGTAGGAATAGTCGTCGACGCGGTTGTGCTTGTCGCCCGAATAATCGCGGATATTGTGGTAGCGAAATTTGACCAGACCTTTTTGCTGCGCCCGTCCGAGGATGCTGCTGTCGGTATAGGCGGCGCAGATCTCGGGGAATAGAGTCATGACATCGATTCTCATCGCCATATCAGTGCTCCATGTCGTCAAAAATACCCGGGATTGGGGAAATGGTCATTTTTCCGGCTTCCAAATCGATGAATTTGACGATCTGCGCAATGGCGGGGAACAGCTTTTCCGCGCCGGTCTTGTCCCGCACGGCGTAAACATCGTTGGCGCCCGTGCGATAGACGCTCGAGAGCATGCCGTAGGTCTCGCCGGTGTCGGCATCGACAACCGAAAGCCCGATCAAATCATCTTGAAAAAAACTGCCGTCTGGTAAGACGGCGTCTTTTCTGGCAAACCACAAGGTCTTCCCGACCAGTGTTTTGGCGGTGTCAATGTGATCAAACCCCTCGGCTTTGACGATCGCCTGAACATCGGTGCCGCGGTAGCTCTCGACGGTCAGCGCGTCGCGCTGCATACCGAGATACAAGGTCTTGAATTGTGCGGCGAAACTGAGACCGTCGCACCACAATTCGACCTTGAACTCGCCTCTCAGCCCGTGGGCGGAGGTGATTTTTCCGATTTCGAGGTAGTCGCGCATTTATCTGACTTCGAGGAAAGCGTTGTGTCCCTGTCTTGCGGCAGCCGCCCTGAAAAGCGTTTTCAGGCAGCGGATCATCCTTCCGCTTTTACCGATCACACGTCCCATGTCACCTGAGGCGACGCCCACGGTGTAAATGACCGCACCCGACGCATCCGGCTGCGATGCCTCAATGGTTATCTCATCGGGACTGGAAACGATCCCGTTGAACAATAAGGTGATGAATTCTTCCATTGGTATGCCTTTCCGGATTATTCACCTTTCGGAGAAAACCCTTTACTATTCGAGGATGCCGTTTTTCTTCAGCAGCACTTTGACGGTCTCGGTGGGCTGAGCGCCGTTGGCAATCCACTTCTTGGCTTTTTCGCCGTCAATCTGAAACACGGAGGGCTCGGTCAGGGGGTTGTAATAGCCGATCTCCTCGATGAATCTGCCGTCACGCGGAAATCTGGAATCCGACACGACCACGCGGTAGGACGGCGCCTTTTTCATACCCGTGCGCTTTAATCTGATTTTGACTGCCATTTGAATTTCCTCCAAATTTGTGTGTGTTTGTATATTTTCAACCGCCTCTGTGAGACGGATTGAAACCGCTAAAAACCCATTCCGGGGAATTTACCTCTGCCCGCGCCCTTTTTACCGAACTGCTTCATCATGCCGCGGATCTGATCCATCTGCTTGAGCAGGCGGTTGACGTCTTCGACTTTGGTGCCGCTGCCGGCGGCGATGCGGCGTTTGCGGGGCGGGGAGATCAGGTTGGGATCTTCGCGTTCGGCGGGCGTCATCGAGCTGATCATCGCGTCGATTTTGGCAAACCGTTTTATGTCGAGGTCTTCCTGTTTGATTTTTCCCGCGCCGGGGATCATGCCGATGATGTCGGCCAGATTGCCCATCTTTTTCATGTGCGAGAACTGGTCGCGCAGGTCATTGAAGTCGAATTTTTTGGATTTGAGCTTTTTCAGCGTCTTTTCCGCCTCGGCCTCGTCAAATTGGGCCTCGGCCTTTTCGATCAGCGTCAGCATATCGCCCATGCCCAAAATCCGGCTTGCCATGCGGTCGGGGTGGAAGGCCTCGAGTTGGTCGATCTTTTCGCCGGTGCCGATGAACTTGACGGGCTTTCCGGTGACGGCCTTGACGGTCAGCGCCGCGCCGCCGCGCGTGTCGGAGTCCATCTTGGTCACGATCACGCCGTCGATGCCGAGCGCGGTGTTAAAACTCTCGGCGACGTTCACGGCGTCCTGGCCGGTCATCGCGTCGACGACGAGCAATATCTCGTTGGGCTTGACGGCGGATTTGACGTTTTTGAGTTCGTCCATCATTTTTTCGTCGATGTGCAGGCGGCCGGCCGTGTCGAGAATGACAACGTCGTTGCCGTGGTCTTTGGCGTGCCTGACGGCTTCTTTTGCGATTTTCACGGGTTCAATTTGACCGAGCTCGAACACGGGCAATTCGGCCTTTTTACCGATGACGACCAACTGGTCGATCGCGGCGGGGCGGTAGACGTCGCAGGCGGCGAGCAGCGGGCGCTTGCCCTGAGCGCGCAGAAAATAACCGAGCTTGGCGCAGTGCGTCGTTTTGCCGCAGCCCTGAAGGCCGCACATCATGATCACCGTGGGCGGAATCGAGGCAAAGCTGATGCGGGTGTTGGTGCTGCCCATCAGCTCGGTCAGTTCGGTGTTGACGATCTTGATGACCTGCTGTGCGGGCGTCAAGCTCGAAAGCACTTCCGCGCCGAGGCATTTTTCACCCAATTTGGCGACAAATTCCTTTGCGACCTTAAAACTGACGTCGGCTTCGAGCAATGCGATGCGCACCTGCCTCATCACATCTTTGATATCGCTTTCCGACAGCTTCCCGCGGTTTTTGAGCGCCTTGAAAATGCCGCCGAGTTTTTCGCTGAGCCCTTCGAATGCCATTGGAAACAGAAGCTCCTAATCTAAAAGTTTTTGTGAGATCGCGATGATCTCCTTGATGCCGTCGTCGGTGATTTTCGAATAGGAATATCCTTTATTCTGGGCTGCGATGTTGCGTGAAACGCGGACGATGGTGTCAACACCCTCGCGCATCTGCAGATATTTTGCGCAGAAACCGACCTTACTTTCAAGTTCCGTCATGATTTGTTCGGAGCGCTTGATCGCGTCCCGGACGCCTTGACGGGTGATTGAGACAATTTCGGCGATTTCGGACAGAGACATATCGTCGTTATAATACATCTCGGTGACTTCGCGTTGTTTTTCGGTTAATAAGTCGCCGTAAAAATCCAACAGCAGAGAGATCTCAAGATTCTTCTGCACGTCATCGCCTCCCTGTTAATCATGTAAAGCATAAATCCTTTACATTCGGATTATACAATATTTAATCGCGCCTGTCAAGGGCTTTTCGACAAAAAAACCAATCCATGCAGGGAACGAACCCCCGACATGGGTATGAATTTACATACGACCTTTCACACGGGAACCGCGGGGAAAAATAAAAAATTTCATCCTCGTCGGATTGCGCCAAACTACGGGTTGAAAATATCCTGAAATGTGGTATACTGTAATAGGCAAAACCCGCATTCTGCGTGAGGAGTGATTGATATGGCACAGGAGCCGTCGAAATATCTGACTTATATTGGGAAACCGCTGGTGCGCGCAAAAGACACCATCTACTACGGTGATCCCACCGACAACTGCATCATTGAGATGAAGGTTTTAGACAAAAAGACGGTCGGCGGGAAGGAAATTCCCAACCGCATTTCCGTGATGCTGGTCTCCACGGACACCCTTGCCGGCAGACCTCAGATATTCAATAAGACCGAACGGAGCGGACTTTATAACGCGATGGACATCGCCTCCATCTGGCTGCAGAGGAAGCTCAAAGAGAGTGAAAAGGCATAAAAAACAAAGTTTAACCAATTGCAAACCGAGGCGCTAAAATATTAAGTAACCAAAAAACACACCCCTTCCGATCACGAAAGAGGTGTGCTTTTATGTTTTGATGTTACCGGAATGCCTTTTGGTACTGCTCGCAGTAATAGGCGACCAGGCCGTATTCGGCGTCGGGGGCAATGCGGTGATCGGGGCAGGGGATGTATCCGCCCAAATCGACCAGCGCCTTGAGACGTTCAATCTCTTTGTCAATTTCCGTTTTATTTTGCGCAAAGACACGTTTGTCCATCCCGCCGACGCCCCGGAGTTCTTTGCCGTATTTTTCGCGCCACGGCGCGATGGAGGCGTTCCAGGTGCCGACTTCGATCGGGAACATCGTATTGACGCCGCTCTCAAGCCAAATGGGAACGAGCGCATCAATCTTGCCGTCGCAGTCGACCGACACGATTTTCACACCGTGTTTGTGCAGCAGATCGGTGGTCTTTTTGTAGTGCGGAGCGATGACCTTCTCAAAAACGGAGGGGATGACCAGGGGTCCGTTTTTAAAGCAGATATCCTCCCAGAAGTGGGCAAAATCCAATGCGACGTTGAATGATAAAATCCGTTTTGTGACCTGATAACAAAGATCGCACAGGGTATCCGCGATTTCGACATAGAGATCATAATCGTCCGCGAGCAGATAGGAGAAATGCTCGACACCCAAAAGATTGCGCATCACGCCGATATAGCTGCCGACATGGAGCGCCACCGGAATATCCGGATCCCAGTTGTCAAGCTGTGCTCTGATCGCTTTTTCATCGACCCGATCGTCGCTGTATTGTAAACGGGGTAAATAGAGTTCCTCCCAGGCCTTTCGGTCTGTGAGCGAGGTCCCGACTTCGGAGGGGATGGAAGTGGTGCCGGGTTTGATCATAACCAAAAGCCCTTCGCTGTTGCGAATCAGCTTCTGACCGTTCGGTTTTTCTTCGAGGAGCTGCTCTTGAAAAGACGGCATCAATGCATTTTTACCGCTGAAGCCGCAGCTCCAGTTGAAATCAAATCCGAGCTGGGACATGATTTGCCGGTCTCCGCTTCCGTTGTCTCCGTATTTACAATAGTTTTCAGCCGTTTCTCGGGTAATATGTCCTTGATCAGCCCATTTGTGAACGGTTTCTGTCCAATAACCAAAAGCCACGCAGGGTAAACGATCATAAGTCCCGTAGTTTAAAGCAGCGAGAACCCGTTCTTTGTTTGTCATATATGGATTGATCCTACTTCAACGTACCAAGATGGTCAATGCACCTTTTGCAAACATTCAAACCTTCGTACTCGTTCAATTCGCTCTGACTTCCGCAGAACACGCAGGAGTTCATGTGTTTTTTCAGAATAATTGCACCGTTGTCAACATAGATTTCGATAGGATCATGGACTTTCCAATTCAATGATCTGCGCGATTCAATGGGGATAACCAATCTGCCGAGCTCGTCTAAATTTCTGATGATACCTGTTTCTTTCATAACAACACACCTCACCAAGTTTTGTATATTCATGGTATCACATTAAAAGAAAAATGTCAACGATATTTTTTAGGAGGAAAAATGTCTGATTGGATCTGGGTGATCATGATGGTCGGTTCCATCGCTTATGCGATCATCACCGGCAGGGTGAGCGAAGTCGCTTCGGCGATCCCGAACGGGAGCAAAGAAGCCGCCGCGCTTTTTTTGACATTGATGGCAAACTTATGCTTCTGGAGCGGGATTATACAGATTATTCACGACAGCAAACTCGACCGCTTGATTGCAAAACTTTGGATGCCGATCCTCAAGCTGATCTTTCCGAAAATGAAAAAAGACAACCCGGCGCTTCCGTTAATCGCCCAGAACATGGCAGTAAATTTTTTGGGACTCGGCAATGCGGCGACCCCGATCGGACTCGCTGCAATGCGCGAATTGGCGACGCAGTCCAAATACGGCGACAACGCTTCACCCGATATGATTAAATTTGTGTTGGTCAACACCTCGACCGTCCAATTGATTCCCACTTCGCTTGCGGCCATTCGATTGCTCTACGGCAGCAAGGAGCCCTATATCGTGATGCTGCCGATGTTGATCGTGTCGATGCTTGCGGTGATCAGCGGACTGTTGAGCAACGCCCTGTTTGAAAGGAGACCGCCCTGATGCTCCAATATATCAGCGTATTGATTCTGCCGCTGTTTTTAGCGGCTGTCATTTTATTCGGAGTATTCAAAAAAATCAGGGTGTTCGAAAGCTTCCGACTCGGAGCAAAGAGCGGCATAGACACGGCGGCATCGATTTTTCCGACTTATATCGGCATGGTGGTCGCGGTGATGGTCATGCGGGCTAGCGGTGTTTTGGATGCGATCGGTTCGCTGTTCGATCCGGTCGCCGAGCTTTTCAATATCCCCTCCGCCGTGCTGCCACTTGCGATTTTGCGGCCGCTCTCCGGCAGCGGGGCATTCGCGCTCTTGCAGGATCTGTTCAAACAGGAGGGGCCGGACAGTTTCATCGGGAAACTAGCCTCTGTGATCGAAGGCGCCAATGAGACGACATTTTATGTGTTTTCGCTCTATTTTGCCTCGATCGGGATAAAAAAAACCCGGCAAACACTTTTTTGCGCGGTTTTCGCGGACTTGACCGCACTCATCACGGCCTGTTTCTTTTCACGAATCTTTTTCGGCGGTTGAAAACAACGGAAATTATGGTAAAATGGAACAGGTCAACGTCCGGATATGAAAAAACAGGAGAAAAAGAAATGGAACTTCGCACGCTTTTCAAAGACGGGAATTTCTACAAAGGCAATACCCACACGCACACGGCGCTGTCAGACGGCAACGGCGCCCCCGCCGAGGTGGTCAAGGCCTACAAGGCCGCCGGTTATTCGTTTTTGGCGATGACCGATCATCTTTTATACGGCTTCGATGCCGCATTTAACACGGACGATTTCCTGGTTCTGCCCGCCGCGGAATTGGACACGATGGTGGGCGGCATTCACCACATCGTCGCAATCGGCCATCCCGAACAGACAAAATATCAGCACGGTTATCGGTTCGATTGGAAGGTTATCCGCTCCATGACCCCGCAGCAGATCATCGACGAAATCAACACCCACGGCAATCTAGCGATTTTGGCGCATCCGTATTGGTCGAAGGTCGATTATACCGACGAAAAGAACCTGCGCGGGTTGTTCGCGATGGAGATCATGAACAATATATGCGAGACGACCTGGCGCAGCGGAAACGCCGAATTCTTTTTCGATCACTTCCTCTGGGATAAAAACGATATGATGTGCGTCTCTTCCGACGACATGCACGACATGGAGCGGGATATGTTCGGCGGATTTATCACGGTCAAGTGTGCGCGGCTGACGTATGACAATTTATTCGAGGCGCTCAAAAAAGGCAGCTTTTTTGCCTCGTATTCGCGAACAGGAAACAAAGCCCCTCTCATCGGGGACTTTTATGTCAAAGATCATACGGCGGTTTTGGACTGCTCGCCCTGCGACCGCGTCTATTTCAAATCGAACGGCTCGCATCAGCCGTTTTACAAACACGGCGGAAAATTTTTCACGCACGCGGAATGGAGTGTTGAGACCTGCCGCGATTATGTTTACGCCGTCTGCGTCGATTCGGAGGGGAACGTCTCGTGGGCGCAGCCGATTTGGCTCAACTAAAAATACAAAAAAGGCGAAGCCGCGCAAACGGCATCGCCTCTTTTTTATGCGTTTTATTGAATGCCTGCCGAACCATTCAAAAACGCAACAGCTACAATGGTTTAATGGCGTTTTTGAATTGTTCAGGTGCAAAGTTGTTGAGCGAATCGCTTAAAAACCTTGCACTTCGCCTTTGCGGCTTGTGTCCGCAAAGGCGAACAGGCGGTGAATCAATGTATTTAACGGCAAAACAAGTTTGTTTTGCTGCCAAAAAGAGCAATATTTGCTCTTTTTGTAAATGCATTTCGCAAAACGCATTGGTTCAGTGGATATTATTTATCGACCATAAACGCTCTGAAGAAAGTCGGTTTTGATTTAATATCCGTTAAAACCTCATTTTGCGCCAGCATATAGCGGTAATTTTTGATGTCGTCAATCGCGGTGACTTGCCAGACGGGATCTCCCCAGCTCCCGAGCCAGACGAAGTAATAACCGCCGTAGCTGCTCTCGATGATTGTATATTCACCCTCGGCTCTGTTGGTCGTATAGCACCAGATTGCCACTTCCTGATCCATGTTTTTGGGTAAAAAATTCTCAATCAATCCGCCGTCTTCTCCTGCCTCCGGATCGTCTGAATACTCTTCGGCGAGCGCGCTGAAGACCTCGGCGGTTTTTCCGCCTTCGATGAATTTGGCCTGAACCGACTGGGCGGCCGCCTGTGCAGCGCTTTGATCGGCATATTTGCCGCCGATGCCCAAATAAATGCTGAAAAGGTTTGAGGCCTTTGTCGGAGGGAAGTCCGCATCGACGAAATAAAGGGCGTACGCGGTACCGTCTGGCACGCTGTAGATGACTTCTTTGTCCCCGGGCTGTCTCGCTTCGTCAAACAACCAAGTCGAGACGTCGGGATCGGAGACCTCGTCGGCGGTAAAGTAGTAGCGAAGAGTCGCGCTTGCGGATTGAAAACTCTCCTTTTCATCATCCTGTGCGGTCTCATAGGCGAGCGCGGCGAATGACGCCCGATCGTTGACGCCGCTGAGAAATTCGTGTGCCTTTTGTTTTGCGGCTTTGATTGAAATCTCATCGGTGGATTCCGCTTTGAATGCGTAAAAATGATATAAAGCGCCCCAAAACTGATCTTTATATTCCGTCATCCAGTCGTCGAGTTCCTTTTGTTCGACCTGATAACTCTCGAAAAGGTGATCATTATAACGCTCCGCAATATAGATATGTTCAAGCGCTGTGCGAAGGTTTTCCTTGGTGCAGCTGGATCCGAACATATATTTGATGAACTCATCATCGGTGATATTGTTATCGGCCGCATACTGCGGGATCGTCTCGTTTAAAAAAATATCAATGCTTCTTTGATTGGACTCGGTCAAATTCAATTCCAATTCGAGCGCATTTTGGTAGGAGATGATTGTCGATTGGATGCGGGTGTCGGTTTCCTCGAGGAAATAATCCTGCCAGGACATCTTTTGATCGCCGACAATCGTGGAGGGGCATGGCTGTTTGGACAAGTCCTTCGTCATATCCAGCACATCCGCCGAAAAAATTTCGCCGTATGACTGATTAAAGATCTGAATCGTCGTCCAATAATTGAAGTTATATTCAGAAACGGGAACTTTCATGCCGTTGACCGTCAGCGCGGTGGAGTTGGAAAAATAGAAGGCCGGGAATAAAAACACGGATCCCGCAAACAGCAATAAAACAACCAAAACACAAGAAATAACGGTGATCACGGTCCGTTGTTTTTTCGACAGCGCCGCCTGTTTTTTCTTTTTCTGTGGCGCGGCGCTGTATTTTACATCCTCGGAAAATCCGTCATCGAGGGTGGAATCGATTCCGCCTGCTTGGATATCAACAATCGGTTCATCTGTCTTTTTGGGTTTTTTGAACATTGTAAAAGCCCCTTTCAATAATGGACACGCGAAGTATAAGCGGAAAATGTGATTTCTAAGTGATGGAGGAAGCGGGGACGACGAAGTTCAGTTTGAGCGGAGAGATACGGATTTTAATGCTTTTCCCGGCAGATAGGTCGCCGTCGATACAGATGCGCAGCGGTTCTTCGGAAAAAATCTCAACCTCCGTGACGGTTTGATAAGTCAAAATCCCTTTGAACACCGGATCGGTCAGATGCTTCCCGGCCTTGTATTTGCCGATCAATTGAAGCACCTTGATCCGGGAGACCTTATTCACGAGACAGACGTCGAGCAGCCCGTCGTCGATATTGGCGAGCGGCGCGGCCTTGTAGCCGCCCCCGTAGTATTGTCCGTTTGCGATGGCGATCAACATGTAGTTTCCGCTCAGCTCGGTGTCGCCGTTCAACCGGATTTTCAACTGGTTCCCGAGTTTGCCGAACAAGCTCTTTAAAACGCCGCACAGATAGGGCATGGAGCCCTTCATCAGCGGCAGGCGCTTGAATTCCTGCATATAAAATGCGGCGTTTGAATCGATGCCGATGTTGCAAATATTCAGGCAGCGGTACTCGTCCACCGTCAAAAAATCCACTTTTTTTGTTGGCGCGGTCAGGATTTTGTCGATATCCAGCAGTTGCTCGCGCGGAATTTTGAGCGTTTTGATAAAATCGTTTCCGGTTCCGCAGGGCACGCAGCAGACGTCGGTGTTTTCAAAGTCCTCAACACCCGAGAGCACATCGTTGAGCGTGCCGTCGCCCCCGACGGCGTAGACCCGATTTTTCTCACCTTTTGAAGTGACGTTTTTTACGAATTCAATCGCGTTTTGTTTGCTCTGCGTCAGATGGATCACAAAATTCGCTTTAATTTTTTCGCAGGCCTCCTCGATTTTCGGAATCAACTTGACCGGACGGCCTTTTCCCGCCGTCGGGTTGATGATGAAATAATGGGTCACTTTTTTTAGACCTCCGCAAATGAAGTATTGAAATTATAACATAGCGCTTTTATTTTTGCAACAATTCAAACCAAAACATGGAATATTTTATTCAATTCAAGCCGCTGCGATAGGTCATAAGCGGTCTGTGACAAACACACTTGCGCGGTTAATATCCGTATGTGAGGCATTTAACATATATAAAAAGCATGCCATATACTACAGCAGGCGGTATATGCCGACCAATATGATGATTCAGGAGAGAGAATTTAGTATGGCGTTGAATGAAAATTACAGGAGCAGCCGATCCGATAGTCAAAATTGCACTGCTCAATCTGATTATGAATATTCTTCAAATGCAGGAGAATCCGATCGCGAGCATAATCCTTGTCCGCCGGATCCCTGCAGTAAATGCATTGTTTATGTGGATTGTGCTACCGATCCGATATGCCCGAAAAAGCCCAAAAACCGTGAAGTAATTTTGGAATGCGGTTACAGATCGGCGGATGCAATTTTTGAAATAGACGACGGTGGCGTTGAGGAACAGCAAGAATTTGTTTTGGCTCGTTTGAGAATCGATACGACTTGTTTAGACGTGCCTGTTGTAAAAATTGAATTTTCCAGTTTGGTTTTCTTTGAAGCTGAAGATGAACAAGGCAGTAGTCATGAAATAGAAGTTGATTTACTTTTCAAACTATTCAGAATTTGCAAAGGTGAAAAAGAATGTGTTCAAAGCTGGCGTTATCTCTATGAAATTGAACTCGAAAACAATATCGATGAGCTCGAAGTGGCGATAAGCCAGCCGTTTACTGTGACATTCTGCGACAAGCCGCGCTCTGCGGAATATGAATATATCATGACTGTTGAAGGCAAAGATTTTGACGGAGAATTTGAAGCATTGAGAGTGGTCAAACCGGATTTGAGCGCTATCGCACAAAGCAAATGCTAAACCGGCTTGAGATTTACCATAATATAGATAATCTACGGGTTACGGGGCTGCAGCAAATCGAATGCTGCAGCTCTTAATTTGTGCTTCATTACCGTTTCATGACTTCGCTTCCAAATCCGCTCTGGGGAAATAGGTGATGCGGAGATTCGTGCAGCCGTAAGGAACGAGGGTGAGATTCAGCGGATGAGTCACTTTTTGCTTGTCTCCAAACGGCTCGAAGGTCTTGCTCGGATAAAGACAGCAAAGGTACGGCGCTTTATAGGCGGGGATTTTCATCATGATCGGCGGCTCCGACCAAACATAGCCGGTTTGATCGATATATTGCACTTGAACATCCTCGGCTTTCAGGTTTTCGTCCACCGCGACGTTCCAATAGATCCGCTCCCTGCGCAGCTGAAGACGCAGATAGGCGTCGTCCGTCGGCGCTTCCTCAAAAACGGGCTTCACTTTGAACCACGGCCATTCTTTTTCAAGAGGCGTCTCGGTCTCTGGAAAATAGGGGATCCAATTTTCTTGAATCGGCAGAGAGAAGAGCAGGGCGCCGTATTGAAACGCCAGCGGGTGTTTGGCAAAACCGTCGGAATCGTCGATATGCAGCACCTCGATTTCCGCTTGAAAAGACAGTTCAACGCTGTGGCATTCCCCGTTCGTCAAATTTATTCGGATATATCCGTTCTTGTCGGCGGCGGTCGAATGGGCTTTGCCGTCAACGATAACCGTTGCGTCTTTGCTCCAAGCGGGGTTTTTGCAATAGAGCACGCCGTCCCCGTTCACGTCGAGCGAAATTTCGTTTCGGAAGGGATATGAGGTTTTTACCTGCACCGTCATGCCGTTGTGTTTGATCGTACAGGGGCCGTATGCCGTCAGATAAAGCGCCCCCTCATCGTCCGAAAGCGCCATCCCGCGCACGAACTCGGGCATCAATGCCACAGAATTCGCCGGGCAGCAGGCGACCGGATAGCACGGGGAATAGACCTGCATGTCCACGCTGTCGTTGGCTGAGATGTCCGTGGCGTAGATCTGATTCGGCGCCGAGAGATAGGCGATTGCCCGCTCGTCCTTTTTTCGCGCGCCCTGCGCGCCGTTATACACCAGTTGTTCGGCATAATCGCCGTATTTTGCCTCTCCGGTGACGGCAGACATCGCGCTGTAAGCGGCGTTGAAATAGGTAAAACTGCAGTATTCGGTCTGAGCGACCGAACCCACGGGAGCGAGATACTCGACGACACCCGTCGGACCGCCCGAGGCGTTCATGGCCTTGCTGCGGACTTTGCGGATGCCGTTTTCGGAGGCCTTTAAGTATTCGGCGTCTCCGTTTCCGGAATAGATCAACGCCGGAATAGATACCAACGAACCGTATCCCGCCGTGTGCTCGCTGTTATAGATCAATTCATCTTCCAACAACGATTTGTACGACATACGGGTGTAATCATGGGCGCAGGCAAATCTTTGGTAATCCACACAAAAATCCAGCAGCCGCTTGTCGCCGGTCTTATGGTAGCAATACATCATCGGCACAGAGATAAACGACCCCGCATAAAAGGTCTTGTGATCCCCCGCCCATTTGTCGCAAAACCAGAGCATACACTGATAAGCCGCGTCAAAGACCTCCCGCCGGCCGGTCGCCTCGTAGTAATACAGCAGGGCGCGCATGCCGCAGGCCGTGCCCCACGCGTTAAAGTCCTCGTAAATTTTGGCGTCCGGCTCGTAATAGGTGCCGAGATATCCGTCCGGGCGGCGGTGCGCAAGCACACCGTTCACCCATTTTTCGGCTTTGGCTTTCAGTTCACTGTCGTCGAGCGTGTAAGCCAGCATAATCAGCCCCGTCCAGTAGTTGCCGGATAATTCGGCGCCCCAACCGGATTGGTCGCCTTTGCCCCAGCGCTTGACGTAGGATTTGTTGATATACGGGTCGGCGATCATGCCGGGCTCGATCTCGTCCAGATGCCCGCCCATCCCGTTTTTGCTGCGTTCCAGCTGCTCCTTTAAAAAGCCCTCCGCCGTGATGCTCCCGAGCGGCAGCGCGGACAGTTTTCCGTAATACACTTCAAACTCCTTAATTTTTTAAAATATAAAAATAATTGCTCCGTTCGGGTTTTTATCCGGTTTTTGATTTAATATCCTCTACGATTTGGTTTAAAACCTGCTCCCGTTGCACACAAGTATCATATATCGTGAAGCCGTATTTTGTTAAGTGCTCGGACATCGAGCGGCTCAACGATACAGCGTCTTGGGAAATCTCTCTCAGATCATCATCGCTAAATCCATAGGTCCAATCGTCTTTTGTATCGTACTTTTTAAAATCACTGACGAACTCCTCAACCGTTTTTTGGTTTTGCACCAAACCGATCAGCGTAAAATGATCTTTCAAGTTTTCTATCCCATATAACTTCAAGATGGGTATTATCAATTCAAAATTCAAATATCCCCCTTCCAACACAAACCGATTGCCTTTTACGGCGCCATGGCTGTACGGCAGCAGTCCGCGTCCGTCATTTGAAGAAAAAATTCCGAGGAAGTGTCCGAGGAACGGAGCGATGTTGTCGGTGGTCTTGTCCCGGTTCCAATTCAAGCGAATATCCAATTGCGGATATGCCCCTTGAAACGTGGCGACGAGCTTGTCGATCCCGATCACAAAGCAATTTAATTCTTCGTTTAATTTTCTTGCCAATGTCGATTTCCCGGCTCTCGAAGGGCCCGCAATGATAATATTTTTCAAAATAACACCTCGCCCGAAGAGTGAAGTTGCCGACTGCGGTCGTCAGCCGATGTGGTCGGCGCAAGGTTCGGCTTCGCCCAAGGGAAGCATTTGCCCTGATTTGCAAACGTATAGTACCCCTTATCGCCGAGGCCGGAATCGCGTGTTGTAAAAAACAGACGTACGCACCGGGTATGGACGCGTTTGTGGGCGGCGACTCGCCGCTGGTGCGGGTAACAGGGCTTGAACCTGCACGGTCTCCCACCGGAACCTAAATCCGGCGCGTCTGCCAATTCCGCCATACCCGCAACTGAAATATTTTAGCATAACTCTGTCAAATCCGCAACCGGAAAAAGCGGCGAAAAAACGGCTTTTTGCCTCACCAAAATCTCACTTTACATTCGCGGGCTTGTTTGATATAATCTACTAAAAGAAAGCCCTTTCTCCGCAAAAGACGCAAAGGAGTTTAAAAAGTTATGAAAAAAATTGTTTCCGTATTTTTGATGATATTCGTTGCGATCACAGCCGCCGCCTGCAATCCGACCTCATTCGAAACGTCTTCGGTCACCTCTTCCCAAGCGCCTGAGGCGGTCGAAAGCACATTGAGCGAATTCGATGCCGCGCCATACGGAACCCATCCGAGCAATCTCGGTTCGGGCGGGGGCGCTGTCACCGATACGGATGCCATCTATTATCTGAGATATGAGCTTTATGAAGTGGGTGCCGTAGAGGAGTACCGGTTGTGGAAATATGATTTTGCCGCGAAAGAACACCGCCAGCTCGCCGAATTTCGAACGGATTATTTAAACATCTACGGCGGACGGATCTACTATATTAATAATGCGGACAAATGCGTCTATTCCATGAACACCGACGGCAAAGACATCCGGCAACTGACACGGGAAGCCGTCAACAAGTTGCTGATCTATGAGGGAAAACTGTATTGTATGGCGGATGCCGAGTTGTATACGCTCACACCTGATGCGGCGGATAAATCCGTGCTTTACAGCGGAAAATGCACGGGTATTTGGATTGACGGCGAAAAAATCTATATCATCTCAGACGGGAATCAAGTGGGAACATTGTCCGGCGGCGTCTTCACCCCGATCAACGGTGTACTCGCCTATTCAATCATCGTCAACAACGGATGGATCTATTTTTTGAACGCCGGCGATTCGTCGCGGGTTTATAAAGCCAGAACAGACGGCACGGATTTGTTCAAACTCTACAGCGGCATCAGCGAGAATCTGATGATTGCAAAAGGCATGCTCTATTTCGTGAGCATCGATGTGGAATATGCGCTGGTTCGCATTGACTCCAACGGCGAAAACAAGGTGCTGTTAAGCAATGACCGCGCCAAAAACGTCAATATCATCGGCGAGAACATGCTTTATACCGACTTGCGCAGCTCGGATTTGCGCCTGTTGAAGATCGGCCGGAACACGGCAACCGACTTTTTATATATGTAATTGAACGGGCACCGGCATACAAAGAATATGAAGGCGGGCAATAAATACCGGATCGCGACGCTGTCAAACGATTTGATCCGAGCAAGGAGCCGAAATAACAAAAATCTTTTGCTGACGCCGCGAATCCGGCTGCTGAGTTTTCCGGAGGGATAAAAAATAATAAAGATTTTAAAAAAACCGTTGACAATTGTATTTTACGCGAATATAATAGGAAAAACCCGAACGATTTTGTGAGGTTTTCAAATGACAGCTCTGTTTTCGACAATCGCAGTCCTTGTAGGCATGATCGGTCTAATTATGATTAGACCGATTGAAATTGCAAACAAGAATTAAACTGCAAACAGGTACTGCCCAAAAATCGTGTAAAAGGGCCCGCAGTGAGATTCACCGCGGGCCTTATATTTTTTCAGGAACGGGAGAAAAATCCATGCCAACAATCCTCTTAAACGCCGCTATTATTAACATTGTGATCGCCGTAGTCATTGTACTAGGGCTGATTTGCATAAAATTGCGGGTTCACCGAAAAGAGGATACTGTCAAGGCGTTATAAACAGCGACGCATAAAACGGGACCTTCGGTGAAACGCACCGGGGGTCTTTTTCAATCAAACAGAACGGAGTGGAACAGATAATGGAGATGAAAGGCGCGAGAATCGTGATCGAGACCCTGATTGAGCAGGGCGTCGATACAGTATTCGGTTATCCGGGCGGTACGGTCGTCAATCTCTACGAGGAACTCTACCACTGCGGAGACCGCATTCGTCATGTGCTCACAAGCCACGAACAGGGAGCGGCACACGCGGCGGACGGTTATGCGCGCGTGACCGGAAAAGTCGGGGTCGTGCTCGCGACCTCGGGGCCGGGCGCGACCAATCTCGTCACCGGCATCGCGAACGCCTATCTCGACTCGTCGCCGATCGTCGCCATCACGGGCAAGGTCGCGCTGGCGATGATCGGACAGGACAGCTTTCAGGACGTGGACATCGCCGGAATGACCATGCCGATCACCAAGCATAATTTCCTTGTCGAGCGCGTCGAAGACCTTGCCGACACCATTCGCGAGGCGTTTATCATCGCCAAATCGGGCCGTCCGGGACCGGTGCTCGTGGATGTCCCGAAGGACATTCAGCTTGCCAAATACGAGTTTGAACCCGAGAGTCCCGTTTCGGCGGCGCAAAACAAGCCGCCCGGCGAAAAAGAGCTCGCGCAGGCGGCGGCGCTGATCGAGGCCGCGAAGCGTCCCTGCATCTATATGGGCGGCGGCGTGGTGATTTCGGACGCTTCCAAGGAACTGCTGGATTTTGCCGAGCGCATCGACGCGCCGATCGCCTCCAGCATGATGGGGCTCTCGGCGTTCCCGCGAAGCCATCCGCGCTTTTTGGGCATGATCGGCATGCACGGCAATTATGCGGCCACAAAAGCCGTCGCCGAGGCGGATCTGATCGTCGCCGTCGGCACGCGGTTCAGCGACCGCACGACGGGCAGCAAGGACAAATTCGCCCAAAAGGCCAAAATCCTGCACTTCGACATCGACCCCGCCGAGATCGGCAAAAACGTCCGAATCACTTCGAGCGTGACCGGCGATATCAAAGAGATTTGTACGGCTCTGCTCACGCGGCTCGCGCCGTCCGAGCATCCCGACTGGCGCAAATCGGTGCAAAAATTCAAAGATGACGAAAAACGACTATACAAATTTCCGATAAACCGCCTGCACCCTTACGCGGTGATTGCGAAGATACAGGCGCTGGCCGACGGCGACACGGCGATCGTGACCGACGTCGGGCAGCACCAGATGTGGACGGCGCAGCGGTACGAATTCGAAAAACCCCGCAACTTCGTCACCTCGGGCGGGCTGGGCGCGATGGGCTTCGGAATGGGCGCATCCATCGGCGCCTGCCTCGGAAAACACAGGAAAAAGACGGTTTTAATCACCGGCGACGGCAGTTTTCACATGAACCTGAACGAACTGGCCACCGCCGTCACGCACAACCTCCCGATTGTGATCGTGGTCATGAACAACGGCGTCTTGGGCATGGTCAGGCAGTGGCAGACGCTTTTCTACGACGGCCATTATTCCCAAACCACGCTCGAACGCAAGACCGATTATGTAAAACTGGCGGAGGCATTCGGCGCAAAGGGGCTGCGGATCGCCTGTCTCGAAGAAATGGACGCGGCGCTCGAAGCGGCATTCGATTGCGAGGGCCCTGTCGTGGTGGATTGCGTGATCGACACCGACGAGATGGTCTTGCCGATGATACCGCCCGGCGGCTCGGTCGACAACATCATTCTAAAATGATTGGGGGACGCAAAATATGAAAACGGAAAAATTCGTGATCGCTGTATTGGTCGCAAACCATTTCGGCGTGCTGACCCGCGTTTCTGGTTTATTCGCGCGGCGCGGCTTCAACATCGACTCGCTGACCGTCGGCGAGACCGAGGACCCCGCCGTCTCCCGTATGACCATCGCCGTCACGGGCGACGATTATGTCCGGGAGCAAATGGTCAAGCAGCTCGAAAAGCTGCACGACGTCAAAAAGATCGCGGTGATGGAGCCGGACGGGACGGTCACCCGCGAGCTGGTTTTGCTAAAAGTCAAATCGGACGACGCCAACAGAGCGGCTGTCATCGAGGCGGCCAATGTCTACCGCGCAAAGGTCGTCGACCTCTCGCCCGAATCCATCAGCATCGAGATCACGGGCGAGCAGACCAAGCTGGACGGCTTTATCAAATACATGCGGCAATACGGCGTTTTGGAGCTCTGCCGCACCGGCGTCACGGCCATCGGACGGGGCGAATCCACAATGAAAATATAATATAAGGAGAAATGAACATGGCAACCATCTATTACGAAAAGGACTGCAATCTGAAAGCGCTCGACAAAAAGACCGTCGCGGTCATCGGCTACGGAAGCCAGGGGCACGCCCACGCGCTCAACCTGCGCGACAGCGGCGTCAAAGTCGTCGTCGGCCTGTACGAGGGCGCGCCCTCCGCGCAACGCGCACGCGAAGCCGGACTCGAAGTCAAATTGACTGCCGACGCGGTCAAAGCCGCCGACATCGTTATGATTCTCGTCAACGACGAAAAGCAGGCGGCGCTCTATAAAAAGGATATTGAATCGTACCTGACGGCAGGCAAAACGCTGGCTTTCGCGCACGGTTTCAACATCCACTACGGCCAAATCGTCCCGCCCAAAACCGTCGACGTCGTCATGGTCGCGCCAAAAGGCCCCGGCCACACCGTCCGCAGCCAGTACGTCGAGGGCAAGGGCGTGCCCGACCTCGTCGCCGTGCATCAGGATGCGAGCGGAAAAGCGCTCGAGACCGCGCTGGCCTATGCCGCGGGCATCGGCGGAGCGAGGGCCGGAATCTTGCAGACCACCTTTAAAGAGGAGACCGAGACCGACCTGTTCGGCGAGCAGGCCGTGCTGTGCGGCGGCGTCTCGGCGTTGATGAAAGCGGGCTTCGAGACGCTGGTCGCGGCCGGATACCAGCCCGAGAGCGCCTATTTCGAGTGCGTGCACGAGATGAAACTGATCATCGATTTGGTGGTGCAGGGCGGGTTGTCGTATATGCGCTACTCGATCAGCGACACCGCCGAATACGGCGACTACAGCGTCGGCAAACGCATCATCACCGACGAGACCAAAAAAGAGATGCAGAAAGTGCTCTCCGAAATTCAAGACGGTACCTTCGCGCGCAACTGGATTTTGGAAAACCAGGCCGGCAGGCCGTCCTTCAACGCGCTGCGCCGCATGGAGGGCGAACATCCGGTCGAGAGCGTCGGCAAAGAACTCCGCCAAAAGATGTCCTGGCAGGCGAAGAAATAAAATTTATGTTTATCCCCTAACACCCCAAAAATGTAGATGCCAAAAACTGCAGGGAACGGTCTTGACCGTTCCGACTCCGATACTTCATTACATGAAAAGAATATGCATTCATTTGTTTGACACTGTTGGGAACGGTCTTGACCGTTCCGATTCCGGTACCTCGTTTTTGCCATGAAGTTCATCCCTGACAGGTTCAACAAAAATAAAACCTTTTATGAAAGGAAGCCATGATGAGAAGCGATCATATCAAAAAGGGCATCGAGCGCGCGCCGCACCGCAGCTTGCTCAAGGCGATGGGTTATACCGACGGCCAGATTGAAAAGCCGCTGATCGGCGTCGTTAATTCGTTCAACGAAGTCGTCCCGGGACATATCCACCTCAATCAAATCGCCCGCGCGGTCAAGGACGGCGTCCTTGCGGCGGGCGGCACGCCGATGGAATTCAACGTGATCGGTGTCTGCGACGGCCTCGCGATGGGTCATACGGGCATGAAATACTCGCTTGCCTCGCGCGAGCTGATCGCGGACAGCGTCGAGTGCATGGCGACGGCGCACGGGTTCGACGGCCTTGTCTTCATCCCGAACTGCGACAAAATCGTCCCCGGTATGCTGATGGCGGCGGCGCGGCTCGATTTACCCTCGATATTTATTTCGGGCGGCCCGATGCTCTCATCGGACGGCAAGGATTTGAACAGCGTGTTCGAGGCGGTCGGCGCGTACAAAGCGGGGCTGATCGACAGCGAAAAACTGCATTGTCTCGAAGAGAGCGCTTGTCCCGGCTGCGGCTCGTGTTCGGGCATGTTCACGGCCAACTCGATGAACTGCCTCACCGAGGCGCTCGGGATGGGTTTGCCCGGCAACGGCACCATTCCGGCGGTCCACGCGGCGCGCGTCCGGCTGGCGAAAACGGCGGGCGCGCAGATCATGGAACTGGTCTCGAAAGACCTCACGGCGCGCCGGATCATGACCGGAAAGGCGTTTCAAAACGCGCTGACCGTCGATATGGCGCTCGGCTGCTCGACCAATTCGGTGCTGCACCTGACCGCCATCGCGCGCGAGGCAGGCGTGAAAATCGACCTGCGTGAGATCAACGCCATCAGTGAAAAGACGCCGAACCTGTGCCGCCTCGCGCCCGCGGGTCCGCACCATATGCAGGATCTGGACGCGGCGGGCGGCGTTCAGGCGGTCATGGCGGAACTGGCTTCCGCTGGATTGATCGACACCGCATTGATCACCGTGACCGGCCAACCCGTAGGAGAAAATATCGCCGGAAAACACGCGGACGGAACCGTGATTAAAAACATCAAAGAGCCGTATTCGCAGAGCGGCGGGCTTGCGGTGCTGTTCGGCTCGCTCGCGCCTTCCGGCGGGGTCGTCAAGCGCAGCGCGGTCGCGCCCGAAATGCTGGTGCACAAAGGCCCCGCGCGGGTATTCGACGGCGAGGACGAGGCGATCGCGGCGATCTACGGCGGGAAAATAAAACCGGGCGACGTGGTGGTCATCCGGTACGAGGGGCCCTCGGGCGGCCCCGGCATGCGCGAAATGCTCTCGCCGACCTCGGCCATCGTCGGCATGGGGCTCGACAAATCGGTCGCGCTGATCACCGACGGGCGCTTCTCGGGCGCGACGCGCGGGGCGGCTATCGGCCACGTCTCCCCGGAGGCGGCGGCGGGCGGTCCCATTGCCTATGTGCGCGAAAATGATATTATCAATATCGACATTTCGCGTCATATCCTGTCGCTCGAGGTTTCGGAATCCGAACTGGAAACGCGCAAAAAGATTATGAAGCTAAAAGAACCCTCCGAACTGACCGGCTATCTCAAACGATATGCGCGTACGGTGGCCTCGGCGGACAAGGGCGCGGTGGTCGAATGAGCGAAACGGAATCACAGGAAATCCGGATCCATCTTTGCGGGGGAGTCAGCGCGGAGCAGAGCTCCGCGAACGATGAAAAAATATGGAACCCCGTCTTTGCGAGGAGGCACGACGAAGCAATCCAGAATTCCAAGCGTCCAGATTGCCACCCGGTCTGGATTGCCGCGGGGCTAAAGCCCCTCGCAATGACAGCTGGAATAGATCAATTTTTGGATTTAAAATTGTTCCACACCAAATATAAAGGAAAAGGAGGGTCACAGTCATGAGAAAAATCACGATTTTCGACACCACGCTGCGCGACGGCGAACAGTCGCCGGGCTGCAGCATGAATCTCGAAGAAAAATTGGAGGTGGCCCGCCAGCTAGAGCGCCTCAGGGTCGACGTCATCGAGGCGGGCTTCGCGATCTCCTCGCCCGGCGATTTTGAGTCGGTCAAGCGCGTCGCCGAAACGGTCAGGGACTGTCAGGTCGCCTCGCTCTCGCGGGCGCTTGTCAAAGACATCGACGCAGCGTGGAGCGCGGTCAGGGGCGCGGCCTCGCCGCTGATCCACACGTTCCTCTCCACCTCGCCGGTACACATGCAATATAAATTACGCATGACGCCGGAGCAGGTGCTCGAACAAACCGTCGCGATGGTCAAATATGCCAAAAAGTATTGCAATGACGTCGAATTTTCGGCGGAGGACGCGATGCGCAGCGAACCGGCCTTTTTGGCAAAAGTGGTCTCCGCAGCCGCCGCCGCGGGCGCGACAATCATCAACATCCCCGACACGGTCGGTTTCACGACCCCCGAGGAGATGGCCGCGATGCTCCGCTATCTGTTTGAAAACGCGGTAGGCATCGAAAAAGTCCGCTTTTCGACCCACTGCCACAACGATCTCGGCATGGCGGTCGCCAATTCGCTGGCCGCGGTCGGCGCGGGCGCTTCCCAGATCGAGTGCACGATCAACGGACTCGGCGAACGCGCGGGCAACACGGCGCTCGAGGAGGTCGTGATGGCGCTGCGCACCCGGGGAAAGGCCATGGACTGCGAATGCGGCGTCGACACGACCCAGATTTACCGCACCAGCCGCCTGATTTATAACATCATCGGCCAGACCGCTCCGATCAACAAGGCCATCGTCGGCGCGAACGCCTTTGCGCACGAGTCGGGCATCCATCAGCACGGCGTTTTGGCGGAGCGGACGACCTATGAGATCATGACGCCGGAATCCATCGGCCTGCCCAAAAACCGGATGGTGCTCGGCAAGCACTCGGGCAAGCACGCGCTGGAAAACCGTCTGTCCGAACTCGGATATGTTTTTAGTAAACAGGAATTGGAGGGTTATTTTCAGACCTTCAAAGAACTCTGCGACAAGAAAAAGGAGATCACCGACCTCGACCTCGAGGCGATCGTGACCAGCGGTTTATCCCAGCAGGCGGGCGCTTATCAGTTGGAACGCTACGACGTCCACTCTTGCAACTACGCCACCGCGAACTGCGTCGTGCGGCTGCTCTTTAACGGCGAGAGCATCGAAGAAGTCGCGCTCGGAAACGGCCCGATCGACGCGGCCTACAACGCCATCAATAAAATCGTGAAGAGGGACGATTATTCGCTGGTCAATTATGAGATCCACTCGGTGACCGACGGGCGTGACGCGCTGGGCGAAGTTGTGGTAAAATTGAAATACGGCGACCGGACCGTGACGGGCAGGGGACTTTCGACCGACATCCTCGAGTCGAGTTTGCTCGCCTATGTCAACGGGGTCAATAAAATCTTGGATTTGGGGTGAGGCGGTTGAGAGGCATTGAGATTTTCGATTCCACGCTGCGCGACGGCGCGCAGGGCGAGGGCGTCTCGTTTTCGGCGCAGGACAAATTGAACATCGTCAAAGCGCTCGACGCGTTCGGCGTGAATTATATCGAAGCGGGCAACCCGTTTTCGAACCCCAAGGACGCGGCGTTTTTCGAACGGGCAAAAGACCTCCGACTAAAAAACGCGGCGCTCTGCGCCTTCGGCAGCACCTGCCGGAAAGGCGCCAACCCCCGCGACGACGAAAACGTATCGTCGCTGCTCAAAGCGGGCACCCAAACCGTGACCGTCTTCGGAAAGGCATGGGATTTGCATGTCACCGAAATCTTGCGGGCGACATTGGAAGAAAACTTATTTGCCGTCGAAAAAACGGTGCGTTTTTTAAAAGAGAACGGCCGCGAGGTGATCTTCGACGCCGAGCACTTTTTCGACGGGTACGCCGTAAATCCCGATTACGCGTTCGAGGTTTTAAATGCCGCGAAGCGCGGCGGCGCGGATGTGCTGTGCCTGTGCGACACCAACGGAGGAACCGCTCCGCTCGCTCTCTACGACGCCGTAAAGCGCGTCTGCGGGGTTTTTTCGGACACGCGCGTCGGAATCCATTGCCATAACGACGCGGGCTGCGCGGTCGCAAACTCGCTGCTTGCCGTCGAGGCGGGGGCGGCACAGGTGCAGGGGACTTTTATCGGCTTCGGCGAACGGTGCGGAAATGCGGACCTCTGTGCCGTGATCGCCAATTTAAAACTGAAACGCGGCTATGACCTTGCCGATATAAAAATCGAATCCCTCAGCGAAACCGCGATCCGCATCGCCGAAATCGCCAACCTGAGCATTCCGGGCGACCGGCCGTTCATCGGCAAAAGCGCGTTCGCGCACAAGGGTGGTATGCACGTCGACGGCGTCAGCAAGCTCTCCAAATCGTTTGAACACATCGATCCGGCGGCGGTCGGCAACCGGCGGCGGTTTTTGACTTCGGAGGTCTCGGGGCGCACCACGGTGCTCGAAAAAGCCGCGCGGATCGCCCCCGGACTCAAAAAGGAATCGCCCGAGACGGCGCGGATCGTCGAAAAATTAAAACGCCTCGAAAACGACGGCTACCAGTTCGAGGCCGCCGACGCGAGTTTCGAGCTGTTGGTTTTAAAACTGCTCGGGCGGTATCAGCCGTATTTTTCGCTGATCCAATACAAAACCACCGGCGATTATCCGGCGCCGGAAGACGCTGCTTCGGCCTACGCGATGATTCAAATTCGCGTGGACGGCAAAACCGAAACCGCCGCCTCGACCGGGAACGGCCCGGTCAACGCGCTCGATCTCGCGCTGCGCAAGGCGCTCTCGGTGTTTTATCCGCGGCTCGCCCAAGTCCGCCTGACCGACTATAAGGTGCGCGTGCTCGGCGACCGGGACGCGACGGCGGCCAAGGTGCGCGTATTGATCGAGTCCTCGGACGGGGAGCGCGTCTGGACGACGGTCGGCGTCGCGACCGACATCATCCAAGCCAGCTGGATCGCGCTGGTCGACTCGCTGGAATATAAACTCATCAACGGATAAAAGGGGTATAAAAATGCCGATGACGCTCTCGCAAAAAATATTGGCCGCGCACTGCGGCATGGAAAAAATAGAAGCCGGACAGTTGATTTTGGCCGGCGTCGATTTGGTGCTCGGCAACGACATCACCGCGCCGGTCGCGATCAACGAATTTTTAAAACTCGGTAAAAACCGCGTGTTCGACTGCGACAAAGTGGCGTTGGTCATGGACCATTTCGCACCGAATAAGGACATCAAGGCCGCCGAACAGTGTAAATACGTGCGAGAATTCGCGGGCAAGATGAACGTGAAACACTTTTTCGACGTCGGCGAGATGGGCGTGGAACACGCGCTTCTGCCCGAAAAGGGGCTTGTCGTCGCGGGCGACCTCGCGGTCGGCGCCGATTCGCACACCTGCACCTACGGGGCTTTGGGCGCGTTCTCGACCGGTGTCGGCTCGACCGACATGGCCTGCGCGATGGCGACCGGAAAACTGTGGTTCAAAGTACCGTCCGCAATTCAATTCGTACTTAAAAACAAGCCCGCGAAATGGGTGTCGGGAAAAGACATCATTTTGCACATCATCGGCAAAATCGGGGTCGGCGGCGCGCTATATAAATCCATGGAGTTCACCGGCGACGGCGTCTCGCATCTCTCGGTCAGCGGGCGGCTGACCATGGCGAACATGGCCATCGAGGCGGGCGCGAAAAACGGCATTTTCGAAGCGGATGATAAAACGCTCGACTACATCAAAGAACACGGCAGCCGCAAGCCGGTTGTTTATCAAGCCGACAGAGACGCCGAATACGACGCGGTCTATGAAATTGACCTTTCCAAATTGCGCCCGACCGTGGCGTTCCCGCATCTGCCGGAAAACACCCGCGCCATCGACGACGTCGGCGAGGTGAAAATCGACCAGGTTGTGATCGGTTCCTGCACCAACGGGCAGCTCGAAGACCTCGCGGCGGCCGCCGAAATCTTAAAGGGCAAGAAGATCGCAAAGGGCGTGCGCTGCATCGTGATCCCGGCCACCCAGCGCATTTACCTCGAGGCCATGGAAAAGGGCTATTTAAAGACGTTTATCGAAGCGGGCTGCGCGGTTTCGACCCCGACCTGCGGGCCGTGTCTCGGAGGCCATATGGGCATTTTAGCAAAGGGCGAGCGCGCCGTCGCGACCACCAACCGCAATTTCGTCGGACGCATGGGCCACCCCGAGTCCGAGGTCTATTTGGCAAGTCCGGCGGTCGCCGCCGCGAGCGCGGTTTTGGGCAAGCTGGCTTCACCCGAAGCAATTTGAAAATGAGATTTTCAAACAGGAGTTTTACATTTTCGCGCCAAAACAGCGCGGCGCGAATTTTGCTTCGCAAAACCGGTAAAACATCTCCTCTTTTTGAGAAAGGATGAAATTTTATATGAAAGCACACGGAAAGGTCATCAAATACGGCGACAACGTGGACACCGACGTCATCATCCCGGCGCGCTACCTCAATTCCTCCAACCCAAGGGAACTCGCCGCCCACTGCATGGAGGACCTCGACCCGACCTTCGTCAAACGCGTCAGGGCGGGAGACATCCTCGTCGGCGGGCGCAATTTCGGCTGCGGCTCGTCGCGCGAGCACGCGCCGCTGGCCATCAAGACCTCCGGTATCGCCTGCGTGGTCGCCGAGTCGTTCGCGCGTATTTTCTACCGCAACGCCATCAACATCGGGCTGCCGATTATCGAGTGCCCCGAGGCCGCCAAGGCCATTTCCGAGGGTGACGAGGTCGAAATCGACTTTGCCGGCGGAAGCATCGCAGACCTGACGACCGGAAAGACCTACACCGCGCAGCCGTTCCCGGAATTTATCCAAAGCATTATCGAGGCGGGCGGATTGATCAATGCGATTGAAATGAATTTGATCAAGTAGCAGGGAAGGCGGCTGCGAAGAAATGAACCTTTAAAACGATGATCGGAATCCCGTTTTTGCGAGGAGAGCGCGGAGTTTTACCCCGCGCATGACGAAGCAATCCGGAAACGAGACATCCGGATTATAACCGGATTAAAATTCCAACAGGGGAACGGACTGGATTGCCGCGCTGCGCTCGCAATGACGAATAAACAACCAAAGAAAGGAAAAACACCGTGGATTATCAAATCGCGCTCATTAAAGGCGACGGCATCGGCCCCGAAATCGTCGATTGCGCCGTCAAGGTATTAGATGCTGTCGGTGTAAAATTCGGTCATCAATTCAATTATTACGACCTGCCCGCGGGCGGCAACGCCATCGACGCATACAGCGTTCCGTTGCCCGAAGATACCGTCAGGGGCTGCCTTGTCTCCGACGGCGTTCTGCTCGGCGCGGTCGGCGGCCCGAAATGGGATGCGCTGCCCGGGCATCTGCGCCCCGAACGCGCTTTGCTCGGCCTCCGCGCGGCCATGGGTTTATATGCCAACCTCCGCCCGGCGAAATTGTTCGAATCGCTCAAAGCCGCAAGCCCCCTGCGCCCGGACATCGTGGAAAAGGGGTTTGACCTCGTGATCGTGCGCGAACTCACCGGCGGCATCTATTTCGGCCAAAGCGGCAGGCGCGAGGGGAAATTCGGCCCGGAGGCGTTTGACACCGAGTGCTACAGTGTGGATGAAATCGAACGCATCGGGCGCGTGGCTTTTGGACTTGCGGCCAAACGGCGCAAAAAGGTCACGAGTGTCGACAAGGCCAACGTCTTGGAAAGTTCCCGCTTGTGGCGCGAAATTATGCATAAGCTCGCAGAAGAACACCCCGATATCGAGTATTCGGATATGCTCGTCGACAACGCCGCCATGCAGCTGGTGCGCAGCCCGTGCCAGTTCGACGTGGTCGTCACCTCGAATTTGTTCGGCGACATCCTCTCGGACGAGGCGTCGATGCTGACCGGCTCCATCGGCCTGCTGCCGTCCGCTTCTCTTGGAGACGGCGCGCGCGGCCTGTACGAGCCGATCCACGGCTCCGCGCCCGACATCGCGAACACCGGAAAAGCCAACCCGATCGCAACCATCCTGTCTGCCGCGATGATGCTGCGCTGGTCGTTTGACCTGCAAAAAGAAGCCGACGCGGTGGAAAGCGCGGTCGCGCGGACGCTCGCCGCGGGTCACCGCACTGCGGATATCCTCGGCACCTCCGATGCCGCCCCCCTGAACACCGTCCAAATGACCAAAAAAATCATCGAATTGTTATAAACCCGGATGTAAGTAGGGCGGGATGCCCTTATCCCGCCGAAATTTCCCGTAAAACAAATGTTTTACGGGAAATCGAAGTAAAGAGACAATATTAAATGATCTTCATATATCATATATCGTAGTTTTTACGACGGGGTTTGGGGGCATTTCGTCTTATTTTTCAAAATACCAAATCCATGATAAACAACCAATCTGTAAAGTATATAAGCTTTACAGATTGGTTTGCTTTCATGTCTATGATATGATTTTATAGATCAGCGGAACCGACTTCGGGGGCGCGTCCCCGTATTGGAACGCCGATAAAAACACGGGCTTCGCCGCTTCGAATTTGCGCTTTTCGCTTGCGTATAACACCGCAATCGGTTCGCCTTTTTCAACCATATCGCCGGTCTTTTTCAGCATGGTTAAGCCGGCAAGCGGGTCGATTTGATCTTCAAGCGAAGCCCGTCCCGCGCCCAGCATACCCGCCGCCTCGCCGATCCGTTTGGCGTCGGTCCTGCGGATATACCCGTCCTTTTCGGCGGTCACGGTCAGCCGATAAGGGGCTTTCGGCATCTTGTCCGGTTCCAAAATCCAACGCGCGTCGCCGCCTTGCAGCCGCACTGTGTCGGCCATCTTCTGTAAAGCTAAACCGCTTTCCACCGCTTTTTGTATCGCCTTATCGGCGTCCGTGCCGGTATATCCCGCGTGCAGCAGCATTTGTTTAGACAATACATGGCAGACCTCACGCAAGTCGCGGTCTCCGCCGCCTTTCAGCACCTCGACCGCCTCCGCGACCTCCAACAGATTGCCGACATTATGCCCGAGCGGCGTGTCCATGTCCGAAATCACGGCGCTGACTTTTTTATTTGCGGCGGTGCCGATTTTGACCATCAGGCGCGCCAATTCCTCGGCTTTTTTCCGGGTCGCCATAAAAGAGCCGCTGCCGTATTTGACGTCGAGGACGATGATGTCCGCGCCGCCCGCCAACTTTTTGCTCATGACGCTCGAGGCGATCAGCGGCATGCTGTCGACGGTGCCGGTCACGTCTCGCAGGGCGTACAGGCGCTTGTCGGCGGGGACGAGCCCCTTGGACTGCCCGATCACGCACATGCCGTTTTGGTTGACGATCTCGGCGAACATTTCCGGGGAAATGGCCGTGGAAAGCCCTTTGATCGACTCCAGCTTGTCGATCGTGCCGCCGGTGTGCCCGAGACCGCGCCCCGACATCTTGGCGATCTTCAGCCCGCTGGCCGCCGCGATCGGCGCGACGACCAGCGTGGTCTTGTCGCCGACGCCGCCGGTGCTGTGCTTGTCGGCCTTGACGCCCTCGATGGCTGAGAGATCGGCGACCGCGCCCGAGTCGCGCATGGCAAGCGTGAACTGCGCCGTCTCCTCATCGGTCATGCCGTTGAACCAGACGGCCATCAGCCACGCCGCGAGCTGGTAGTCGGGGATCAACCCGTCGCCCGCGCCGTTTGCGACAAAAGCAAGCTCCTCTTTGGTCAGCCGTTTGCCGTGCTTTTTCTTTTCGATAATCTCAACCATTCCCATATATTAAAGTTCATTCCTTTCTTCAAACCGGGGAATTGTGCCGATTTCGGTTTACCGAAATTCGGATTTTAAAACCCGAAAGGTACAAAACCCGCGTGAAGAATAAAATTTTTCACGCTATCCCCTCGTTCCCCGTTAGACATTTTTGAATTTAAAAGTACACACGCGGTTAAATGGGTATGCGGATATCGCCGCTCCGTGCGGAAAATGATACCACACCCCACGCAAAAACGCAAATATTTAAAAAACCGTTGACAAACTGGAAATGCTCGGTTATAATACGTCGTGTTTGACGCACCGAACGGTGTAGGCAGGTCGGTGTAGGGACCTGTGGGCGGTGCTTCTTAATTTCGATTGGCTGGCGAAACAGCTTGTTTCGTCTTAAATATTTGTGCTTTTGACGCGTTTTTTTGATTCGGTGGTTTAAATTTATAATCATATCGACTGCCCGCGGTCTTTTTAACCGTCTGATAGAGGTACCGTTTTGAATAATAAACAACTCAATGGGAAGGGCAATTTTGCCTTTATCATGCAGATGATGAGGGGAAACTGGCGTTTTTTTTGGATCTGCGTCATTGCGATGGCGCTGGGCGTCTGCCTGTCGTATATCACCCCGAAAATCGTCGGCGTCACCATCGACTCGGTCATCGGGCGGATGGATTTCAATCTGCCGCAACGGCTGAAGGATGTCATCACACAGCTCGGCGGCCAGGAATTTTTATTAAAAAATTTGTTCATCTGCGGCCTGCTCGTGTTTGCGGTCGCGGTGTTCTCCGCCGTTTTCAACTACATCCGCAACTATTCGGGCGCAAAATTGGCTCAGCACCTGTCCTATAAACTGCGCAAGACGCTGTTCGACCACATCCAGCGGCTGCCGTTCTCGTGGCACAAGTCGATCCAGACCGGCGACGTGATGCAGCGCTGCTCATCGGACGTGGACACGGTTTGCAACTTCGTCTCGGGTCAGTTCACCGAGGTCGTCCGCATCGTGTTTATGCTGGTCATCGCCTATGTGTTGATGTTTTCGATTAACACCAAGTTGGCGTTGGCTTGTCTGGCGTTCGTGCCCGTGGTCATCGGCTATTCGGGCGGTTTCTACGGCAGGATCGCAAAACGCTTTAAACTGGCGGATGAAGCCGAGGGCCGCATGCACGCCATCGCGCAGGAAAACTTCACCGGCGTGCGGGTCGTGCGTGCGTTCGGGCGCGAGCGGCAGGAGCTCGACCGCTTCAAGGCGGGCAACGACGAATTTGCCAACCTCTGGATCAAGACCGGCGATTTGATGAGCTGGTATTGGAGCATCGGCGACCTGATCAGTTCCTCCCAGACGGCCATGCTGTTGATATACGGCACATTTCTGACGGTCAACGGCGAAATGAGCCCGGGCGACATCATCGTCTTTGCGATGTACGGAGGGATGTTGGCATGGCCGATGCGCCGTCTCGGAAGAACGCTGGGAGAAATGAGCAAGGCCGGTGTCTCGATCGGGAGGATCAACGATATTTTGACGGTAAAAGCCGAACGGGACGAAGAAACCGACCTGTTTCCCGAGATCAAAGGCGATATTAAATACGAGCATGTCAATTTCGGTTTCGAGAATGCGGAGGTCTTGCGCGACGTCTCGTTTGAACTCAAAGCCGGACAGACGCTGGCAATTCTGGGCGGCACGGGCAGCGGCAAATCGACGCTGCTGCACCTGCTGAACCGCCTGTATGACCTCGACGGGGAAAAAGGGCAGGGCAAGATCACGATCGACGGCATCGACGTCAACAAGATCAACCGCAGGCATTTGCGCCGCAATATCGCAATGGTGCTGCAGGAGCCGTTTCTGTTCTCGGATACCATCGACAACAACCTCAGATTGGCCGCGCCCGATACCACCCGCGAGGGCATTGAATCGGCGACCAACACGGCGGAAATTCACCATTCGATTCTCGAATTCCCGCAGGGTTACGAGACGATGATCGGCGAAAAGGGCGTCACGCTCTCGGGCGGACAGCGCCAACGCGTGGCGATCGCGCGCGCGCTCGTCGAGGACGCGCCGGTGCTGGTGTTCGACGATTCGCTCTCGGCGGTCGACGTCGAGACCGACAGCAAAATCCGTTCCGCGCTCAAGCGTCGCACCAAGGACACGACAACCATCATCATCTCGCACCGCATCTCGACGCTGATGGACGCGGATCAGATCATGGTGCTCTCGGAAGGAAAGATCGCAGAGTTGGGCACCCATGCGGAACTCTTAAAATTAAACGGTATTTACAGCTCTATCTTCAACATCCAGAGCATGTTTGAAGAGGAGATGGAAACGGAGGTGGGCGCAAATGGCGGCGGAACTCAATCAAAATAATTTCGACGAATACGCCCTCAGCAACAAGTTCGAATTCAAAGAGTGGAAGCGCATGTTCGCCTTCCTCAAAAATCACAAAAAATATCTGATTCCTCTGCTGATCTGCACTTTAATCACGGCTTGCGTAGACGCATTGATCCCCTATTTTTCCCGGTACGCTTTCAATGTTTTTATCGGCGGAAACACCACAGAGGGAATTCAATGGTTTGTTTTGCTTTATGCAGCTGCAATTTCGATTCAGGTCACGGGCACGATTATCTTCATCCGCAATTCGATGAACCTCGACCTTCGGGTCGGAAAAGACCTGCGCAACGCCTGTTTTGAAAAGCTGCAGCGCCAGTCGCTGTCCTATTTCAATGTCACGCCGGTCGGCTATTTGCTGTCCCGCGTGCTGAACGACACTTTCAGTTTGGGCGGCATGCTGGCCTGGGGTCTCGCCGATACGGTCTGGACGACCTGCTATCTGACCTTTTGCTCGGTCTCGATGTTCATTTTGAACTGGAAGCTGGCGCTGCTGGTGATGTTGGTACTGGTCGGAGCGATTGTCATCTTGCAACTGATGCAAAAAAACATCCTCAAATTAAACCGCGAGGTGCGCAGGACCAACGCAAAGCTGACCGCCGCGTTCAACGAGGACATCACCGGCGCGAAGACCATCAAGACGCTTGCCGTCGAGGACAGCGTCTGCCACTCGTTTGACAAGATCAACGTCGAAATGCGCGCCAAATCGCTGCGGGCAAGGCGGCTTCGCTCGGTGTTCCAGCCGATCATACTGGTGTTGGGCACGATGATCCTGGCGGTCGTCATCTCGTCGGGCAGCGGCTTCGCGGGCGACCCGGAGGGACTCGGCACATTGGCGGTGTTCATCGCCTATGCGCTCTCGGTCATCGACCCGATCTCGAACATCACCGACTTCGCGGTCGATCTGATCGCGCTCCAGGTCAACGTCGAGCGCATCAACCGCCTGATCGACGCCGAGCCGCTAGTCAAAGACCGCCCCGACGTCGTCGAAAAATACGGCGACGTCTTTGAGCCGAAGCGCGAGAACTGGGAGCCGATCAAGGGCGACATCGAATTCGAGGACGTCACCTTCCGCTACCCGGACGGCAACGTCGACGTGCTCTCGCACTTCAACCTCAAGATCAAATCCGGCAGCTTGATCGCCATCGTCGGCGAGACCGGCGCGGGTAAATCGACGCTGGTCAACCTGGCCTGCCGGTTCTTCGAGCCGACCGAGGGCAGGGTGCTGATCGACGGCACGGATTACCGCGAGCGCTCGATCAACTGGCTGCACTCCTCCATCGGCTATGTGCTGCAGCAGCCGCATCTGTTCTCGGGTACGATCAAGGAGAATATCCGCTACGGCAACCCCGGCGCGACGGATGAAGAAATTATTGAAGCCGCCAAGGTCGCCTGCGCGCACGAGTTCATCATAAAGCTCAAGGACGGCTACGATTCCAACGTCGGCGAGGGCGGCGACCTGCTCTCGACCGGCCAAAAGCAATTGATTTCAATTGCCCGCGCGGTGGCCGCGAATCCGCGCATCTTCGTGCTCGACGAGGCGACCTCTTCGGTCGACACCGAGACCGAGCAATTGATTTCAAAAGTCATCTCGACGGTGCTCGAAAACCGTACCTCGTTCATCATCGCGCACCGGCTCTCGACGATCAAAAACGCCGACTTGATTTTGATGGTGGACGACGGAAAGATCATCGAGCAGGGTACGCACCGTCAGTTGCTGCGCCAAAAGGGCCGTTATTACGCCCTTTACAGCCGCCAGTTCGAAAACGAGGAACAGGGCAAGATTTTCGCCCGGACTTAAAAATAAGATATGTATCACGATATCAAAAACCGCGAGACCTTTTGCGGATTCGAACCGATCGGCAAAGGCCTGTCGGGTGATGAAAAATTTGCCGTAGAAACCGCTGACGGCAGGAAGCTATTGCTCCGCATCTCGGATATCTCGCAATACGAGCGCAGAAAGACCATGTTCGACATGATGGCGCGCGTCGCCGCGCTGGGCGTTCCGATGCCGAACCCCGTCGATTTCGGCACTTGCAACGGAGCAGGAACGTTTATCAATTGTTGACCTGGTGCGAGGGCGAGGAATTGGAACCGATTCTGTTTTACCCCTGCAAATAAATAAAAAAAGAAGCAAAACCACATGGAAAAAATGCATGAATTCTTCGCCGCCCGCGCCGACGGTTATGAGGAGCATATGCTCACCTACGTTGAGGGCAGCAAAGAGGCCTATTTTGAAATGGCGCGGCTGCTGCCGAAATCCTGCCAAAATCTGCTCGACCTCGGCTGCGGCACCGGCCTGGAGCTGGACGAAATCTTCAAGCCGCTTCCCGATGTCCGCGTCACCGGAATCGACCTCACACGGGAAATGCTCGATAAATTGTTGCAAAAACACCCCGACAAGCGTTTAAATCTGATCTGCGGCAGCTATTTCGACGTTGATCTCGGCAAGTCCGAATATGACTGCGCGGTCTCGTTTCAGACCCTGCACCATTTTTCGCATGAGGCCAAGATCGGACTGTATCGCAAAGTCAAAGAAGCGCTCAAACCCGGCGGCCGTTATATCGAATGCGATTATATGGTGGAAACGCAAGCGGAGGAAGACCTCTGTTATTCCGAAAACGCGCGTAAGCGCAAAGAACAGGGTATCCCGGACGGCGAGTTTTACCACTACGACACGCCCTGCACGGTGCAGAACCAAATCGAAATGCTCAAAACCGCCGGATTCACGCATGTGGAAATGGTATTTCGCATCGGCTGTACGACCATCTTGGTCGCCGATCATTCTGGTCGCTGAAAAGGAATCAATATTGTAAAATAAAAAGGGAAACAGCAAATCCATATGGTGTAAAGTAATGATACGATACACCCAAGAAAGGAGTGAGAAGCATGATCAATCTGTCTTATGCCGCAATATGCGTCGGCGTTGTGAACGATGTGCTCCATGCAGGGTCTGTCAAGCGGACGGCGAGACCTGTATGGAGCGGAAACAGAGCGTAATATTGATCAATATTTCGCTTTAAAACTCGCCGTAGTGTTTGCCGGCCCTGCGTCCTTAAACCATAAAACGATTAAGGAAGCGGGTCACAACTATGACAAACACAATCAAATTAAAAGCATATAAAAAGGAATTCGGCTATTCCTACACTTCCGGTGCGTACGCCACCGTCGAACTGCTCAAAACGCGCCCGGAACTCCTCGACTGCGTCTATGTCCATTCCGACTGGCGGGATGCCGACGGCATTACCGCGCTGTGTAAAGCCAAACAGGTTCCCTGTATCCGGTCGGACAGGGCGTTTTCGGGCGTCAACCAGAAAGAGAACAGCTACGTCCTCGGCGCATTTTTTAAATACGAAAATCCGCTTTCGGACTGCGAGCCCCACGTCGTGCTGGTCAATCCGTCGGATATGGGCAATCTGGGCACGATCATCCGGACCATTGCCGGCATGAACGTCAAAAACCTCGCTGTAATCGAGCCCGCCGCCGATATTTGGAATCCCAAGACGGTTCGGGCTTCGATGGGCGCGCTGTTCCATATCCGCCACGCGCTGTTTCAGAGCTTCGGCGAATACACCCGCGCCTATCCCAAACACACCCTGTTTCCGTTCATGCTGGACGGCGAATATGCCCCCGAGGACGCGCCGTCCTGCGGCCTGTTCTCGCTGGTATTCGGCAATGAAGCGACAGGACTCGATGTGCGATTTCGCGAACTCGGCCACAGCGTCAAAATCCCGCTGACCGACCGGATTGACTCGTTCAATTTGGCCTCGGCGGTCAGCATCGGAACCTATGTCTTCGCGCGCAAGAACGGATTGATTTAAAAAAATTGTCATCCTGAGCGAAGCTCGATGCGCGATCGAATATAATCGCATATCGGGCGTAGTCGAAGGATCTCGTTACACAGAGGTTTCCGGATTCCGTCTCCGGCTTCACGTAAAATCACAAAAAACAAGACCCGAACGAGCGTTCGGGTCTTGTTTTGCTATTTTTTAAATTTCCGCGATCACTTTTTCTTTCACCGCTTTATTTTCATACAGCCATTTCGCCGAATCGGCCAGCGTCTCGGCGGCGCTGCGCGGGGAATAGCCGAGCTCGGCCCCGGCCCTGGAGATGTCGTAATTGCAATTGGAATTCAGGGTTTTGAGCGCGAACCGCGAAAACACCGGCTTTTTCCCGCGCACCTTGTAATAGAGCACGCCGAGCCCGGAAAAGGCGTTCACAAACCAAATAGGCAGCTTCATCGGGACTTCCCGCCCGCAGATGGGCGATAAAATTTCAAAAAGCCGCGTGACCGTGACGACCTCGCCGCCGAGGATATAGCTGCCGGATTCGGGCTTTTCCGCGATTTGGATCACCGCCCGAGCCACATCGCGCACGTCGACAAAGTTATAACACCCCTCGACCCGCGCCAGCGGCTTGTTCGTGATAAAATCCAAAATCACCTGTCCGACGTTCGAGATTTTATAGTCATACGGCCCGATCACCGCGGTCGGGTAGGCGACCGAGGCGTTTAAAACGCCTTCTCCCGCCAATCTAAATATGTATTCGGTCGCCATCGCCTTGGATTTACCGTAGATACCTTCGAGTTTTTCGGGGAAAAACGCATTCGGCTCGGTAATCGGAGAACAGGCGTCGGGTTTATAGATCGCGTCGACGCTGCTGATATAGACGAACTTTTTCACCCGATTTCGTGCGCAGACGTCGGCGAGGATTTTCGTTCCGCCGTAATTGACCCGCATGACTTCGTCGGCGTCCTCGTCGGTAATCGCGATCATGCCCGCGCAGTGGATCACGATGTCGTCCTCCGTCAGCAGCCCATTTAAAAAAACGGGATCGTAAAAGCTGCCGACCGCATAATCCGCGCCGAAACCGGAGATTGCCTCGTCGTCGGCGCGGCGCACGATTAAAACGACGTCCCTGTTCTCGCCGCAGAGCATCCTCGCAATGGTATTCCCGATGTGTCCGGTCGCGCCGGTGACGACGAATCTGCTCATTTGAGTTCGACGACGGTCACGCCGTCCTCCCCCTCTCCGTATTTTCCGAGCCGGAAGCCGTTGACGTTCGGATGGTCTTTTAAAAGCGCGTGCACCGCCCGCCGCAGCGTCCCGGTGCCTTTGCCGTGGATGATCGTGACGGTAGAGAGGCGGTTGATCACCGCGTCGTCGAGAAACTGTTCAACCGCCGGAACGGCTTCCACCAATTCCATATGGCGGATCATCAAGCTTGTGTTTATTTCCCGGTCGGCTCTGGAAATGCCCGAAAAGCTGACGTGCCCGTCGTCTTTCCGCTTTTGCTTTTTGTCGGCAAGCCGGATGCGGTTTTTCGCCACCCGGACCTTGCCCACGCCGATGTCGACCGTGACCTTGCCTTTTCCCTCGGCGATTTCAACCACGGTTCCGTCCTTGTCAAAGTCGGGCAGCCAGACGGTGTCGCCGACGGCGAGCGGGCGGGGCAGGGTGTAATTCTCGTCATAACGCGGCTTTTGCACCGGGTCGGCGGTCTGCTCCAGCTTTTTGATCCGGCTTGCGATCTCGTCCTTTGCGCGGCGCGCCAATTCGTCGGGCTTGCTTTTGTCCTCCTTGCGGATGGCGTCGATCTCCTTGATCAGTCGGTCGTATTCAAAGCGCAGCGACTGGATGATGCGCAGCTGCTCCGCGCGCTGGCGCTCGAGTTCTTTGTCAAAATCGGCCCGCGCATTTTTGAGCGCGCGTTCGTGGTTTTGTTTTTCGAGTTCGGCCTCGCGGCGGAGACGGGCCGTCTCCTCGCCGTCGGTTTCGAGTTTTCGGCGTTCGGCCTCGAGCCGGCGCATGACCTTGTCAAGTTCGAGCGTCTTTTTGTCCATGACCTCTTTGGCGCGTTCGATGATCGAATCGTTCACGCCCAGACGAGTCGAAATGGCGAATGCGTTGGAACTGCCCGGCACGCCGATCAGCAGCTTATAGGTCGGCTTCAGGGTCGCCACGTCGAATTCGCAGCATCCGTTGGTGACGCCCGTATTGGTGATGGCATACTGTTTCAATTCGGCGTAGTGCGTGGTGGCGATGACCTTCGCGCCTTTTTTGCGCAAATCCTCCAAAATCGAAACCGCGAGCGCCGCGCCCTCCGCGGGGTCGGTGCCCGCGCCGAGTTCGTCGAGCAGCACTAAGCTCTCGCGGGTCGCCTGTTCGAGTATGGTAACAATATTCGTCGTGTGCGCGGAAAATGTGGAGAGCGACTGCTCGATGCTCTGCTCGTCGCCGATGTCGGCCAAAATCTTGTCGAAACGGCTGATTTTGCTGTGTTCGGCCGCGGGTATCATCATCCCGCAATCGGCCATCATGCAAAAAAGTCCGACGGTTTTCAGCACGACCGTCTTGCCGCCGGTATTCGGGCCGGTGATGACCAGCGTGTCGAAATCGCCGCCGAGCCGCACGTCGACGGGGACGACGATTTTTTTGTCGATCAGCGGATGGCGCGCCTTTTTGATGTCAATCACGCCGTCGTCGCCGTAGTCGGGCGGATAGCCGTCCATGGCGACACCGAGTTCGGATTTGGCGAAGATCACTTCCAGTTGAACGGCGGCCTCGCAGCTCTGGATCAGGTCGTCGGCGCAGTCGCCGCAAAGACCGGAGAGCTCCGCCAAAATCCGCTCGATTTCAATCTGTTCTTTACTTTCCAAAATGCGGACTTCGTTATTGGCCTCGACGACCGACGCGGGTTCTACGAATAAAGTCGCGCCGCTGGCCGATACGCCGTGCACGAGCCCCGGAACGTTGGCGCGGCACTCGGCCTTGACCGGCACGACAAACCGGCCGTCGCGCATCATAATGACTTGTTCCTGTAAGTATTTTGAATTGCCCGCAGAAGTGATTATGCCGTTCAAACGAGCGCGGACATTGTCCTGCGCGGCGCGCATCTTGCGGCGGATATTGGCCAGTTCCGGGCTTGCGCCGTCGGCAAGGGTCTCCTCATTGGCGATCGAATTTTCGATCCGATCCTCGATGTCCTTATGACTTGTCAATGCGGAAAACAACCGGTCCAAAATGGTCTCCGCGTCGCCGCAGTTTTTCCGGTAGGCGATCAGCGTGCGTACCACGCGCATCGAGGCCGAAATCGATAATAATTCCCTGATTGAGAGCGAACCGCCCACCGCGGCGCGCCGCAGCAAATCGGCCCGCAGCGAGAGCCCGTAAAAAGAAGGCGTTCCGAGCTTTAAAGACATTTCATAGGCGTCGCCGGTCTGTTGAATCATCCGTTTTCCGGTTTCGTAATCACCGCAGGGCAGCAGGGAAAGCGCCGCTTCTTTCGCCTCGGCGCTGGAGCACTTTCCGGCGAGCAGGCCGGCGATCTTGTCGAATTCAAGAATCCGGCTCTGTTTTTGTATGTCGTATGTCATCGATACTCTCCTCGAATTCCATAAGAGAATTGTAGTAATCGAGCGCGGGGAGCTTCGCGTCGATGTAATATCGGATATAATATTCCGCGAGCCGGGAAAAGCCCTCGGCGGCCTCGCCCGCGAGCGTGAATGAAAACAGCCCCTTGGCGTCACCGCCGATCGAGGCGAGAACCGCCTTTAAAATCGGAGGGCTGACCGCGGCCGCTCCCGCGTGGGCGGTCGCGCAGTTTTCGCAGTACCCGCCGCCGTCCGCGACCGAAAACGCCCTGATCGTGCAGCCGCCGCAACAGGCGCAGCACTCGATCTGCGGCTTCCATCCGGCCAACGCCGCGATCCGAAGTTCCATCACGGCTTTGAGCAGCCGGACATCTCGCTTTTTGCCCGCGAGCAGAAACAGCATATTTCCGAACAACGCATATAAAGACGGGTCAACTTCTCCCGAAAAAACAGTCAGGATCAACTGCGCGATGTACCCTGCCAGACAGTAACTCTTTAACGACATCCGAAGTTCAAAAAACTGCTCCGTGATCTCGGCGTCGTCGAGCGTATATCCGCCGGAGGCGGAAAACAGCTCCATATTCGATAACACGAACGGCTCGGTCGCGGCGCAGAGTTTGTTGCGCGGATTTCGGGCGCCGGCGGCGTAGACGCGCAGCAATTGACCGTCCTCACAAAGAATCCGAACCAAACGGTCGGACTCCCTGCGGTTTTCGGTGGTCAGAACGATTGCGCCTACGGTCCGTTTCATGTTGTTTTATCCTTCGAAGTTCAAGCCGAAATTCCGAATCAGCGCCTCATTCTCCCGCCAGTCGGACTTGACTTTTACCCACAGCTCCAGCGTGACGGGTACGCCGAAGAACGCCTTCAGCGTATTTTGCGCTGCCTTTCGAATCTGTTTAAGCATCTGTCCGCCCTTGCCGATCAGCATGCCCTTGTGGCTGTCGCGCTCGCAGTAGATGTTGGCGTCCGCGTCGATGCCCTCTGGGGTCTCCTCGAAGCGCTCGACGACCACGGCGACGCCGTGCGGGACCTCCTGCTGCATGTGATTCAAAATCTGCTCCCGGATGTATTCGGCGCAGATTACCCGCTCGGGCTGGTCGGTCAGTTCGTCGGAGTCGTACATAAACGGTCCCGGTTTCGCCAACCTAAAAACAGCCGTCAAAATATCTCTCACCCCGTCGCCGGAAACCGCGCACACGGGGAGAATCTCCTTGAACGGATAGAGCTTCGAAAAAACGTCCATCTGCGGGATCATCAGCTCTTTTTGTTTCAAAAGGTCGATCTTGTTGAGGACTAAAATCGCGGGTGGCTTTTGCCTGTTCAGATTTTCGATCACGGACAACTCGGCGGGCTTGGGTTTTTTCCCGGCCTCGACCACCAATATCACGATGTCGCTGCCCGAGGCGGCGCTTTGAATGCTTCTGACCATGTTGCGAGAGAGCGCGTCCTTGGGCAGCAGCAGCCCCGGCGTGTCGGTAAAGGCGATCTGCGTGTCGTTTTCGGTATGAATACCCAAAATCGCCGTGCGGGTCGTCTGGGGTTTGGGCGTGACGATGGCGACCTTTTGACCGAGGATATTATTTAAAAGCGATGACTTGCCCACATTCGGCGCTCCCGTAATGCAGACAAAAGCGAATTTGGTACAAGGTCTGTGTTCGTCCATGTTGTGATGTCCTTTCACACCGGCAAAACAGCGTGTCGGTCTCAGCGTTTTAATCCCAGCCGCACGAGAACGGCCTCTTCTTTATCACGCATAATGCGTTTGTCGGTCTCGGTCCCGTGGTCATACCCGAACAGGTGGAGCATTGCGTGCACGGTCAGATAGGCGAACTCGCGGCGGACGCTGTGACCGTATTCGTACGCCTGGGCAAAAGCGTGGTCGGCGGAAATCAAAATATCCCCGAGCATTTTACGCGACGTCTCGGGGTTGGTGTCGAAGGTTGTGCCGTCGGACATGGGGAAGGAGAGCACATCGGTCGAATTGTCGATATTGCGATATTTGAGATTGATCTCCTTGATAGACGGATCGTCGTGGAAGATGATATTCACCTCAAACAGGGAATCGGCGTACTCGGCGGCGGTGATGGAACAGCAGCAGTCACGCAGCAGTGCGCGCAGAGATGCATCCGCCCGAAAAGACGGATGGCTGTTGTAAAAAGTGGCGACGGTGTTCTTCTTCATCATGACTGCCTTTCTTCGCTTTGATAGGCCTTGATGATCTCCTTGACGATCCGATGGCGGACAACATCGGTCTCATCGAATCGCGCGGAGGCGATGCCTTCGATGTTGCGCAGCAGTTTGATCGCCTGTAAAAGACCGCTGCTCTTCCGGTTGGGGAGGTCGATCTGGGTGATGTCGCCCGTGATAACGGCCTTGGAGTTGAAGCCGAGACGGGTCAGAAACATCTTCATCTGCTCGCGGGTGGAATTTTGCGCCTCGTCGAGGATGATGAACGAGTCATCGAGTGTCCGGCCGCGCATATAGGCCAGCGGAGCGATCTCAATGTTGCCGCGTTCAATATACTTGGCGCACGATTCCATGCCGAGCATTTCGTAAAGCGCATCGTAGAGCGGCCGCAGATACGGGTCGATTTTTTGTTGGAGATCGCCGGGCAAAAACCCGAGTTTTTCGCCTGCTTCGACCGCCGGGCGGGTCAATATGATGCGTGAGACCTCATTTTTGGCGAGTGCCGCGACTGCCATTGCCACGGCAAGATAGGTCTTACCGGTGCCGGCGGGTCCGACGCCGAGCACGATGGTGTTGTTTTTGATCTGTTCGATATATTTTTTTTGACCGGCGGTTTTCGGGCGCACCGGTTTTCCGCGCGGCGTGATGATGATGGTCTTGTCGTCGGTCAGTTCCGCCAGCTGTCCGGCTTTTCCCGCCGCCGTAGCGCTGATGCAATAATCGATCGCCTGGTCGGTGACGGCTTGTCCCTTGGCAATCATCTTCGAAAGCGCGGAAAAGACATTGAACGCGTTGTCGACGGCCTTCGGTTCGCCCGAGATTTTCAGCTCGCCGCCGCGGTTGATTATCATAACGCCGAAACCCGACTGCACGGCTTGTAAATTGCGATCCATTTCACCGCAGAGCGTAGAGACGCCCTCGTAATGATCCATTGTAAAGACACGTTCGATTCAAATCCCTCCCCAGGCAATTTCTTGCGAAAAGCAAACGCATTTCAACAAGGATTATTATATCATATTTCCCGGTTTCATACAATGCCGCGCGGCATTTTAATCTCAATGAAGCATGAAATCGGTTTTTATCAAATAAAATGAACGGGGTGATCGCATGATGAAATCGGGTGACAAGAGGGACTCGTTGACCGCTGCATTGAGCAAGGACAGCACCCAAATCAGTATCAGCGGCGGAACCGTTGCGCTGGTCGAGGGCTGTCTGGGGATTTTGGAATACAGCAGTGAAACCATACGGCTTGCCACCGGAAAGAGTTCTGTTCGTTTTTCCGGAGAAGCGCTCACCATCAGCAGCATGAACAAAAACGCGGTGGTGATCTGCGGAAAAATTGCGGGAATTGCGTTTTGCGGGGCGAAAAAATGTTAAAGCTACTTCGTTTTATCATCGGTTATGTGCAATTTTCAATCAAAGGCGGTTTCGCGGAGCGTTTTCTCTCCCTGTGCGCGGCCGATGGGATAAAGCTCTGGGGCTTTACACAAAGCGGCGGAGTGATCGATGTCTGCGTACGGCGTTCGTCGTTCAAAAAGCTGCGGAAGCACCGACGAGCAAGTCATGTAAAAATTAAAATCATCGACAAGCGTGGGCTTTTCGAAGTCCTCAGGCGTTATAAGCTCAGAGTCGGACTGGCGGCGGGGGTGATGGTGTTTTTCGCCGTTTTTATTTTGTTGTCACAGCACATCTGGACCATTGAAATCAGCGGGAACAGCCGCCTCTCGACCGATGAGGTGCTGTATACGCTTGAACGGTGCGGAATCGCGGCCGGAATGAAGAGAAACGGTTTTGATCCGAATACGGCGGTCAGCCGATTGTATTTGGAGAACTCCGACATCTCCTGGATTGTGTTGAACATCAAGGGGACGACGCTGTATGTGGAGTTGCGCGAGCGCATCTATCCGCCGGATATGCTGCCGCAGCGGCGCCCGTGCAACGTGGTTTCGGCCTATACGGGGCAGGTGATCCGGATGTATGTCTATGACGGAAAATCCGAGGTTCGCGAGGGCGATGCGGTGGCAAAAGGACAACTGCTGGTCTCGGGCGTCATCGAGGACCGGGAGGGCGTGGTGCGGTACACCCACGCCAGAGCCAGTGTCATCGGGGCGGCGCGAATCGAAAAACAGGTGACAATCGGTTATTCGCAGGTAAAAACCGTGAAATCGGAAGATGAAAAAACGCGTTATGAATGCGGCATTTTGGGTTTAAAGATCCCGCTGTATTTTTCGAAACCCGACCTGACCCATGACCGGAACGAATCGGTAAGGCGGCTGACTGTTTTCGGCGCGGAATTTCCGATTTGGATCCGAAAAATCACTTTCCGCGAGATGACCGTCAGCGAATATACCCTGACCCAAGAACAGGCGCTTGCCTTTGCGATGAGCGAATTGACGCTGTACGAGACCCAAGCACTGGTCGGCGCCAAGATCACCGCGCGTGACATCCAAAAGACGATATCCGAGCAAGGCATCACGCTCTCGGTCGTCTATTCGTGTGAAATCGAGATGGCGTTGGAACAGGAGATCAAGATTGAACTTGAATGAGCGCCCGCCACGCTTCAATCAGTTTATCAAGCGGCCACGCGGCGTTCGCGGGGCTGGTCGAGGGCAGCCGAGTGTCCTTTATGCCCGTTTTCGGACAGATCAATTTTCGGTATAAATCGCTCGATGTATTTCCGTTGGTGAATATTTTTTGAATTTTACAGCGCTCTAAAATCAAACCGATGTCATTGGCTATGACCTTATCTATGCTGCTGTCGGACGAGCCCTTGATTTCGCAAGACGCGATTACGTCCCAAAGCGCGAGATTGCGGGAGTATAAAAACGCCTTTTTTTCCGGAACGGTCATCGGAGTCCCGCAGTCAAAAACGGCTGAGAGCACCTTCCAAAACCGGTTTTGAGGATGTCCGTAAAAAAAGCCCTGTTCCCTCGATTTTACCGACGGGAAGCTGCCCAAAATCAAAAGTTTCGAGTTTTCATCGCACAGCGGCGGGATATTGTGTATCTGCGCCAAGTCAATCGCCCCCTGCATCAGTATACCCCATATGGCGGCTTGGGAAAAGGGCTTGAAGTTTTTACTGCGAAATGTTATAATCAAATCTGTCATAACAGCGGTTTTTCGATTTCGGAGGTGTATTGTGGCGCTCAACTTGCGGGATAAAAAGGGTTTTATTTGCGACATGGACGGTGTGATCTACCATGGCAACAAAATTTTGGACGGCGTATCCGATTTTATCGATTGGATGAACCAAACCGGAAAAAATTATCTGTTTTTGACGAACAGCAGCGAGCGTTCACCGTTGGAACTGCGCCAAAAACTACAGCGGATGGGTCTCGACGTCGGTCAGGAACACTTTTACACCTCGGCGCTTGCGACCGCCAGTTTTATCGCCTCTCAAGCGCCCGGTTGTACGGCATATGTCATCGGCGAAGCCGGGCTGCTGAACGCGCTTTACGATCAGGGTATCACCATCAACGACGTCAATCCCGACTATGTGGTTGTGGGAGAAACCCGAAACTATAATTACGAGAGCATCATCCGCGCCGTACGCTATATCCAAAAAGGCGCAAAGCTGATCGGGACAAACCCCGACCTGACAGGCCCCACCGAGAGCGGCGTCATCCCGGCGACCCGGGCGCTGGTCGCGCCGATTGAACTCGCGACCGGAAAACAGGCCTATTTTGTGGGAAAGCCGAATCCGCTGATGATGCGGACGGGGTTGAAACTGCTGGGCTGCGGCAACGACGAGACCGCGATCATCGGCGACCGGATGGACACCGATATCATCGCGGGCATCGAATCCGAAATTGATACGGTTTTGGTTTTGTCGGGCGTGACCCAGCCGGATATGATCAACGCGTTCGCATACCGGCCGAAATATATCTTTGAAAATGTGGGAGGAATTGCAAATGCCGCGCGTGCCGATTGACCCCAAAACGCTCAGACCCATATTGCCCAAGAAAAGCAAACGCTTCCTCGGCTGGATCATAACGGGCGGTGTTTTTTTGATTGCGCTGACCGCTGCCGGCATCAGTTACTTAACATTTGCGAACCGCATGCAGACCTATGATCTGTACATCAAAACGCCGGACTTTTGTCAGGAAATTGCGGATGCGTTTGCCGAAAAGGCCGATTCCGAACAGACCCTCCAAATCACGGCGTACACCAACATCGCCTCGTATAACTACGGAACCGGGGCGCAAGTTGACGCTCTGAAAAAGGGCTCCTCCGATTTGGATCATTATGACGCATATAAAGAGTTTTTCGATTCCCGCGCGGCGCGTAATATTAAAAAAGTGTTTCGCACCAGCATCGCACAGATGATTGAATATGTCGACGACACCGCAAACGGTCTGTACACCGTCAGTTTTATTGAAGAGACCAATGAAATCGGTTTTAACATGATATTGGTCTATGTCAGCAAACCGCTCGGAGGCGAACAGGCGGCCAAGGATTATTTCGGATATAAAGGGAAAAAGGTATTTGTCGAATTGTCCGAGAACTGGTACTACGTCCAAAATCTCGGCATATAAAAGATTTAAAAACTTCATGCCGGGGGATCGCAGCCCGAAAGTCCCGCGGTCTGTTTGCGTATTTACAATAAAAGAAAAGGAGGACATGAATGGACTATTCACATATCGTATGGGATTTCAACGGAACGATTTTAGACGACCTTTGGGCGGGGATCATGAGTGAAAACGTCCTGCTGCGGCGCAGGGGTATGCCGGAATTTGAAACCCTCGAGCAATATTACGGCGTGTTTTGCTTCCCGATCAAAAAGTATTACGAAAATCTGGGATATGATTTTACCAAAGAACGCTACGAGGATGTCGCAGAGGAATGGATGAAGGAATACGCCTATTTCAGCACGTTCTCTCCGGTCAAAGACGGCATCCTCGAAGCGGCTGAGCATTTTCAAACGCTCGGATTGTCCCAGACCATCATCTCAATGAGCGAAATCGGGATCATGAAGCGGCAAATCGCATCGTTCGGCATCACGGATTATTTCAACGAAATCCTCGGCCTCGACAACAATCTGGCGCATAGCAAGCTCGAGCTCGCCCGCGAGTGGAAAGAGCGTATCAAACCGCGCAAGGTCTTGATGCTCGGTGACACCACGCACGACATCGAAACGGCAAAAGTGCTGGACGCCGACTGTATTCTCATCACCGGGGGACATCAATCAAAGGAATGTCTATTGCAATGCGGCGTTCCGGTCATCGATTCGGCGGCGGAGCTGTGCGGTACTGTACTGTAATAAAACGCGTAGCGTATTCGAGATCATCAGATTTTTGCATGAGAGGGAGGGATGTTCATATTCTCTCCCTTTTTGTTTTCCCGGGCGAGTATCCCTTCGTCTCAATCTTGTTTATATGCAGAGTTAAATCATGATTTTTAGCAGGACTAAAAAAACGGAGCGATTATTACAGTTCGAAAAAATCAAACCTTTTCGGCTTATTCGATACTATCTTGAGTGAGAAGCGTTTTTTACTGGGTTGGGAGGTGAGTACATTGGCTTATGATGGCGTGATTCGGGATATGCTCAACAAAGATTTGTTGGACAAAATATTCGGCTGGTCGTATAACCGGTTGAGAAATCGCATGGCCGCGGAGGAACTGACGCAAGAAATATGCTTGCGTCTTTTAAAGTCGGCAGCGCGTACAGAAAGAATCGACAACCTATGGGGGTGGATATGGGGTATAGCAAAATATACTTTGATACAATACAAACGCGATAACGGCCATATCGCGTTAGATATTGACGATTTTGAAACATTGGCGTCATACGACGAAACAGAAGAGACCGTTTTGCACAACGAGGAAATCAATCTGCTCCGTCACGCCGTCAGCGAACTTTCGGGCAAGTACAGAGAAATCGTTATTTTGCACTATGTTTATGAAAAAACGATTTCAGAAATTGCCATGCTGATGTCTTTGCCGATGAACACCGTCAAGTGGCGGCTCCACGAGGCGAGGAACGCGATTACTCGAAAATTGAGCGTTCAGAGAGGATCGAATCGAATGAGCACGATAGGAGAAAAATCATACAACCCGCGAAAATTTGACTTTTTGGCTGACGGGTGGTGGAAATCCCAAACTGATGAAGCGTTGTGTTATCATAATGCCGGACGTGCACTTATGCAAAACATGTTGCTCGAAGCGAACTGCCGGGAGAAAACCGCCGAAGAATTGTCATCCGCACTCGGCGTGCCGATGGCTTACATCGAGGACGAACTTTTAAATGCAGTAAAACTGGGATTGATGAAAAAATCTGGGAGCAAATATCTGACGAATTTCATCATCCAGCCCGCCGACGCGAAAGCAAAATATACGGCAATTCATAAAAAGTATGCCCCGTATTTTTTGCGTGAATCGATTGACTTTTTAAGATCAAAGGAGAGCGAAATTCGTGCGTTGGACTTTACGGCGCGGGATTGGGAATGGAGCCGATTGCTTTGGCATCTGCTGATGTTGTTGCGTATGTTCGGCTATAAATACGCATATGCCAAACTCAAAACGGCGGAGTATAAATCGGAAGTAAAACCGACAGGCGGGTGGATCGGCTGGTGCTGGGAAGTTCCTGTCAATCCGGAAGACGAATATGACAGCCGGCTTACCACATATTACGGCCCGTTTACGGATGATCGTCCTTATGGAAAAAGCGGCTGCGCCTCTTGTTTTGTAAACGAGGATCATTGCGACATTGCCGCGCCGTACCATGATTATTTTATCAAACGCGACGGGTACGACCTTCTCCGTAAAATTGACGCGGGCGAATGTCCCGACCGTTTCAGCGAGCGCGAACAGGAACTATTAGCCGGAATGATTGCCAACAGGTTTATTTCAAACAACAATAAAACATTAGATTTCAATTTTCCGGTTTTTAAAAACAACAGTTTCGAGGAGATGAAATCACTGCTCGCTCCGTTCGGAGATCGTATAGCCGGTGAATATGCGAAAATGAGAAATGAGATCATTGCCGTTTTTAAAAGGAGATTTGTTCCGGCTTGTCTTGAAAGCGACGTTAAAATGTATGTGGATAACGCAATCACTTGTCCTGCAGCCATTATCGTCGAAGCTGTAAAACAGAACCTGCTTTATTTACCCAAAGACCGCGAAAAGCTGTATCTCATGTTTTACGCAGTGATTTAATAAAAAAATTCAAGTTATACATACAATAAAAGCGGATACCCGGTTTCGCAGGTATCCGCTTTTTGAATTTTGTTTGCAATTAACTACCGTCAGTGCGAGGTGAATTACAGGTTTTGCATCAAATATTCGGCAAAATCGGCGCAGGTGGCGCCGTTGTCGCGTCCGGTGATTTTAATCTTTTTATCGGTGAACATGCAAAAATCCAGCGCTTTGGAAAGACGGTCGGATTCGGCTTGATAACCGATGTGCGAAAGCAGCATCACCGTTGCGCGCAGCATGGAGCAGGGGTCGGCGTATTGTGCGCGTCCCTCGTCGACCATACGGGGCGCGGAGCCGTGGATGGCTTCGAACATCGCATATTGCTTTCCGATATTCGCGCTGCCCGCGGTTCCGACGCCGCCCTGAAATTCGGCGGCCTCGTCGGTGATGATGTCGCCGTAAAGATTCGGCAGGATGAATACCTGAAAATCGGTGCGGCGCTTTTCGTCCACGAGTTTTGCGGTCATGATATCGATGTACCAATCGGTCACGCGAATATCCGGATATTCTTTCGACATCTCCTGACACAGGCGTAAAAACTTGCCGTCGGTGGTCTTAATGACATTGGCTTTGGTTACGATGGCGACATGGTCTAAATGATTGTTTTTAGCGTATTCAAACGCAAGGCGGGCGATGCGCCGCGTACCCTGCGTCGTGGTCACGGTGAAGTCGACCGCCAGATCGTCGCTGACGTTGACGCCCTCGGAGCCGAGCACATACGAGCCCTCGGTATTTTCTCGGAAAAAGGTCCAGTTGATGCCTTTATCGGGGACTTTAACCGGGCGGACATTGGCAAACAGATCGAGTTCCTTGCGCATGGCAACATTGGCGCTCTCGATATTCGGCCACGGATCGCCCGCCCGCGGCGTGGTGGTCGGGCCTTTCAAAATGACATGGCACTTTTTCAATTCGGCCAGCACATCGTCGGGGATGGCCTTGTTGACCTTGACGCGGTTTTCGATGGTCAGACCCTCAATGGTTCGGATTTCAACTTTTCCGGCGGCGACCGCGGGTGCCAGCAGTTTTTTGAGCACTTTTTCGGATTCTGCGGAAATGGTCGGGCCGATCCCGTCTCCTCCGCAGACCCCGATGATGATTTTATCGAGTTTGGAATAATCGATAAAATCCCGGTCCGATTTCATGCGCTCAACGCGGGCGAGTTGTTTTTCGAGCAGTTGTTCGAATTTGATGCTGGCATCTGCAATCGGCATTTTTCGATTCCCCCAAACGTATTATTTTCTCTCGGTGCTTTTTGACAACAACAGCAAATAAGTCAAGCCGTCGCCGTCGGTCATTTCTTTAAAGCTGAGCGTGATTAAAGCGGAATTTTTCAATTCCGTCTTGACGGCGTCCCCGGTGATATCGGCGCGCACAGCGGCGAGCGAGGCCTGATAGGCATCCACTGTCGTGAAAATGTCGCGATAGACATTGAGCGTGGCGGTGTATTTCCCGTCCGCGTCCGCGGACAGGGTCTCGAGCCGGTAATAATATTCGTAGGTCGGGAGAATAAAATCCGCAGACAGCAAGTTGTTTCCGCTGTTATAGACAAATCCCGTGATATCACCCGTATATTTGATTTGAACGCCGAGATGTTTTTGTAAAGTGCGCTGCAGATCAAGGAAATCGAACAGATACATCGATGTGACTGCGGTTTCGGTATGCCGCAAAGGCGTTGTAATTCCCACCGCATAATTGACCAGCTCATTCGCACTCATTTTATCGGGATTTTCAAAATCGGTGAGGGGCAGGGTTTTTGCGTTATGCCGCGACAACAGATCGAAATATTTTTCCCTCAAAGCGGTGTCAACGGTGATGACAGACGCCGCCGAGACCGTCACCTGCCGGCTGGAAACCTCGGAGACATCGACTGAAGGCGCCAATACCTTATCCGCTTGAGATGACGTTGATTCCGAGACCGTGCTGATGACCGAGGAACTCGCTTCCGAAGAGGCCTGGGAACTCTCTTCGGGTGTAGAGTCGCAGCCGATCAATGCGCCCGTCGTGACAAGAAGCGCCAATATTGCGGGAAAAAGTTTTTTCATAATAATTACCTCCTGACTTTGGATGTGTGGTTGAGAAGTCCGCCGTCCGTCAGCAGCGCGAGCTCGCGCGGGGTAAACGACGGTTTAAAAACGGCGGTTCGTTTGCCGGCGCGGGTCATCACGAGCGGCAGGCCGGCGAGGAGTTGTCTTTTCAAATCCGGGAAGGAAAGAATATCCCCCTGTGAGATTTGATCGTAGTCCTCCGGATCTGCAAACTCCAGCGGAAGAATCCCGCAGTTGATCAAGTTGTCGCGGTGCATCCGGGCAAAACTCTTTGCGAGCACCGCCTTGACGCCGAGATACAGCGGCGCGAGCGCCGCGTGTTCCCTCGAAGAACCCTGGCCGTAATTGTGTCCTCCGAGGATGATGGATTCACCCAGTTCCTTTGCGCGCTTCGGGAACTCGGGATCGACCTGCGAGAAACAAAATTCCGACATTTTGGGGATATTGGAGCGGAACGGGAGGATTTTCGCACCGGCCGGCATAATGTGGTCGGTGGTGATATTATCCCCGACTTTTAACGCAACGGCCGCGTTCAGCGAATCCGGAATCGGAACGGCTTTGGGCAGCGCTTTGATATTGGGGCCTTTGACCGTTGAGAGTTTCTCCGCGTCTTTTTCGTTCTCGGGCTTTTCGATCATATTGTCATCGACGAAAAACTGTCTCGGCATTTCGATACGCGGATCCGATTTTAATTCCGTGGGATCGGAGAGCACTCCGGTGATGGCCGAATAGGCCGCCGTCTCGGGGCTGACCAGATAGACCTGCGCGTCCTTGGTGCCGCTTCGCCCTTCAAAATTTCGATTGAACGTGCGCAGGGAAACCCCGCCTGAATTCGGGGATTGGCCCATTCCGATACAGGGGCCGCAGGCCGATTCCAAAATGCGCGCGCCCGAGGCGATGAGGTCGGCCAGCGCGCCGTTTTGCGCCAGCATCGTCAAAACCTGTTTGGAACCGGGCGCAATGCCGAGCGAAACGGTGGGGCATACGGTTCTGCCTTTTAAAATCGTTGCCACCGTCATCATATCGGTGTAAGATGAATTCGTACAAGAGCCGATCAATACCTGATCAACCTTGATTTTACCGATCTTCTCCACGGTTTCGACATTGTCGGGGCTGTGGGGTTTCGCCGCCGACGGTTTGATTTCCGAGAGATTGATTTCGATCGTCTCGTCATAGACAGCATCCGAATCGGCAGAAAGCTCGATCCAGTCCTGCTCGCGGTTCTGCGCTTTTAAAAATGCGAGCGTGATCTCATCGGACGGGAAGACAGAGGTGGTCGCGCCAAGTTCCGCGCCCATGTTGGTGATGGTGGCGCGCTGCGGAACCGAGAGCGTCTTAACGCCTTCGCCGCTGTATTCGATGATTTTACCCACGCCGCCTTTGACGGTAAAGATGCGCAAAATCTCCAAAATGACGTCTTTCGCGCTGACAAACGGGCGCAATCTTCCGCTCAAGACGATGTTGACGAGTTTAGGAACGACGAGGGTATAAGCGCCGCCGCCCATGGCGACCGCGACATCCATGCCGCCGGCGCCGATGGCAAGCATCCCGAGTCCGCCGCCGGTGGGCGTGTGGCTGTCGGAACCGAGCAAGGTCTTCCCGGGAATGCCGAAGCGTTCCAAATGTACCTGATGACAGATACCGTTTCCGGGTCTGGAATAAAGCAGTCCGAATTTTTTCGCGGCGCTGCGGATAAAGGCGTGGTCGTCGGCGTTTTCAAAGCCGGTCTGCAGGGTGTTGTGGTCGATATAGGCGACCGAGAGCTCTGTCTTGACACGGTTGAGTCCCATGGCTTCAAATTCAAGATACGCCATTGTACCGGTCGCATCCTGCGTCAAGGTCTGATCGATGCGAATACCGATGCGGTTTCCTTGCCGCAGTTCACCATCGACAAGGTGGTTTATCATGATTTTTTGCGCGATGGTATAACCCAAATGAAAACACCCCAAACCGATAAAATACTTTATGATTATAGCTTCACAATCTCGTATTGTCAAGACGGCAGAGCTTAAACCACAGTATAAACGCCGTATGTGATTGGATGTTGATTGTTTGATGAAAGAACGACGGCGGTCGCTCATATGCCCCAAACCCGCCGGGTGTAATGTGTATATAAAAACACTTTTTTCATAAAATATAAACAAACTCTTCACAAAAACCACGCAAAGTGATATTATTATGAGGGCAAGCGCGGAGGAGGATTATCATGAGCAATATTAATATTTTAATCGCAGATGACGAAGTGCGCATCAGAAAACTGCTCGCGGATTTTTTACGCAAAGACGGATATATGGTAGTTGAGGCAAACGACGGGGAAGAGGCGCTTGAAAAGTTTTCTTCGAACAAAATCCATTTGATCGTTCTCGACGTCATGATGCCGAAGATGGACGGCTGGGAGGCGCTGACGCAGATCCGCAAAATCTCCAGTGTGCCGGTCATCATGCTGACCGCCAAAACCGAAGAATATTATCAGCTCAACAGCTTTCGGTTGGGCGTGGATGACTATGTTCCCAAGCCCTTTTCTCCGGGCGTTCTGATGGCAAGGGTGACGGCTTTACTGCGCCGCAGCGGCGCGATCAACAATTCGAAAAAGGTCTTCGGCGCGCTGGTCATCGACGATGCCGCCAGAAAGGTGACCCTAAACGGCGAGGCGATCGACCTGACCCCGAAAGAGTATGACATGCTCAATTTTTTGACTTCCAATTCCGGCATCGCGCTCTCCAGGGAACAGATTCTCAATTCGGTCTGGAGTTTTGACTATTTCGGCGATCTGCGCACGGTGGACACCCACATCAAGCAATTGCGTTCCAAGCTCGGCGTTTATGCCGAAAAAATCTGTACGGTGAGAGGGATCGGCTATCGTTTCGAGGTCGAAAAGGATGCTTAAAAGCATACGTTCCAAACTCTATTTATTATTTTTAACAACAGTGTCAATGCTTGTCCTGCTGACGCTGTTGTTGAACACGGTTTTTTTGCCTCAGTATTATCAAAATCAACGCGAGAGAATTCTGCGCGACAGCTATATCGAGACGATCAAGGCCGTCAAAGATGAAACGCAAGTTGAATTAAAACGAAAACTCGGCGCCATTGAGAGCAAAAACGGCGTTCGCATCAACATAGCGGACCGTTATTGGTTTGTGATATACGGCAACACCCATATTTATCAGATCAATCAGGGGCAGATTATTTCCGAAAAAGCCGCTTTTCCCAAAGGGACAAAGATCGAGGATGTGGACACCCAGTCCGCTCAAATCAACATGTACCATGACAGCGAGACCGGTTTGAAATATCTGACGATTTTCGGTATCATGGAATACAGAAACGAGATCAACCTCATCTGGATCGACACCACCGTGGAGGCGATCAAAGAGAGCATGCAAATTTCGAATACATTTTTAATCTACAGCACGTTGCTCACGATGTTCCTCGTCGGCGTGGCGTTTTTCTTTTTGTCCGCCGGATTTGTCAAACCGATTCAAGAGATCAACACAGCCGCAAAAAAGATCACGGTGCTCGATTTTTCGGGGAAGCTCAAAGTTAAATCCAAGGATGAATTCGGGCAGCTTGCCGACAGCGTCAATCAACTCTCCACTCAGCTGGAATCAAAAATCACGGAGCTCCAGCGGGCGAACATGCAGCTGAAAATCGACCTGCTGAACCGGGACAAAACCGATGAAATGCGCAAGGAGTTCATCTCCAATGTCTCCCACGAACTCAAAACGCCGCTCTCTTTGATTTTGGGATATACAGAGGGCTTGAAAATCGGCATCAACGAGGAGGAGCGCGACTTCTACTTCGAAGTGATTCAGGATGAAGCCAACAATATGAACAAAATGGTGTCTCGGTTGCTGTATATTTCGCAGTTGGAATCCGAGGCGATGAAGCCGGATATGTCGCATTTTGAGATCAACGCGCTGATCAACGCCTCGCTCGAAACGCTCAAACTCCAATTCGGGGAGAAGAACATCAAGCTGACAACGGATTATCGGTTTAGCGGCGAAATCTGCGCCGATATCGATCAGATACGCCAGGTGATCACAAACTATTTGACCAACGCCATCCACCACTGCGGCGAAAACCGCTGCGGCGGTGGGATGAAGGTGGAGATTACGACCGAGCGCACCGAAAAAGGCAGGTTAAAGGTGACCGTCTATAACACCGGCGAACATATCCCCGAGGACTCGCTGTCCCATGTCTGGGAGAGCTTTTACAAAGTGGATAAAGCCAGAACCCGCGAATACGGCGGAACCGGACTCGGCCTCTACATTGTCAGCCAAATCATCAATAACCACAACGGCACTTACGGCGCCGAAAACGTCGAGGGCGGCGTACGGTTCTGGTTTGAACTAGAAGCATGATGACGGAAAACGGAAATTGGGAATTGGTAAAACGGAGACGCGAAAAAATAAAAGCAATTTATATTTTTATTGATATTGATACGCCCTGGCTTGTGATTGTAAAATAAAAACTCGGAACGACGTCCCGCTCCGAGTTTGTCATCGGTGAAATGACACCCCTACCCAAGGTTGTCATCCATAAACAAAAATATTGATTCATCGAATGCGCGGGCATCATTTCCATAAAATCGGCTGGATCTGTTTTCCCGCCAGCGCGGCCTCCAGCGCGGGAATCAGCATCGAAAAAACCGCGACCACCGAGCGCGGTTTTTTGTCCGGGCTGTCCTGCGCCATCGGGATGAAATAGACGTTTTTGGTGTTCAACAGTGTGCCGATGTTTTTAGCGGCACCCGAAAGCGCATCGTTTGTGGAGAGGCCGATCAGCAGAGGGCGCTCGTTGCGAAGATGTGCTTTGGCGGCAAGGGTGACCGGCGTATCGACGACGCCCAAGGCGATTTTTGCTGCGGTATTGCCGGTGCAGGGTAAAATCACCATGATGTCGAACAATTTTTTCGGCCCGATGGGTTCGGCTTCGCCGAGACCGCTGATGATGGGTTTGCCGCAGATATCCTCAATCTTTTTCCGAAAGTCCTCCGCTTTTCCGAACCGCGTGTCAATCGAGGCGGCGTTGAACGACAGGACGGGAATCACCTCACGGCATTTCCCGCGCAGTTCGGCAAGACGGTCCAGCGATTCGGCAAATGTGCAAAACGACCCGGTCATCGCATAACCGACGACGGCGTCCGACAGGTTCATAATAAAACCACCCTTACGCAAATTTTGGGTTTTTGGCTTGTGGCGGAGCAATCAAAGAGATCAAATACCGAATTCGAAAATTTTATATTTCAAACGTTCGCCTCGTCGATGCTGTTTAAAAATTTCAGAATGGTTTGATATAGATACCCCGCCGCCGAAATCGGTGCGGTTTTCCCGGGCAGGGAGAGCGCCCAGACGGTTTTCCGCCCGAGCTGCGCGGCCGCCCCGAAGTCGATGCCGCCGGGTTTTGACGCCAAATCGACGAATAAACAATCGGATCTCGACAGCGTGAGAATCTCTTTGGGAAGTACAAGCGCCGGAACCGTATTGATCACGGCGTCCATGTTTTTGATCACAAGCGGCAAGTCCTCATACTTCACAGGGATAATCCCGCCGATCTCCATCCAGGCGAAATCGGAATCCTTGCGCGCGGTCGCATAGACACGCGCACCCATGACTTTGAGGTATTGCGCCAAGGTCTTTCCGATCTTCCCATACCCGGTGATCAGCAGTTCGCAACCGCTGATTGTCCGTTTCAATTCGGAGATCAACACGCCGATGCAACCCTCTACGGTCGGTAAAACGGTGAGAATTTCAAGGCGTTCGGACGCATAATAATCAATCGTCCTCAGCCCTGCGGCTTCGCATTTTTCACAAAACCACTGTGGGAGCAGACCGCCCAAAATGACTTGGCCTTTATGTAGCTTGAGCAGCAGCTCATACAAGGTAGGTATTTGTGAAATATCCGCGCCGGTTTTTTTCAAATACGGCTCCGAGACGTTAATATGCGAACCGTTGCTGACCGCCGGAAGCGGCAAAATGAGCGCGTTGCAAGCGGAAATCGCAGCATAAAAATCGGCGTCGCCGTTTTCATGGAACACGCCCGTCACCTCATACCCGTCGGCTTTGAATTTATCGGTCAACAGCTCGAATCGTTTATCGCCCCCGATCACGGCGATTTTTGGTCTCCTGTTCATCGCATCATTCACCTTAAAAACCTTTCGTCAGTAATCAGTTTGAAATAATTGTTCAAACCGGATACCACATAGTATGCAAGGTCTGAGGGCGTGTGATTGAAAACCGGAACGGGAGCGTGTATAATTTCCATATGGGAGGTGAGGTCATGACCGGAATCGGAGAACCTGCGCGGACGGCTTTGACGCTGCTTGAACGGGCGGGTTATCCGTCCTATATCGTGGGCGGCTGCCTGCGCGATCTGCTGCTCGGAAAAATCCCGCAGGACTATGACCTCGCAACCCCAGCGACGCCCCTTCAGATGCAGGCGGTTTTCAGCGGTTATCCCTGCTTTTTACAAGGCGAGAGGTTCGGCACAGTCGGCGTTTTGATCGGCGGGGAAAAACTCGAAATCACGACTTTTCGCAGCGATATCGGTTATGCCGACAGCCGCCACCCCGATCAGGTGGTTTTTTCATCCGACATCCTCGACGACCTCTCACGGCGCGATTTCACGGTCAACAGCATCGCCTGCGGCCTTGACGGACAACTCGTCGACCCGTACGGCGGGACTGCGGATATAAAAAGTAAAATTTTGCGTGCCACCGGCGACCCCGCGGTCCGCTTTGACGAAGACGCGCTGCGCATCCTGCGGCTGTTCAGGTTTGCCGCGCAACTCGGCTTTGATATTGAATTAAACACTCTGAAAACCGCGATACAGCGCCGCGCCAAACTCTCGGCAATCTCAAAAGAACGGATCGGCGGGGAGTTTCTGCGGCTGCTTTCCCATGATTGCGCAAAACCGCTTCAACAGATGTCGGACGGCGGCATTCTTGCGATCATCGGAATCAAACCGATCACAGCGTCGGCACAGATACAGGCGTGTTCCGGCGACCCGATTTTGCGGCTCGCGGTACTGATAGAACTCTCGGGCTCCGACCCCGGCGCTGCGTATTCGGCGTTGAAATTATCCAACAGCCAAAAGTATTTATGCGGCACTTTTTTAACGGAACTCGCAAACCCCGTTTATTCGAATAAAGCGGAATTCAAGTGCCGATATTCGGCGCTTTCATCGGAACAATGGAAGACGCTTCTGCTTGCCAAAACGGCGCTCGGGCGGGATCCCGGCGCGGTATCGGATTATATTGACCAAATCGAACAAAACAACGAGCCGTATCGATTATCACAGCTGGCGTTAAACGGCGACGATTTTTTCCGGTTGGGTTATCGGGGCAAAGAGATCGGCAAAGTGCTTGAAACATGCCTTGAGCACGTTATAAAGCACCCCCAAGACAACGCACGCGAAAAGTTAATATACTTGTTTCAAAAATAAAAGCGCTGACTATTTGCCGGCGCCTTATATTTTTTACACAGTTTCACGTTTTTCACTTCGTTCCGAAGATCCGGTCGCCCGCGTCGCCCAACCCGGGCATGATATAACCGATTTCGTTTAATTTTTCGTCGACACAACCGCAGTAAATCTGCACATCGGGATGCGAGGTGGCAAGGCGCTTGATGCCCTCCGGCGCGGCGATGATCGACATAAATTTAATTTGAGTGCAGCCGCGCTGCTTGATAAAGTTGATGGCCGCCTCGGCGGAGCCGCCGGTCGCGAGCATCGGGTCGAGGACGATGACGAGGCGGTTTTGAATATCGTCGGGAAGTTTACAATAATATTCGTGCGGTTCGAGGGTTTCATGGTCTCGATAAAGACCGATATGGCCGATCTTGGCGGACGGCACCAGCGCCAAAACGCCGTCTACCATTCCGAGTCCGGCGCGTAAAATCGGGACAAACGCCAGTTTTTTGCCGGAGAGCGCTTTGGCTTTGGTCTCTGCCATCGGGGTTTTGATGGCGATCTCTTTTAACGGGAGGTCGCGCAGGGTCTCATATCCCATCAGCATCGCGATTTCGCAAATCAACTCGCGAAACTCCTTAGAGCCGGTATTCACCGAGCGCAAAATTCCGAGTTTGTGGTGAATCAGCGGGTGATCGAATACCGTTACATTGTTGTACATTGAACACGCCTCCTATCAAATTGTCGGAATTATAACAAAAAAGCATCATTGTGTCAATGTAAAACGAATATATCGCCAAATCTTTTCAGTTCTTTTCAAATGCGCTTGTCGAGCATTTCCGCCAGGGCAGGGTACGCGGCGAAAAAAATCTCCTCGTTGAGAAGACGGCGGATATCGGCGAGCAGTCGGTTATAAAAGCTCAGGTTGTGAATCACCGCGAGCCGCATTGCCAGCATCTCCCCGGCCTTGAACAAATGGCGCAGATAGGCGCGGGAAAAATTTCGGCAGGTATGGCAGCCGCAATTCGCGTCAACGGGGGAATCGTCGTTTTCGTATTTGGCGTTGAACAGATTGATCACGCCCTCGGAAGTAAATAAATGCCCGTGTCTTGCATTGCGCGAGGGCAGCACGCAGTCGAACAGATCGATCCCGCGTGCCACCGCGTTTAAAATATTACCGGGCGTGCCGACGCCCATCAGATAGCGCGGCTTTTGGGGCGGCATATGCGGGGCGACCGCTTCGATGATCTCATACATCACCTCGGCGGGTTCCCCGACCGCAAGTCCGCCGACGGCAAGCCCGTCGGGGTTCAATTCGATGGTCATTTTCATATTTTCAATCCGCAAGTCCCGAAACGTCGCGCCCTGATTGATGCCGAACAGCATTTGGTCCGGATTGACCGTGCCGGGCAGCGTGTTCAGACGGGTGAGCTCGGCTTTGCAACGTTCCAGCCAGCGCACGGTGCGTTCGCTCGAGGCCTTGGCGTATTCATATTCGGCGGGATTCGCCACGCATTCATCGAACGCCATGGCGACGGTCGAGCCGAGGTTTGATTGGATTTGCGTGCTCTCCTCGGGTCCGATAAAAATTTTACGCCCGTCGATGTGCGAGGCAAAATGCGCACCCTCCTCGGTGATTTTGCGCAGCTTGGCCAACGAAAAAACCTGAAAGCCGCCGCTGTCCGTCAAAATCGGATGCGCCCAGCGCGTGAATTCCCGCAGCCCGCCCGCGTTCTTAACGACCTCGTCCCCGGGGCGGAGGTGCAGGTGGTAGGTGTTGCACAGCATCACCTGACAGCCGATCTGTTCAAGGTCAAACGCGTCCAGCCCGCCCTTGATCGCCGCCGCGGTTGCCACGTTCATGAAGCAGGGCGTCTCGAAGCCGCCGTGCACGGTCTCGAAACGGCCCCTGCGCGCGCTTTTTTCGATTTTTATCACCTTGAACTCATTTTTCATGCGGTTTTTTCTCCGTTATTTTTATATAAATAGACAAGCATCGCCGAACGAATAAAAGCGGTATTCCCGCTCGATGGCGTACCCGTAGGCCTTCAAGGTGTTTTCTCTGCCCGCGAACGCCGACACCAGCATGATCAGCGTGCTCTCGGGCAGGTGAAAATTCGTGATCAACCCGTCGGTGACGCCGAATTGATAGGGCGGATAGATAAAAATGTCTGTAAAGCCGATATCATTTACAATCTTACCGTATTTTCGATAAACCGCTTCCAACGTGCGGCAGCTTGTGGTTCCCACCGAAATCACGCGGCCTCCGGCCTGTTTGGCGCGGTTGATCGTCTGCGCGGCCTGTTCGGGCAGCACATAGTACTCGGCGTGCATCAGGTGCTTTGTAATGTCATCTTCCTTTACAGGGCGAAAAGTGCCCACGCCGACGTGTAAAGTCAAATAGGCGATCGAAACGCCTTTTTCCCCGAGGGATTTCAAAAGTTGCGGCGTAAAATGCAGCCCCGCGGTGGGCGCCGCGACCGAGCCGGGCTCACGGCTGTACACGGTCTGGTACCGGTCGGGATTTTGCAAGTGTTCGTGAATATAATGGGGCAGGGGCATCTCGCCGATTCTTCCGAGAAGCTCCATAAAATTACCGTCATAATTTAATTTTACCAAACGGTTGCCGTTATCAAGCACTTCCAAAACGATCGCCCGCAATTCGCCGTCGCCGAAAATAAATTCCGCGCCGGGAATCGCCTTTTTACCGGGCTTGGCCAACGCCTCCCAGACGTCGCCGCCCCTGTCCCGGAGCAATAAAAATTCGATTTTGCCGCCTCCGGCCGCCGTTTTCCCGTAAATCCGCGCGGGCAGCACCTTGGTGTCGTTCAGCACCAGACAGTCGCCCCGATTCAAAAACTCGCCGATTTCGAAAAAGCGGCGATCTTGGAATTCCCCGGTATGTTTGTCGACGACCAGCAGCCGGGAAGCCGAGCGGTCGGCGATCGGCGTCTGTGCAATTCGCTCAGGCGGAAGGTCGTATCGGAAGTCCTGTTTGTGCATTTGGTTGCCCCGTTTTCCGTTTGACATTGATGCGCATAAATGATAGAATACTGTCAATCAAAATATGGACCGCATATACTGTTTTTGCGGCGTTTTGATTATACAACACCCCGCATGGAATTACAACCGGCGGCGGAATCGGGAAAAAGTCAAAAATGAATTTTTCAAAACCAATATACCAAAAGGATGGTCTTGCGTATGAAAACTTATCGAGTGGGCGTTTTGGGATGCACCGGCATGGTCGGGCAGCGGTTTTGCTGTCTGCTGGCCAAACACCCCTGGTTCAAAATCGCGGTTTTGGCCGCAAGCCCCCGCTCCGCCGGTAAAAAATATACCGCAGCGGTCGGGGAGCGCTGGGCGATGCCCTGCGAAATCCCCGCCGCGGTCGCCGATATGACCGTGCTCGACGCCTCCGATGTCAAAACCGTCGCCTCGATGGTCGACTTCGTGTTTTGCGCTGTCGACATGAAAAAAGACGAGATCAAGGCGCTCGAGGAGGCCTACGCCAAGGCCGAATGCCCGGTCGTCTCGAACAACTCCGTCAACCGCACGGTCGGCGACGTCCCGATGATCATCCCCGAACTCAATCCGAGCCACACCGACATCATCCCGTTCCAGCGGGAGCGGCTGGGCACCAAGCGCGGCTTTATCGCGGTCAAATCCAACTGCCTGATCCAGAGTTATGTCCCCGCCCTGATGCCGCTCGATCCCGTCTACGGCCTCAAAGACGTGTTGATCTGCACGTATCAAGCCATTTCCGGCGCGGGAAAGACCTTTGACAACTTCCCCGAGATGGTCGACAACGTGATCCCGTATATCGGCAGCGGCGAGGAGGAAAAAAACGAGACCGAGCCGCTCAAGGTCATGGGAAAAATCGCCGGGGGCAAGATCGTTCCGGCGTCGCACATCAACATCACCGCGCAGTGCATCCGCGTGCCGGTCACCGACGGGCATCTGGTCGCGGCGTTCGCGCGTTTCGAAAAGAAACCGGACCTCGAACAGATTAAAAAGATCTGGAACGGATTTACCGCCGAGCCGCAGAAGTTGAACCTCCCGTCGGCCCCGAAACAGTTCCTGCACTATTTCGAGGAGCCGGACTACCCGCAGGTCAAGCTGCACCGCGACCTCGAAAACGGCATGGCGGTCTCGATCGGCCGCCTGCGCGCCGACTCGCAGTACGACATCAAATTCATCGGCCTCTCCCACAATACCCTACGCGGAGCGGCGGGCGGCGGCGTGCTGTGCGCCGAACTGCTGTGCGAAAAAGGGTATATTTAAGCGCAGGGGCGGATATCATCCGCCCGCATTATACTCCTGTTATCGATATCGGTAAGTTATGAAATGCACAATTCTCAAAGGATGTTATCTTTCATTTCATCGGGCGGATAATATCCTTCCCTACCACTATATTTTATTTAACATAATAAAGATGAATAAAATTCGTCCCGCAAAATCCACATAGGAGGTTCTTATGAAAAAGCTTATTTTCAAAGGCGCGGGCGTCGCCATCGTCACGCCGTTCAAGGCGGACGGCGGCGTCAATTTCGACGTCTTTTCCGAGTTGATTGAATTTCAAATCGCAAACGGCACCGACGCCATCATCGTCTGCGGCACGACCGGCGAATCGGCGACCATGTCCGACAACGAGCAGGCGCAGTGCATCGAATTCGCGGTCAAACAAATAAAAGGCCGCGTGCCGGTGATCGGCGGGGCGGGCGCCAACTGCACCGCACACGCGCTTGAACTGGTCAAAACGGCGGCCGGTTTGGGCGTCGACGGTATTTTAAGCGTCACTCCGTATTATAATAAAACCACGCAGGAGGGCCTTTTCCGCCATTTCACCGCGATTGCGGACGCGGCGGACGGCGTTCCCGTGATCGTTTACAACGTCCCGTCCAGAACGGGGTTGAACATTTTGCCCGAGACCTACGCGCGGCTCGCCAAGCACCCGAACATCAACGCGATCAAAGAGGCCAACGGCAATCTGCCCGCCGCGATCAAGACCCTCGACCTGTGCGGAGACAGCATTTATATGTACAGCGGCGAGGACACGATCATCGTCCCGATGCTCTCGGTCGGCTGCATGGGCGTGATCTCGGTGCTTTCCAACGTCTTCCCCAAAGAGACCCACGACATGTGCGCGCTCTGGTTCGAGGGGAAAACCGCGGAATCCGCGAAGTTGCAAATCCGATACAGCGCGCTCGTCGACGCACTGTTTTGCGAGGTCAACCCGATTCCGGTCAAAACCGCGCTCCGGCTCATGGGCTATGAGGTCGGCGATTGCCGGCTGCCATTGTGCGAAATCGGCGAGAACGGCAAAAAGCAGCTTGTCGCCGCCATGCAAAAAGCCGGCCTGATCGGCTGAACGCGCGAAAGGACGTAAAAATCAATGACGGGAATTCTCATCAGCGGCGTCAACGGGCGAATGGGTTCGATGGTCGCGGAGGTCGTTTCTTCGCGCAAGGACTGTTTCGTCTGCGCCGGAATGGATTTGAACACCGCGAAAAAGCAGGATTTCATGGTCTTTGCGCCCTGCGGATATGAGGGACAAGCCGATGTGATCATCGACGCCTCTTATATCGAGGGAACGGCGGCGCTGCTCGAATACGCCGTACGCCGTAATTTGCCGTTGGTCATCATGACGACGGGTCAAAACGAAGAGCAGACGGCGATGATCAAAGAGGCGTCGGCGAAGATCCCCATTTTTAAAAGCGGCAACATGTCGGTAGGGGTCAATATCCTGTCCGCGCTCGTCAAAAAGACCGCCGAAATTTTAGGCGAGACCTTTGACATCGAAATCGTCGAAGCGCACCACAACAAAAAGGTGGACGCGCCCAGCGGCACCGCGATGATGCTGGCAAAATCCGCGAGCGACGGGCTTTCCCAGACGCCGGTCTATACCTACGACCGGCATTTGCAACGCAAGCCCAGAGATCACGAGGAAATCGGCATCCACAGCATCCGGGGCGGCACGATCATCGGCGAGCACGAGATCATTTTCGCGGGGGAGGACGAGGTGATCAAGCTCTCGCACAGCGCCGGAAGCCGAAAAATGTTTGCTGCGGGCGCGGTCAACGCCGCCCTGTTCTTGATTCGGCAAAAACCCGGGATATATGATATGAACGATTTAATAGGAGGCAGAATATAATGAAACGGTTTATACTTTTTTGCTTGATGGCAATTCTTATCGCAACCGTCGGATGTTCTTTCGTCTCACCTCCGGTGATTCCGGAAACATCCGAACCCGAATCCTCGACAGCGTCCGAAATCGGCGAAGCATCTTCGGCGGCTTCCGAACCGAACCAGCCGACGAACGAGTCCTCCCTGACAACGGAATACTCCTTTGAAGTCCGTGTGATGACCACCGAGGACTGGCAGTCCTATGAAGACGGCGAAAATTTCGAGACCAAGACCTTTTCGTTGACTTTCCCGGATAGCTGGATACGCGACGCCGGAGACGCACCGACATTCCATGATCAACACACGGAGATCAAAATATTCGAATACATCGCTGCGGTTAAACTTCCGGCGGAATTTGATTTTGCTGAGAGCTTTTCAAAGGAGAGTTTTGAGGATTCAATAACCGATACCACTGTGGTCGGCGACATAAAAATCGGAAAGCTGGCAGCTGCGAACGGCGAGAAGACCTACGCTTTGGTCATCCAAAACGTGGTTCCCGAGGGCGGCGGAGAGATACAAATTGACCGCTGGTATCCCTATTTTTATGTGATCGTCGATGGAGATCATGCCTATTGCATACAGTTTTACAGCTTGAAAGATCCGGCGGACGACGATACAAACGCCGAATTGTTCCGCGAAATTTTGGGAACTTTCAGGGTCATTTCTTAAAAATATTGCACAGAAGTTATTTATATATTTTATGCAAATTTCATAAAAAATGCTCTTATTTTAACCTAAATTGCATATTTATAGCACGGAAAGACAGATTGGCGTCACTTAACTGTTGACAAGGTGAGCGTTTTGTGATACGATCCTTTACATGCCACTGATCGAATGCGAGTGCGGTCCCTTGGTTGTGTTTCACACGGGTGTCAATGCTGTTGTATCCGCAGGGCAAATTATTTCAAAGCGAGGAAAATCCATGTACGAAGACAAAACCCTTATTTGCAAAGATTGCGGCGCAGAATTTGTGTTCACTGCCGGTGAGCAGGAATTTTATTCGACCAAAGGCTTTGTAAACGAACCGCAGAGATGTAAGTCCTGCCGTGACAACCGCAAGAATGCCGCCAGAGGTGAGCGCGAGATGTTTGATTGCGTCTGCGCAGAGTGTGGCGCTCCGTGCAAAGTTCCGTTCAAGCCGCGTGACGACCGTCCCGTGTATTGCAGCGATTGCTTTGCAACGAGAAAAGGTTAATACCTGATCATTGCATTCGGGACCCCGCTGAAAAGCGGGGTCTTTTGCGTTTTTGTTTCAAAACGAAAACAGAGAGCACGGTTCAGCGGCAACGCATTTATTTACCGGGATAAATGGGATGTTGTCACAAACCGGGTTGTCAGAACCGATTCAACCTTACGAAAAATCTATTCGTAACCTTTTTGGCTGTTTTTCGACTCATCTTTGATTTCTTTTCGCATATCTAGGGCGGTGTTTCGGCGTTTATTTTTTTCTTCAAGGTCTCTTTTGGTTTTCGGATCATCGGTTTTGGCCATCATATCCCGTGCCGCTTCCATGTTTTTTAGTGTATGATTGAGGTTCTTTTGAATTTTGGCCGCATTGTCTCTGCGGTCGTCCGGCTTGTTTTTCATAAAAGAATCTACTCCTCTTCGTAAAATTAGATTTTCAAGAATATTTATTTCCGTTCTTTTATTGAAAATACAAGGGTTTTTGAATTGATTGCTCAACTTGTAACCGACTTTATATCATTTTATAACTTTTCGATTCGAAAACCGGCTTAAAATCCGCCTCTCCTCGGATGTCGACACGGATGGTCCGGTCTCTCCGGTCGGCTGTGATATCCAAAACAAGTCCGCACCAGGCGATATTCGTGACTTTGATAAAATCCAAACACCCCGGAATGTTGGGTTCGATGCTCACCCGGTCGGCTTTCGGGCAATATCCCAAAAATCCGTAGAGAATCGACTGCATCGGCAGCAGGGATTCAAAAAACTCCGAGGTGATCCCGAGGCCGCCGCCCACGTTTCCGCCTTGCAGATTTAACTTTTTGTTCTCGTAATAGGGTTTGTATCCGCCGGCCTCGCAGACCTCGTCATACCAGTCGAGGATTTCGGTCAGCCGTCGCCAGGCGTCGTCGGCTCCGTATATTTGAATCCTCGCCATCAGATCGAAATAGGAAAACGCCAGCGCCGCGCCGCCGTTTTGAATCTGTTCGCCGAATTTCAACTCGTCGGCGTTGTAGCCGAAGAACCAATAATCGCGGTTGTCCGCGGTGTTGATCAAAGGCGCGAAAGTATAGCGGTAGATGTCCGATCCCTGCGCGGCGTCACCCTCCACGATGCGTCTTCCGCTGATCCAGTCCATGACCGAACGGAAATGTTTTTCGTCGGCCAGCCCCGAATGCAGAATTTCCAAATTGGACAAAATATTGCCGACGTCGTGGGCTTCGCCGTGAACATCGATCCCGCTGGCAAAGCGTCCGGTCTCGCCGTTGAAAAAGAGCTCGTTGGCCTTTTGCTTGACCGCCTCCCGATGCCGCGTCAAAAAATCCGGAGCATAGGCCAAACAGTCCTCATCAACGCCCCAATCGGGATGCTCGAGAATCATCCGCTCAAGCTCGGCCATCCGGCTCAGCGCGTCGTAATAATAAGCCGTCGCGTAAGCGTCGTAGTGTCCGTAGGGCAAAATGTCCAGCCAGTTGTTCGGAATGCTTCCGCCGCAGTCCCGCACGCGTTTTCCGGTGCCGTCGGTTCGGACGGAGCCGGTTCCGTCGTGCCCCACCCAAGTGGTTTTCACAATGTTTTCTTCGAATGTGTGATGGTCATGCATAAATCCCCGCAGCGCAAGGCGCATCCGGGCGATATTGCGACGCAAAAAATCGAGGTCGCGCGTCTGGTTGAAATAATCCGAACAGCCCTTGATAAAACTGGTGTTATTGATGTTGTGCCGGGTGTCGTAATGCGAAAAGAGCGCGATCACGGTCAGCGCGCCGCCCGCCTCTCGGTTTCCGAGCGACACCCGCAGCTTTTTGATCATCCCTTTCCAGCCCGGATGCCGATAAAGCGGCAGCATGGGATAAGAACGGTCGACGACGTCCTCGTCATCTTTCAGCTCGTCCCGCTCGGGGCAGGGTGTAAAGTACATTCGATTTACAGCGGTAAAGTCCGAATCGGCCTCGGTCAGCCATTCCAGATGCGGCTCATTTTCGCCGATTTTTTCCCCGTGCCAGCGGATCTGCATAAACGGCGCCTGCCGGGTGTCGATTTTGCAATCGGGCGTGGTTAACGAGGCAAAGGGCTTGTTCACGCTCAGGCGCAGCCCCTCGTCGTTGACCCCTTTATTGTCAAAACCGTCGAAGATGAATCCCCTGTCGTCGGTCAGGTTCTTCGGGCTGAACGCCAACCCGTTCGGCGTCCCGTGTTCGCCCGGTTGGTTGCGAAAGGTGAAATGCCAGCCGAAACCGCCGTCACCGCCCGTCCAGAGCGGGAACGGCCAGGCGCGGTTGTGGGTATAAAAGACCCCTTGGCGGGTTTCGACATAACCGTCCGGGCCGATTTGGCGGGTCAACAGTGCGTTTTTCCACAATGTCCGCATCCTGCGCCGGATGTCGTCGGTCTCGACCGCGGGCCACAGTTCGCATTGGCACATCCAGCCGTCCCAGAGGGTGGCTTTGGGGCCGCTCGGCAGTTCTGGATACATCGGGAAGCCGTCGTACCCCTTCAGCCAGTCGTCCCATACGGGGCCGTAGGGCAGGGCGTGCCGCCACATCAGGTTGCGGGCAAGTTCAGAATATCGCCGCTGGTCCCCAAGGATGAGATATGGGAAATCAGAGACCGGCAGGGCGGGTTTATCGGCGTTTTTATACTGCTTCATGGATTACTCCTTAAATGTGCTGGATGACCCCACTATATCACGTCACATTCTCGGAGTCAACGCAGATTGTTTCGGATTTTTTGCGTCGGATAAGTTGAAAAGCATTGAAAGGTATGTTATGATTTTTCATATCAGATTTGGAACGGCGGAAGAGACATATGAACATACACGGAATCCAAAAAATGACCCTGATCGATTACCCGGGCAAAATCGCCTGCACCCTGTTCGCCGGCGGTTGCAATTTCCGCTGTCCGTACTGCCACAACGCCGGGCTTGTGCTCAACCCGGAATTATCCGATATCATTCCCGAAGAAGAAATTTTCGAATTTTTAAAAAGGCGCGTCAATCTGCTCGACGGCGTGTGCATCAGCGGCGGGGAGCCGCTGTTGCAAAAGGATATCATTCGATTTGCGGGCGAGATCAAAAAACTCGGTTTCGCCGTCAAAATCGACACCAACGGCGCTTTCCCCGAGCGGTTGAAAGAATTGGTCGAGAGCGGAAATATCGATTACGTCGCAATGGATATTAAAAATTCACCCGCGAAATATGCCCTGACCGTCGGAATCGACGATTACTTTTTGCCCGCCGTCAAACAGAGCGCCGACTACCTCAAATCCGGCGCGGTCGATTTTGAATTTCGCACGACCGCCGTCCAGCAGTTCCATACAGCGGAGGATTTTGACGAGATGGGCAGGTGGATTCAAGGTCCGCGCACCAAATGGTATTTACAAAATTTTTGCGATTCGGGAAATATCATCAAAGCGGGTCTCTCCGGGTTTGAACGGTTCGAACTGGAAAGCATCCTCAAAATTATGAAAAAATACGTCCCGGGGTCCGAATTGCGTGAAATTGCGTGAAATTTAATAATAACTACATATAGTGGTTTATATAAAATATATTTCAATATATTGTGTTTCGGGTATTGACATGCGTCAACGCCTGTGCTATGCTGTCTTTACGGTGCGGCCGAAAGCTGATTGTTTTTATAAGGAGAAAAGCCATGTATCAGGTTATCAAAAGAGACGGGAAAGTTGTCGAATTCAATATTTCCAAGATAGCGGCGGCGATTACCAAGGCCTTTGAGGCCCAAAACAAACAATACAACCCCGACATCATCGACCTGCTGGCTTTAAAAGTCACTGCGGACTACGAGCCCAAGATCAAGGACGGCAAAGTCAATGTCGAAGACATTCAGGACAGCGTCGAATCCGTATTGATCAAATCCGGCTACGACGATATCGCCAAGTGTTATATTCTCTACCGCAAGCAGCGCGAAAAGATCCGCAACATGAAGTCCACGATTTTGGACTACAAAGAACTGGTCGACAGTTATGTCTATCTGACCGACTGGCGCGTCAAGGAAAATTCGACGGTCACCTATTCGGTCGGCGGCCTGATTTTGAGCAACTCCGGCGCGATCACAGCCAACTACTGGCTGTCCGAAATCTACGACGAGGAGATCGGCGGCGCCCATAAAAACGGCGATATGCACATCCACGACCTCTCGATGCTCACGGGCTACTGCGCCGGCTGGTCGCTGCGCCAGTTAATCAAAGAGGGTCTCGGCGGCATTCCGGGCAAGATCACGTCCTCCCCGGCCAGCCACCTCGCCACGCTCTGCAACCAGATGGTCAACTTTTTGGGCATCATGCAAAACGAATGGGCGGGTGCGCAGGCGTTCTCGTCGTTCGACACCTACCTCGCGCCGTTCGTCAAGGCCGACAACCTGAAATTCGGCGAGGTCAAGAAATGCATCGAGTCCTTCATCTTCGGCGTCAACACGCCGAGCCGCTGGGGCACGCAGGCGCCGTTTTCCAACATCACGCTCGACTGGACGGTCCCGAACGACCTCGCCGAACTGAACGCCATCGTCGGCGGTAAAGAGATGGATTTTAAATATAAAGATTGCAAAAAAGAGATGGACATGGTCAACAAGGCGTTCATCGAGATCATGATCGAGGGCGACGCCAACGGCCGCGGTTTCCAATACCCCATCCCGACCTATTCCATCACCCGCGACTTCGATTGGTCCGACACCGAGAACAACAAACTGCTGTTCGAAATGACCGCCAAATACGGCACCCCGTATTTTTCCAACTACATCAACAGCGATATGGAACCCAGCGACATCCGCAGCATGTGCTGCCGCCTGCGCCTCGACCTGCGCGAGCTGCGCAAAAAGTCCGGCGGTTTCTTCGGCAGCGGCGAGAGCACCGGTTCGGTCGGCGTGGTCACGCTCAATATGCCGCGCATCGCCTATTTGGCGGCCGACGAAAAGGACTTTTACCGCCGCCTCGACAAAATGATGGACATCGCCGCGCGCTCTCTCAGCGTCAAGCGCACCATCATCACCCGGCTGCTCAATGAGGGGCTTTACCCCTATACCAAGCATTATCTCGGAAATTTCGACAACCACTTCTCGACGATCGGATTGATCGGCATGAACGAGACCTGTCTTAACGCAAAATGGATTCGTCAAAATCTCATCAATGAAAAAGCGCGGCAGTTTACCAAGGATGTGCTCAACCATATGCGCGAACGTCTGTCCGATTATCAGGTGGAATACGGCGAACTTTATAACCTCGAAGCCACGCCCGCCGAGTCGACGACCTATCGGCTCGCCAAGCACGACATGGCGCGTTATCCCGACATCATCACCGCCGCAGAACCCGGCTGCACACCCTATTACACCAACAGCTCGCACCTGCCGGTCGGCTACACCCATGACATCTTCGAGGCGCTCGACATTCAAGACGAACTGCAGACATTGTATACCTCCGGTACGGTCTTCCACGCGTTCTTGGGCGAAAAACTGCCCGGTTGGCAGGCCGCCGCCGCGCTGGTCAAAAAGATCGCAGAAAATTACAAGCTCCCGTATTACACCCTCTCGCCGACTTATTCGGTCTGCCGTACCCACGGTTATCTTGAGGGCGAGCAGTTCAAATGCCCCGAATGCGGCGAAAAAGCCGAGATCTACAGCCGCATCACCGGCTACTACCGCCCGGTGCAGAACTGGAACGACGGCAAGGCGCAGGAATTCAAGGACCGCAAGCTGTACGACGTCAAGACCTCCAAGCTCAAGACCGAGGGCAGGGCGCCCGGGAAATCCGACACGTCTCAAACGGCGGCCAATTGTGAAAACGATTCGGTCCTGCTGTTCGCCACCAGAACCTGTCCCAACTGTAAAATCGCGGCGGCGCTGCTCGACAAGGCGGGCGTCCGTTACGAAAAGCTCTATGTCGAAGATAACGGACAAGAAGCAAAAGACCTCGGCCTGAAACAGGCCCCGGTGCTGCTGGTCACCAAAGAGGGCAAGACCGACCGTTATCTCAATGTCTCGGAGATCAAGCGCTATCTCGGCGCATAGCAATGCGGGCAGTGCCCGCACCCAAACGGCGGGCAGTACCCGCACCCAAACGCGTCCTGGAATCTGCGTTACTAATCTTCGTAGCGCGCGCTTCGTACCTTGGCGTATTTTTAAAAGTAGGGCGGGTTGCCCACAGCCCGCCGAGCGGGCGAATAGCACGCGAAAAACTTTCGCTTGTTTTCTTTCGATGTGAAGATACAACATAAACGGGTCAGCACGCCCTACTCGACACACATATCGGGATTCATTGAATCATTTTAATTCTTTTTCGAAAGGATTACATATAAAATTATGCACGACATCATCATCATCGGCGGGGGGCCGGCCGGGCTCACGGCGGCCATTTACGCACGGCGCGCCAACAAGAGCGTCCTCGTCCTCGAAAAGGACGGCTTCGGCGGCCAAATGACACATTCCCCGAAAATCGAAAATTTTCCCGGCTTTATCGGCATCAGCGGCAACGAGCTCGCGGATAAAATGCTGGATCAGGTCATGGCGCTGGGCGCCGACGTCGAGATCGAAGAAGCGCTTGAGATCATCGCCGACGTCAATTTAAATAAAAAGATCGTCAAGACCGATTTCGGCACGCACGAGTGCGGCGTCGTCATCATGGCGACGGGAGCCAAGCACCGGCTGCTCGGCGTACCGGGTGAGGAGAGGTTCATCGGCGACGGCATTTCGTTTTGCGCGGTCTGCGACGGTGCGTTTTATGACGGAAATCACGTGGCGGTCATCGGCGGCGGCAACTCGGCGCTGCAAGAGGCCATTTTGCTGTCCGAACTCTGCGCCGAAGTGACCATCATTCAAAACCTCGACTTTTTAACCGGTGAGGAAAAATTACAAGAGGCCGTCCGTTGCAAAGCAAACGTGAAAATTATCCTCGGCACGGTTATCAAAGAGTTTTTCGGAAAAAATGAATTTGAAGGTCTGATCACACACCGCAAGTCGGACGGCTTCGAAGAGACGCTCAAATTCGACGGCGCATTCATTGCAATCGGGCTGGCACCTCAAAGCGGCATCGTCAAGGACTTCACCAAACTCGATAAAGACGGATATATCATTTCAGACGAAAACTGCCTGACCGACGACGGGGGGATTTTTGTCGCGGGCGACTGCCGCACCAAGAACATCCGCCAGATCACCACCGCCGTTGCCGACGGCGCGACGGCGGCGCTGGCCGCCTGCCGCTACCTCGACCGCCAAAAGGAATGCGCCATTAAGAAATAGTGTCAAAGGAGCGATCACTTGAACCTGCCATACGCCGATCTACACATCCATTCGCTGTATTCCGACGGGACGATGTCCCCCGGGGAAATCCTTAAAGAAGCGGAGAAGAACGGCGTCGGCCTGCTCGCGGTCGCCGACCACGATACTTTCAAAGGGTCTTCGGAGCTGAAGGCCCTTTCGTTGCTTTCGCCCGTCAAATGCATTCCCGCCGTGGAGATCGATGCGTATGACCACGGCGATAACATCCATGTTTTGGCCTACGACCCCGATTTCGCCGACGCCGCGTTCGCGCGTTTCGTCGCCGGGACGAGGCAAAAGCTCGAAGCCGTCAGCGACCGTTTAATCGAACGCATGCAAAAAGAAATTCCGGTTATTTCGGCGCAGGAATATCAAAGCTTCACCTGTCCCCAAAACGGCGGCGGCTGGAAAGCGTTGCATTATTTCATGGCGAAGGGCCTGACGCAGACGTTGATGGAAGGCGTGAAATTTTATCCGCAATACGGTTGCACGTATGATAAAAACGGTTACGCCTCCGTCGCCGAGGTCTGCCGCGTCGTCCATGCGGCGGGCGGGAAAGCGGTGCTCGCACATCCCGGTCAATATCGATTCGAGGAATCCTTGATAAAAACATTGGAACAATTCGTCGCCGACGGCGTCGACGGGCTCGAATGTTATTATCCCAAGCACGGCGAAGAACTGATCGATGAATTGTTAAGTTTTTGCAGACAGCGCCGTTTGATGGTCACCGCCGGTTCGGACTGCCACGGCGCTTTCACCGGCGCGCCGATCGGCTCGACCCAAACCCCGATTTCCGCATTACAACTCGGAGATTTGCTGAAAAACGCTTGACAAACCGCTTTGGCCTGTGCTACGATAACTCCGGCAATGATGCCGACGGGCGCCATTGATCAATTAACTTTAACCGAGGAGGGATTTTTCATGAAAGACACGATGCATTTCGGCCGCATAAAACTCATGACAAACGCCTGCCTCGGAAATTGCGATTAAACGATTCCTACACGTCGTTCAATCTTGATCCGCAGTTGCAAGCTGCGGATTTTTTCGTGTCTGTGCGCGCCGAAACCGTGTTTTCGTCCAAAAGGCAAGGCAGGCCGAAGGGGAATTCAATCAATGTCAGAAATCCGTTTATACGGATACGATCAATCGAGCGAACACCCGAAAAACATTTCGGGTGAGCCGAAAAACATTTCGGGTGAGCCGAAAAATCTCGCGCGGGTGACCGCCGTGCACCGCGAACGGTACGAAATTGTATGCGACCGGGGTGAGGTCTTCGCACGTCTAAAAGGCGGCGCATTCTTCGGCAAAGATACGCTTTATCCTACGGTCGGCGATTTCGTCACCATCGTCTACAACGAACTCGGCGATTCGTTGATCACCGAAACGCTCCCGCGAAAGACCTTCTTCTCCCGCGCCGACCCCGACCCGGTCAAACCCGCGCAGGCCGTCGCGGCGAATTTCGACTATGTCTTCATCCTTTCCTCGCAAAACCGCGATTTCAACCTCGGACGGCTCGAGCGCTACCTCACGCTGGCCTGGCACAGCGGCGCGCAACCGGTCGTCTTGCTGACCAAATCCGACCTCTGCGAAAACGTCGATAAAAACCTCGAGGCCGTCGGTGAAATCGCGTTCGGCGTTCCGGTGCATTCGGTCAGCGCAGTCACCAGAGAAGGGCTGGACGCTTTGAACGAATACCTGAAACCGGGCAAGATGATCGTTTTCCTCGGCTCGTCCGGCGTCGGCAAGTCCAGTTTGATCAACGCGCTTGCCGGAGAGGAATTGATGGAAATCGGTGCGGTCCGAGAGGACGACGACCGTGGCAGGCACACGACCACTCACCGCCAGTTGATGCTGCTCAAAAACGGCGTGATGGTCATCGATACGCCCGGCATGCGCACGATGGGCATGTCCGACGCCGCCGACGGTTTATCGGGCTCGTTTTCCGATGTCGAGGCATTCCTCGGGAAATGCCGCTTTGCCGATTGCAAGCACCGCGGCGAGCCCGGCTGCGCGATCGGGGAAGCCATCCGGACCGGAAAATTGACGCAGGAGCGCTGGGAGAGTTTTGAGCAATTGAGACGCGAGACCCGGTACGGCGAAAGAAAAGCCCGCCTGACCGCCAGCCGCTGCGAAAAAAACGCCGAGCGCGAAAAGCTGGAACGCTTGAAAAGCAAGCAAAAGACCAGGGAGGATGACGACAAATGGATATAAGTTATATTCCGATTGAGCAAAACAACCCGAAGGAGTTCGCAATTTTTTGCGAACTCCTCCGGGAATACGACGCCGAGATCGGCGAAAAACCGTTGGCCGAGCAAGACGAAGCGCGGATCAAACGGATTGCCCAATATCTTTTTAAATGCGCCGGACGCGAAGACAGTTGGCTAAAATTGCTCTATGCGCAGGATAAACCCATCGGTTTTTTGTTTTACGAAGTCGACGACGGCTCCTACGGTGCGCCCGAAACGTTCGGATACGGCTTTATCCGCGAGTTCTATATCCGCTTTGAATACCGCAGACACGGCTTCGGGAATCGGTGCTTTGCGAAAATCGAAGATACCTTCCGGAAAAACGGTGTAAAGCAGATATGGCTTACATGTGACACCGAAGCGGGCACATTATTTTGGCGTTCCATCGGCTTTGAAAACACCGAAAAACGCTGTTATAGAAACAATATTGACATCTATGTAAAGCCGACCGGATTTACACGCGCCGAGAAAGAGCTGTCCCGTTTCGGCATTCAATTCGACGAAATTCAAGAGCTTCAGGCCAAAGACGGCGTGTTTGTCTACCGCGTCAAAGGTGAGATGCCGTGCGTTTTGAAGTGCTTCGAAAAAGATCAGCATAAACGCGAGATCGAAAATTATCGGACGCTTCAATCCCTCGGAATCAAAACTATCAAAATAATCGATTGCGACGAAAACGCTTTTTTAATGGAGGACATCGCCGAAAGCCCGACTTATCGGCTTGCGGAAAGAGCGGACACGGACGACCCCGAAGTTTTGCGGGCGCTGGCAAAATGGTACCGCGCGCTGCACGCAAAGGGCAGGGCGCATGTGCGCGATCACGGCGCAAGATTATATTGCGAGACCGATGAAATCACCCCCGAAAACCTCCGCATGGTAAAAGAAAAGACCCAAACCGCGGATGAACCGATCTGGGCTCTGTTGGAAGAGAGCATCCCGAATTTGCGAAAAATGATCGACAATACACCGAAAACGCTGACCTACAACGACTTTTACCACACCAATATGATCATCGCAAGGGATAAGAGCGAGGCATTTATGTTCGATTACAACCTGCTCGGTAAAGGATTTGCCTGCGCCGATCTCATCAACGTCACCTATGATCTTTCAAAGACCGCCAAATCCGTCTTCTTGGACGAATACGGCAAATACGATCCCAAAGAGATGTCGCTTGCCGAAATCACCGGAGTCCTGTTTACATTGATCTTCGCCTGCAAAAAACGCACCGTGTTTCCGGATTGGGCAAAAGGAGAGCTGAAAACGCTTACCGAGGGCGGCTTGTATTCCATGTTTCAAAGGTTTTTAAATAAAAATCCGCATCACTTATAAAAACCTTTTGATTGCCAGTTGAAATTCCTGAACTGCCCCCGTATCGCCCTCTTTTACGGCATTTGTGATACAATGGGAGATGTGTTCACTGATAATCTCTTTTCCAAGTCCGTTCAACGCCGATTTTGAAGCCGAAATCTGCATCAGAATTGCCGCGCAGTCCTCATCGGCCTCCAGCATCTTTTTCACATATTTTAAATGTCCGATCACGCGTGAAAGACGGCTGATTTGGCGCCGTTTCTCCTTTGGATCATGGACATGACTGTGTGCATGACCCGGTGTTTCAACTGGTTTCATTTCATTTGTATGTGTGGGAAAAGATCCGCAATACAGCAGTTGCGACACTTCTTTTAATTCGACAATCGCTGTATCGAATATGCCAATCGCCGATTGCAGCTTCTCCTGCGCTATTGCCGGAAGCGATTCCATCAGTTCGGTCAGCTCATCCGCATGGCGCGTATGATGCAAGATCATATCATGAAGCAACGCGCTTATTTTTTCATATGATTGAATATCGCTGCCCTCGACGGCCGCCGTGTCGGTTAAATGTTCATGATGCGCAGGGTCGCGTTCGTGTATCAGTTCCACATGTATTACCGCCTTTTTATGAAATACCGATTTATTATATCAACAAAACCGATATAGCGCAAGATACCGACCGAGAGGGTGTCATTATCGGGAATGTTTGCCCGAAAAGACCCCCCGGGGAGCTTCTCAAACCCGCTCCTTTCAGTTAAGATAATTTCGTTAAATCGAAGCAAATCCCGGAAAAAAATTTTAGCGCAAAGGTGAGATGGTTTGTTCAGTAAAACAGATGTCAGAAATTTTTTCGATGCATACGCAGCCACCTGCGATAAGAATATGATTTTCGACGAGAGAATTATAAATATCATTCTCGACAATGCCAACGTGCGCAGCGGTGTCGAGGTCTTGGACGTGGCTTGCGGGACAGGGGTGATGATCCCGTATTATCTGAGCAGAAGGGTTGCCCGTGTTACCGCTGTGGATATTTCGCGGGAAATGATCATACGCGCGCAGATAAAATTTCCGCAGGATCACGTAAAATTCATTTGCGGTGATGCGGAAGAGGAGGATATTGGAGGCAATTTTGACTCAATCGTTGTATATAATTCATTTCCCCACTTTCCCAATCCGGACAAGTTAATACGACGGCTGTCATCCCTTCTCAAACCAAACGGAATCTTAACGGTTGCGCATGGTATGAGCCGGAAAAAAATAAATACGCACCACAGCGGTTCCGCCCGTAAGGTTTCACTTGGACTTATGACCGCCGAACAGTTGGCCGAAATTTTCAGTTTGTCATTGCAAGTAACGGTTATGATTTCCGATGATGAGATGTATCAGGTAGCCGGTAAACGTGTTTGAGATTAGTCAATATAAAAACACAGACGTTTTTTCTTCGGTGGTTTTTTTTCCAAACGGTTTGTGATATGATCATGTTAAATTCGTTGCGAACGGCGTCCGTTTTATTAAAAGGAGAAAATCCGAATGAATTCCGTATTACATCAGACCGATCTGTTTCACTATCACCAGGATCCCGACGACCACTGGGATTTGGCCTGCCAGTTTGCGTTTGCCTATTTGGGCGAGATCGAATTGAAAGGCGTTATCATCGATTATCCCGAAAACAATCCGTTCGGCGATCCCGCGCTCTTGTCGGTCGGGCAATTGAACCGAATTACCGGACACTATGTTCCGGTCGGCACGGGCCTTTCGGTGAACCAAACCAAAAAACCGGATCAAATCAAAAACAACGGCGCAATCCGCTTGGTTTTGGATACCCTCAAAAATTCCCCGGTACCCGTGTCCGTTCAGATCGTCGGTTCCTGCCGCGATATCGCCGCAGCCGCGTACGAAGCCCCGGAGTTGTTTCGGGACAAATGCAGCGGGGTCTACCTGAACGCGGGGAGTGCGTTTGAATCCGCGCATCTCGAATTCAATGTCGCTTTGGATCCCACCTCCTATCGCGCCATGTTCGGGTTGCCATGTCCGGTGTATTGGTCGCCGTGCTTCGAACAGCTCGGCGTCAATAAGGGTGAGGGGATTTACGGCACGGTCTATCGGTTTCAACAGAGCGCCATTTATAACGAGCTGTCCCCGTCCGTGCAGCGCTATTTCGACTATGCCATCGGGCGGGAGGACAACCGCAAATGGCTGCGTTACCTCGATCGCCCGGCGGATGAAAAAGTCACCGCCTACGTGCAAAACGAAGTTCGCCATATGTGGTGTACAGGTCCGATTTTTCATGCCGCCGGAAAAATCGTCACGACACAGGGTGAAATCACCGATTGTTTGAATCTCTCCGCACAGCCGATTTTCGAATATGTCCCCATCGAAATCACCTGCAGCGAAGAGGGCGGAATCCATTGGAAGGAAACCGAAGAACCGAACAATCGGTATATTTTCAAAATCACCGACAAAAGCAAATACCGGGATGCCATGGTCCGCGCCATGAAGACCTTGCTTTGCAAACTGCCTTGAGAGGAAAATTATTATAATGACTGATACGATAAAAGAAAAAATGCTCGAACAGTATGAAATCGTATTGAAGCGCATTAAAAACGTCCATATCAAATGTTTTCCCGGGCATCCCGAACCCGTTTTTTTAATCTCGAACGCCTATCCGGGCGTCTGGCTGGAACACGTCTATGATGCGATTGCATGGGCGGATTTTTGCCCCGAAATGGCCTATGTCGCCCGCGCGCAGGTCAATTTATTTTTGGATAACCAAAAGCAAGACGGGCAGTTCCCGTGTTTTGTGCTGGACGAGTCCAACCCCAATACCAAAAACTACGGACGGTTGATCGGCTACGGTCAGCTGCAGGAATGCGTCTCCTTTACACGCCTTTGTTACGAAGCGGCACTGCTCAATCGCGATGACAAACTGATGGAGCGGGCTTATCAAAAATGCATGAAATGGGACGTATGGCTGTGCCGAAACCGTATGACGGCGCAAAACCGATTGATCGAATTGTTTTGTCTGTTCGACTCCGGCCATGATAATACCGACCGGTTTGCGGGAATTTTGGGCGGCTGCCCGGGCGGCGACGCCAAAAACTGCAACGAGGGCGATTTTATGCCGTTGGTTGCACCGGATATGAACGCGGTTTTTTACGGCTCGCGTATGGCGTTGGCGGATATGGCGGCGCACCTGGGAAGGGAACAAGAACGCGCGGTGTGGCATGAAAAAGCCAACGAGGTCAAGCGGGCGTTGATCGAGACCTGTTACGATTCGGAAGATGGGTTTTTTTATGACGTCGACCGTCATGGCAACCGGCGAAAATACAAGACCATCCATATTTCCAATCTGTTTGGCGAACACCTGTTGGATCAGGAGATGGCAGACCGCATCTATCGTCGTTATCTGCGCAACGAAAAAGAATTTTGGACGCCGTATCCGTTTTCTTCGATGTCGACGTCCGACCCCTGTTTCAAAAAGGAGCGCGAGGGCAACGACTGGAGTTATTTTTCGCAGGGCTTAACCGCATTGCGCGCTCTGCGCTGGATGGATTTTTACGGTTACGGCAGCGACCTCGAAGAACTGATGCGCATCTGGGCGGAAGCGCTCGTCCGCTCCGAAAAAATCAAATTCTCGCAGGAACTCGACCCGTTCACGGGAGAGATGTCCAAGGGTTGTGAATGGTATTCGGCGACCATGTTGTTTTTTATTCACGGAATAAAACGACTTTTATATTAAATTTAGAATTAAAACAAATAATTCTTGAACTGATGCGCATCTGGGCGGAAGCGCTCGTCCGCTCCGAAAAAATCAAATTCTCGCAGGAACTCGACCCGTTCACGGGAGAGATGTCCAAGGGTTGTGAATGGTATTCGGCGACTATGTTGTTTTTTATTCACGGAATAAAACGACTTTTATACTAAATTTAAAATTAGGTAAAATTAAAATAAATAATCCTTTAGAGTCGATTGACCTTTTTGCAGAAATCGGATATAATAGATAAGCAACCTGAGTCAGTATGCACATGGGGGCGTAAAGGTTTCGACGGGGGTTGTGAAACGGAATAAGCGGGCAGAGCAGCGTGATCTCTTAAAAACGCGCAAAACTTCAATTAACTGACACTAATAAAGTTGCAGTTGCTGCTTAACTAAAGCAGCCGTCCCACGCCTTGAGTGCCGCGTCCTGGCGGGGGCGTGTCTAAGCGGCCCATCTGAAACGGCTTAAGCTTTGCGGCCGGGCAGAAACTCATGAAGCTACCGCGATTTAACGCCTGTCGGCGTGTGTTGATGAGCGGGAATTTTTAAACACCGACTACGCCCGTAGAAAGTTGCGCGGAGCGGCTTTCGGACAGGGGTTCGATTCCCCTCGCCTCCACCA
>CAZPLU010000004.1:0-37279 GCA_964587625.1 uncultured Eubacteriales bacterium
CCTTCTCGGAGGGGTTGGAAAATGGAAAATGGAAATCGGTAAACGGGGAACGAAAACGGGAATCCCGCGCGGCATTCCGCGCGCACGGTAACGGTATTATAACAAAAAATCGGGGGTTGTGCAAGGCGTCGGCGCGATAAATAATCGACATATGTTTACGCTTTGAATCGTCTCGTCTGTGCGGGGCGGCCGATACGGGCGCCCCGCTTCCGCAAACGGCCGCTTATACCCCGCTGTAGGCGGAGAAGCCGCCGTCCACCGGCACGACGACGCCGTTGACAAAGCCCGAGGATGCGTCGTCGCACAGCCACAGCAGCGTGCCGGTCAAATCCTTTTGCTCGCCGAAGCGGTTCATCGGGGTGTGATCGAGGATTTTTTTGGAGCGCGCCGTCGGGTTGCCCGCGGCATCGAACAGCAGGTCGTGGTTTTGGTTCGTGACAAAAAAGCCCGGGGCGATCGCGTTGACCCGGATGCCGACCGGGGCGAAATGCACCGCGAGCCACGCCGTGAAGTTCGAGACCGCCGCCTTCGCCGCGCTGTAGGCCGGGATCTTGGTCAGCGGGCGGAAGGCGTTCATCGACGAGACGTTCAAAATGACGCCGCCGCCGTTTTTTGCCATGTCCTTGGCAAACGCCTGCGTCGGGAGCAGCGTGCCGATGAAGTTGAGGTTGAAGACGAACGACACGCCGTCGGGGTCGAGGTCGAAAAAGGTCCGGATGTCGGGGTTGTCGAGGTCGGCGAGAGAGAGCGTCTCGTTGTCGGTCGTGCCCTTGGGGTTGTTGCCGCCCGCGCCGTTGATGAGTATATCGCAGACGCCGAGTTGTTCGGCGACGGCTTTTCGCGCGGCTTCGAGCGACGCCTTTTCGAGCACGTTTGCGGCGATTGCAAGCGCGGTCCCGCCGTCCGCGGCGATCTCGTCGGCGACCTTTTGCGCCGCGTCGAGCCGCAGGTCGAGCGCCGCGACCTTTGCGCCGCAGGCCGCCAGCGTCTTGGCAAAACCGGAGCAGAGCACGCCGCCCGCGCCGGTCACGACCGCGACTTTGCCGGACAGGTCGATTTGAAAAGGCAGTTTTTCCATGGTGTACTCCCTTGCTTTATTAAAACTTGACGGGGAACGGGTTTTGGCGGTGGCATTCCCGGACGATTTTGAGTTGCTGAATCGCCTGTTCGGGCTTGATCGGGAAGTCCGCGCCGGTCGTCAGCGAGGCGTAAACCAAATCGTAATACCGCTTGCTGATGGTCTTGAACAGGTCGGATTGCTCCTCGGGGACATCCCAGCTGCGTTCGATCCAATTGAGGGTCTCGGCGGGATAGGCGGGCATATTGTTTTCGTCGACCATCGGGGCGATTAAAAGCGCTTGCTTGGGCGCGGTTTCGGGGTCGAAATACTTCCAGTCGATGTGCGTCATCGTGCCCTTGAGCGAGCCGCAGGTACCTTGAATCGAATAAGTCGTGTCGGGGTAGGCCGAGCAGGACGAGATGTCGACCTCGACGAGCGGGCGCGCGGGGGCCTTGAGCAATATTTTTACAAAGTCCTCGGCGTCGCCGAAGGAATTGGCGCGGTCCATGTGGCAAAACACCTCGGGCATGCCGTCAAAATTCAAAAATTGCAACGCCTGATCGACCGGATGAGGCCCGGTGTTATACAGGTTTCCCGCGACCTTGCGCTGCACCGTCTGCCAATCCCAGCGGCGCGAAAAGCCGTCGAACGCCACGCGCACAAAGACGATGCGTCCGAGCACGCCGCTGTCGGCGATCTCCTTGGCCTTGATAAAATACGGCGCGTTGCGGCTCTGCTGGAAAAAGGCGAAGAATTTGCTGCCGCTCTTTTTCGCCGTTTGGATCAGGTCTTCGACTTCTTCGGGCAATTTGGCGGCGGGTTTTTCCGAGACGACCGATTTGCCCGCGGCGAGCAGGTCTTTGGTGACGGAATAGTGGGTCTCGCTGTGGGTGGCGTTGATGTACAGGTCGATGTCTCCCCGTTTGATCAACTCGTGATAATCGGCGTAAACATCGCAGTTCCACTCGGCCTTGGCGCGCTCCCTGCGCTCGGGCAGCACGTCGCAGGCCGCGGCGATTTGGTAGCGGCCGTCGGTGAGCAGATGTTTGGCGTGGATGTTGCGGCCGCTGCGTCCGAGCCCGATGATCGCGACTTTGAGTTGATTCATTTTTTAATCCTCCCAATGCAAAGTGTAAAGTTTAAAGTTTAAAGTGAAAATCCCGCAGGGATCATACGGTGTCTGGCAAATGTAAAGTGTAGAGTTTAAAGTTTAAAATTTAAACGGACAATCCCGGAAATATAATAGGCGGCTAATAAGAGTGTAAAATAAAAGTTTCGAAGAATTGTTAGTATCGCGGGATATAAATATTAAGTTTCCGGATTTGTCACTTTAAACTTTACATTTTACACTTAATAGAACCGAGTTAAGTTTGCGCCGTAAGTGATGAATTCGTCGTGCATGGCGGCGACGTTTTCGGGCGGGATTTGGATAGTTTTATAGTCGCCGTAGTCCTTTAAAATCAAGCCGCCGCCTTTGGGGCAGAACAGGTCGATCATCTCCCGCGCGCTTTGGCGCGTGACCTCGGGGTCGGGGATCGGCAGCACCTTTTGGATGTCGACCGGGGAGAACATCGTGACCTTTTTGCCGAACAGGTCGCAGACGCGCCGCATGCCCATGAGCGTGGGCGCGTCAAACTGCATGCAGTCGACGCCGATCTCGACGAGGTCGGGCAATATCTCCCAGATATAGCCGCAGGAGTGCATGATCGCATACATGCCGTGCTCGTGGATGCGGTCGAAAATCCGTTTGAGGGACGGCTTGAAAATTTCGCGCCACAGCGCCGGGTTGATCAGCAGACGGTCCTGCGTGCCCCAGTCCTCGCAAGTGAAGATCGCATCGACGCCGAGTTCGCCGTAATTGTCGATCATGCCGAGCAGTTCTTTCATGACCATCTCGTTGAGCGCCGTGACGTTTTCGCGTTCCAAAATCAGATCCTCAAAAAAATATTCCATCTTTCGGATATAGCGCATGATCGCGAACGGAAAGCCGGGCAGGCCGCCCATCGCAAATTTGTCTTTGACAAAATCGTCTTTGGCTTTGGCGAATCGCGCTTTGTCGGAGATGTGCGGAACCTGATAATCTTTCAACTGCTCCCAATCGGTGAGCGCGCCGTAGAGCACTTCGCCGCAGCCGAAATCGCCCGGGAGGCGGCCCCACAGGGAGCCGTATTCGTCAAAACGCACTTCGCCCCGGAAATTTTTGAGGTCGGGATATTTCGAGAGCACTTCTTCGGGGTTTTTCCAGCTGCCGTCGTGTTTTTTGTCGGGCAGGGCGGAGATCCAGCAGGTGTCGTCAAAAACGGGATAGCCCGGATCTTTTAAGTTGAGCGCGACGCGTTCGGGTCTTTCAAAATTGAGTGTGGCCAGCACGATTTCGCGGCTTGTCATCATGGCGATCGCTTCCTTTCGGGGAGTTGCAACGCAACATTTGAAGAAGTGGAGATTTTTATTAAATATAATAGAGATTTTTATTGCGGAATACGGGCTCGCAGGTGTGGTTGACGCCCAGTCCGCGCAGCACCCGCTCGTCATTGGCAGAGACGATGAAGGTGGAATGCGCTTCGCAGCCCTTTAATGTGGTGAGTTTTCGATAGGCGCAGTCCACCATCGGGTTTGTCGCGGCGGAGATGGAGAGCGCGATGACGACCTCGTCGAGGGTCAGTGCGGAGGCCTTTTCCCCGTAGATATCCCGTTTCATTTTTTGCATCGGTTCCAAAACAAGCGGGGAGAGCAACAGCATATCGTCCGCGATGCCGGTCAGCTGCTTCACGGCGTTTAAAATCATCGCGCACGGAGAGGACATCAGCGGCGTGGTCTTTCCGGTGACCAGCCGTCCGTCGGGCAGGCAGATCGCGGAGGCCATGTGGCCGCACGCCTCTTTGCGCTCGAGCGCATGGACGACGACGGGGCGGTCTTCGACCCGGAGGCCGAGTTCTTTCATGATCAGCTCGATCTTTTGAACGGCGGAAGCGTCGATCAACCCCTGTTTGCAATCACAGCTGCTTTTGAAATAGCGGCGGATGACCTCCTGCTTTGCGGCTTCGCGGCAGACCGCGTCGTCGTTGATGCAATACCCCGCCATATTGACGCCCATGTCGGTGGGGGACTCATAAAAATCCCTGTCCATGACGCGGTTTAAAATCGTTTTGACCACGGGGAAAATCTCGATGTCGCGGTTATAGTTTACCGCGGTCTTACCGTAGGCCTCCAGGTGGAACGGATCGATCATGTTGACGTCGTTGAGGTCGGCGGTCGCGGCCTCGTAGGCCAAATTCACCGGGTGTTTGAGCGGCAGGTTCCAGATCGGAAAGGTCTCGTATTTTGCGTAGCCGGCGCGGATGCTGCGGCGGTGTTCGTGATAGAGCTGGGAGAGGCAGGTCGCCATCTTGCCGCTGCCGGGTCCGGGCGCGGTCACGACCACCAGCGGTTTTTCGGTCTCGATATAGGGGTTTGCGCCGTAGCCGGCATCGCTGACGACCAGGTCGACATCGGTCGGGTAGCCCATGATGGGCTTGTGGATGACGGTGCGCTCGCCCCGCTGTTCGAGCTTGCTGCGGAAGATATCGGCGGACGGCTGTCCGCAGTACTGGGCGATCACGACAGCCGTGACGGGCAGTTCCAAACGCCGCAGGTTGTCGATGAGGCGCAGCACGTCCATGTCGTAGGTGATGCCGAGGTCGGAGCGGGTCTTGGTCTTTTCGATGTCGCCGGCGTTGATGACGATGAGGATCTCACAGCGGTCGCGCAGACCCTGTAAAATCCGAATCTTGCTGTCGATTTCAAAACCGGGCAGAACGCGGGAGGCGTGATAATCGTCGAAGAGCTTGCCCCCGAATTCCAAGTAGAGTTTGTTGTCAAATTCGGAGATGCGTTTTAAAATCTGCTCGGTTTGTTTTTGGATGTAGGCATTGGTATCAAACCCAAGTTTCCTCATTTTTTCGGTTCCTTTGTTTTATATTTTCAGGCCTTGGGGGCGGCGGCGGATTCGGCGGCTGCGACGGGATTGTAGGACTGGAGCGGGTAGACGCCGAGCGCGGCGTTGGCCTGAGCCAAAACCTCGTCTGCGCCGAGCAGCCGCATGGATTGTCTGTAGTCGCTGAGCGCGTCGGAAACCGAGACCGCGGGGTCTGTGATCGCCGTCTTCAGCAGCTTCTGAAAGACCGCGTCGAAAGCAATCGATTTTTCGGTGTACACGGCGGAAGAGACGCCGTACAGCAACGGATGGCGGAAATGGAAGTCGCCGTCGGAAAGACCTTTGCTGATCGTCGTGTAATAGTGTACCGAGGCGACCTGTGCCAATTCCCTGTCATCGGCGGAGGTGTCGGTATAAAAACGCAGATAGTCCTTGGCTTCAAACATGCCCGGCAGAGTACCGCACAGATTCGGGCGCGGGATCAGGGTATAATTGCTGTCGGCGTAGTCCAGAATCAGGCCGCTCCCGGTTTTGGTGTAGCCCGTGATGCCGACGCTGCCGGCAAGCCAGTTGCTCTCGCTGCCCCAGAGCATCTTGAGCAGGTAGCGCGTGGTCTCGAGGGGCTGGTCGTTGTTTGTGAGCAGGACATACGCGCCGCCTTTGACCGTGATCGGCATTGTGCTGCCGTTGAGACCGCCGGTCGATTCGGTATAAATCTGATATTTTGAGAGGTCGCTGTCTTTTGCCAGAGTCGCGCCGAAATCCAGTTTTGCGCCGCCCAGCGGATAGTAGGCGCTTGCGGCGGTGCCTTTGGTCATGACTTTGGACAGCTCCTCGTAATCGGCCTCGAGAAAATTGTCGTTGATCGCACCCATTTCATAGAGTTCCCGTAAGTAAGACAGGGCGTTTTTCGCGCCGTCGGTGAGCATGGCGTCGATGATGCCGGAATGGGTCTCGCTGTAACCGATCGGGCTTCCGAAGGCGATCGGCGCGCCGAAAGCCGCGAAAATGTCGGCGAGTCCGGCGGCGTTTACGCTGTAGAGTCCGGCTTCTTCGTGTTCGACGAGCAGCGCAAGCAGGGTTTTCAACTCATCGGTCGTCTCGGGGACGGCGCGGTCGAGTTCCGAGAGCCACTCGGTGCGGTAGCTGCGTACCCAGGGCAGGATGTATTCGCCGTCGGCGGGGACGCCCCACACCGAACCGTTGGCCGTGAGCGCCGCTTTGAAGTGTTGGGGCAGGGAAGCCCAAACGTCGCTGTTTTCAACGTACCGGTCGAGCGGCACGACCACGCCCGCGTCGACCAGTTTCCACAGGTCGGTATAATTGTCGACATAGACAAAGCCGCTGAGGGTCTTGTTTTTCGCCTGTTCGATGACCGTTTCGAGATAGCCGCTTTTGCCCAAGGTCAGCGGACCGATGTTCAGCGCCGGTTTTTGCGCGACCGGTTCGCTTTGTCCGAGGGTCGGCGCGCTTTGCCCCAGGGTTGTCAGCCACTCGGTTTTTTGAGCGCTGTCGGCGCCGTTGAAAAAATTTTGATTGGTGATGGTGATGGAAACGGGATTTTCGACGACGGCGGGAATGGTCACTTCCGGCGTTGAAACGGCGGATTGCGCGGAGGGGGAGGGGATTGCACAGCCCGCGGGCATGATGAGACATAATAAAAGAGCAAGTACGATCCTTGTTCTTTTCATCCTGAATGACACCTCTCTGTTTTTTGGTTGATTTTATTTATTTTGCGTTTCGCGCTGAAGGCGCATTTTCGCCGAGGTCACGGTGTTTTGCAGCAGCATCGCGATGGTCATCGGGCCGACGCCGCCCGGTACGGGCGTGATGGCATGGGCTTTTTTTTCGACGGCCTCGAAGTCGACGTCGCCGTGCAGTTTGCCGTTTTCATCGCGGTTCATGCCGACGTCGATGACGACGCAACCGTCCTTGACCATATCGGCGGTGACCAGGTTGCGTTTGCCGGTCGCAACGACCAAAATATCGGCGCGGCGGCACTCGGCGGCGAGGTCTTTGGTCTTGGAGTGGCAGACGGTCACCGTGCCGTTTTGATGTAGCAACATCAAGGCCATCGGGCGACCCACGATGCCGCTGCGTCCGACGACGACGCAGTTTTTGCCCGAGACGGGGATTTGATATTCATCGAGCATCCGCAGGATGCCCGCCGGGGTGCAGGGCAGAAAACACGGTCTGCCCGACATCAGCCGTCCGCAGCTCTCGTTGGTCAGGCAGTCGACATCCTTTTTGGGGTCGACCGACTCCATCAGTTTGAGCGGGTCGAGGTGCTTCGGCAGCGGCTGCTGGATCAAAATGCCGTCGACAGCGGGGTCGGCGTTGAGTTCGGCGACGAGTTCGAGCACCTGCGGCTCCGAGGCGGTTTCGGGAAGCGTGTAGGTATGAGACGCAAGTCCGTTTTCTTCACAGGCCTTTTGCTTGTTGCGGACATAGATTTGGGAGGCCGGATCCTCTCCGACAAGGATGACCGCCAGACAGGGGATGACGCCCTCCGACCGCAAGAGTTCGGCGTCTTTCGCCGCTTCCCCTCTTACTTTTGCGGCCAGCGTTTTTCCGTCGATGTGAATCGCCATTTGCTCCTCCTTCGGGATTTGTTCGATTTTATGCCGGTTGCGGCTACTGATTGTCGTCCTGCGTCTCTTCCCCGAGGTCGTCGGCGGTCCAGACCTGACCTTTTCCGCCCGATTCGGGTTCGGGGGCAATGCGATCCGCCTCGCCGGGGGCGGCAGTCGGGGTGGTATCGGGGTCGGAATCCGCTTCATCCGGGGCGACGGCGGAGGTTGCATTGGGATCCGCGTCGGCCGCCTCGCCGGGGGCGGCAGTCGGGGTGGTATCGGGGTTGGAATCCGCTTCATCCGGGGCGACGGCGGGGGTTGTATTGGGATCCACATCGGCTGCTTCGCCCCTGAGGGCGACGGCGGAGGTTGCATTGGGATCCACATCGGCTGCCTCGCCCCTGAGGGCGACGGCGGAGGTTGCATTGGGAGCCACATCGGCCGCCTCGCCCTTGTAGACCTTTTGCGTGAACGTGTCATTTTCAAAGCCGTCGTTTTTTTGGGAATCGACATAGAGGGATATGTTGCGCATACGACCCTCCCGCACCTGCCAGCGGATCAGCACGATCAAAACAGCGCACACCATAACCGCAATCACCGAAAACATCACGTTGATGCGCATGTTCCAAAAAACCACGGCGTCTATGCGGGAATTTTCGGTAAATGCGCGCAGCAGGGAATAAAGCCCCAGAGACCAGAGAAACTTTTCGCCGGTGAACAGCAAACGCTTCGACAAAATACAGACGATCACAATGACCGCGAGACAGCCGAAAATCTCATAGATCGGCGTCGGAGAGACCGGTCTTCCCACCGCCCATTTGACATCGGGTCCGATGGGCGTACCCCCGCGCGCGATGTCGTTCATGCGCAGCACATCGACCCAGTGTTCGATGAGGTCGCCGTTTATTGCCAGCAGAGAATCGCTGTGTCTTCCGAAAGAATTTTGGTTGGTTATGTAGCCGAGCGAATTGACCGCAATCGCGGCGGGCAGCGCAAAAGAGACGCTGTCGAGATATTTCGTCATCGACCATTGTCTGAGTTTGCACAGCACCGCCAGCGCGATCAATCCGAAAATCAGACCGCCGAACAGATTCAGGCCGCCGAAATCCCTGTCCCAAAAGGCGATCATTTTATAAAAGGTATTATAATAACCGATTGTCGGATAGGTGCCGATCTCGTAATAGAGTTGATCCATCGCCGCAAGATTGCTGGGGACGACATAGACCAGACGCGCGCCGACCAACGCGAAAAACGCCGTCGCCGACGTGACAAACGCGATCTGTTTCGGAGCGAGGTTTTGCTTTGAGACGGCTTTGAAGTAGAGGAAAAATCCGATGACGACCGCCGTCACAATGAAGATTGAGCTCCATTTGATTTGAACCGTGCCGAGCGTGAAGGCGATCGGGTCTATGTTGAAGGTGAGTCCGAGATTCGGAAATGTGATCCAGTGTTGGGACATGGTGAGAACCATCCTTTCGCATCCGGGCGGACACCGGCTGTTGACAAGGCGCCGCCGCCCGTGACGGGGGTATTGTACACAGGAAATGTGTCGGTGCGGTGGGGATTTATAATCGGTGATATTGATTTTTAAGGCCGATTTCGACCGTTAGACCGAAATCAGGGCTTGCGCTCGAAGCCCGTGACGGTGGACAGGGCGAAACGGCGCTCGTCGACCTCTTTGGCGAGCAGGGCCTCGAGGTCGGATTTTTTCAGATTGAAATAGGCCTCGGCGTGGGCGAACGGCGCGACGCCCGAGAAATAGGCCTCGTTGGCGATGCGCCCCGCGCCTGCGGGCGTGTTGTAACCGTATAAGATTCGGCCGCAGAGTTTGGCCTTGACGCGCTCGAAGTCCCCGTCGGAGATGCCCTGCGCAAGAGCGGCAAAAGCGGCTTTGATTCTTGACGCGACCGCCTCGGGATCCGAACTCTCGCCGCCGAACGCGAGGCAGCAATGGCCGCGACTGCCGTCGAGACCGCCGCCGAAGTTGGAGTTGACGAGGCCCGCGTCATAGAGTTTCCGGTAGAGCGCGGAGCCCTCTCCGACGGCGAGTTCGCACAGCGCCTCGCCCGCAGCGAAATAGACCGGCTCCTCCTCCGCGGAGGGCCTGCGCAGCTTGTAGCCGCACTGGAACAGCGGCAGTCCGACTTCGAGCCGCTGGTTGACGAAATTTTTGACGATCTCGGGCGGCTCGGGGGTTTCGTCGCGTAATATCTCGAGCGCGGGCGCGACGGCGAGGCATTCGTCGCACAGCGCGAGCACCTTTTCACGCTCGAAATCGCCCGCGACGACGAGCGCCATGTTGCGCAGCGAATAAAAAGCCGAATAAATTCTATCGAGCAGCGCCGGGGTGATCTTGGAAATGCTCTCGATGCTGCCGCCGATGTCGATCCTGACGGGGTTGTTGCGGTAGAGGGCGCCCAAAAAGTTGAAATAGACCCGCCAGCCGGGCAGATCGTCGTACATTTTGATCTCCTGGCCGATGATGCCCTGCTCCTTGGCGACGGTCTGCTCGGAGAAATAGGGATGGGTGACGAAATCGAGCAGAATTTCGAGGGCTTCGTAAAAATTCCGGGTGGCGGTGAAATAGTAGTTGGTCTTGTCGAACGAGGTGGAGGCGTTGGCGCTCGCGCCGGTCTTGGCGAACAGCGAAAAGGCGTCGTCCTGCTCGCTCTCGAAGAGCTTGTGTTCCAAAAAGTGCGCGACGCCGTCGACGATGTCGGTATAATTCTCATCGCCCGCTACCTTGAAACGGGTGTCGATCGAGCCGTATTTGGCGCAAAAGCCCGCATAGTTGCTGACCGCGCCCGGTTTGGGGCATAAAATCACCGTCAGACCGCTGCGGTGGCTGAGGATTTCGGTGGTCTCGTTTAAGATTTTGCTCTGATAGATCATTACGCGCCCTCCTTGTTGCCGGCCAGCACATAGACCGTGTCGAGCCAGCAGCTCCTTGCCGCGGCGACGATCTGTTCACGGGTGATCGGATCGAACGAATCCGCCGCGCCGCTCGGAGAACGCAGCGTCTCGGCCATAATCTCGGAGAGCCAGTAGGCCGAGAGCTGCTGCAGAGAGCCCTCGGTCGAGCGGTAGGTGTTTTGCAGATAGCGTCTCGCACCCGCGACGTCGGAATCGGTGAAATCGCCGTCGCCGATGACCCTCAATTGGGCGTCGATGGCCGTTCGGGCTTTTTCGATGTTTTCTTCGAGCACGCCGCTGTCGACCATCAAAAGACCCAAAAATTTGTTGTAGGCCGCCGAACAGTAATAGCACAGCCCCAATTTTTCGCGCACGTTGACAAACAGTTTCGAGGTGGTCGAGCCGCCGAACAGCGAGCGCATGACCTCGAACGCGGCGAGATCGCCGGGCAGCAGCCGGTCGGTGCGGTAGCCCATGATCAGCTTGGCCTGCGTGATGTTCATGCGCTCCTCGACCTCGCCGTATTCTTCGCAGGGCTTGGGCGCCTCGACCGGTCCGAACGAGACCGGCTTGCGCCCGCCGCCGAACCGCTCGGAAAAAACTTTTTTAACGGCTTCGCCGCCGTCGCCGCCGATATAAATGATCTGGATGACGGCGGTTTTGAGCATGTTCCGCCACGCCCGAAACAGGATTTCGCCGTCAAGGGCGGCGACTTGTTCGAGTTCACCGTATTTATCGAGCCCGTAGGGCAGGCCCTCGAACATGATCGCGGTGCAGCGTTTGACCGCCAGCGCGCGCTTGTCGTTTTGCTCGGCCAAAATCAGGGCGCAGACGTTCTGCTTTTCGGCCTCGGTCTCGGTTTTTGAAAAAGCGCCGTCCCGGACCGGCGGGTCGGTGATGAGTTCGCAGAGCAGTTCGGCCGCTTTGGGCAAAAGATCTTTTCCGGCATATTCGGATTTGACCAGCTCCATGTCGATGGACAGTACTTGCCGGTCGGCGATTTTTTGAACGCGCGGAATCAACTGTGCGCCGAAAAGATTTTCCAATTGGCGCTTCGTCGCTGTAAAATCCTTTCCGCGGCATAAAATAAAAGGCAGCACCGCATTTTGCGCGGCCGTTGAAGCGCTGAGCGGAAGAATGAAATTGACGGAGATCCGAACCGTCTTGAAAAAATTGTTGTCGATCGCCGTAAAAAAGACCGCGTCGGCGATGGGTTCGGGTTTTACTGCAAGCACTGTCATCTTCCTTTCGCATCTGTTATGAGAGGAGATCGGAATATTTTTCAAATGGGTTTCCCAAATATCGAATTCTTAAAATTTTCCGCGCTCTGAAAACTTGTCATGACCGTTATTATACCACGGAGGGATGCAAAAATCTACAAAAGGGATGAAATTTATCAAATATTTTCATTCATATTCCGACCGCGCCGGATGACAATACAAATGCGGACGTCGTAAAAAACGAGCCGCAAATAATGGGATGGAAGGATGTTCCCAAAAGCGGGGGACGTTTTTATATGAAGAATTTTGATGCGAGAAAAATGATCCGCGGATTTGCGGGCGCGGCTTCGGCGGCGGTGTTTGCGCTGATGTGCGCCGTCTGTTTTTGCGCGGGATCGTATCCCGATGTGTTTTATGTGACGGCGGGCGGCGCGCCGTTTTCGGACGGGCGGCTGTCGCTGAAAACCGACGCGGCGGTGACGACGCTGGCGGCCGGGTCGGGATATGAGGCGCAGTTGATGTTCGGCGCGGTGCCGATCAAGACGGTCGGCGTGCGCGTCGTCGACAACGATACGGTCATCGCGGTCGGAGACGCATTCGGCATTCGGCTCAAAACCGAGGGAATCGTCGTGGTCAGCGTCGGCGACTCCGAGGACAACAGCCCCGCCGCCGCAGCCGGACTGCTGCCGGGCGACTCGATTTTGAAAATCGACGGCAAAAAACCCGCCAACGCCAAAGAGCTGGCGCGTATCATCGAAAACAGCGGGGGTAAAAAATTGAAATTGAAAGTGCTGCGCGACGGCAATGTCATGGAGTTGACTTTGGTTGCCGAACGCGGGGAGGACGGCAAATATAAATCGGGTATGTGGGTGCGCGACAGCGGCGCGGGCATCGGCACGATGACCTTTTATCGCGCCGCCGACGGCATCTATGCCGGACTCGGACACGCCGTCAGCGATTTTGAGAGCGGCAAGATCCTGCCGATCTCGGGCGGGGAGATTGCCTCGGCCAAAATCACGGGCATCGTCAAGGGCGAGCCCGGTACCCCCGGCGAACTGGTCGGCACGATTTTGAGCGACACCATCGGCACTTTGGAGGTCAACGGCGAATGCGGCGTCTACGGAAAACTGTACAGCCGATCCGACGGGAAGGCCGTCAAGGTCGCGATGCGCCAGGAGGTTGAGACAGGCAAGGCGATTATTTTATCGGCGGTGGACGAGACCGGACCGCAGCAATTCGAAATTGAAATCGTAAAAATCGATATGAGCGACGACGCGGGCGGACGCAATCTGATCATCGAAGTCACCGACGCCAAGCTCCTCTCCCTCACCGGGGGCATTGTGCAGGGCATGAGCGGGAGTCCGATTTTACAAAACGGAAAACTCGTCGGCGCGGTGACGCATGTGTTCGTCAACAACCCCGCGCGCGGCTACGGACTGTTCGCCGACACGATGCTGGCGCAGGCCGAGGCGATCGTAAAACGCCCGGCGGCTTAACACTTGCAAAATTGCGGCAAAAATGGTATATTAGAGCAAATGCAGTAGGGGAGGGGTGGGCGGCATGAATGAAACGGGCAAGCGTCTTGCCGACTTTCACGCCGGATGTAACTTCCAAGCATATGAACTCTTAGGGGCGCACCCCTCGGGCGACGGCGCGGTATTTCGTGTCTGGGCGCCCAACGCCTCGGCCGTCTCGGTCGTCGGCGATTTTAACGGCTGGTCTCCCGACGCCGACATCATGGAAAAAATCAGCGGCGGCGTCTGGGAGCGCTACATAAAAGGCGTTCGAAAATTCGACTGCTATAAATACAGCGTTGTCTCCCGAAACGGCGACGCCGCGCTCAAAGCCGACCCGTATGCGTTTCATTCCCAGACCCGTCCGGACACCGCGTCGAAATTTTATCCGCTCGACAACATTTATCAATGGGGCGACGGCGCGTGGATGAAGCGGCGCGAGGGGAAGAATATTTTCACTTCGCCGCTGAATATCTATGAGGTGCACGCCGGATCATGGCGGCAATACCCCGACGGGAACCATTTTTCTTATCAAAAACTCGGAGACGAGCTGATCCCCTATGTTAAAAAAATGGGTTATACCCACATCGAAATGATGCCGCTGTCGGAATATCCGCTCGACAGGTCGTGGGGATATCAGACGACCGGCTATTTTTCTCCCTCCTCGCGCTACGGCGAACCGCCCGAATTGATGGAATTCGTCGACCGCTGCCACAGGGCCGGGGTCGGCGTGATCATGGACTGGGTCGGCGCGCATTTTCCCAAGGACGAGTGCGGGCTCCATCGGTTTGACGGCGATTTTTGCTATGAATACGCCGACGCGCGCAAGCGCGAGAGCCCCGAGTGGGGGACGCACTATTTCGACTACGGCAGGAATGAAGTCGTCAGCTTCTTGGTGTCGAGCGTCGATTACTGGATCAACCGCTACCATTTTGACGGCGTCCGGGCGGACGCGGTCAGCGCCATGCTCTATCTCGATTACGGGCGCAGGAACTATATGCCCAACATCTACGGCGGGCGGGAAAATCTCGAGGCCATCGCGCTGCTGCGCACGCTAAACCGGCATATCCTCGGACAATACCGGGGCGCGATGATGATCGCCGAGGAATCCACCAGCTTCCCCGAGGTCAGCCATGAAGTCGGCGACGGCGGACTCGGATTTTCGTTCAAGTGGAACATGGGCTGGATGAACGACACGCTGGCGTATATGCAGATCGACCCGTATTTTCGCGGCGGCAGCCACAACAAGCTGACATTTTCGATGATGTACGCGTTCTCCGAGCGGTTTATTTTGCCGATTTCGCACGACGAGGTGGTGCACGGCAAAAAATCGCTGCTCGATAAAATGCCCGGCGACTATTTTCAAAAGTTCGCCAACATGCGGCTGTTCATGGCTTATATGACCGCGCATCCGGGCAAAAAGCTGATGTTTATGGGCTGCGAATACGGGCCGTTCCGCGAATGGGATTATGCGCAGGGGCTCGAGTGGTTCATGCTCGACTACGAGGCGCACAAAAAACTGCATGATTTCAAAGCCGCGCTCAACGCGTTTTATCTGCAGCATTCGGCGCTGTGGAGAGACGACTGCGGCTGGGACGGTTTTCAATGGATCGCCGCCGATGACTGTTGCAACAACGTGATTTCGTTCATCCGCAAAGACGGGGCGAAGCAACTGGTCTGCGTCTTCAACTTCTCGGGCGTGAAACACGAAAACTATCGCATCGGCGTGCCGAAGGCCGAGGTCTGCACCGAAGTGCTGAACACCGACGAGGCGCGGTTTTTCGGGGCGGGCGGCGCAAACGGGGTCGTCAAAGAGGACGACGTCCCCATGCACGGGTTTTTAAACTCTGTCTCCCTCACGCTTCCGCCGCTTTCGGCGCTGTTTTTCGAGCCGGGTGAGGCGGAGGCGGATTAAAAAACAAACACCAAACGGAAGGACGGATCGGGATGGGCAAAAAGGACTGGATCGCCATGCTGCTCGCCGGAGGACAGGGCAGCCGTCTGCATGTGTTGACGCGGGATATGGCCAAGCCCGCGGTCGGATTCGGCGGAAAATACCGCATCATCGACTTCACCCTTTCAAACTGCGTCAATTCGGGCATCGACACCGTCGGCGTCCTGACGCAGTATCAGCCGTTGGAACTCAACCGATACATCGGCAACGGCGTGCCGTGGGACCTCGACCGGCTCAACGGCGGGGTGCACATTCTTCCGCCGTATCAGCGCAGCCGCGGCAGCGAATGGTACAAGGGCACGGCCAACGCCATCTATCAAAATCTGGCGTTCATCGAGGAATACGGTCCCGATCATGTGGCGATTTTGTCGGGCGACCATATTTATAAGATGAATTATGCCGAGATGCTCGCCGAACATAAAAAAAACAACGCCGCCTGCACCATTGCGGTGCTTGAAGTGCCCCTCGACGAGGCAAGCCGCTTCGGAATCATGAACACCGGGCCCGACGGAAGGATTTATGAGTTTGAGGAAAAACCCGAAAACCCGAAATCCAACAAAGCCAGTATGGGCGTCTATATCTTCAACTTCGAAAAACTGAGAAAACACCTGATTGAGGACGAGGCGGATCCGACCAGCAGCAATGATTTCGGCAAGGATATCATCCCCAAGATGCTGGCGGCGGAGGAACGGATGTTTACATTTCCGTTTACCGGCTACTGGAAGGACGTCGGCACCATCGACAGTTTGTGGGAGGCGAACATGGATTTGCTGAACCCCGCAAGGCCGATTGACCTGTCCGACCCGTCGTGGAAAATCTATTTCAGAAATCCGGTCAAGCCGCCCCACTATATCTCGACCGACAGCGTGGTTCAAAATTCGCTGGTCAGCGAGGGCTGCGAGATCGCGGGCGACCTGGATTTTTCGGTCGTGTTTTCGGGCGTGACCATCGAGGACGGCGCGCAGGTGTTTGACAGCATCATCATGAGCGGCGCGACGATTCGAACCGGCGCGCGCGTGCAATATGCGATCGTCGGTGAAAACGCCGAAATCGGAGCGGCCACCGTGGTCGGACAGCGCCCCGAATGCATCGATTGCCGTGACAACTGGGGCGTTGCGGTGATCGGACCGGGCGTCAAAGTCGGCAGCGGCTGCACCATCGAATCCAAAGCCATCATCGACAAAGACATCAAGGACGGTGAGACGGGATGAACGCGAACACCATCGGCGGCATTATTTTTTCCAATATGCACGAGAGTCATATCGGCGACCTGACCGCCAGCCGGAGCTGCGGGTCGGTTCCGTTCGGCGGGCGCTACCGGCTGATTGATTTTCCGCTCTCGAACATGGTCAACGCCGGCATCACCGCCGTCGGCGTGATCACCAAAAGCAATTATAAATCCCTGATGGATCATCTGCGCGGCGGGCGTGACTGGGATTTGTCGCGCAAGCGCAGCGGGCTGGTGTTCATCCCGCCCTATGCGCTGGCGAATTCGGGCATGTACCGGGGCAGGGTCGAGGCGCTCATCACCGCCCGCGACTTTATCCGCCACGCGCCGGTGGACTGGTTTGTGCTCGGCGACTGCAATTTCGTCTTCAATCTGGATATCGGGGCGCTCGCGGAGAAACATATCACAAGCGGAGCGGATATCACCTGCTGCCAAAAAAAGATGTGGCTGTCCGGCGACGGGTTGAACGACACGGTGGTTTTTGAGCTCGGAAAACCCGGCGGCGCGTATGTCCCCGTAACAGGTCTCCGATTGGACCCCAACGTCGAGGGGGAATACCACTGCGGGTTGAACACGATGTTTATGAGCAAAAAGTTTTTGCTCGATCTGATCGACAAGACCCAGGGGCGCGGTATCTGCGACTTTGAACGTGAGATTTTGCAACAAAAGGCCGTCGGTGAGCTGAAAATCGGCGCGTTCGGGATTGCCGGAACCGCAGTTCGCATCGGCTCAATGCGCGAATATTACGCCGCGAATATGGCGCTGTTGCAAAAACGGGTGCGCGATGAATTGTTCAACAACCACCCGGTCTATACAAAAGTGCGCGACGAGATGCCCGCCAGTTACGGGCTTGCCGCCGAGGTCTCGAACACCATGGTCGCCGACGGCTGCCGGATCGAGGGGTCGGTGAGCGATTCGATTTTATTCCGGGGCGTCACGATCGGCAAAAACGCCAAAGTCAGGGGCTGCGTTTTGATGCAGGGCTGCACCGTCGGGGAGCGTGCGGATATCACCGGCCTCGTCTGCGACAAAAACAGCGCCATCACCGACGGGCGCGTGTTGGTCGGCTGCGCGGAAAATCCGCTGTTTGTGCCGAAGAACGGGGTTGTATAATGGAAATTGGAAATCGGAAATTGGAAATTCGCAGACGAGGGAACGGGTTTTTACCGTAGGGGCGGCCCTATATGGCCACCCACGCGTATGAAAATTGGGTAGGGAATGGTCTCGGATCGCATCCGATGTGACCATTCCGAGCGGGCGACAGCCCGCGCGTATGGAAAATAGAAATTCGCAGACGAGGGAACGACAGCAAAATTCCCCTCCCTCGGAGGGGTGCCCGCAGGGCGGGGTGGTCAAATGGAAATTGGAAAACAGAAATTAGTAGACGAGGGAACGGGTTTTTACCGTAGGGGCGGCCCTATGTGGCCGCCCGCGCATGATAGTGGTTGGAAAATAGAAAATAGAAATTAGTAGAACGATGGGGGACGGGTGAACGGGAAATCTACACCGTAGTGGCGGCCCTATGTGGCCGCCCGTGCGTATGGAAATTGGAAAATAGTAAAACGGTGAATCTTCAATATAAAGTTCATCGGACGTACCCGCGCGGCGGGGGGATCCGCCTTTATACGATTGATAACCGTTATATGCGTGAAAGGAGTGCATCATGAACATTCTCTACGCCTCCTCGGAGGTCGCTCCGTTTTCCCAGTCGGGCGGACTCGGTGATGTGGCCGGCTCGCTGCCCAAAGAGCTGGCGAAACTGGGCGAAAAGGTCTCGGTGGTCTCGCCGCTGTACGGCACGATGAAACAGAGTTGGCGCGAACGGATGATTTTTTTGATGAGTTTCAACGTCAAACTCGCCTGGCGCACTCAATACTGCGGGGTCTTTTTGTTGCAAAAAGACGGGGTGGATCACTATTTCATCGACAACGAATATTACTTTAAGCGGGACAGGCCCTACGGTTATGACGACGACAGCGAGCGGTTCGCGTTTTTCTCAAAGGCCGTGATCTGCATGCTGCTGAACCTGGAACTGCGGGTGCAGGTCATCCACGCCAACGACTGGCACACCGCCTTGATTCCGGTCTACATCAACGCCATGTACCGAGACACGCCCCTGTTTGAACGGGTGCGCACGGCGCTGACGATCCACAATATCAATTATCAGGGGCTGTGCAATCCCTATCGCCTCGGTGATTTGTTGGGGATGGACGAGCGCATGCTGCCGATTTTGGAATTTGACGGGTATCTGAACTTTATGAAGGGCGGCGTCGTCTGCTGCGACAAGCTGACTACGGTCAGCCCGACCTATGCCGAGGAGATTCAGACGCCGCAGTTTGGATTCGGGCTGCACGGCATCATCAAAAGCAACGCGCAAAAACTCACGGGTATTGTCAACGGCATCGATTATGAATTTTATAACCCCGAGACCGATGCCGAGATCAAATCCAACTTCACCGCGGCCAATCTGCGCGGAAAGGCCTACGACAAGGCCGCGTTGCAAATCGAATTCGGGTTCGAGCCGAAGACCGAGACGCCGATTGTCGCGATGATCACGCGGCTGGTCGGGATCAAGGGGCTGAATTTGGTATGCGAGGGGTTTGACCGGATGATGGAGCGGGACGTACAATTTGTTTTGCTCGGTTCGGGCGAACAACATTACATCGATTTCTTTGAAAAAATGAGCGTTAAATACCCGGGCAGGGTCGGCGTGTATTTCGGGTTCAACGGGTCGCTCGCGAGAAAAATCTACGCCGGATCCGATCTGTTCTTGATGCCGTCGCAGACCGAGCCGTGCGGGCTTTCGCAGATGATCGCGATGCGCTATGCAAGCGTGCCGGTCGTCCACCCGGTCGGCGGGCTGCGCGACACCGTCACCGACTGCCGTCTCGGCAGCGGAAACGGGTTTGTCATGGATCGTTTTGACGCGGGCGGTTTGCTGAACACCCTCGACGACGCGTTAAAGCTCTACGGCGACAAGAAGAACTGGACGCAGCTGCGAAAATACGCCGCGTCCCGCGACAACTCGTGGGGCAAGTCGGCAAAACAGTATCAGGCGCTGTATAAAAAGATGTAAAGGCGGTTTAGCCGGTTTGTTCATGCGCAACGGGGTTGCGTTGTGCGCAAACCCAACCGGCTACAATAAAAGGAGATTCCCGCCTTGCGAGATGCGCATCGCATTCGCAATCAATCATTAAAGTAAAAGGAGATTTCTGTTTTGCGAATGCGACGGAAGCCCTATGCCAGACCCGAACTTGCGGCGTGGGAACATCATATTGACGCGCCGGAGCTGTGGCGCTCAAATTGGAAAGCGGTGTTTGAAAAAGAGCGGCCGCTTTGGCTGGAACTCGGGTGCGGCAAGGGCGGATTCGCCGCCCGGCTGGCGCTGCGAAACCCCAATATCAATCTGATCGCCGTCGATATCAAAAGCGAGGTGTTGGTCGTGGCAAAACGCACGATCGAGCGCCTGTTTGCCGAGGCCGGAAAACCGATTGACAATGTCAAAACCATGTCGCAGGAGATCGGGCTGATCGAGCGGATGCTCTCGCCCGAAGATTTGATTGAGCGCATTTATATCAATTTTTGCAATCCGTGGAACCGCCCGAAACATAAGAAAAAACGCCTGACGCATACAAAACAGCTGGTCAAGTATCGGGCGTTTCTTCGGGACGGCGGGAAAATATTTTTCAAGACCGACGATGAAGAATTATTCGGGGAATCGTTGGGGTATTTGACCGAGAGCGGGTTCGAGATTATTTATTTGACGACCGATTTGGAAAACAGCGATTACAAAGGACATAACATCGAGACCGAACATGAAAAAATGTTTGCCGCCGAGGGCAAAAAGGCGCTGTTTTTGATTGCCGTGAAATCCGGCTGCGGTCAGAGGTTGTTATGACGGATGCTTTTGAAATTTGGGAGCGGGCCTATGCGCTGCTGGATCATCTCACGCCGATTCGGGCCGACTGCGGGCAACTGTGCAAAAAGCGGTGCTGCAAGGGCAATGACGAGGACGGCATGATTTTATTTCCGTACGAAAAGGCGTTTTTGGACGGGCGGCGGTTCTTGACGTTTTCGCGAAAAGACGGCTTCGACACGGTGGTCTGCCGGGGGCGGTGCAGGCGGGAATGGAGGCCGATGGCCTGCCGCATCTATCCGTTTGTCCCCGTTTTGAAAGGCGGGGCGGTCGAGGTTTTGCCCGACCCGAGAGCGACCTATCTCTGCCCGCTTGTCTTGCACGGCGCGGAGTATATCGACCCCGCGTTTATTCAGGCGGTAAAAGATGCGTTTATGACATTGGCGGAAATTCCGGGATTTTCGGAATTTATGGAACGGTATGACGCGATGCTCGAGGGGTACCGAAAGTTTACACCATGAACAATTTTGACTTCAAAAAGATCAGAGGCGCTGCGCTGGCCCCGATGGCCGGCGCGGCCGATTCCGCGTTTCGCGAGGTCTGCGCGGACTGGGGCGCGGTGTTCACCGTGACCGAAATGGTCAGCGCCAAGGCGCTGTGCTTTCAGGACAAAAAGAGCCGCGAATTGATGCGGTTCACCGAAAATGAGCGACCCTGCGGGATTCAGCTTTTTGGCAGCGAACCCGGGATTATGGCGAAGGCGGCGAAGATTGCTGCGCAGTATCAGCCGGATTTTATCGATATCAACATGGGGTGTCCCGTGCCGAAGGTGGCGGGGAACGGCTGCGGCTCGGCGTTGATGAGAAACCCCGGACTGGCGGGGGAGATGGTCAGAGCGGTGGCAACGGCGGTCGATTTGCCGGTCAGCGTGAAAATCCGCAAGGGCTGGGATAACGACAATTTGAACGCGGTCGAGATCGCTTTGATCGCGCAGGAAAACGGCGCGGCGGCGGTGGCCGTACACGGCCGGACAAAGGCGCAAGGGTATGGCGGAGAGGCCGACAAAGAGATCATTCGGCAGGTGCGCGAGGCGCTGTCCATCCCCGTGATTGCGAACGGCGGCATTATGAAGGCGCAAGATGCCGAAGAAATGAAAAATTCCACCGGGTGCGAATTGATCATGGTGGCGAGGGGCGCTTTGGGGAATCCGTTTATTTTCGCGGAAATCGCCTCGGGCAGACCCGAACCGACCGTTCAAGAGCGCATGGAGACGATGATTCGGCAATGTGAACTGACCTGTGAACGCCGGGGTGAAAAGCACGGGATTTTGGATTGCCGCAAGCATGCGGCGTGGTATATTAAAAGTGTGCAGGGCGCGGCGGCGTTTCGCAAGCGCGCCGTTGTGGCGAAAAACTTGGAGGAAATCAGGGCGTTGGCGCGGGAAATTATCGGGTAGGCGCGCATGGATGAACGCGCCCCTGCAGCATGATACGGAGCGGCCATATCGGATTGCGATCCGAGGCCATCAAGTTACCCGTTCCCCCGTCTGCCCTCTACAAGGCGAGGTTCATCACGGACGTCGCGATGGAAAAATAGATCAATACCGCGCCCGCATCGACGATGGTGGTCATCAGCGGGGCGGCCATCAACGCGGGGTCAATTTTGAGTTTCTGCGCCGCCATCGGCAGACAGCAGCCGAGGATCTTTGCGATCAAAACCGCCGATATCAGCGCAAGTCCCGTGACCAGCGCGAGTTGGAATTTGATCGGGTCGTTGGGGTAAGTGATTAAAACGCGCCCCGTATTGACGACGGCGAGCACGACGCCCACCATCAACGCCACGCCGACTTCTTTGAACAGCACCTTGAAAAAGTCGCGGGCTTTGATCTCCCCGAGCGCAAGACCGCGGATGATGATGGTCGAGGACTGCGAACCGCAATTTCCGCCGGTGTCCATCAGCATCGGCAAGAAGGCGATCAGCAGCGGAATGGCCGTGAAGGTCGCCTCGTATTTGGTGATGATCGCTCCCGTGATCGTGGCGGAGACCATTAAAATCAACAGCCAGACAATGCGGTTTTTAGCGTGCTTAAAAGCGGTGGTTTTGAGATAAGTGTCATAGGTCGGCTTGATGGCGGACATCTTCATGATGTCCTCGGTGTTCTCCTCGCGCAGGACGTCCATGGCGTCGTCGACCGTGATGATGCCGACCAGCCGCTGCTCCTGATCGACGACCGGAACGGCCAATAAATCGTATTTTTCGAACAGGCGCGCCGCGATTTCTTTGTCTTCAAGGGTGTCGACAAAGATGACGTTGGTCGCCATGATGTCGTTGATGACGCTCTCCGGTTGGGCGAGCAACAAGTCCTTGACCGTGACAACGCCGACCAGTTTGCGGCCGGCATCGGTGACATAACAGGTGTAGATGGTCTCTTTATCGGGGCCGATTTTGCGGATGCGCGAAAACGCGTCGCGCACGGACATATCCTTTTTGAGATAGACATATTCGGTCGTCATGATGCTGCCCGCGCTGTCGCCCGGGTATTTGAGCAGTTCGTTGATGGTCTTTCGGTCTTCGGGGTTCGAGTTTTTTAAAATGCGCGCGACGACGTTGGACGGCATCTCTTCGATGATGTCGACCGTGTCGTCCATATACATCTCGTCCAGCACCTCGCGCAGTTCCCTGTCGGAAAAAGTGGTGATGAGGACTTCTTGCAAATCCGCGTCCATGCACACAAAGGTCTCCGCCGCAAGTTCCTTGGGCAGAATCCGAAACAGGACGGGCAGATAGTCCTCGGGGAATTCGGCGAATAAAATCGCGAGATCCGCGGGGTTCATCTGTTTTAAAATTCGACAGAGCTGGGGGAACTTTTTCTCCTCCAGCAGGGTCAGGGTTTCGTGGTTCATCGGTGTGTTCCTCCTTTTGATTGATTTCGCAAAAGGGAAACAGCACACGCCGGGTTCGCGGCACGCTGATCATCTTAACGTGCGGGCGGCCTCTATGACAATGGTGAAAAAGCGCACAACGGTATCGGAGTGCTGTCGTTCGCTTTTCGGCTTGTCCGTGTACTGTGACTGCTTCCGCTGGACGCGTCCACGCTTTTTCAACTCCTCGTGTTTAAAAATTGAACAAAATCGGCGGGCTTCCAGCTCCGCCGAAGGATTCGGTTCATATGCTATTATATGCAATTATTTAAAAAATGTCAAGTCAGGATCCGGGCGGTAAATTTCAAAAGGACGGACGATAAACCGGTTTCGGAGAGAGGGGTCATTCGTATGCGGCGCGCTTTTCGATCAGGCCGAAAATCAGCTTGTCGACGACGACGCTGATGAATACGATCACAAGCATGACCGCGGCGACTTCGTTGATTCCGCCCATTTCACGCGCCTGAGACAGCATCAGGCCGATGCCTTTTGAGGAGACCATCATCTCGCCGGTCATCAGTGCGCGCCAGGCAAACGACCAGCCCTGTTTGAGCGCGCCGACAAGCGCCGGGACGCCGGCGGGCAAGATGACCTTGGTATAGAGCGCAACGCCCTTTGCGCCCATCGTTTTCGCGGCGCGGATATACAGCGGGTTGATGCCGCGGATGCCGGTCTCGACCGCGATGCAGATGCTGAACGCCGAGCCGACGACCACAATAAAAATCGTCGCGCCCTCGGCGAGGCCGTACCACAAAACCGCAAAGGGCACCCAACAGATGGATGGCAGGGTTTGGATGCCCAGCACGATCGGCCGCAACAGCTCCGAGAGCGTCTTGAATCGAGCCAGCAGCAAACCGGAAAAAAGTCCGATCAAAACCGAGATGCCGTAGCCGACGCCGATGCGGCGCAGGGTCTGTCCGACGCCGACGAGCAGGGTCCCGTTTTGTATCAATTTGATAAAGGACTTGACAACACCGAGCGGCGACGGAAAGACATAGGGTTTCCAGACCGCCGCCCTTTCGACAAGTATGAAATAAACCAGCTGCCAAAGGGCGATCAGCAGCGCAAACAAGAGCAGACCTTTGAGCGCTCTATGCAGGAATTTGCTTTTAATGCTCATAGCGCTCAACCTCCACCCTGAGATCGGCCAAAATGTCGTGGCGCAGTTTGACAAATTCGGGCGCGTCGATGTGGCGCGGGCGCGGGAAATCAATTGTAAAGACGCTCTTGATCACGCCGGGGTTTGCGCTCATCATCACGACGCGGTCGCCGAAAAACAACGCCTCCTCGACGCTGTGGGTGACATAGACGACGGTGCGTTTTTCGGAGAGCCAGAGGCGTTCGAGTTCGTCGCGCAAGATGTTTTTGGTCTGTTTGTCAAGCGCGGCGAACGGCTCGTCCATTAAAATTGCTTTGGAGTCGAGCGCCAGCGCCCTTGCGATGGCGACGCGCTGCTTCATGCCGCCCGAGAGCTGGCTGACTTTATAATCGCGGCAGGAGGCCAGATTGACTTTTTTTAAATAGGACATCGCCCGTTCCTCGGCCTCTTTGTCGGAAATCTTTGCGATTTTCAGGCCGAATTTGACGTTGTCGGCGACCGAGAGCCACGGGAACAGGGCCGATTCCTGAAAGATCATCACGCGGTCGGGGCCGGGGCCCGTGATCAGCTCGCCGCCGAATCGGACGCCGCCCGCGGTCGGTTTGTCGAGACCCGCGATGATGTTCAAAAGGGTGGATTTGCCGCAGCCCGACGGGCCCAGCAGACACAAAAATTCGCCCTCCGCGATCTCCAGGTTGATGTCTTTCAAGACCTCTTTGTCGGGGTTTCGAAAGACCTTGGAGACGGCTTCGACGGTGATGTTCATTGCTCGGTCTCCGCGTTGATCGCCGAGATCATATCGAGCGAAAACAGCGCGTCGCGGTCGTCGCAGGCGTCGATAAAGCCCTGTTGGATTGACAGGTCGATGAACGCCTCGACCGATTCACGCGCCGGGTCGGTGGTGAAGACGATGCGTGAAAACGCCTCGGAGAGCACCTCGGGGTCGAGCGCCGCGCCGGTCAGTTGTGCGATGCGGGCATTGACGACCGCCATGGCCTCGTCGGGATTTTGATTGATGGATTCGGTGATTTCGGAATGCGCTTGCAAAAACTTTGCGACGAGGTCGGGGTGGGCGGTCATAAAGTCCCTGCCGGCGATGACCACCGCCGTGGAATAGTTGCCGTCGAACCAAATTTGGTTATAATCCAAGACGAGCTTCGCGCCGACCTCGCACAAAAGTCGCGCGCCCCAGGGCTCCGGAACCAGCGCCGCGTCGATGCCGCCGATCTGCATCAGCGACTTGATCTCGGAATTGGCCGCCGCGTAAATTTCGACCGTGCCGCCCGCCGATGCCGCCGCAAGGCCGTTTTCGGATAAAAGCTGCAGCAAAGACAGGTGCTGGGTGTTTCCGAGTTGCGGGATTGCCACTTTTTTGCCCGCGAGGTCGGCGACCGATGTGATATTCGCGCCGTCGCGCGCGACCAATAACGCGCCGCCGTTCGCCGCGCCCGAGAGGATGACCACATCGCCGCCGGAGCGCACAAAGCCGTTGATGGCCGGTACCGGACCGATGTAGCCGATGTCAACGCTGCCCGCGAACAGAGCTTCGATTTCGGCGGGACCGGCGGTGAAATCGTGATAGTGCACCTCATAACCCGAAAGCGCATTTTCAAACGCGCCGTTCGCGGAGCCGATCAGCGCCTGTGCGTGGGTGATGTTCGGAAAAAAGGCGATATTGACCGAAGTTTTCTCTGCGGCGGGTTTGGCGCAGCCGAACGGGGTGAACAGCAGAGCTGTGCAAAAAAGGAGCGCGGGAAGCTTTTTCATGATTTTGATAACCGTTCTTTCGCTATAATTTTGTTGTTTTTCCAATGTTCATATGTAGGCGCAGAGTTTACGGAATAAAATTAAGGTTTCGGCGTTTTGCCATGCAAAACGGGATTTATATCGTTGGATTGGGCGTTCGGGCAGCCGCGGTGGAACCGGACGCTTTATGCTTTAAGCCATACACAAAGCAGCTATGACTTTTCGGCTGAAAGTTTTTGCGCGTAAGCGGCGGCGAGGCGGTCGCAGCGCTCGTTTTCGGGGTGGCCGTCGTGACCGCGCACCCAGACGAATTCGACTTTATGTATCGCGGTCAGTTCGGAGAGCCGCCGCCAGAGGTCGGGGTTTTTGACCTCGGCGCTGCCGGCGCGCTTCCAGCCGCTTTTTTCCCATTTTTCGAGCCAGCCGAGTTCGAAGGCGTTGATCAGATATTGCGAATCGCTGTAGAGTTTGACCCGACAGGGTGTTTTGAGCGCCTCGAGCGCGACGATGGCGGCGGTCAGCTCCATGCGGTTGTTGGTGGTCTCGGGCTCTCCTCCGCTGAGTTCTTTTTCGCTGCTCCGATATCTGAGGATACAGCCCCAGCCGCCGGGACCGGGATTGCCCAAGCACGCGCCGTCGGTGTAAATATCAACCTGCTTCATAGGCGCTCCTCTCGTCCGATGTGATTTTACCGTCGCAAATAGTCACGACGCGGTGCGCGAATGCCGCCACCGCCAGGTCATGCGTGATCATTATAACCGTCTTTCCGTTTTTGTTCAAGAGGGCCAGGAGATTCACGATGTCGGCGCCCGAGGCGGAGTCGAGATTTCCGGTCGGCTCGTCGGCAAGCAGAATATCGGGATCGGCGGCGATGGCCCGGGCGATGGCGGTTCGCTGCTGCTGTCCGCCCGACAGCTTCGGCGGACGGTGATCGGCGCGCTGGGAAAGCCCCACTTTATCAAGGGCTTCAAGGGCTGTCTTTCGCCGTTCTTCCCGTTCGATGCCGCGGTATAACAGCGGGAGCTCCACGTTTTCGACGGCGGACAGCGAGGAGATGAGGTTATAGTTTTGAAACACGAAGCCCACGCGGCGGTTTCGGATTCCCGACAGTTCTTCCTCATCCAAGGCGTCCGACGACTTCCCGAACAGGTAATAACGCCCGCTCGTCGGGATATCGAGGCAGCCCAAAATATTCAGCAGCGTCGATTTTCCGGAACCCGACTGACCCATGACCGCCAAAAATTCTCCCCGCATAACAGAAAGCGAAACGCCGTCAAGCGCATTGACTTCGTTTCGCCCTTTGCTGTAGATCTTGCTGATGTTTTCCGTACAGATGATTTCCATGTTTTCCTCCGAGCCGCCGCGTATTTGTGCGGTTATTATCTGCCGGAGGGGATGAAATATGATCAGTCCTGGAGTTTTTTGATGTTGATCGGCTTATATTTTTTCATCAGCCGCGTGTCCATCACGATGTCATAGGCGTCGGTGATCGCCATGATGGATTCCTGGAATTCGGCGCCCTTGAGATCGCGCAGCACGGCGTCCCGGTTTTGGGGGTAGTCGGTCTCGTCGGCGGTCAGCGGGTCGCCTTTGTGATAGATGAAGAAATAGCCGAGGTTTTCATCCTTGGAATAGCCGAATTTGCCGATTTCGAGGTCTTTGTAAGCGGTGATCATATCGACCGCGTAATCGTTGTCCTCTAAATTGATCAGTTGGGACTGGATCGGGTCGACTTCGGTCTCCGGGGTGATCATGCTGTTGGCAAGCAGGAAATCACGGTACAGCGTGTCGAGGTCAATCGAGCCGCTGTTGAGTTTTCCGACCGAGGTCTTGCAAAATTCATCGATGTTGTTGATCTCGTCCTCTGTCAACACGACGCCGCTATCCTCGTTGAAAAAGGGGATCGGAAACAGCTTGGCGCTGCCGTACGTCTTGGAGAAATGCGCCTTGATCTCCTCTTCGGGAACCGCATTTGTGCCGCCGGTGTCATAGATGCTCTTGAACAGCGTGGTCTCTTTCATGCTGTTCAACAGCCAAAACTCCACCGCCGCAAGGTCGATGCCGTTGCGGGTGTAGTAGCCGTTGTAATAGGTCTCATAGGCGTCGTAGAAATTCTTCGCGTATTCCTTTGTGGAGGCGATTTCTTCCTCGGTGATCGCGATGCCGGCATCCTTGAGCGCCTGGTCGTAATAAATCACCTTGCGCAGCTCTTCGAGCGTGGTCGCGCTGATCCAGACGTCGACACGGGTGCCGTCGATGTTGTTGAAGAGCTCCATCTGTTCTTTGATGGTCAGATAGCTGCCGTCGTCTTTTTGCTGGTTAAACGTATAACTCATCTGGTTGGACATGGTTGTATAGGCGTCGAGTTGGAGTATGAGGTACTGCTCGACGCTGAAGGGCTGTCCTTTGATGGTGACAATCGGTTCGGTGTCCGGGCCGCAGGCGGTAAAAACCGACAAGGACAGCGCGAACAGCAGCAATATCGAAATGGTGCGTTTTATTCCTGACATTTTCAGACCTCCAAGAATTAATACCCGTCTATTTTAATACAATTTCGTGCGTTTTGCAATAGCCGGGGTTAGTTTTTCGAAAGGCGCGGCTCCGAAATTCATAAAAATGCCGCTTGTTCGGACGCCGCTTTTTATTTTGCCGCAAATTCGGCGGTGAAAACCGTGCCGTGTTCGGCATTGCTTATGACCGTGAGTTTTCCGCCGTGGGCGTCGGCGATGGATTTGGCGATCGAGAGGCCGAGGCCGTGCCCGCCGCCCGCCTGCGAACGGGATTGGTCGGCAGCGCCGACAATTGGTGTGCCGCCGGATTCCCCGTAAACCTGTGCGCGTGATTTTTCGGCGCGGTAGAAGCGGTCGAAAAGATAGGGCAGATCCGCCTTATCGATCGGGTTGCCGGTGTTGTGCACCGAGAGTTTGGCCCGGCCCTGCTCCTTTGTGAGCGCGAGCGTGACCTTGCCGCCTTTGCCGCCGTATTTGCAGGCGTTGTCGATCAGGATCACAATCAGGCGGTTCAACTGCTCGGCGTCGCCGAAAACCGTGACGTCGGGCTTGATGTCGTTGCAAAGCGCCACGCCCTGTTCGAACGCGACCGCCTCAAACGGCAGCAGCGCATTCCAGGCGGCGTCGCTGAGGTTGACCGGCCCGTGCGCGGCCGGTCGGGTCTCGCCGTGTTCCGCGGCGTCGGATTTGGCCAAAAACAGCAGGTTGTCGGCCAGCTTTTTCATCCGCTCGCCCTCGGTCTTGGTGTTTTCGATCCACTTTCGCCGGTTTTTGATCGCGTCTTCGGGATGCGCGAGCAGGATATCGGTGTTGGCCAAGATCACCGTCAGCGGCGTCTTTAATTCGTGGGAGGCGTCGGCGACAAATTGCCGCTGCTGCCGCCACGCCGTCTTTGCCGGTTTTAGCGCCAGCCCCGACAAAAAATAGGCCAGCAGGAAAAAGACGAGCAACGCCGGAATTCCCACCGAGAGCGAAGTGAGCACGAGGTTGTTCATATAGACGCGCTCGCCGCCCGTGTCGGCAAAGGCGATTTTGGAATCGTACAGTCCTCTTTTCACCAGATAGCGCAGATGCAGGTCGGCGATCGCCCCCGAGCCGTCGGGATCGGATAGGGCCGCCGATATCGCGTCGGCCAGCACCCCGTCGCTGATTTCGATCTCGCCGCCGTATGCCGAGATCACCGCGCCTTCGGCGTCGACCGCAACCGAAAACGTACGCACGAAGGCGTTTTCGGCGGGCCCCGCGCCGACGTCTCCGGGATCGCTTTGGGGTTTTTTCCCCCCGCCGATCTCCCAGGGCGGCTGCCCCGTGTTGTAGTCCCGTGCGAGCGCCATCGAAAGCGCCGCGCTTCCGGCGTCGGTCAGGCGTTTGGCGGACGAATATAACAGCGCGCCGAACACCGCCGCGAGCACCAAAAAAACCGACAGCATGTTGATGAGGATGAACTTGACCCGCAGCTTTTTGATCATTCCGAGACCTCCAGCCGGTAGCCGACCTTGCGAACCGTGCCGATGTTGACTTTTGAGCCGAGATAGAAGAATTTTTTGCGTAAAAATGAGATATAAGCCTCGACATTATTATCTTCGGCGTCGGAGTCGCTGCCCCAGACCCTGGTCAAAATCGTCTCTTTTTGCACCACCGCGTTGGGGTTCGCCATCAAAAGCCGAAGCACCGAAAATTCTTTAAAACCCAGATGAACCGATTTTGCCTCTTTTTTGAGCATATAGGAGGAAAGGTCAAGCGTGATGTCTGCGAAGGTCAGCTCGTCGGTGAGCACCTCGCCCTGCCGCCGCGACAGCGCCCGAATGCGCGCCATCAGCTCGTCGGGCGAAAAGGGCTTGGTCATATAGTCGTCGGCGCCGCAGTCGAGCCCTTTGACCTTGTCGTTGATCTCGTCGCGGGCGGTCAGCAGCAAAACCGGCGTCGCGATCTTGTCGGCGCGCAGCTGCCTGACGACCTCGAAGCCGGTCATGCCCGGCAGCATCACGTCGAGGATGATCACGTCGTAGTCCGAGTTTTTGGCGTAATACAGGCCGTCGGTGCCCGTGAACACGGTCTCGGCGTCGTATTTATGTTCGTTCAGAATCTGTGCGAGCGCCTCGGCGAGGCGTTTTTCGTCCTCCACGACCAATACGCGCAAGCAAATCAGCTCCTCTCGGTTTTAACACGCCCGCGCCTGTGATTTGCACGAACAGTTGATACCGATATTGTATATCGCAAAGCTGAAAAAAACCTGAAACCGGATTTTCAGAGTATTTTCAGACACCTGTGTAAAATGAGGGCATACCCCGCGGGGAAAACGGCCGAATGTCGGATTCATCATAACATATTCTCACCATCGGTTCAACTCCCGAGAAAAGAGGTTCATCCATGCAAAACATCACGACGGTTTTTAAACGATACGAAAAAAAATATCTGCTCGACGACGGACAGGTCGAACGCCTTTGCCGGCTCGCGCGGGGCAGGATGCATCCCGACGCGTACGGAAAAAACACCGTTTGCAGCGTCTACTTCGACACCGACGACTACCGCATCATCCGCGCCTCGCTCGAAAAGCCCGTCTATAAGGAAAAGCTGCGGCTGCGCTGTTACGGGATCCCGAAATCCGAGGACACGGTGTTTTTGGAATTGAAAAAGAAATACAAGGGCGTCGTGTATAAAAGGCGCGTCAAAATGACCCTCTCGGACGCCGCCGACTGGATGGGCGGAACCCCCGGCGCGGGACGCGACAGCCAGATCGGGCGGGAGATCGCATATTTCATGGCCTTTTACGACCCGCTGCCCAAAGCCCTGATCGCCTATGAGCGCGAGGCGTTTTACGATAACGACGATCCCGGTCTGCGCCTGACGGTCGACAGCGACATCCGGGTGCGCGCAAACCGGCTGTGGCCGGGGCTCGGCTGCGACGGCACGCCGATCATCGGCGGCGGCGAACGGCTGGTCGAGGTCAAGACCGCCGGGGCGATCCCGCTGTGGATGTGCGAATTCTTCGAACAAAACGGCATCCGGCCGACCTCGTTTTCCAAATACGGCACCTATTATGCCGATTGTATATTCCCCGAACTGCAAAACAAAAAGGGAGGCATTATTTGTGCTTGACACCATTATTTCCGCGGAGGGGCTCTCCGTCGGCGCGCTGCTGCTGTGCACGCTGACGTCGGTTGTCCTCGGCGTGCTGTCAGGGCTCGTCCACACCTATAAAAACACCTATTCCAAGGGTCTCGTCGTGACCTTGGCCCTCCTTCCGGTATTGGTGCAGGCCGTCATCATGATGGTCAACGGCAATATCGGCGCGGGCGTCGCCGTGGCCGGAGCGTTCAGTTTGGTGCGCTTTCGCTCCGCGCCCGGTAGCGCCCGGGAAATTGCGGCGGTCTTTATGGCCGTCGCGGTCGGCATCGCAACCGGCATGGGCTATGTGACTTACGCGCTGATCGTTTTCGCCGCCGCCGCAGCGCTGACCCTGCTGCTGTTCGCCACCAAATACGGGGACAGCCGCACGGACGAGCGCGATTTGAAAATCACCGTCCCCGAGGCGCTCGAATACAACGACGCGTTCGACGACATCTTTGCCGTATACACCAAAAAGGCCGAGCTGGTTCGCGTGAAAACCACCAATCTGGGCAGCATGTTCGAGCTGCAATACCGCGTCACGCTGGGCGGCGACGGCAACACCATTGAAAAAAAGTTCCTCGACGCGCTGCGCTGCCGCAACGGAAACCTCAACGTGAGCTGCGGCAAAATCGGCGGCGCGATCCGGGAGGAATTATGAGGGAAGTGATTCGATTGAAAAGACCTTATGCGATTCTCTGCGCGGTCATGATGGTTTTGCTTGCGGCGGGCTGCGCGGGTTCCGGCGATACGGCAAGCGTCCCGGGCGCCGCGATATTCTCCTCGAATTCGTTCCCGTCCCCGTCCCCGGCCGCATCGGTCGCCGAGGTGAGCGGCGACATCAAGGCCGGCGTCTCCTCGGTCGAAAACAAGGTCAAATCCGAGGACACGGCCGCGACCTCCCCGTCCGGCGAAAATACGATCACGCTGAACGGCGATTCAATCACGGCATCCGGTTCCAACGTCAAAGTCAGCGGCAGCACGGCCACGATCACGGGCGCGGGCACTTATGCCGTCAGCGGCACGCTGAAAAACGGGCAGATTATCGTCGACGCGGACAAGGAGGACAAGGTCACGCTGGTGCTGAACGGCGTGAATATCAATTGCTCCCACGGCAGCGGCATCTGTGGCGTGCAGAGCGATAAAATCATCCTCACATTGGCGGCGGGGACCGAGAACACGATCACCGACGGTTCCTCCTATACCCTCGAGGCGGGTGCCGACGAACCCAACGCCGCCGTGTTCTCGAAAGACGACCTCACGCTGAACGGAACCGGCGCGCTGACCGTCAACGGCAATTATCAAAACGGCATCCTTTCCAAAGACGACCTCGTGATCACGGGCGGGACTTATACCGTCACGGCGAAAAACGACGCGCTCCGAGGGCGCGACAGCATCACGGTTACGGACGGCGATTTCACGATCAACGCGGGCGCCGACGGCCTCCAGTCCAACAACGACGAGGATGCCGTAAAGGGCTTTGTCAACATCACGGGCGGCAGTTTCGAAATCACGGCGGGCAACGACGGCATCCAGGCCCATACGGTTGTGTCAATCTTGGGCGGTACGTTCGACATCAAGACCGGCGGCGGCAGCGCTTCCGCGCCCGCGGGCGGTTCCGGCGACTTTTTCAATCCGCGCGGCGGAAATCCGTTCGGCGGGAACGCGGGCACGACCTCAACGGAAACCGAAGAGAGCAAAAAGGGCCTGAAAGGCGGAAGCGGCATCGAGATCACCGGCGGAACCTTTACGCTGGACACCTATGACGACGCCGTTCACTCCAACGCCGATATCAAGATCGCGGGCGGAACATTTGCCGTCGCCGCCGGAGACGACGCGTTCCACGCCGACACCGCGCTCGAGATCGACGCGGGCGAGATCAACATCACCAAATCGTACGAAGGGCTCGAGGGCATGACCATCTATATCTGCGGCGGCAATATCAGCGTCGTATCGAGCGACGACGGTTTGAACGCGGCGGGCGGCAGCGACGACACCGGCAATGTGTTTTTCGGCGGGATGGGAATGAAAGCGGTCAATGCCGACAACCTCGTGACCATCGGCGGCGGATATCTCTACGTCAACGCGGGCGGAGACGGGCTCGACAGCAACGGAAATATCGTGCTGACCGGCGGCACGGTTTTGATCGACGGGCCGACCGACAGCGGCAACGGCGCGATGGACTTCGCCGGAACCTGCAGCAACAACGGCGCGGTTTTGATCGCGGCGGGCAGCAGCGGCATGGCGCAGGCGCCGGCTTCAAGTTCCAAAATCAACTGCGTCATGGCGACGGTTTCGGCGGTTTCGGGCGGCACAAAAGTGACCGTGACCGACAAGAGCGGAAACGCGGTCGTCGAATACACCCCGTCCAAGAATTTTTCGAACATCGTCATCTCGGCCCCGCAGCTCGTGACAGGCACAACCTATACCCTGAACGTCGGCGGCAGTTCCGCGGGCAGCTTTACCGCAAAGGGTCTTTCCACGATCGGGTCGGCGGGCGGTATGGGCGGCATGGGCGGCAGACGCTGAGCATTTCGTTCGAATAAATCCCCGCCCGCGCCGAGCAAGCACGGCATGGGAGAGGGTTTAGAGGGTCGCCTTCCCCGGTGACCTTATATAACAAAGGACGAACGGCCGTTCCCTCCGTTCGTCCTTTGGCGTATAGGGGTTGGAATGCGAGAGGGCAGATGTTAGAGGGCAGAGGACAGAACGAGAGACGAACAGATACGAGTAGGGCGGGGGCTTGCTCCCGCCGCGCGGCGAAACGCCGCGAAAAGCGGTTAAAAATTCGCAGACGGGGTCTGGATTGCTTCGTCTCGCGCGGGGCCATCCCCGCGCTTTCCTCGCAAAGACGGTTTTTCGTCATTGCGAGGGGCTTCAGCCCCGTGGCAATCCGGACATTTTTGTTTCTGGATTGCTTCGCCAAGATGGGAAATTGGAAAATGGAAAATAGAATATAATAGATAAGGGACGTAAAATTTACCGAATGCTCGTCGTTTCCCGTTCCCATTCTGCCCTCTGCCATCTAACCTCTGCCTTCTCGCTGGGGGGCTTGCCCCCGCCCTACTTTGCATTTGACCGATAATAGTGAAATAAAATTTGCTGGGCGACGCCGGCATAGGGGACGGCGCAGGCGGGCAGACCGTCGGTAAATAAATCCGCCATCGCGCGCTTGATCCAGACGTCGGTCGGGAACGCCGTGAGCCGGTAAAACCCGAACAGCAGCGCGCAGTCGGCCACCTTCGGGCCCACGCCGCGGATGGTCATGAGTTCGGCCCTCGCCTCTTCGAGCGGCAGCACGGCGATTTTTGCGGGGTCGAGTTCGCCGGAGGCGAATTTTTTTGCGGCATCGAGTATGTATTGATCGCGGAATCCGCAGCGCACCGGCGCGAGGTCTTCGGGGGAAAGCGGAGCTAATTTTTCGGGTTTCGGGAAATCAAAGCCGCCCTCGACGGGGTCGCCGAATTGCTCGCACAAACGGGCGACGAGCCCCTTGATGCGCACAATGTTGTTATTTTGGGATAAAATAAAAGAACAGAGCGCCTCCCACGGGTCCTGCCTGAGGATATGGATCCCGTTGCAAAAATCGCAGGCGGCTTTGAGCGTCGGATCGGCGCAGAGCGCGGCGTGAATGGCGGCATAATCGGTGTTCAGGTCGAAATAATCCGCCCAGACCGCCTCGAACGCCGCCTTGTCCGTGTTGTGAAAAGTCAGCGCGTAGCCGCTTTGGGAGATTTCGACGAAACGGCCCTGCGCGTAGCCGCGCCAACGGTCGGGTTCGCCGTTTACGGGATCGAAACGAAAGCACTGACCGCAGGAGAGCGTCTGTTCCAGCGAAAATCCGGCGGCTGTGACCGTGTGGTCGGTGTGGGTTGCGGGGAAAGGCATTTCTTTTGCGCCCCTTTTGTTGAAATTTCACGAGCGGCGTTATATAATGGATTGATGGAGGGTTCTCTTTTCGCAAAAGATCCTTCCGATTCCTGACGGCTTGAACTTCAGACAGCCGGGAAATGAGCATTGATTGATGAAACTGACCAAAAACGAAGTGATCAACGAAATCAGGAGACGGCTCGACACGGAATACGGCGTCAACCCCGAAAACGCGACCGACGACCAGTATTACCGCGCCGCCGCCGCCTATCTCAATGACATTATAGCGCAAACCCGCGCGGAGTTCAATGACAAATGCGGCAAGCAGGGCGTCAAGCGGATCAACTATCTGTGCATGGAGTTCCTGCTCGGGCGGTCTTTGAAAAATTCGCTGTATAACCTCGGGCTGACCGGGGTGTTCGATGCCGCGCTGTCCGAGCTGGGTGTCAAGCTCTCGGCGATCTATGAGTGCGAGCCCGACGCGGGGCTCGGCAACGGCGGGCTCGGCCGCCTCGCCGCCTGCTTTATGGACTCGATGGCGTCGCTCGGGTATGCCGCGACCGGCTATTCAATTTTATATGAATACGGGATTTTCCGCCAAAAGCTCGTCGACGGCTGGCAGACCGAACTGCCCGACGACTGGCTGCCCGGCGGCGAGGTCTGGCTGACCCCGCGTCCCGACGAACAGGTCGAGGTGCGCTTCGACGGCACCGTGAACGACTATTGGGACGAACAGGGCTACCGGCACCAAAATTACACCGGCTATCATTCGGTGCTGGCGGTTCCGCACGATTTGATGATGGTCGGAAACGGCGGTAAGGGGGTCGCGGTGCTGCGGCTGTGGAGCGCCGTGGCAAAGGGCTTTGACATGAAGGCCTTCAACAACGGCGACTTTATGTCCGCGATGCAGCAGAGCGGTATGGCCGAAGTCATCTCAAAGGTGCTGTATCCGTCGGACAATCTGCCCGAGGGCAAGAGCTTGCGGCTGCGCCAGCAATATTTTTTGGTGTCGGCTTCGCTGCAGGACATCGTGAAAAAACATATTTCGGAGAGGCATCCGGTCGATGCGCTGCCCGAAAAAGCCGCGATCCACATCAACGACACCCATCCGGCGCTGGCGATCCCCGAACTGATGCGGATTTTGATGGACGACTGCGGCTACGGCTGGGATACCGCGATGAGCATCACCGAGCGCACGGTCGCCTACACCAACCACACCGTGATGGGGGAGGCGCTCGAGACCTGGCCGGAGGATCTGTTCCGCCAGCGGCTGCCGAGGATGCACCAGATCGTCACCGAGATCAACCGCCGCTACTGCGCCAAGCTCTGGGCCGAGAAGCCCGATTTCGACCGGGTCTCGCGCATGGCGATCATCAGTCACGGGCAGGTGCGCATGGCGAATTTATGCTGCGCGGTCTGCCACAGCGTCAACGGCGTTTCCAAGCTGCACACGGCGATTCTGCGCGACAGTTTGTTCAAGGATTTTTATCAGGACCACCCGGAGCGGTTCCGAAACGTCACAAACGGCATCGCCTATCGGCGCTGGCTGTGCCAAGCCAACCCGCGCCTGACGGGGCTGATTTCGGATTTGATCGGAGACGGTTTCAAGACCGACGCCCACCGGCTGACCGATTTGGCGCCGTACGCGCGCGACGAGGGCGTTTTGAAACGGCTTTATGAAATCAAGCGCGCCAACAAGCTGGATTTTTCGAATCTCGCGGCAAAGAGCGGCCTGCGCCCTTTGAACCCCGACTCGATTTTCGACGTTCAGGTCAAGCGGCTGCACGAATACAA
>CAZPLU010000004.1:37379-66308 GCA_964587625.1 uncultured Eubacteriales bacterium
GTGACAATCGGCACGATGGACGGCGCGAACGTGGAGATCTATCAGGCGGTCGGCGCGGAAAACATTTTGATCTTCGGCATGAACACCGAGGAGGCGGCGGCAAAAAGGACCGATTATAACCCCGCCGAACTCGTCAAAAACGACCCCGAATTGAGGGCGCTGACCGACGTGCTGAAAAAGGGCATCTGCGACTGCACGTTTTCTAATCTCTATGACAACCTCGTCAACCGTGACCCGTATATGGTTTTGGCCGATTTTGCCGCCTACAAAGAGGCGCAGGCCCGAATGCGCGCCGTTTATGACGACCGAATGCGCTTTATGCGGATGTCGCTGGTGAACATCGCAAAAGCCGGGCGCTTTTCGTCCGACCGCTCGATCGAGCGGTACGCGGCGGATATCTGGGGCGCGAAGCCGATTAAATGAAATAACGGGGAGAGAATGTCAAGATGAAAAAACCTTATTATATTACGACGCCGATTTACTACGCATCGGGCAGACCGCACATCGGCCACAGTTTGACGACCGTGGCTTCGGACGCAATCGCGCGATATAGGCGCCTATGCGGATATGACGTCATGTTTTTGACCGGCATGGACGAACACGGCCGTAAAGTTGAAATCAATGCCGAAAAAGCCGGGATTTCGCCGCAGGAATATGTCGACAACATATGCGCCGAGTACCAAAATCTTTGGAAACTGCTGAACATTTCGAATGACCGTTTTATCCGCACCACCGACGAGCATCATGTCAAAGCAGTGAAAAAGATATTCAAAGCGTTGTACGAAAAGGGCGAAATCTACAAAGGTAACTATTCGGGGCTTTATTGCACGCCGTGTGAGTCGTTCTGGACTGCGACGCAGGCAAAGGACGGAAAGTGCCCCGACTGCGGACGCGAGTGCGTGCATGCGGAGGAAGAGGCATACTTTTTTAAACTTTCAAAGTATGCCGAGCCGTTGTTGAAACTCTATCGGGAAAATCCGGGTTTCTGTGAACCGAAAAGCCGTCAAAACGAGATGGTGAATAATTTTTTACGGGACGGCCTTGACGACTTATGCGTTTCGCGCACGACATTCACATGGGGGATCCCCGTGGATTTTGACAAAAAGCATGTTGTCTATGTATGGATTGACGCGCTTACAAACTATATAACCGCTCTCGGGTACGGCTCTGACGACGATTCGGATTATCAAAAATATTGGCCTGCCGACTGCCATATGGTGGGAAAAGAGATTTTCAGATTTCATTCCATCATTTGGCCTGCTATTTTAATGGCGCTTGACTTGCCGCTGCCGAAAAAGATATACGGACACGGCTGGATGCTTTTCGACAACGATAAAATGAGTAAATCAAAAGGGAATGTCATCTTCGCACAGGACGCCGCCGCATTATTCGGCGTCGATGGGGTTCGTTACTATGTGCTGTCCGAGATGCCTTATGCCAGCGATTTCAGCGTCACCTGGGAAAACATCGCCGCGCGCTATAATTCCGATCTGGCGAACACCCTCGGCAATCTGGTCAGCCGCACGGTGGCGATGACGGAAAAATATTTCGAAGGGATCATCCCCGCGCCCTCAGGCGCTTCGCCCGCGGGCGGGGAAGGCCCCGATGCCGATCTGCAAGCGGCGGCGGTCAAAGCCGTGGCCGATTACCGCAAGAATATGGACGAGACGCGCATTTCCGACGCGGCGTTCGCTGTGATGGAGCTTGCGCGCCGCAGCAACAAGTACATCGACGAGACCATGCCCTGGGCGCTCGCCAAAAACGAGACCGACAGGGCGCGGCTCGGAACGGTGCTTTATAATCTTTTGGAGTGTATTCGAATCATCGCGGTGCTGTATGCGCCGCTGATGCCCGAGGCGTGCAAAAACATCTTTGAACAGTTGGGCGGCTGTGTTGAAACGCTTGAGAGCGTCGAGGCCTTTGGCGGCTTGAAAGCGGGCGTAAAAACCCAACCGGCGGCGCCGCTGTTCGCGCGCTTCGACGAGAAGACGCTGGCTGAAAGAGTGGCCGCCCTGACCCAAAAGCCGGAGGAAACACCCGCCGAACCCGAAAAGCCGCGGGTGACCATTGAGGAATTTTCCAAGGTTGAGATGACCGTATGCAAGGTGATCGCCTGTGAAAAAGTCGAAAAATCCGACAGGTTATTGCAATTCATGCTCGACGACGGCTCGGGAGTTCCGAGAAAAATTTTATCGGGTATTGCGAAATATTACCAGCCGGAGGAGCTCGTCGGCAAGACCGTGGTCGCCTGCACCAACCTGCCGCCGCGCAAGATGATGGGGACGCAGTCAAACGGCATGCTGCTGTCGGCGGAACAGGACGGGGCGCTGCGCCTGTTGATGCTCGATGACAACATTCCGGCGGGCGCGAAATTGTGTTAAATTTGGACGGCATTTTCGACACCCACGCGCACTACGACGACGGCGCGTTCGACCCCGACCGGGACGAGGTCCTTCAAAAGGCCTTTGCGGCGGGTGTGCAATGGGTGTTGAACTGCGGCGAGCGGGTTCTGACCAGCCGCCATTCGATGGAACTGGCACGCCGGTATCCGCAGTTTTACTTCGCGGCGGGCATCCACCCCGAACACGCGGGCGAAACCGGGGAAAACAACCTCACGGAGATCGAGGAGTTGGCCTCGGACCCAAAATGCGCCGCGATCGGGGAGATCGGATTGGATTACCATTATTCCGGATTCGACAGGGCAAAACAAAAAGAACTGTTTCTCCGTCAGCTTGAACTGGCGCGGAAACTGGGGAAGGCGGCGGTCGTCCACAGCCGGGACGCGACGGCAGACATGGTTGAGATCTTATCCGCATATAAAGGGACGGCGGTTTTGCACTGCTTTTCCGAGTCGCCCGAAATTGCGAATGCCTACTTGAAAAAAGGGTTTTACCTCGGCTTCGGCGGGGTCGTGACCTTTCATAACGCCCGCCGCGCCGTCGAGTCCGCGATCATCTGTCCGCTCGACAAAATGCTGCTCGAGACCGACTGCCCCTATATGGCCCCGACGCCTTACCGCGGCAAAAGAAACGACTCGTCGCTTTTACCGCTCGTCGCCGAAAAACTGGCGAAAATCAAGGGCGTGACGCCGGAAGAGATCGCCGAGAGTACCGCGCGAAACGCAAAAACGCTATTTCATATCATATAGCAGAGGAGACAGCCATGGACGCACAAGTCCTTGAAGCCGCCCGCGCGTTCGGTATCGCGGGTAATCCGGTCGGCCACACCGTCATCAAGACGGGCAATATCAATCAGACCAATCTGGCCAAGTTTTCGGACGGAAAAGAATATATCATCCAGCGGGTGAATACATACGTCTTCCGCGATCCCGACGGCATGATGCGCAATATCGCGGGCGTGACGGCGCATCTGCGCAAAAAGTGTTCGGAAAAGGGGCTGGACTGCCGTCGGCTGGTATTGAATTTTTACGCCGACGCCGACGGGAAACTGTGCCACACCCTCTCCGACGGCAGCGTATGGCGGATGTACGACTATATCGGAAACGCCGTGACTTATGACAGCGTGCCGAATACGGAGTTGTTGACCTCGGCGGGAGAGGCATTCGGGAATTTTGCCGGAATGCTGGCCGATTACGACATGGATTCGCTCGTCGAGACGATCCCCGATTTTCACGACACACAAAAACGGTATGAGGCCTTTGAAACGGCGCTCGCCGCCGACGCAGCAGGGCGCGCGAAGGGGATCAAACCGGAAATCGATTATATTTTATCGCAGAAGGAGTTTTGTTCCAAGCTCGTGACGATGCGCGAAAACGGGATTTTACCGGTGCGCGTGACCCACAACGACACCAAATACAACAACGTCCTGATCGATCTTTCCACGCAAAAACCCGCCGCGATCATCGATTTGGACACCGTGATGCCGGGGCTTTCGGCCTACGATTTCGGCGACGCGGTTCGGTTCGCCGCCAACACCTCGCTCGAGGACGAACCGGACGTCTCCAAGACCTCTCTTTCGTTAGAGTATTACGAGGCGTTCGCCAAGGGTTATGTCGGCGTTTTGCGAGACAGTTTCAATGAAACCGAGCTGATGTCGCTACCGGCGGGCGCGCTGATGATGACCGTCGAGCTGGCGATCCGGTTCTGTACCGACTATCTGATGGGCGACCCCTATTTCAAGCTCAACTACCCCGAGCACAACCTCGTGCGCACCCGCTGCCAGATCGCGCTGGCAAGGGATATGGAAGACAAATATTCGCACATGGAGAACATCATTCGCAAATATATGTAAAGGGACGATTTGAATGGGCAACATGCAAAGTCAGTTTCAAAAACGCAGGAGAGACCGTTATGACGGCTGGCGGGTCAAGCCCGCCGACCCGGTGATGGACCTGGTTCCGTATGTGTTGCGCACCCGCATCGATTCGCAGGTGCTGTTCGAAGATGAAATTCCGCTTGCGGGAATTGATGAATTCATCAAGCAATACGCGGCCGACATCCCGGGCGTCTCGATTATGCATATCTTGATCGCGGCGATGGTGCGCCAGATCTCGCAGCGCCCATATTTGAATCGCTTTATCGTCCATAATAAACTCTATGCCCATAACAGCATCAAGGTCTCGGTCGCGATCAAGCGCGGACTCTCGGACAAGGGCGGAGAGGCCGTGATCAAGCCGGAATTTGAGCCCGAGGACACGGTTGTCGACATCGTGCGGAAGATCGAGGCCGAGATGGAGGCCACGAAACCCAAGGACGCCGAGAACGACACCGACAAGACGGCGAAGATTTTGGGCAAAATCCCCTCGTGGATCAAGCGGCCGTTTGTCAATCTGATGTACCGCTTCGACAGGCATGGGATGCTGCCCAAAGCCATCGAGGAGGCGAGCCCCTGGCATACCTCGGCTTGGCTGACCAACATCGGTTCGCTCGGCATCGACTCGGTCTATCACCATCTGTATGAATTCGGCACCTGTTCGCTGTTTGTGGCGATGGGCAAAAAAAACCGCGAGGTCATCACCGACGCCGATGGGAACGAGCGGGTCGAAAAAAGCATACGGCTGCGCTTTGTCACCGACGAGCGTATCTGTGACGGACACTATTACGCGGTCTCGATGCGGTATTTCAAAAAACTCCTGCTCAAACCGGAGCAGCTGCTGAAACCGCCGCACGAGGTGGTGTACGACGACGAGATCGAGAGCCCGAGGATAAAATAAAAACACCGTAACGGAGAAGTAAAAAATACATGAAGTATCTGTATTGCAAAAACAAACCCGAGAAAACGTTGGACTATGACGTCGCGATCGTCGGAATGGGGGTCGCGGGTCTTTACTGTGCGTTGAATGTTGATTCAAAACTACGGGTTGTTTTATTAAACAAGTTCGGCGAGGGGGAGTCCAACTCCATCCACGCGCAGGGCGGCATCGCCTCGGTTACGCTCAAAGAGGACAGCGTCGAAAACCATGTGCGCGATACACTCGTGGCCGGAGCGGGCATCTGCGATGAAAAAGCCGTGATGGCGCTGGTCTCCGAGGGCCCCGAAAACATGGTCCGATTGGCCGATTTGGGCGTGCCGTTTGACAAGGACGCGCAGGGAAAACTCTCGATTACCCGCGAGGGCGCGCACTGCTGCAACCGCATTTTGCACTGCGGCGGCGACGCCACGGGCAGGCATATGACCAACTCGCTGCTATCCCGCGTGCATGAGCGCGAAAACATCACAACGCTCGACCGCGCCATGCTCATCGATATCGTCGAGGCGGCGGACGGCGGGGTTGCGGGAATATTGATTGAAAAAGACGGGGAGAATATCCTCGTCAAAACGCCGAACATCGTGATCGCATCGGGCGGCGTCGGGCGTATCTACCGCAACAGCACCAACGCCGTAGCCGCCACGGGAGACGGCATCGCCGCCGCTATGCGGGCGGGCGCGGCGGTCGAAAACATGGAATTCGTGCAGTTCCATCCGACGGCGCTGATCCACCCGGGCGCCGGCGGGCGGTATTTTTTGATCTCGGAAGCGCTGCGGGGCGAGGGCGCCGTGCTGCGCAATCGCCGTTGGGAGGCGTTTATGAAGGACGCGCATCCGATGGCGGATTTGGCGCCGCGCGACGTGGTATCGCGCGCGATCATCCTGCAGATGCAAAAATATGACCTGCCCAACGTCTATCTCGACATCACGTCGCGCAGCCGCGACTTTTTGCAAAAGCGGTTTCCGACGATTTACGCCGAGTGCATGAATTATGACATCGACATCGCGGTCAACTGGATTCCGGTGATCCCGGTGCAGCACTATTTTATGGGCGGCGTCAAAACCGACCTCGACGGCGCGACGAACGTACCCGGGCTTTACTGCGTCGGGGAGGCCTCCTGCACCGGCGTGCACGGCGCGAACCGCCTCGCTTCCAACTCGCTGCTCGAGTGCATCGTGTTCGGCAGGCGCTGCGCGCTGCACATCGGACAAAACGGCAGACCGCAGCATCGGCCGATTCTGCCCGAGCCGCAAAACCTCGCGCCCTGCGACCTCGATTTGCACACATTGCGCAGCCAGATCCGCGTTGCGATGACCAAAAAGTGCGGCATCGTGCGCAACGGCAAGGACATGGGCGAAGCGCTCGGGCTGGTCGTCACGGTGAGGGAGCAATTGGACGGATATGACCTGTCGTCGGTCAAGGGCACGGAGACCATGAACATGCTGACGGTCGCCGAGGCGATTTTGACGGCGGCGATTGCGCGCAAGGAGAGCGTGGGGGCGCACTTTAGAACAGATAATTGATCTATTTTTTACCATGCAGCCATGATGATGCTGATCAATAAAAATAAAAACGGACGCGCGGCACGAAAGGAGACGGCACCATGAAACTCGACAAGAATATCGTCGAAAAGATCGTCTTGGAGGCGCTGGCCGAGGACATCGGCGCCGGCGACATCACCACGCTTTCCACGATCCCCGAAGAGATGACCGCGAGCGGCAGCTTCATCGCAAAGCAGGACGGCGTGATCTGTGGGCTGGATGTGGTTCGCGCCGTGTTCGCGGCGGTCGACGGCCGTACCGCTTTTACGCCGGATGTCTATGACGGAGACCGGGTGAAACAAGGCGATATCATCGCGACGGTCAGCGGGTTCGCGGCCTCGCTGCTGTCCGCCGAGCGGGTGGCGCTGAACTTTTTGCAGCACCTCTCCGGCATCGCGACCCATACCGCCGCGTGCGTCGCCAAAATAGCGGGGACCAAGGCGAAAATCGTGGATACGCGCAAGACGACGCCGGGGCTGCGGGTGCTTGAAAAATACGCCGTCAAGGTCGGCGGCGGGAGCAACCACCGCTTTAATCTCGCCGACGGGATTTTGATCAAGGACAACCATATCAAGGCGGCGGGCGGCATCACGGCGGCGGTGCGCGCGGCCAGGGCGAACGCGCCGCACACGCTGAAGATCGAGGTCGAGGTCGAAAACGAGGAGATGCTGCGCGAAGCGCTTGCGGTCAAGGCCGATATCATCATGTTAGACAATATGGATCTGCAACAAATGGCCGACGCGGTGCGCATTGTCGACGGACGCGCGCTGACCGAGGCCAGCGGCAATATGGATCAACGGGATTTGGCGCAAGTGGCGGCGACCGGCGTGGATCTGATTTCGATCGGCGCGTTGACACACAGCGTGAAAGCGATGGATATTTCGCTGCGGTTTTGAATTATCAATGAACGGTTGAAAAATAAAAACACAGGGGCTTTTGGTTCCCCGTGTTTTTGATGCACCTTTAAAATATTTTATGCCTTCGTGTCGTCAGATTCCCCTCCTTGGAGGGGCACCCGAAGGGCGGGGTGGTTTTCAGGCATTTCCTTGTTCCCGAGACGGCGCAACCCGCGCCACGGCGGGAATTACGCGTTTTTATCCGCATGCTTGTCGCGTCCGTTTAATAGGTTCCGATGAGTTTTCCCATGACGACGAGTTTAGCGCCGTCGTAATCGTAGACGCAGGTGACCAGCGTGATGATGCAGTCCGAACCCGAAACGCTCACGCCTGTGTCAAACATCGATTTGGATTTCATGACATTGAGGAACTCGGCCATCTGGGCGTCGGTGCCGAAATCGGAGCGCATATAGTTTTCGATATAGCGCTCTTTGGGGATATAGTCCTCGCGCAACTGCACCGAAAAAATTTGGTATTTGTATTTGCCGTGGAAGGTCTCGAGGTAGATGTAGGGGTTGTTTTTGGTAAAACTCTTGCTGCGGAAATAGGTCAGCGTGCCGAACATCTTGTAGTTTTGAGAATACATGCCGCGGTTGTGGCCGTAGAGCACGATGTTGCGGTTGAGCGCGTCCCGGCTGGTCTGCCTGTCGGCGAAAATGGTGCCGTAGCGGTCATAGACCTTATAAAAGTTATAACGGTAATAGTCGTTGTGATTTTTGGTCAACACCACGAGCTCGTTGATGCCCGCGCCCGGAACCTTCAATTTGCCGTAAATATCCTTGTTTATTTTATAGATGTCGTCTAACGACATCCCCTTGAGCGTGGAGATGCTCGGTTTTGACGAGGAACTCTTGGAACTCGAGGACGACGCCTTGACCACCTTGGTCGGGGTCGGTTCCGCCTGAAGTGATTTCGCTTTGGCGGTCAGTTCCTCCGTCAGCGCCAGCGCTTCGGTCTGGGGCGTGCAAAAAGCGGGATTGATGTTCAGGCAGACCATCGTGTCGGTCGGCGCAAATTGTTCCAATTCGGTCGGAATGCAGGCGGGCAATATTTTTTCACCGCAGCCGAATAAGGCCAGCGCGGCGGCAATCGTTGCCAAAATTGCAGCTTTTATCCAAAAATTCCGTGAACACCGACAATTCTCCTCAAAAAGCATAGAACCCTCCCCGTCAAGACGTTTCTGCAATTGTACCATAACCTTTCTCGGTTGGCAATATTTTTTTATGGGTTTTTTGTGTAACGGAATAGTGAAGTTTTTCATCTGCAAGCGGAGGAGATCAAAAACAGCAGGATGAGATCGACCTTTGATATCCGGACCGTTTAATATTCGGTAAACCAAAACCGCCGCCGCGTGTGAAAACACGCGGCGGCGTTCAGGTCTTTCCCGCGGGGTTTGCAAAATAAATCTCTCCGCAGCGGCGGATGCCGTGCCGTCTTCTTTTCACAAGGAGGGCATTATTTCAATTCGTCCAGAGCGCCGAAGGAATAGCCCTCCGAGACCAGCCAGTCGATATAGTCGTCTAAAATCGCCGCGTTGGTCGTTGATACCGCGTGTAAAAGCACGATCGCGCCGTTGTGGGTGCGGTCTTTTAAAATCGTCATCGCCTTTAACTCGGACATCTGGTTGGCCGGGTCCCAGTCGGCGTAGGCCAAGCTCCAAAATACCGTTTTGTATCCCAGCTCTTTGTCGAAGGACAGGGTCAGCTCCGAAAAGCGACCCGACGGGGGGCGGTAAAACGGCGCGGTCTTGACGCCGAGCTGCTGCGCCAGCGCCTCCCATTCGAGCAGCTGCATTTTGTATTGCTCGAAGTCGGTGAATTTGGTCATGTCGGGGTGTTTGAGCGTATGGTTGCAGATCAGATGCCCCTCCGCCGCCATCTGCTTGACCAGCTCGGGGTTCCGGCGCAGATAGTTGCCGTCCAAAAAGAACGCCGCTTTGACGCCTTTTGTTTCGAGGGTCTCCAAAATCTTTGCCGTACAGCCGTTTTCATAGCCAGAGTCGAAGGTCAACCAGACCTTTTTTTCATCCGGGCCGCCCATGAAAACGGCGTTGTAATGATTGAAAAACGCCTTTGCCTCGGGCATGACCGAGGGGATGGAAATCCCTTTGATCCGGTGCGGGTACCAGCTGAGCCCCTTGTTTGAAAGTCCCTGCGCCGGAAGAACGGAGAGCAGGAGGACGCTTAGAATGATTTTTTTGAACATCGTTTGGTTTTCACCTCATGGCGTGATACGAATTCTATAAATTCGGAATTCAGGTTTGCGAAAATTTTACCTTGTTAACCGTCAACCGCGCGCTGCGGACGAACGGTTTGAACGGGCTTATTATTTCCGCGTCGGGGTGAAAAAGGACTGTGAAATTATTATAAATCATCCAAGGTTTTCAAAAGGGCGTTGGCAAAAAGACGCGCCGAATACAGCGCCTCCTCGAGCGTGTTGACCTCGCTGCCGATTTCGAGCAGCATTGAATTTTTGGTCAGGTGCATATTGTAGCGCCGCGCGACAAAATAGATCGGGCGGGCAAGACCGGGATAGAGTTCGTTCATCGCCTGCTGCAGCCGAACATCGAGCCGGAGATTATATTCCCAATTCAAAAATTCGAGCGCGCCGGCTTCGTTGCAGCCGGCCAAAATCATCACCTGCGCCGCTTTCTCGCCGTCGATTACCGCCGTCGGCTTGACACGCGTGCCGTCGGCGCCGGTGATGCTGTCACGGTGGATGTCGATGACCATCTCGATGGAGGAATATTTTTTCAACATGGCTTTGATGGCCGCCGCCGCGCGGTCATAAGCGCCGCTGAATTCGGGGTCGTCAAAGACCTCGGTGATTTGGACCGTGTTGACGCCGGCCTCGTTCAAAGCGTCGGCGACCGCTTTTCCGACCGCCACGATGTTTTCGTTTTGATCGGTGTTGCGGCCTATATACCCCGTTTCACAGGTCTCGCTCTCCTCCTCGAGATACCCCTCGGTGGTGTGGGTGTGGATGATCAGAATTTGGGGGCGGCCGTTTTTAACCACGTCGATGACCGGTTTTTTCGCCAGATAGGTTGCGAGATTGACCGTGTGTTTTTGGGTGAGATTGGACAGGGTCACGCCGTCGTATTCGATGTCGGAAGAGGACAGCCCCATCAGCTTTTCTTCGATCGGGTCGAGGCCGTCGTCCTCGGATTCGGAGGTCGGGGGCATCTCGGAGGCCTCGGACGACACCGACGGCTCGTCCGAGGCCTGCGTAACCGAAGAGATGACCGGAACGTGCAGCTGCGCGGCCGCCACAGCCAATTTTTTCGAAAAATCCCACAGCGGATTTCGCGCCGCGACCAACACGACCAGGGCGATGACCGCCGCCGAAAATTTTATGAGTCCTCTCATATTTCGTACACCTCGCATATTCTTCCCTCCTGTGGTAAAGACATATGCGGGGACAAGCAAGGATATGAATCGGTCGGGATGCCGACCGGCGACCGTCCGCTTACGAAGTCATTTCGAGCAGCGTCTGGGGATCCATCGAGGGTTGGACGGCGAGGTTGAACGCCAACGCGATCAAACGGCCGACCGCCGAGACGGTTTTGTCGATCTCCTGTGAAGTCACCATCAGGCGCTCCGCCGTTTCGGGCAGCAATTGCCGGGTCTGCTCGCGCTTTTGGTCTTCGATGTTGAACAGATCACAGGCCAGCGTCGCCCCGTCGACCACGAGCGGAACGCCGACGGCGATCACCCTGCAGCCCAGCGTCTTCTCGTCGATGGCGGTGCGGGTGTTGCCGACGCCGCTGCCCGGCGCGATGCCGGTGTCGCTGATTTGAACCGTGCGTGAAAGGCGCGAGAGACGCCGCGCGGCAAGCGCGTCGGCCGTGACCACTGCGGCGGGTTTGGTTCGGTCCACCACGCCGCTGAGCAGTTCGGCGGTCTCGATGCCGGTCTGGGAAAGCACGCCCGCCGAAAAGACGCTGACGGGGCGCAGCCCCTTGAGCTCGGGCATATCCTTGGGCAGATGGCGGGTCGCGAGTACCTTTTCCGCGGCAATCGGTCCGAGTGCGTCGGGCGTGATATTGCGGTTGCCGAGCCCGCAAAACAAGATGTCGCCCTCCTCGGGGAGCAGCCCCGAGAGCTGTTTTGCGATTTCTTTCGAAAGGGCGAGCAGAGATTCGTTGTCGCCGGGTTCCTCGTCGAATTCGATCGTGATATATGTGCCGATGGGCTTGCCCAATTTTTGAGCCGCTTCCTCGGTGGTCACGGTGATGATTTGGATCCGGCAGCCCGCGCCGTCTTCCTTTTTCACCTCGACGCCTTCGGGCGTCCCGCGTACCTCGCCGCATTCGACGGCCAAATCGATGTTTTTCAAAAAAATCCCCCGCTTTCGTTTTGGATAGTGTTCGCGCGGGGAAAAAATTTATGCGGGCGAAAAAGACGAATCCGAGACGCTTCGGATGAATCGAGGTCATAAATTGGAAATTGGTAGACGGGGCGCGAACTGACGGCGGCTTGCGGGTGTCGAGATCCTTCGGCTGCGCGCATTCTGCGCTCCGCTCAGGATGACAAAATCGGGGCGGGAATGATAAAAAATGAATTTTATGAAACTCGAAAGGACAAAATATAAAGCAAGCCGATAAAAAATTTATCGGGCAAAGTGAGGTGATCCGGATGAAGCACACGCCGCAGACCTATCAAAAACTGGTGGATGATGCCGCGCCCAAGACCAATACCGTGAAAAACTGCATTTGGGCCTTTTTGATCGGCGGGTTCATCTGCTGTATCGGGCAGGGGGCGTTTGATACCGCGGCGGCATGCGGGATGGAGGACAAGAGCGCGGCGTCGCTTGCGTCGGTGTTTTTAATTTTCCTCGCCGCGCTGCTGACGGCGCTGAATGTCTTTGACAAGATCGGAAATTTGGCCGGCGCGGGGACGCTGGTGCCGATCACGGGGTTCGCCAACTCGGTGGTCAGCGCGGGGATGGAATTTAAAAGCGAGGGATTGATTTTCGGCACGGGCGGCAAGATCTTTAACATTGCCGGACCGGTGATCGTCTACGGAACCGTCTTTTCGGCGGCCTACGGGGTCATCGCTCTGATATTCGACCTTGTATGAAACCGAGGATGTCGCGGGCAACCGCTTTTCGGTCGAGTTCGTTCAGGAGCTCGTGGCGGTCGCCGCCGTATGATTTGATCGAGACGCGGGAGCAGCCGGCGCTTTCCAGCAGCGCGAGCGTCTCAGCCGGGCCCTTGCCGTATTCGCCGACCGGGTCGTCGGTTCCGAAAATCAGGAAAATCGGGAGATCCTTCGGCACATTGTCGACGCCTTTCGGTCTGTTGACGAAATCGAGTATTTTTATCAGATCGTAATAGGCCGAGACCGTGAAGGTGTAGGTGCAGAGCGGGTCGGCGCAATACCGGTCGACAATCGCCGCGTCCTTGGTCAGCCAGTCGTTTGCGGTGCGCTTTTCGGGGCAGCGGGCGAGGCGGTTTTTATCCGTGAGGTTTTTCGCAAATGCGCTGCGATACCGACCCCCCTTGAATAAAGCGATGAGTTTGACGAAGAGTTTGCCGACGGCGGACAACGGGTTTTTCCCGGCGGTGCCGCAGATGACAGCGCCCGCCAATTCGCTTCCGTGGGCGTTGAGATAAGCGCGGGCGATGAACGAGCCCATGCTGTGACCGAATAGGAAAACGGGCAAGTCCGGATAGCGCTCTTTGACGAGCCGGGTCAACGTGAACACATCCTCGGGCAGGCATTTCCACCCGTCTTTTTTGGCGAAAAAGCCGAGATCGGCGGGTGTTTTGGCGCTGTTGCCGTGCCCGAGATGGTCGTTTCCGCAGACGACCAGCCCGTTATCACACAGGAATTCGTAAAACCAGTCGTAGCGCTCAAAGTATTCGCACATGCCGTGGGAGAGCTGGACGACGCCGGTCGGTTTTGTCCGGGGCAGACACAGATAGGCGCGGATGGTGTCGACGCCGTTTGCGGACGGGTAGGTAAGTTCGGATTTTTGCATGGTTGCCTCCTTGCCTCCTTGCCGAATCAAACACGCTAAGGGAAATCTCCCCGCATGTCATTGTTCGCTCGATATTATTATTTCCATTCCCAGCTTGAATGACCAGATGGATTTTTTCAGCACGGGCAGGTTGAAAACGCGGGAGAGCGCGTCGGCGTAGAGGTCGAGTTGGGTCTTGTAGCGCGCCGAAAACTGCGCGGGGTCGGTGAGCGCGTCGGTCTTGTAATCGACCAAAATCAGTCCGTCGCCGCGGACGGAGCCGCTGCGAATGCCGATCAGGTCGGCACAGCCCTGCAGGGTCACGGGCTGATCGGCGAAATCATTCGCGTTCGGGGCGGCTTTGGACAGCGGAATCGTGGAGATGAAATCGAATTCACGCTCGATGGCGACGCCCTCTGCGGTGAGTTCGGCGCAAAGAGACGAGGATAAAAACCTGTTGACCGCGTCGAAATTGAGCATTTCCAAAGCGCGTTTGGAGAGTTTCCCCGCCCTGTAAAGCCGGTCGGCCTCGGCTTTGGCGTCTCTCGCGGTGAGATCGCACATATGTAAAAAGGCGTGCATCTCGGTGCCGTAACTCGCACCGCTCTCGCCCGCCGCAAACCGGGGGACGGCGAGTTCGGCGCCGTCTTTGTCCCCGGCGAGTTCGGTGACCGAGTATTTGGACGAGAGCACGGTCAAAGGGGCGTATTTGTAGGTGTAGTTCAAGCGGTCGGCAATCGCGCTGACGAGAGCGGAATCGGGTTCGGCATCTGCCGCTTGTGACGGCTTTGTTTGTTCGGTTTTTACGGGCGTTTTGAATTCGATTTGAACGGTTCCGGGGGCGTCGATGACTTTAAAATCGGTTTCGGCCGCATCGCGCAAAACGGCGCAGGACGGATGGTGCGACAAAACCGGAATCAGCCAATCGGCGAAGGACTTGCCGTTGGCGAAAATTTCGCCGCCGTCGGCGCCGTCGGCCTTTTGCGCGATGCCCGTGATTTTTTGACAGGGGTCTTTGAAAGCGGCGGTGATGATCAAAGCCGCCTTGGCGCGGGTCATTGCGACATATAACAGGCGCAGCTGTTCGGCGAGAGTCTTTTGCCGACAGGCGCGTGTGATCACTTTGAAAGCGAGCGGTTTATAACGCCCCGCGCCGCCCGAGGATGGAATGACGGACGAGACGCCCGCGTCCAGGTCAACCGCAAGACCGGGCGTGCGGGATTGGAGATTGAATCTCCCGCTCGTGCCGGCTAAAAAGCAGACGGGGAATTCAAGACCCTTGCTTTTGTGGATCGTGCAGATCGTAATCGCCTCGGCGGGGATGGCGCCGCCGCTCTCGGGGGAACGCCCGTTGGCGATGGCGTCGGCGACCAGCGCGTTAAATGCGGGCAGGTCGACGCCGCGCGCGTCCCGGTCGGCGGCATAACGGATGAGCTGGGCGATATTTTTGCCGCCATCGGCGGTGCAGTCCATGGCCGCGGCGGTGGCTTCGAAGCCGGTCAGTTCGACCGCGCAGGAGATCAGTTCCCCGAGCGGCAAAATCGCGCTGTAACGGCGCAGCAAATCGAGGTCGCGGAGCATTTTCGCGCACTTTTCGGCGTACGGCTCGCCGCTTCGGGACGCGCATTCGAGGGAGGAAAACAACGGCATATCACCGTGTTTGGCGCGGATGACACCGAGTTCGTCGGGGCTGAGGTGCCAGACCGGGGAGAGCGCCGCGGAGAGCAGCGCGAGATCGTTGAGCGGATTGTCGGTCGCCCACAACACATGCAGCAACGCTTTGACCTCCGGCAGGTCGAAAAAGCCGGGTTCGGACATACAGTAATTGGCGAGTCCGTGCCGGGTCAGGCGGTCGGAAATGCGCACGCAATCGCTGTTTTTAGGCGAGAGCACACAAAAATCGGAGAGCTTGGGGAAGAACCGTCCGTCGGCGGTCTGAACACCGGTTTGCATCAACTTTTGAATTTCGGCGGCGATGGCATCCGCTTCCGAAAGAATGTTTTCGCAATCTTCATCGGTCCGGACCGGGCAGAATTTGACTAAGCCCATGTCTTCACCGTTTTCGTATCGGCAGACAAGCCGCTGGTCTTTGTCATATTCGATCTCTGCGGCGCGTTCGCGCATCAGCAGCGAAAAGACGAAATTGACGGCGTCGATTACGGCGTTTTCCGAGCGGAAGTTTTTAGACAGCGGGATTAAAACGTCTTTTTCACCCGCTTCTGCGGTTTTGCTGCGTTTCGCAACGCGGTGAAACACCCGAGGGGTGGCGTTGCGGAAGCGGTAGATCGACTGCTTCATATCGCCGACCATAAACAGGTTGTTGCCCTTTGAAATGGCAGTGAAAACAGCGAATTGCAGCTCGTTGATGTCCTGAAATTCGTCGATCATGATCTCGTCGAATTTTTCGGAGACCTGTTTTGCCAAATCGGTGGGTGCCGGATTGCCGTTTTCGTCCACCGTGAACAGCAAATCGGCGCAAAAGCGCGTGATGTCGGCGTAGCCGAAAATTTCCCGTTCTTTTTTTTCGTCGGCGACTTTTTGCAGATATTCAAGCGTGAGGTTGAACAGTGTGGTCAGGTGCGCTTTGACGGCGGCGTTCTCGGCGGCGAGCCGGACGGGCGGGGTCGTGATCAGCTTGGCTTTTTCCTTGGACAACGCGTCTGCGTATGCGCGAATGATTTTTATGAGACGGGCGTCGTTTTCATCGTTCTTTGTTGAACGCGGCCAGTTTTGAGCGAATTCCATCGCGAACATGCCCGCATAATCGGTTTGGCAGAGCGCGCTTGCGTATTCGAGCAAGTCCTTGACATGGCCCTGCTGCTTTCCGGTCAGTTCCGGCAAAAAGGCGCGGCACTTTACGGCTAACGCCAGGGCTTTTTCGCGGACGGCAAGAACCGCCTGATCCGAGTAGAAGGCAGTATCATATTTTTCAAATTGTCGTTTTAAGAAAAATGCGGGGTCGGGCAGGGGCTGTAAAAAATTTGCGAGACCTTGGACGGCCGCGAACAGTTTGGAACTGTCCTTTTCGGTGACCGCGCCCGCAAAGCGTAAAAAGTCCTCGTTTTCAGATTCGAATTTTTCTGCGATAAAGGCGTTGAGCACTTGTTCTTCGAGCTGCCTGACGCGCTCCTCGGGCGAGAGCGAGACATTGACGGGCAGACCGACGACCGAACCGTACTGCCGGATCAGCCACAGCCCGAACGCGTCGATGGTGCAAATCTGCGCGGTCGGAAGCAGAATCTGCTGGCGGTTTGCCCGCGGGGTTTTCTCTTTGGCGAGCGCGGCGGAGATCTTATCTTTCATCTGGGCGGCGGCGGCGCGTGTGAACGTGACGATCAGCATCCGGTCGATGTCGACAGGGTCCTTTTCATCGAGGATTTTGCGCAGCACACGCGCGGTCAGGGTGCTGGTTTTGCCGCTGCCCGCCGCGGCGCTGACAAGCAGATTTCCGCCCTCGAATCCGACGGCGCGATCTTGTTCGGGATTCGGGAGCCGTTCACGCATCGTCTTCGACCTCCTCTCCGTTTTCGGCGTTTGCCTGACGGTAGCACAGCCGGTGATAGTCGCAGTAGCCGCAATCGTGGGCAGAGAGCGGCGCGGCGGCAAAATCGCCGTCCGACAGTTTTTGCGCCATGCCTGTCACGAGGTCGTCGACCACACCGAACGCATGCTCCATATCCAATCCTTTGGATTGCGCGTTCTTGCAAAAATCGGTTCCGCCGAACGCGGCAAGCGCCTCTGCGTCGCGCGCAAAGCCCTGCAGGCGGGTGAATTCGTTTGACGACGCCTCGGCTTTTTGTTCGGAGTCGGCGGGGGACTGTTTGACATTCAACGGGAAATAGAAAAAGGCGGCGGGAATGCAGCCGCTGTATTTGCTGCCGTCGGCGCAGAGGGCTTTGAGGTAGTAGGCCAGCTGGATTTTGCTGCCGTCGGTCAGATTTTTCATTGTAAAATCGGCGTCGCCGGTCTTATAATCCACGGCGCTCAAGTATGATTTCCCGTCGGGGGCGTCGAAGCGGTCGACCCGGTCGATTTTACCGCGCAGGGTCACGGAGGAGCCGTTGTATTCATAGGAGATCGGGGGAATTTCCTTGCCGGGGGCGATGTCGATCTCGCAGCCGACGGTCTTGAATTTGCTGTTGTCGAGGTGTTTTGAGATGCGGCGCGCATCGCCGAACAAGCCGGATTTGAGCTTTCGGAGAAAGAATTTCGCCTCGCTGTCGGGGACGAAGTCGGGCGGCAGCAGCCGTTTGACGGATGCCTCCATCAAGAGTTCGATTTCGGCCGTTAAGGTTTCGTCGGACAGCGCGGTGACGCCCTGCGGGTATTGTTGAAACAAGCGCTGCATCACGTCGTGGACGGCGGTGCCCCACTGCATCGCGTCGAGCTTTTTTTGCCGGATCGGCTTTGCGCCGAGGCCGTAATTGCAAAAATAGGCGAAGCGGCATCTGGAAAAGCGTTCGACCTGCGACGGGGAGAGTTGAATTTTTTTGCCGAACAGCAGCGCGGAGGCGTTTTGGGCGCGTTGGTTTTTGCCGTACTCGGCGCTGCCTTTTAAATGTTCGACCGTCGAACCGTAACCGGCTTGCTCGAGCGCGGCCATTAAAGAGGCGCGTTTGACGGGGTCGGCTTCGGACAACAGCAGCGCGGCCTGTTCGGGGTTGAAAATATGATCCGCAAAATCGACTCCGGCGGCTTTTGCGGCCTCGGGGGCGATTTCGAGCAGGCGGCGCACAAACGGGGAGGGCTGCAGCCGCTCGGCGCCGCTGAGGTTGGTGAGGCGAAAGCTGACCGAAAGATATTCGCGGGCGCAAAACAGCGCGCTGTAAACCAGATAGTCCTCTTCAGAGACCTGCCGTTCGGGTTCGTCGGCGAGGTCGGCGCCGAGTTGGGCGAGTTCGCGGCTCTCGGCGGCCGAAAACGGTTGAAATTCCGAGGGGTCGGCCGGGAAGACGCCGCTGTTTGCGCCGATTACAAACACCGCTTTGGCGTTTGCGGGGCGGATCAGATCGGCGTCGCCGACCTGCACGCAGTCGATGTACGCGGGGATTTCACCGATGGTCATCGCGTCTGCCATCAGCGTCAAAATATCACAGTAACGGCGTTTTGAGAGCTTGGGCAGCGCCTCGTTATGGGACAGCGCCGAGACAAATCCGTCGAGCAGGGTCATCAGGGTGTTGTAAGCCCTGCGCGGATCGGTCATAATGGCCTCGAGACGCGGAATTTTTTCGAGTTCGGCCAGGTCGTCGAAACGCTGCCGTACGCCGCTGTTTTGTAAAAATTCATAGACCGCCGACGCGAATCCCAACGCGTCGGTTTTGTCTATTGCGGCGGAGAGCGCGTCGAGATGCCTCATGGCGTATGCGCGGATGGAATCGATCTCGGGGTCGAGCCACGGTTTTCGAAAATCCGAGAGCGTCCGCTTGCCGTTTTCGACGGCATAGTTTTCGAGTTTGCAGACGGCTTTGGGGTCGAGGTCGAAAAAGCCGGATTTGAGACAGCCGAGCAGCTTCGCGCCGTCGCCGCAGGCGACCTCGAGCGCGCCGCGCAAAAAGCGGAAGATCGGGGAGGCCGAGAGCGGCTTGCGGTTATCCCAAAAAAACGGGATGCCGTATTTGGCCAGCGTACGGTCGAGAATGCCCTGCAGCGGTTTGCAGTCGCGGGCGATGATTACGGCATCGCAATATCGCATTTGTCCGCTCCTGACGCGATTTTCGAGTTCGCGGGCGACGGTCTCGGCCTCGTCGACCGGACCGGAACAGCTCTTGACCGTGAGACAGCCGTCGTAGGGGACGGCAGCGACCCCTCCGGCGCGATATGCCTGTTCCAGAGCGGGCAGGAATTTGCCGTCAAAGTAGGTATTGTCGAGAAACTGCGTCTCGCAGGAGGTTTCGGAGAGTTCGATGAGTTTTAAGGCGGTGCGGTCGACGGTGGAAAACAGCGAATAGTCCTCGCGTTTTTGCAAAAACCGCTCGCGGTCGGAGGTAAAAGTGAAAACCGCTTCTTTCGCATCGCGTATCAACGGCCGCAAGACGTCGTACTCCACACCCGTGAAATCCTTGAAGGCGTCGAAGAATATGTAAACGTTTTGATAGGGGTTTGCGGTCTCGAGAATCCGCGCCAGCCGTTTCATGTCATCGTCGGGGTCGAAATATTTGTCCCCCATCACGGCATTGTAAGCGCCCGAGAGCAGCGCCAGATCGGAGAGCTTTTGTTTTAAAAAGGGGCTTTCGGCGCGTATGCAGAGGTCGCGCAATTTGGTCTCGTCGAGCCGGGCGCGTTTGAAGCGGTGGAGCGCGGCGAGCGCCATCGGGATAAAATCGGCTCGGGCGGACTGCTTTTTATAGATCGTCAGCTCGTCCGAGACCTGCGAGACCGCCAGCGACATCAGTGCTTGCTTGGCGGCGGCGTCGGCCATCTTGCAGCCGTCGGCGCCGAGTTTGTGCGCCAATTTTGAAAGCGACGTTACCTCGGCGGTGCGCATAAAACCCTCGCCCGCGGCCTTTAACAGCATCTGCTCGCTTGAGAAGACGAACTGCTCGGGTACGACAAACAGCACCCGATCGCCCTGTTTGGCGCGTTCGGCGGCTTTGATTTGTATTTCCCATGTCTTGCCCGACATCGCGGGGCCGACGATGAATTTGAGCATATCCTATCCTCCGTGATCGCTGTGTTTATTTTACCATATTTCACGGGGACGTTCAAGGGCGGAGCGGGACGGGAAATTGATCGGTGCAGGTGCGAAAAATTTTGCCGCTGTGATGAAATGCGTATCGGAATTTATATAACACCGATCACGGCCTTGATTCTTCGGACGCCGGCGGAGGAGCTCTCCTCTTTCAGGATTTGAAAGGAGCCGAGGTCGCCGGTTTTGGCGGCGTGCGGGCCGCCGCAAATTTCTTTGGAATAGCCCCCGATCGAATAGACCTTGACGGTCTCGCCGTATTTTTGCCCGAACATGCCGACCGCGCCCGCCGCTTTTGCCCCGCCAACCGTCATTTCGCGGCACTCCACCGGGATATTTTTCAAAATCGCTTCGTTGACGATCTGCGAGACCTTGACCAGCTCTTCATCGGTGAGCTTTCTGTGAAAAGAGAAGTCGAACCGGAGGCGTTCGGGCGTGATGTTGCTGCCGCGCTGGCACACGGCGTCGCCCAGCACCCGCCGCAAAGCGCCGTTCAGCAAATGCGTGGCGGTGTGCAGTTTGACCGTGAGATCACTGTGGTCGGCGAGGCCGCCCTTGAATTTTTCCTCGGCGCCGTCCCGGGATTTTTGCCGGTGTTCGGAAAATTTTAGGTGAAAGCCGTCTGTATCCACTGTCATGTTCTTTTCGGCGGCGAGTTCTTCGGTGATTTCGATCGGGAAGCCGAAGGTATCGTACAGCATAAAAGCCAATTCTCCCGATAAAATCCCGCTTGCGCGGCACTCCCCGAAAAATTGTTCCGCCTTTTTCAGACCCCTGTCGAGCGTGGCGATAAAAGCGCGGTATTCGTTGTCGATTTGCTCATAGATGAAGTTTTGATTGATTTCAAGTTCGGGATAGATCGGCGCGTTTAAAGCAATGATTGCAAGGACGAGTTCGGGCAGGATGTTGCGGGCGACGCCGGTTTGGCGGATATAGCGGATGCTCCTCCGGATCAGGCGGCGGACGGTATAGCCCTGTTCGGTGTTGGAGGGCGCGATCTGTTTGGGGTCGCCCATGACGAAGACCGCCGCCCGCATATGGTCGGCGATAATACGGAAATTGCGGATGTTTTCGCCCGTGTAAGATGTTTCGGTCAGTTCCGCGATTTTATCGACGATCGGCTTGAGCAGGTCGGTCTCGTAGTTGCTCGGCAAACCGTTGTAAACCGCTGTGATGCGCTCCAAGCTCATGCCCGTGTCGACGTTTTTTTGGCCGAGCGGGTAAAAATTTCCGTCACTCCCCCTGTTATATTGCATAAATACATTGTTCCAGACCTCCACAAAGCGCCCGCAGCCGCAGAGCGGCCCGCAAAATTTTCCGCAGGACGGCTTTCCGGTGTCGTAAAAAATCTCGGTGTCGGGGCCGCAGGGGCCGGTCTGGCCGACGGGACCCCACCAGTTTTCTTTCATCCCGCCGTAAAAGATTTGATTGTCTGAAAGGCCCACGGCTTTCCAGCAGTCGGCCGCCTCGGCGTCTCTCGGGATCTCTCCGTGACCGCCGAAGACGGTGACGGCGAGTTTTTCACGGGGGATGGCGAGCGCCGAGGTCAAAAACTCATCGCTCAACCGGATGGATTCGCTTTTAAAGTAATCGCCGAGCGACCAGTTTCCGAGCATTTCAAAATAGGTGTGGTGAAAATCGTCGCCCACCTCGTCGATGTCGTCGGTGCGAAGGCATTTTTGCACGCCGACCAGCCGCTTGCCGCCGGGGTGGCGCTCGCCGAGCAGATACGGCACCAACGGGTGCATACCGGCGGTGGTAAACAGCACGCTCGGGTCGTTGTCGGGCAGCAGCGAAGCCGACGGGATTTCGGTATGCCCTCTTTTCGTGAAAAAGTCGATGAACGTTTTGCGCATTTCGTCGCCTGTCATAAAAATTCCCCTTTCAAAATAAAAACACCCCAAGCCGAAAAACGGCTTAGGGCGAACGATTGTCCGCGGTACCACCTAAATTCGGAGGAGCACCTCCGCGCTCTGCCGACGCGGGCAAACCATGCGGTTTTCCCATGTCGTCTTCCCTTTATACGGCGAAATTCAGCTTTTCCGTTGAGATTTACTTGGATTGCTCCGTTCGACTCACAGCTCCGAGAGGGCTTCCGATTTGATTTGGCGAAGATTCGCACCGACCATCTTCTCTCTGTTGCCTTTGTCAAATCATACTATTTCTCTTCAACGCTTTTGGTATTCAGTTTGGTTTATTATATCTATTTTTTGGGGAAATGCAAGCGATTCGTGTGAAAAAGTAAAAACCAAGATTATTTGCCGTGAAAACGATCAAGCACATTCTTGCAAAGAAAAAAGGGTTGTGTTACACTAAGTCCGGTTGTCTGTTTATGCGTTCTGAGTGTACCAATAATTGATTTATCATTCATCTTTTTAACGTGTGTTATTTTATAAAATCAACGGAAAGGCAAAGTGATCGGGTATGAATTCGGATGGCTGGGAGACCGGCTTAATCTCAAACATCCAGCGCGCGTCCGTGCACGACGGGCCGGGGATCCGCACGACCGTGTTTTTCAAGGGCTGCAACATGCGCTGCGCGTGGTGCCACAACCCCGAGGCGATCCGCGCCTATCCCGAACATGTGTTTAACCCCAAGCTCTGCCTGCGCTGCGGGCACTGCGCCGAGGGGTGCTATTCGGGTGCGAGGATATTGTGCGGCAAAGAGATGACCGTGGAAATGGTCATGGAAGAAGTCGCCGCCGACAGGCCCTATTACGGGGAGAGCGGCGGTTTGACCGTCTCGGGCGGAGAGCCGTTTGTGCAGCCGCGGTTTTTACTCGAATTGCTGAAAGCCGCCAAACAACGGGGCATCCACTGCGGGGTCGAGACCAACGCGTCGCTGCCGTTTGAGGAGATGGAGAGAGCGGCGCCGTTTGTCGATGTCTGGATGATTGATTTAAAGGCCTTTGACGACGGAATACATAAAAAATACACCGGGGTCTCCAATGCGTGCGTGAAAGAGAATTTGATCAAGCTCGACCGGAGCGGCATCGGGGTCGTCCTGCGCACGCCGGTGATTCCGGGCGTCAACGACGCGGCGGAGGAGCTGGAACAGATCGTGAAATTCGCGGCGGGGTTAAAAAATCTGGATTATTACGAGGTCCTGCCCTATCATCCGCTCGGACTGAGCAAGCAGGTGGAAGACGCCGACTTTATTCGACAATTTGAGAAGCCCGACAATGCCGCGCTCAAAAATTTACTCGGGGAGATCGTTCAAAGACACAAAGTCCCCTTTCGCTTTGCCAATATCAAACTCACGCAATAAAACACATAGAATATACAGCACTGAATATTCGGAGGCATTATAAACATGATCACCTATCGCCAAAGAGCGGACCTGCTGCACAAGACCAAAGTCAGACACACCAAAGAAAAAAACGCGCAGCTGGGGTTTGTCAATTCCGACGACCACGGCGGAATCCCGATGCCCGCGGACTTTCATTTTGAGCCGATCACCGAACGCCCCGGCGTCATTTACGGCGCGACGGGGTTCTCGGTCAATTTGGCAAAGTTTTGGGACGAGTGCCCGCTCTATGTCGATCCGGCGGAGATTTTGGCCGGTCGGCATACCCGGATGATGCTGGAGGCGGCAAACCTGCGGTGGGAGACCTTTTGGCCGGAGTTCATCGCCCCGTATGACCACTTGAAAGAGAATCAAAAAAAATATAACATCATCGGCGGCATCGGCGCGAACAACCACTTTGCGCCCGATTATAACATCGGCCTCGAACTGGGCTTTCCGGGGCTGCTGGCAAAGATCGAGCGCCATCGGGCGCAAAACGACGCGTCGCATTACGAATTTTACGACGCCGAAAGGCGGGTCGTCGAGGCGATCATCCGCTATATCGGGCGGCATCTGCCGGTGATTGAAAAATTCCTCGAGACCGAGACCGATCCGGATATTTCAAAGACGCTGCGCGAGATGTACGAATGCAACGTCAACCTGACGGAGCGCGAGCCGCGCACCTTTTTGGAGGCGTGCCAGTTTATCGGGTGGTTTCAAAACGCCTCATGGACGCTGAACCGCGAGGGCGCGGGCATGCAGATCGACGAGCTGCTGTATCCGTATTACCTGCGCGACAAACGGGCAGGGATTTTGGACGACGACAAGGCGACGTTTATTTTGGCGAACCTGATGCTGTTGAATCCGCACTACTGCCAGATCGGCGGACCGGACGAAAACGGCAAAGACAAGACCAATGAACTTTCGTTTTTAATACTCGAGGCCGCGCACTGGCTGAACGTCTCCGCCAACATCACCATTCGGCTGTTCGACGGCATCAACCGGGACTTGTTCCGCAAGGGCGTTCAGTATTTGTTCGAGGACGGCAACGGCTGGCCGCGGTTTTCGGGTGACAAGGGGCTTTTGGGGTTTGCGAAAAACCGTAAGATGACTTCGGAACTGGCGCGCAAACGCGTGGCGGTCGGCTGCCACTGGAACTCGCTGCCCGGGCTGGAATACACGCTGAACGACTGCGTGAAGATCAACACCGCCAAGGTTTTTGAAGTGGCGTTTGGTGAGATCACCGCCGAACCCGAGCCCACCGTTTCGAAACTGTGGGAACGGTTTGTCTGCCATTTGAATATCGCAATCGACACGACCGCGCAGGGCATCAATTTCCATTTGGAGCATATGCACAAATACATGCCCGAGGTGGTGTTGAATCTGATGACGCACAACACCCTCGAACAGGGGCTCGATGTGACCCAATGCGCCGAATATTTCAACATGTGCGTCGACGGCGCGGCGCTCGCGACGGTCGCCGACTCGTTCGCGGCGTTGCAACAACGCGTGGAGGATGAAAAGGTGCTTTCGTGGCAGCAGGTGGCCGAGGCGATCGCACATGATTTTGAAGGCGCGCCGTATGACCGGACTCAATTGATTTTAAAATCGTCAGACCGATTTTGTCAGGGCAACAGCCGGGGGGACTTTTGGGCGCAAAAAATCAGCCGGACGTTTTCGGAGGCGGTGCACAACTACCCGATGCCGAAGGACCGCGTGCTGATCCCCGGGTGGTTTTCGTGGGCGAACACGCTCGAATACGGCGCGGCGGTCGGCGCGACGCCCGACGGCCGGAAAGCGCACGCCCCGATCACGCACGGGGCGAACCCCAACAACAACTTCCGCCGCGACGGCGCCGCGACCGCCGTCGCCAACGGGATCGCCGCGATCCAGCCGGGCTACGGCAACACCGCGCCTTGGCAGCTCGAACTCGACCCCGGGTTGAGAGCAGAGGAGGGCGGCATCGAAAAAGTGATGGCGCTGCTCAAAGGACATATCGACCAGGGCGGGACGCTGATCAATGTGAACATCATCAAAAAAGACAAGATTTTGGACGCGCACAAAAACCCCGAAAAATACCCCGATCTGGTGGTGCGCGTGACCGGCTTCACCGCCTATTTCATGATGCTGTCGCCGGATTTCCGGCAGCTGGTCGTCGACCGGATTTTGGAATCGCTTTAATAACGGAAATCACGATATGTAGGGCGGGCTGCCCACAGCCCGCAAAGGTTTTCGGCACCCTGCTCATAAATCGGATATATCACAAAATGTAGGGGCGCACTTTTGTGCGCCCGTTTTATAAAATGCCCCTTTATAGAAGAATCCCACCGCCGCTGCGGCGGCTCCCTCCCGCATGAATACGAGATTATTAAACGATGGAAATGCCGGGGAAATAGAACTTGACGATATCCTGCCATTTGTAGCCGGCGAGCGCCATCTGCTGGGCGCCCTCCTGGCTCATGCCGACGCCGTGGCCGTAGCCCTTGACATCAAAATAGAATGAGTCGGTCGACGGGTCGTACTGCACCGTGAAAGAGGTGGAGCGCAGGGCGTTTTTTGATCCGACACGGCCGCTCGTGAACACATAACCGCGCAAATCCTTGCCGGTGGTATTCGCTTTGCCGTCAACCGAGACGCCCATGACGTAACCGAACGCGTTATTGCGCGTGACGACCAGCCATTGCGAGGGGTCATTGCCGAGGGTGAAGCCGAAATAGTCCTCAAGCTGCGCTTTGACGACCGCGGAGGAGAGCATGATTTGAGACGAATAGCCCTTGGCCTTGCCGTCCCACTTGCTGCAATCGATCCCGCCGGCGAGATAGGTATAAGGCGTGCCGTAGCCGTCGACGCCGCTGCCGCCCCAGACGTCGACGACATTGTTGGTCGTCCCGTTGTTGATGGCGCCGTATGTAGACAGGATCGGGTGGTTGTCGATAAACAGCATATAGCCGCCGACTTCTTCGAGCAGCGAATACAGCCGCCGCATGCCCTCGTCTTTCCAGTAGGCCTTCATATCCGAGAGGTCTTTTAAAATAGCCGTCGGCGGGACGGCGGTATAACCCGCGTGGTAACGCAGGAAGGTGTAGGAGGCGATCATCTGCGCCTTGATGCACTCGTCGGAATAGGACGGAGCCAACTCCGCGCCGATGATGCGCAGGACGGTGTTGTAATAGGTGTCCGTGGTCAGCGTGCCGCCGTTGCGGGTCGTCACCCTGTCGGTCTGCATGACCTTGAGGCGTTCGCTGTCGGGGTAGGACGGGACGGAGGTTGCGCCGGAGGAGGTTGGCGAGGAGGGCGGTTCGGGGATCGTATAGGCCTGTTCGCCGCTCTCCCAAAATTCGTCGTCGTCCCAAAAATCGTGGTCGGGGTCGGACAGCATCTTTTCAAACAGCTCCCAATCGTTCAGGATCGCCAGCTTTGACGACCAGCGCTCTTGCTTGGTCATCTCGCTGACGGCGGACGGCGCGCTCGGGACTGAGGCGATCGAGGTGGTCACCTGACTGGCTTGGGAGGGCGCCGAGGAGGTCTTGACGCTCGTCTTTTGGGAGGAGGTCACGCTGCTCGCCTTCGAACGCTCCGGCTCGGACGGACGCGCAAGGGACGGCTCCGGGGACGGGAGGATTTGCTCGGGCGCGGGTTTGATGATTTCCGAATAAACGGAATCCGCGCTGTCCGGTTCACTGTTTGCGCCGGCCGGGGCGAAAACGGGCTGCCCGTTGCCGGTCAGCGCGGTCAGGGCGATGGAGCCGCCCGTGATCAGCACGGCGCCCAACACCACCAAAATGATTTTCAATCCCGTTTTCATGGTTATGTACCTCCCCGTTCTCTTTTGTCCTGTGATTTGGTTTATACCTCTTTTTCAGGTGTGATGGTCTGCTTTTTTAAGGTCGCCATGGCGTTTTCGATCAAGCCGTCGGCGTCGAGCGAGGCCTCGGCCTCCTCGATTTCACACAGGCGCGGCTTGGTCTTGGGGTGCTTGGGCGTGAAAACCGTGCAGCAGTCCTCATAGGGCAGGATCGAGATGTCGAATGTGCCGAGTTTGCGGGCGATTTGGACAATTTCCTCTTTGTCGGAACCGATCAGCGGTCTTAAAACCGGTATTTCACAGACCGCGTCGGTGCAGGCCAGCGCGCCGATGGTCTGACTGGCGACCTGTCCCAAACTTTCGCCGGTGATCAGACACTCGCAGCCGGTGTGATGCGCCTGCTTTTGAGCGATGCGCATCATAAAACGGCGCATCAGAACCGTGAATAGCGGTTCGGGGCAATGGTTTGCGATGGCCTCCTGGATTTCGGTGAAGTTGACGGTATGGAGATTGATGCGACCCGAATACAGGGAGACCCTGCGTAATAAATCGACCACTTTCTGCTCGGCCTGCGGGCCGGTATAGGGCGGGCTCTCAAAGTGGATGGCCTCGAGAATTTGACCGCGCCGCGCCATCATCCAGGCGGCGACCGGGCTGTCGAGACCGCCCGAGATCAACACCATGCCCTTGCCGGATGAGCCGGTCGGCAGTCCGCCCGCCCCCTTGCGGCTGCCGCAATGGACATAGGCCGCCCAGTCGCGGATTTCGACGGTCACGGTGACCTCGGGATGGTGGATGTCGACCGAGAGATTCGGATATTTTTCAAGCAGAAAACCGCCGAGTTCGGCGCAGATCTCGGGTGATTTCATCGGAAAACGCTTGTCCGCGCGCTTGGCCGCCACTTTGAAGGTCTTGGCGCGGGAGAGTTCATCCGCGCAATATTCAACCGCCGTCTCCGCGATTTTTTCGTAGTTTTTTTCGACCGCAGCGGCTCTTGCCACGGTGATGACGCCGAACAGCCGGTCGGCGATCTCTTCCGCCTTGTCGATGTCGGAGCGCTCGCCGTCTTTATTTTTTTGCGCGACGATATAGATCGTGGATTGTGCGAACGAGACGCTGTAAGCGCCGACCCGCTTCAACCGCCGGCGCAGGTTGCGCAGCAGCATGTCCTCGAAGGTACTGCGGTTGAGGCCTTTTAAGATGGTCTCACCGAGTTTTAAAAGAATGACTTCCTGCATTTTTTGCTCCTTGTGCGTTAAAGATGACAGAGGTGAGAGGGCGGAGGGCAGAAGGGGGGAGCGGAAAGTGAAGCGGTAAAATAACAAGCGGCGTGAGAAAAGAAAGACCGCACCCTTCCGAAGAGGGAATTTGTTAGTGCATATATAAGCCCGCCCATACGGTAAAAATTGTTCCCGCGCGGCGGGGACAAGGACGCCAACTCCCATAGGTAGTTATCCGTCGGCTTTTATTTGCCCGAGATCCTTCGGCTTCGCTCAGGATGACACGGGCGGGCGGCCACACAGGGCCGCCCCTACGGTCGGGTT
>CAZPLU010000004.1:66408-114492 GCA_964587625.1 uncultured Eubacteriales bacterium
TCGCTCAGGATGACACGGGCGGGCGGCCACACAGGGCCGCCCCTACGGTCGGGTTTACTTTCCCCCGTCTACCGATTCCGAATTTCCGTTTTACGCGGCTGTTCGCCCGCACGGGACGTAATCCGCGCGGCGGGGACAAGGACGCCAACTCCCATAGGTAGTTATCCGTCGGCTTTTATTTGCCCGAGATCCTTCGGCTTCGCTCAGGATGACACGGGCGGGCGGCCACACAGGGCCGCCCCTACGGTCGGGTTCACTTTCCCCCGTTCTGCCCTCTGCCCTCTCATCTCTGCCTTCTCGCATACAGGTTACGAGTTTTATCGAGCGATCTGTTTTGCGAATCGTTCTTGGGCTAAAATCAGCACCGCGGCAAGGGCGGCGGCGTCGTCGGGGGTGTTTTGCGGGCCCAAACTGACACGCAGGGTGTATTTGGCGTTTTCACCGATCAAATCCAAAGCGGCGGCGCTGATTTTACCGCCCGCGCAGGCCGCGCCCGCCGAGACCAACACGCCGTTCTCCTCCAAAAAGCGCATCAGCACCTCGGAGGGGACTTTGGGCAGCGAGATGCTGCCGATGAACGGCGAACCGAACGCGCCGTTGAACAGGACTTCCGTGCCGAACAGCCGATTGCGCAGGGTCTCGAAAAAAACGGCGGCATTCTCGGTGCGTTCGGGCAGGGCCTTCAGCATTTGGGCGGCCGCCTCGGCAAAAGCGCCGATTAAGGCGACGGGTTGCGTGCCGGGGCGCAGGCCGTTTTGCTGATTCCCGCCGTAAAGGCGTGGGGTCAGCTTGAGGCCTTTTTTGAGCCAGAGCGCGCCGGTACCCTGAAATGCGCCGATTTTGTGACCGCTGAGCGAACAGGTGTCGACGCCGAGGGCTTTGGGACTGAACGGGATTTTGCAAAACGCCTGCACCGCGTCGGTGTGAAAAACGGCGTTCGGAGCGATTTTGCGCATCGCCGCGGCGGCTTTTTTGACCGGGAAAATCAATCCCGTCTCATGATTGACCGCCATGACGCCGCAAAAGATCGTATTCGGCGTCAGCGCCTCGGAAAAGTTTTTTAAAAAGGTCTCGTCGCCTCCGCCGAACGGCACGAAAACCACGTCGAAACCCTTGCTCTTCAACTGTTTTGCCGGGTTTGCAAGCGCAGGGTGCTCGCCCGACGCGAGGATGATCCGGCCGCTTTTGTGCCTACTGCAGACGCCGAACAGAGCCAGGTTGTTGCTCTCGGTCCCGCCGCTGGTGAAAATCAGTTCCCCGTCGCCCAGACGCTCGAGGAAGACCTGTTTGGACTGCTCGAGAACTTGGGCGGCGCGCCGCCCGTATCCGTGCAAAGACGAGGCGTTTCCCCAATTTTCGCGGGTCAGTTCGTTGAGTTTTTCAAGCGCCGCATCGCATACGGGCGTTGTCGCGGCGTTGTCGAGATAGATTTTTTGCATGGCGCTCCTATTTTTAAATTTATGGGGATCGGTCTTGACCGTTCCGCCCATACCCGTTTTTCGGCGTTATGACAGCGGTGTCAATATCGATCAATCGTGTGTGTACGTTCCGCCGATGTTGCCGACTCTGCTGGCCTTGCTGATGTTGGCGTTGTGCTGGGCGAGGGTTCTCGCGTAATAAAAGTCGCCGTTGGCATCGGTGACGAAATAGTTGTACGCCGATTCGGACGGATAAAGCGCCGCCGTCAAGGCCGCGCCGCCCGGGTTGCAAATTGCGCCGACCGGAATGCCGTTGCACACATAGGTGTCATAGGCCTGCGAATAGGACGGGTCGGTATGGGTCAGCGCTTTGTTGATGACGTTTCTGACATAGAAACTGGTCACGTCGGACTGCAATTTCGGGTAGACCTTGGGGTTGAGCAGGCGGTTGTGGAACACCGCCGAGACATTTGCCATCTCGAACACATCCGGGGCCTCTTTTTCGATGATTGAGGCCAGGGTGACCGCCTGGTCGATCGTCATGCCCATCTGGGCCGCCCGCTCGCGCAGATTGGACGTGAATTTGTTGTTAAAGTTGCTCAAAAACTTTTTGATGACCGATTCGACGTTTTCGTTGACGTAAAAATCGTAGGTGTCGGGGAACAGATAGCCCTCGAGGCGGTAAAAGCGGCCGCTCTCGGTTCCGTCCGTCGGGAGGAAGTCGTAGTTGAAAACCCCGGTGTTGACGGATTTCAAAAATTCGCTTCTCAAACAGACCTTGTTTTCCTCGAGCAGGGCTCCGATCTCGGCGGCGTTCATGCCCTCTGTGAAGGTGATGCGCACGATCTGGCTGCTCTGCTTGCGCTGGATGGTGCTGATGATCTTGTCATACGTCATGCCGCCGTCGAGCAGATAGGTGCCGGATTTGAAGGTGCCGTCGGTTTTGTTGAGCATCGTATAGACCGTGAAGACCCAAGGGTGGTTGATCACGTCGGCTTTTTTCATGGCATAGGCCATATCCAGCGTCGACCAACCGGCCTTGACCTGCACCTCGTGCTGGCTGTCGTCTTTCATGATGCCCAGCACGTCGGAAAACGCGCCGATGAGCCAGACGCCCAAGACGATTCCGGCGGCAACCCAAAACAGCGCCACAGACAGATCGCCCATCGCGGTGCGCCGGAAACGCCGCCAGCGCTCTTTCAAAGAACCCTCCGGTCCGGTTGTTTTTTCGGGTGTTTGTCTCATGGGAGATGACCTTCCTTTTAGATTGACATCATGGCGGCGCAAAGGGCTTCGGCCGCCGCTTCCCCGTGCAGCGCCGCGACCAGCGCTTTGCCGAACAGCAGCGCCGCGCCCGCGCTTTTGGCCGTGATGATTTTGCCCGCAACCTCGACGGGGTTTCCCGTATACAGGCCGCCGAGCGCGTCGTTTTGGCAGCCGGGATAGCAGGTGAAGTTCTTGCCGTCGAGATAACCGCGCTGTTGCAATAAACTCGGGGCGGCGCAGATCGCGCCGATCCAAAGGCCGTTTTGAACAGCCGTCTCGACCGCGGTTTTTACGGTTTCGTTTGCGATCAGGTTTTGGGTGCCGACGCTGCCGCCGGGTAAAACAATCAAATCGGCTTTGGACATGTCGACTTGATTTTCGGCGATGTCGGCGGTGATTTTCATGCCGTGCGCCGAGGTGATGCGCGGCTTGCCGATGCCGACCAGCGCGACTTCGGCGCCCGCGCGCCGCAACATATCGACGGGGGCGGTCAGTTCCAGTTCTTCAAAACCGTCCGCCATGAACACATAGACCATCGCAATCCACATCCTTTCGCATGACTTAAAGTTTAAAACCATCGGCCCCGCTTTTCGGGGTCATGATATATTTTTCATACAGCATCACCGGATGATAGGAGAGCTTCACGGCCCGAAGGCCTTCGATGCCCATGTCGTCTTCGCGGTTGATGAGTTCGTATTCGGATAAGGAGTTTTTGGCGAACTCGCGGTTGATCATCGCATAGGCGCCGGTGTATTCGCGCAGCGCCTTTTCGGCGTGGGTCACAAAACACTTGTCCGTGATCGGCTCGCCGAACGTGAAAGCGACCGGGACGCCCCCGACGCGCAGCAGACCGCCCTTGAATCCGAGTTTTTCGTAGTGGTCGAAACCGAGGGAAAGCGCTTTGAATTCGGTTTGCGCACCGGAGTTTCCGTCTTGTGTCAACAGCCATTTGCGGCAGATTTCCACGCAGTCGGGGATGTTTTCGGGCGTGATCTCCTCATAGGACCAGCCGGGGTTTCCGGCCTCGAACCGGGTGATGAAATTGCGCTTGGAATGATACTTTTTGCCCCGCAGGAACGCCAGGTCGTCCCGGCTGTAGAGGTAGTCGAAATCGTCGCGCTCGGGGGCGAATGCGAACCGGTCGGGATAGAGCTCCCGGATGCGGGCGATGCAGTCCTTGCGCACGCGGTGCATGGCGAACGGGTGGCCGCTTTTTCGTGCGTCGGCGATCAGCGCCGGAATCAGCGCCTGAAATTCGGATTCACCGAGATTGCCGGTCGGACACAGATAACGCGGAAAAGGCCGTTCTTCCTTGGTGACGAAAAAGTGATCGCCGAGGTGGATGCGGGTGTTATAGACCCATGCCCACATAAAAAAGTTGCCGAAACAGTACTCGCAGCCCAGTTCGCCGCTCTCGGCGACAACGGAGGTGATGGCGGGACGGTGTGAGAGGGTGACCTCCTCGAAACGCATGTATATGAAGATCCTTCCTTGCGTTTGAAAATCAAACGGTGATTGCCTTTTTTAGCTTTGACCAGATGATGTCGCTCAATTCGGCGGGCGGTAAAAGCATGCCTTTGCGGGCGCAGTTGATGACCGTCCAGCCCTCGCTCTGCGCGATCTCGCGGCCCGCGTCATGCACATCGCGCTGATAAGCCGCGTCGCTCTCATGGATGTCCTCGAGCTGTCCCGTCTCGCCCGAGCGCAGCCGCACCAGTTGTTCGCTGACGCGCACCGGCAGATCGAGATAGATCACCAGATCCGGAACGGGCAGCCCGAACTTTCGGTATTCCATATCTTTGAGCCAGCGGATATATTCCGCCCGTTCGCAAGCCGGCAGCTTGGCGCCCTGAAAGATCATGTTCGAGGTCGTATAACGGTCCGAGACGAGCAAGACGCCGTCCTCATAATCCCTGTTCCAATCGGTGCAAAACGAGCAGAATCGGTCGACCGCAAACAACAAGGAGGCCGCGTACGGGCCGACCGCGTTCGGGTCTTTGGAGAGCTCGCCGCCCAAATACATCTTCACGGGGCCGCTGGACGGGCTGTCATAGGCCGGGAATTTGAGTTTTTTGACGCGGTATCCCGCTTCAAAAAGACGCTGCGCAAGCAGGCGCGACTGGGTGGTCTTACCGGTTCCGTCGCAGCCCTCGAATGCGATCAATCGCGCTTTCGGCATCGTCCGACCTCCAAAAAATCGTATCGGCGGCGTGTGCGCACATACCGACCCGTTTCTTATATTACCACATTGCACTTGCATTGACAAGCGTGGAAATATCATATAAAATTGAGGGGTGATCGCCCCGAAATCGGTTTTAGACGCGTTTTCGGGCGACGGAAAGGACATACCCGATGGCAGATGAGAAGAAAAAGGCCTGCAAATACGCCCCGGTGGGCGGTCAGGCGCTGATGGGCGGCATTTTGATGCGCGCCACTTCGACCAAGCAAAACGCGTTTGTCGTCCGTCTTCCGGACGGCGGGCTTTTTATTGAGAAATCCCCGATTGTCAGTGCGCGCGATCGGCACAAATGGCTGAAAGCGCCGGTCATCCGCGGCATCGTCGCTTTTATCGAATCGATGAAGGACGGCTATTCGGCGTTGAACCGCTCGGTCGAACTGGCATTTTCGCAGGAAGAAGAGGCCGAAAAGATGACCGAAAAGCAAAAAAAGCGCGACGAGACGCTGACTTCCGCCGCGATTTGGGTCGGCGGCGCACTCGGCATCGCCCTCGCCGTCTTTTTGATGTTCTGGCTTCCGACGTTTTTGGTCAACGACGTCATCGGGAAGCATATCGTCGATTTGGGCGGCTGGAAGGGTCTTGCCGAGGGCGTTTTAAAAATGGTTATTTTCGTGGGATATCTGCTGCTGGTGACCTTGAACAAAGAGATCAAAAAGGTGTTTATGTATCACGGCGCCGAGCATAAGACCATCTACTGCTATGAAAAAGAACTGCCGCTGACCGTCGAAAACGTGCGCGCCCAGAAGCGTTTTCACCCCCGCTGCGGCACGAGCTTTTTATTTTTGATGCTCTCCGTCGGCATCGTCGTCTATACCTTCGTGCGGTTTGACGACGCCACGTCGTCGGATACGCTGAACCGGTTGATCATGGTCGGCGTTAAAATCCTGCTGCTCCCCGTGATCATGGGCATCGGCTTTGAACTTTTGCAGTTGTGCGGCAAATACGACAATGTGTTGACGCGCATCATCGCCGCGCCCGGTCAGTGGTTTCAACGTCTCACCACCAAAGAGCCGGATGACGACGGCATCATCGAAGTCGGCATCGCCTCGCTGCAGGCGGCGTTGAACCTCGAAATCACCGTGCCGACCGAGCCGCCCGCCGAAGCCGTCCGGGCCGAACAAACGGAGCCGGCGGATACGGATATCATATAAGATGACTTCAAACGCGAAAACGTTATGCCGCGAGGCGGCCGGGACGCTCGGAGAGGCGGGCATCGAGAATGCGGACGCCGAGGCGCGCTGGTTGGCCGAGCGGTTTTTTCGCTGTTCGCATGCGGCGCTTGCGGCGGATTTCGAGGTCGCCCATCCGGCTGATTTTTTACGCGCGGTGCAAAGACGGGTTGCGGGAGAGCCGCTGCAATATATCCTCGGCACGCAGGACTTTATGGGGCTTGAGATCAAGGTGGGGAAAGGGGTTTTGATCCCGAGGCCCGAGACCGAACTGCTGGTTCGAGTCGGGGCAAAAACCGTCCCGGACGCAAAAATTGTCTGGGATCTATGCGCCGGAAGCGGCTGCGCGGGGCTGGGTCTGCGCACGCTGCTGCCCCGGGCACAGGTGGTCTTTGTCGAAAAATACGCGGCGGCGCTGAAGTTCTTGTATTATAATGTAGGGGGGCGGGAGAACGGCGCCGTTTATCGGGCGGATATTTTGAAAAACCGACTGACCAAGCTGCCCGAGCCCGATTTGATTTTATGCAACCCGCCCTATATCCCGCAGGGGGAAATCCCCGCGCTTCAGCGCGAGGTGCTGCGCGAACCCGAAACCGCGCTCAACGGCGGAGCGGACGGCCTGACGTTTTACCGCGCGCTGGCGCAACTGGCCCAAAAGCGATTGAAAAGGGGCGGCGCCGTGTGCGCGGAACTCGGAATCGGGCAAGCCGAGGCCGTTCGGGAGATTTTTTCGGGTTTCGAATCCGATCTGCATCGGGACGGCGCCGGCATTGCGCGCGTGGTCAGCGTGTTGACATAAATCCCTCACAATTGCCCTGAGGATGGAAACAAAACCATAATTTACACGGAATAAAAGGCATATAAATATAACCGTTTCGGGGTTTTTGCCGTCGGGCCGGGACGGATTAAGAAACGATTACCCCTCAATATTTGTGAAAGATGCACAAATTAAGTCGGCTGTGATGGGGGATATCCATAAATAAAGTTGTACTTATATTCCGTTTGATAGGAAAATTGTAATATTCGGCTTGCGGCTCTTTTAATATTTATCAAAATGTGTTACAATCGGAGCAATCAGAGGTGTACGCACCTCATATTTTGAAAGGAGATTATTCGCATGAAGAAAAAGCTGCTCATCGTCTTGCTTGCAGTCATGATGGTTGTCACCATGTTTGCGGCATGTAAACCGGCAGAGTCCTCGGTACCGGAATCTTCGGTCGAGTCCTCGGTCCCTGTTGAGAGCTCGGTTCCGGACGAAACCTCGGTTCCGGACGAAACCTCAGTCCCGGACGAGACCTCGGTTCCGGACGAAACCTCGACCCCGGCCGAGAGCTCCGTCGTAGAGACGTCGTCGGACGCGACCTCGACAGAAACGTCGTCCAAACCGGAATCCTCGACCGCAACAAAACCCGGCACCTCCCAGATCGGTTCCAACCCGGATTACGGTCTGCCCAAGGCGATCACCATCGTCCAGGAGATGCATTTCGGCGACTCTTCCGAGAACCCGGAACAGAAGAAACTTTGGAGAGAAACCCTCAGCGCCAGATATGGCGTAGACATTTTTGAGGACTGCATCACCAAGACGGAAGTCGGCACCGTTCTGAACGCCCGTCTGGCAGCAGGCGAACTGACCGGTATCGTCTATAACTACGGTTGGTCCCGCATGTTCGATTGGTACAATGAGGGCGCTGTTTATCCGATCGATGAATACCTCAAGAACAACGCGACTTGGAAGCTGCTTCCGAAAGAAGCGCGCGAAATCTATAAGATCAACAACCAGATCTGGGCAGTGCCCTGGGGCTGGAACGCCGGTCTGAGCGGTAACAGCATGGCCATGTGGACACAGGGCCTCCGCGCCGACTGGGTGAAAAAACTCGGCTTTGACGAAATCGGACCCACATTGGGCGTTGACAAATTCAAAGAAATCATCACCGCGTTCGGCGATAAGGGCAAGTCAGACCTCAGCGTTGACGGCATCATCCCGATCGTCATCGGCGGCGGCCTGTACGGCTTATGGAACATCTTCACGGCATTTGACGCCTTCATCTTCGACCCGAACTCCTCGTCGGGCTATACTTATAACCCGGACACCAACTGCTTCGAAGACGCTCTTTTGAGAGACGGCGCCAGACAGGCCATCGAGTATATCCGTTACTTCTATGTGAACGGCTATACACCGAAATCCACGTTTGACAGCGGTTTTGCGGATATCCGCAACCAGCTCTCAACTGCCAAAGTCGGTTCTTTCTGCCTGTATCAGGCCAGATACAATCATGGCGGTTATTCAATGAACACCTTGTTGACAGCCAAGTACGGCACAACCAACCCCGATTTGATCGGCGACGGTTACACCGAGTGGATCAAGCTGTATGAGGAAACCTGGATTGACACACAGCTGGTCGGTCTGAAGGACAAAGGCCTCTACGCGAATACGGCAGGCGCCGGTGGTTACTGCTTAATGGTTGGCACACCCCAGCCGGCGGAAACCGTCAACTTCTTCGTCGACCTGATGTACTCCTCCGAGAACGCATGGATCGAGTGCTATTGGAACCTGCTCGACATCGCGATCATCAGAGAATCCGACGGAACCTATACCCGCAAGTACTTCGACGAAGCCAAGAACGTGTTCTATCAGAACGCGAACCTCGCCCAAGTCGTTGAGACAGAACTCTATCCCACGAGAAACTATACCATCTTCAACGAAAAAGCCGACAAATCGAAGGTTTTGAAGAGAACGAACGCGACGATCGCCTATAATACGGCGTTGTCCCAGGCAGCCATGGCCGCCGGCCGTATCATCCTGCTGCCCGAGGGCTACAAAGCGTGCCAGAACTACTCCTCGACTTATGTCAAGCATTCGGGAGAAATCACCAACTATCAGAGCACATTCCTCTATGACGGATTCATGAAGAGTTCCATCACCGTTGATAAACTCTTTGCGACCTACAAGAAGAACATGGCCGCTGTCGGTGGTAACAATGTTCTGAAAGAAGCCAACCAGGCATGGGGCTGGGTCAACGATTATCAGTCCTACACCTGATAATTCGAGATCATACGCTCAATCGCAATTGAACGAAAGAGAGCCCGGCGAAAGCCGGGCTCTTTTTTTACCGTTGTATCCGGTCAAACGATTTTAAAATCCCCATATAACCATCAAAAAAGAGCGGTATCATAGCAGAGAACGGTTTTGCCGGAGCATGTCGGCGACGCGTCGATAGACGGCATTGCATTTGCGGTAAAATCATTGTATAATGGACAACGGGTGAAGAAGTCGGGATTTAAAAAGAGATCGGGCGCGAACCCGAAAACAAATTCGGTTTTTAAAAATACGCTTGATACGGGGCTTCCGTTTTGAAAAAGCCGCAGGGCGGCCGCGGCGCTTTTTGATCGTCCATATCAATTTGAACGGAGAGATGAGATGTACCTGCTCGGAATCGACATCGGGACTTCCGCCACCAAGACGGTGCTGTTTGACCACAGCGGAAAACCCGCGGCGAGCGCGTCCGCCGAATATCCGCTGTACCAGCCCAAAAACGGCTGGGCGGAGCAGGAACCCGCCGATTGGTGGGACGCCGTTGCGCGGACCGTGAAAAAGATTACCGCCGTTGCGGACGCGAGAGAGATCGACGGAATCGGGCTCTCGGGTCAGATGCACGGACTGGTGCTGCTCGACAAAGAGGACAAAATACTGCGGCGTTGTCTCATTTGGTGCGATCAAAGAACCGGCGCACAGGCACAAGCGCTGACTTCACTGCTGGGCGAACAGCAATTGATAGAGATCACCGCGAATCCGGCTTTGACCGGCTTTACGGCGGCGAAGATTTTATGGGTCAAGGAGAACGAGCCGGAGATCTGGGCAAAAGTCGCCAAAATCATGCTCCCCAAGGATTATATCCGCTATCTGCTGACCGGCGAATTCGCCACCGAGGTCAGCGATGCCGGCGGTATGCAGCTTTTGGATGTCCCCAAACGCGAATGGAGCGAAACGATGCTCAAAGCGTTGGGGATCGATGAAAAAAAGCTGCCGAAAGTATTTGAATCGATTGAAATCAGCGGAACGGTCTGTAAAAAAGCCGCCGCGTTGACCGGACTTGCCGAGGGCACGCCCGTGGCGGGCGGCGGCGGAGACCAGGCCGCCGGAGCGATCGGAAGCGGCATTGTGAAAAGCGGCGCGGCGAGCTGCGCGATCGGGTCTTCGGGCGTCGTGTTCGCGGTTGCGGACAAGCCCCTGATCGATCCCAAAGGCAGGATTCATACGCTCTGCCATGCGATCCCCGAAACCTGGCACGTCATGGGGGTTGCACAGGCCTCGGGACTTTCGCTCAAATGGCTGCGCGACAATTTCTTCACCGACGTCCGTTCAACCGCCGATCTGATGCGGGTTGACCCGTATTATTTGATGGATCAGATGGCGGAAAAAGTACCGGCCGGCGCGGATGGGTTGGTTTATCTGCCCTATCTGATGGGGGAGCGCACGCCGCACCGCGATCCCGACTGCAGGGGTGTCTTTTTCGGACTCTCCGCGGCGCACGGGCGGGCCGAGATGATCCGCGCGGTGCTCGAGGGGGTTGCGTTTTCGCTGTGCGACGCGCTTTCGATCATCCGGGAACTCGGTGTCAAAGTGGACTTTGTGCGGGTGGCCGGCGGCGGCGCAAAAAGCGCGCTGTGGAAGCAGATCATCGCCGACTGCTTCGGCTGCGAACTCAGAACGCTTGCGACCGATGAGGGCCCCGCGCTCGGAGCGGCGCTTTTGGCAGGGGTCGGCAGCGGCGTCTATCGTTCGGTTCCGGAGGCCTGCGCGGCCGCGGTGCATGACCGCGCCTCGATTGCCCCGAATCCGGAAAATACATCGGCATACAACTCATTTTACGGGTTGTATCAACGGCTTTACCGTTCGCTCGAAGAAAATTATAAAGAGCTGGCAAAGATGGGGCGACGTTGAAAAGCATAAAAAACCCGCTCCGGGCCGCATACTATGGTGAAGCCGCCTGCCGCTTGTCATGATGTTGGATGATAAGCGGCTCCGCGAACGGAAAAGGGGAAAAAGAACAGATCCGGAAACAAAAAGAAGGGATGATTGCGACATGAAAAAAATACTTATGGCTGCGCTTGCGCTGTTGATAACGGTGATCGCGGGATGTTCGTGTCAGAAGGTCCAGAGCACGCCGTCCGAGCTGTCCGTACCGGTGTCCTCGGCGCCCTCGATCACGACGCCGTCTCAAAATGTCACGATCGGGGACGATTTTGTGGCGAGAACCTTTGAGATCAACGCGAAATCCACGGCCGACTGGGTGAAATTCAAAACCCTGAGCGATCCGATTGCCGTCTATTTCTCACTGTGGATTCCGCCCGAGTGGATCGCGACCGAAGACGCGACTTACTATATCAGCACCAATGATAAGCTTGTCTATACAAGCGCGGTGACGTTGAAAGACGCCGCGGGGCGGACGGTCTGTGAGGTGCTCGCGCCGATTTTGATGACCGAAACCCAGGAGATGCCGGATATTCCGGGCGAAAAGGCGACCGAACTGGGGGCGGTCTCCTCCGCCGCCGAGGTGGGTCTCTCCAATATGCGCGGCAAATGTGTCGTGCGTCAGATCACCGAAAACAGCGCCACGGTCTATGTGCATCAATATTTCATGCAGGATGACGATATCGTCTACCGTATGACCTTCCGTTCCTACACCGGAGACGAGGCCGATCGGGATTTGTTCAATGCGATCATGGACCGTCTTGTGAACGGAAAATAGGCCGGTTGTGTGTTCGAGGATAACGCCCCGGCGTGTTAAAGGATGATTTTTTTATGATCAAAAGAATATCCCCTCTCCTGTTCGCCGCGCTGCTGGTGGGCACGGGTCTGGCGCTCTCCGGCTGCGCCGTGAAGGGACCCGAACCGGAGCAGCTGAAAACCGATCTCAGAGCCGCCGGGTATTATGACAATATGCTGCCCGAATCCGTCAGAGCCATCGAGAAGGATTTATATGCGCAGCCGCTGCAGCTGACCGCCGTCAATACCCGGAAGAAAACGGGCGGCGGAGGGGACAGCGCGGTCTATGACTGTCAGCTGGTGTACGAAAACGAGATTTTGTATATCGAAGCGGGTTATACAATTACGTACCTTGACGGAGCCGTCACTTCGGTCAACCGGCTCGACAACGACCGGTTTGTGCGCCTGACCGTGCCATCCTATATTTCACAGGTGGAGAGTTTCGCGTATCGGGGCAATGACGACATCAATGAACTCGTGGTCGAGGACGGCGTGACCGGGATCGGCGAGGGCGCTTTCGCCGATTGCGCGGCGTTGAAAACGGTCACGATCGGCGCGGATGTCGCGATGATGTCGACGGCGACTTTTCAGGGCTGCACGGCGCTTGGGCGTGTGACATTTACCGGCGCAAATCCGGTGGCGATCTTGAAAGATTGCTTTTCGGGCTGTACGGCGCTCAGGGATATGATTTTTCCCACGGCGCTAGAATTCATCGGTTCCTATGCCTTTGCCGGGTGCGCATTCGACACGTTGGAGTTTCCCGATAAGGTCTTCCAGTTCAGCGCGTCTTGCTTTTCCGGTTGCAAAACCCTGAAGCGCGTCAATATCCCGGCGAACATGAATTCGATCGATCCGACTTCATTCGAGGGCTGCGACGACCTCTCCAAAATCACCGTGAGTCCCCAAAATACCGATTATCGGATGGACGGGAAGAACCTCGTTGAGATCGCAAGCGGCACGGTGATTTTCAGCGTGAAGTGAAATTTTGACGGAACAGCATTCCCCCGCGGCTATCATAAACCTCCCGCGTTTCGGAAATACTACCGAAAACACGGGAGGTTTGTTTTATGAAAGCGGTTATCATGGCGGGCGGCGAAGGCAAACGACTCAGACCGTTGACGGCGGATATGCCCAAGCCGATGCTCAAGCTCTGCGGAAAGCCGGTGCTGGAATACATTCTCAAACTGCTCGAAAAACACGGGGTTGACGAGGCCTGGCTGACGCTCGGTTACAAATCCGAAAAAATCATCGAACACTTCAAAAACGGGACTTTCGCGGGCATCAAACTCAATTTTATCGTTGAAAAGACCCCCCTCGGAACGGCCGGCGGCGTGAAAAACGCCGTGGGGGACGTCGATGAGGACTTGATCGTCATCAGCGGAGACGCGTTGTGCAACCTCGATTTGACGGCGGCTTTCGCTTATCACCGGGGAAAAGGCGCCGACGCCACGATTATCGCGCGCAGGGTCAGCGACCCCCGGGAATACGGCTTGGCCGATATCGGCGCCGACGGGCAGGTGCGCGGGTTTTTGGAAAAACCGGGTTGGGGGGAGGCATTTACCGACATGGCCAATACCGGTATTTATATTTTATCCGGTCTTTGTTGCAAAAACATCAAAGCGGACGGATTTTCCGATTTTGCGCGCGACGTTTTTCCGGCTCTGGTGACCAACAGCGCGCTGTATGCGTATCGCAGCGACGGCTATTGGCGGGATATCGGGGATATAGCGGCATTTGTCGGCGCGCAGCGGGATCTGATCGGCGGGGTTGTCGGCTGTGAGATTGAGGGGGAACGCATCGGCGGGTGTATTTATGCAGAGGGCAAGCCGAAAGGGAATTTTTCGATCGACGCGCCCGGTTATGTCGGCCGCGGCGTCCGCATCGGCGACGGCGCGGTCATCGGGGAAAATTCGATCGTCGGAGACGGCGTGATTATCGGCGCGCATGCGAGAACGGCCGGATGTGTTTTGATGGACGGGGCTGTGGTCGGGGAGAACTCCCTGTCACGCGGCTGTGTCGTCTGCGACGGCGGCGGGATCGGCCGGGGCGCGACGGCGGCAAGCGGGTCCGTGATCGGGCCGCGCTCACTGCTCGGAGATGACGCGGTACTCGGAGAGGGCGTGATTTTGCAAGAATTCGAGGTGGTGCCCGACGAGACGATCATGGTCGAAACCCCGCAAAAAGCCGCTCCGCAGCTGCCCGTCATGGGAGACAATATGATCACGGGGCGGCTCGGAACCGTCATCACGCCGCAATTTTGCCTGCGTTTGGGACAGTCGATCGCCCTGACTTGCGGCGGCCGGCCGATCTGCGTTGCCGACGACGGACTGAATGCCTCCTATATTCATAAACAGGCATTGGTCGCCGGAATTTTGGCGGAGGGGGGGCAGGTCTACGACACCGGCGTGATGTTCGCGGGGCAACTCTCCTTCGCTGTCACCGAGAGCGGGTCGATGATGGGCATTTTGGTCGGTGGATACGGACAAGGCGTCCGTTTTGTGGGCGCGTCGATCCCGAACGCCTTGCAAAAACAGATTGAGGCCTTGATTTCACGCAGCGCGGCGCCGACCAAAGGCGCAATGGTGCGGCTGCCCGAGATATTGTCGGGGGTGTCGGCGCTGTGGGAGAATCGGCTGATCTCGGCGTTGCCGCGGCGAAATATCGATTTTACGGGCAGCTTTTTTTGTAAAAATGCGGTTGTCGCCGAATCGGCCGCCAAAATATTTATGCAGTTGGGCGGCAAGAGCGGGGGCGATATGTCATTTAATTTTACGACGGACGGCGTCGAGACCAACATCAGCCGGGGCGGCGAGATCATATTGAAAAACGAACAGATTGTCGCCGTCTGCGCCGTCTTCGATTTTCAAAAGGACGTCGATGTCATGGTGACACACTCGGCGCCGAGGATACTTGAAAAAATCGGCGAGCGGTTCGGCAAACGGGTGTACCGACAGACCGCCTGCCGAGAGACCTGCGTATGGTCGTGCGACGGCGTCAGCGCGTTGTTATACGCGCTGTCGTGCGCGGGGAATTATGCCGATCTGATTCGGATCGCCGAGTCCCTGCCCGAGGTGGCCGTCTATGCCGAAGAGACGGAAATCGAGGGAAGCAGCGCGCAAATTCTCGGGAAGCTGCTTGCCAGAGACGGCGGCGTGCGCACCGAACGCGGCGTCGCGATGCCGACCAGCGCGGGCTGGATCACCGTGCGCCCTTCCGCCGACGGCAAGACGATTCGCATCATCACGGAGGCGGCGAGCGCCGAGGTGGCGAGGGAACTCTGCGGGGATTTTCAAAAATGGTTGGATCTTTGACCTTTGACGAAGGGCGCGAACCGCGCACCCTGTCCCATATCAGAAGATTTACAAAAGATAAAATTTCAAAAACCGAGAAAAAAGAAGATAAAGTCAGAAGAGGAAGCGCCGTCCTGCGCGGATACGAGCCATCGTGTCCGCGCAGGGATATTTGACTTTCCCTGACCTTGAAAATAAAAGTCGGAGAGGATATAATATCGATAAAGGTCAAGGTAAGTCAAAGACAGACCGAGGCCTCGAAAGGATGACGAACCCCATGACATTATCCGACAGAATCGCAAAAATAATTTTTGATCTGCTGGAAAAACACGACGGAGAGACCGAAATTCAACGCAACAATTTGGCCGCGCTGATCGGGTGCGTACCCAGCCAGATCAACTATGTCATCGACTCCCGCTTTACGCCCGAAAACGGGTATATGGTTTTGAGCAGGCGGGGCGGCGGCGGTTTTATCCGCATCACGCGGGTCAGTTCGGAAAAAAAGCTGATGCTGATGCATATCGTGAATTCGCTGACGGATACGGTGGATATGCAGAGTTTGTACGCGATGATTCAATCGCTCGGATATAACGGACTGATGACGCGCCAAGAGGCCGAATTGATTTTAACGGCCTGCAGCGACAACGCTTTGAAACCCGCTGATCCGCAGACACGCGATATGTTGCGGGCATCCATCGCCAAGCAAGTATTCATTAAAATCGGCAGCAAGGAGTGAGATTGATATGCTTTGCGAAAATTGCAAAAAAAATGAGGTCAATACGACTTTGACCAAAAACATCAACGGTCATGTGACCGTCAGGCGCCTGTGTGCCGAGTGTGCGGCAAAGCAGGGGCTCGGCGCAATGGGCAGCGTCTTCGGCAGCATGCTCGGGGGCATCTTCTCCGATGCGATCAAACCGGGATCCGTCGTCAAATGCAAGGTCTGCGGCAGTTCGCTGTCCGGATTCACGCGCACCGGAAAGGCCGGCTGCCCGAACTGTTATGCCGAATTTTATCCGCAGCTGCTCCCGACTTTGCAAAAAATTCACGGCAAGGTGGCGCATGTCGGAAAAGTCGGAACGGCGGAAAAAAACGAACCGGAGGGCGCTGTTGAAAAACCCTCGTCTGCACCGACAAAGGAAGACAGGGTTGCCGAGCTGAAAACGCGGCTTGCAAAAGCGGTTGAGGCGCAGGAATACGAACAGGCGGCGGCGCTGCGCGATGAGATTAAAACGCTGCAACAGGGATGATTTGATATGAAAGAGAAATGGTATAACGAGACGGGTACCAATGAACCCGTCGCAATCTCCACACGCGTTCGGCTTGCGCGCAATCTGCGCGACACGCCTTTTCCGCGGCTGCTTGACGGCAGACAGAAACGGGAAGTTGCCGAAAAGGTGGTCGGCGAATTCAAAACGGCGCTCGGGGAACGCGCAGATGAATTCGACATCATCGATATGGGTAAACTCAAGGAGGAAGCCGCCTATTCGCTGGCGGAGAGGCGGTTGGTCAGTCCCGGGTTTGCGGCGGCCGGCGAGGGCGGATTTTTGATTTTGTCCAAAGATCATTCGGTTTCGATTATGATCAACGAGGAGGACCATGTCCGCATACAGGCGCTTGCCTCCGGACTGCAGCTTGAAAATGCCGCCGCCATGGCGAATGAGATCGACGACCGAATGAACGCCCGGCTGGGGTTCGCCTATGACGGCCGGCTCGGCTATCTGACCGAGTGTCCGACCAATTTGGGTACCGGGCTGCGCGCTTCGGTCATGCTTCATCTGCCCGCGATGTCGGCCTCCGGCGCTGTCGGACGGCTGGCGGAGACGGTCTCGCGGCTCGGGTTCACGGTGCGCGGGGCATATGGAGAGGGCTCGGAGATCAGGGGCGGGTTTTTCCAGATCTCGAATCAAATCACGCTCGGCATCTCCGAAAAGAACGCGATCGACAATCTCTCGACGGTGGTCAGGCAGATCATCGCCACCGAAGAGGAGGAACGCAAACAGCTGATCGCCCAGCCGGAAATCCAAGACAAAATTTGGCGCTCGCTGGGAATTTTGCGCACGGCGCGCATGCTCTCGGGCGACGAGACCTTTGAACTGGCTTCCAACCTGCGGCTCGGCGTCGCCTGCGGCGTCTACAAAGGCGAAAAAATCGATCCGGGCGCGCCCGGCAAACTGATCGCGCTGTCCGGCTCCGCGACGCTGACGGTAAAGAGCGGCAAAAAACTCTCGGCCGCCGAACGGGACGCGCTGCGGGCGGAGACGGTTCGGAACATAATGGGCGATCATTGAGAAGCCGATAATAATTTTCAAACGGATTTCCATGAAAGGAACGTATACTATGTATGTCTTTGGCGGATTTAATAATAAAGCGAACGAGGTGATGAGCGCGGCCATCGAGCTGGCCATGCAGATGGGGCACACCTATGTCGGCAGCGAACACCTGCTGGCGGCGCTGGCGAACCCCGAGAACGGGTATGCAGGACAGCTGCTTGCCGAAAATGACGTCACACCCGAAAAAGTCGGCGAGATCATCGGCGCTTCGGTCGGCAGAGGCATGCCGACCAATCTCAACCCCGCCGACCTGACCCCGCGCGGGAAATTTATCGTCGAGAAGGCGATGGTCATCGCCCGCAATTCGGGCGGGAATTATGTGGTGCCGGAATATTTGCTGCTGGCACTTTGCGCCGAGCGCGACAATATGGCGATCTCGATTTTAAAAAAGCTGAACGTCGATCCTCAGACCGTCGTGAGCGCGCTGGCGCAAAACGGCCCGGTATCGGCGCAGGAGCCGTATTCGGCGGGAGAGGAGAACGCCGCTCCCGGAGAAAATCCCGCGAAACCGACCGGGAAAACCCCCATGTTGGCGCAATTCGGGCGCGATTTGACCGCGTTCGCCAAGGAGGGTAAACTCGACCCCGTGATCGGGCGCGAGAACGAAGTGCAGCGGATCATTCAGATTTTATCCCGACGCACCAAGAACAACCCCTGTTTGGTGGGAGAGCCGGGCGTCGGCAAAACCGCCGTGATCGAGGGGCTGGCGCAAAAGATCGTCGAGGGCGTTTTGCCCGACCAGCTCAAAAACAAGCGGATTTTTTCGCTGGACATGGGCGCGATGGTCGCGGGGACGCGGTATCGCGGCGACTTTGAGGAACGCCTGAAAAAGGCGATGGAGGAGATCAAAAAAGAGGGCAACATCATCCTCTTTATCGACGAATTGCACACGATCATCGGCGCGGGCGCGGCCGAGGGTTCGGTCGACGCGGCCAACATCCTCAAACCTGCCCTGTCCAGAGGCGAAATGCAGGTGATCGGCGCGACGACTTTGTCCGAATACCGCAAGCACGTCGAGAAAGACGCGGCGCTGGAGCGGCGCTTTCAGCCCGTGACGGTCGGCGAACCCTCCCAAGAAGACACGGTTGATATTTTGAAGGGGCTGCGCAATCGCTATGAGGCGCATCACAAAGTCAAGATCACCGATGCGGCGATTGAAGCCGCGGTCAAATTTTCGTCGCGCTATGTGGCCGACCGGTTTTTACCCGACAAGGCCATCGACCTGATTGACGAAGCCGCTTCGAAAGTGCGGCTGCAGGGATTGTCGGAACCGCCCGAGATCAAAGAGATCCAAAAACAGCTCGGAATGTTGGAGGAGGAAAAGAAAAACGCCGTCAAGCAGCAGGACTTTGAGAGCGCCGCGAAACTGCGTGACGAAGAAAAAAAGCTGCAGGCCGAGATGGACAAAACGCGCGGCGACTGGGAACGCGAGCGCACCGAGACCCGGCTCTCGGTCGACCGGGAGGATGTGGCGGGCATCGTGTCCGCCTGGACCGGCGTTCCGGTGTCCGAGTTGACCAGGGAGGAGGGGCAGCGGCTGATCAACCTCGAAGCCCGCCTGCATGAGCGCATCATCGGCCAGGAGGCGGCGGTCACGGCGGTGGCGAAAGCCGTCCGGCGCGGCAGAAGCGGCCTCAAGGACCCCAACCGCCCGATCGGCTCGTTCATCTTCCTGGGACCGACCGGCGTCGGGAAGACCGAACTGTGCAAGGCGCTGGCGCAGGCGATGTTCGGCGACGACCGCGCGATGATCCGGCTGGATATGTCGGAATATATGGAAAAGCATACGGTCTCGAAGATGATCGGGTCGCCGCCCGGTTATGTCGGGTATGAGGAGGGAGGTCAGCTGACCGAAAAAATCCGGCGCAAGCCCTACAGCGTGGTGCTGCTCGACGAGATCGAAAAAGCGCATCCGGATGTGTTCAACATCCTGTTGCAGGTGCTTGAGGACGGCTTTTTGACCGACTCGCAGGGACGAAAAGTCGATTTCAAAAACACGGTCATCATCATGACCTCGAACGTCGGCGCGTCGCGTCTGGTCGAGAAGCAGCGCGCGCTCGGCTTCACCCAAAGCGATGAAAAAGTCGACTTGAAGCAGGCGGTCATGGAGGAATTGAAAAAGGCGTTCCGGCCCGAGTTTTTGAACCGCGTGGACGACATCGTCGTCTTTGACCGGCTGACCGAATCCGAAATCTGCGACATCACCCGGCTGATGCTGAAAAACCTGTGCGTCCGCACCGGGCAAAACGGCATCATTCTCGCCTTTTCCGACGGGGCGATCGCGCATATCGCAAAAGCGGGTTTTGACCCGATTTACGGCGCGCGTCCGATTCGGCGCGTGATCCAAAGCGAAGTCGAGGACCGGGTCGCGGAGGGCATTTTGTCCGGCGAATTCAAATCCGGCGACACGGTGAAGTGCGGCTGTGAGGACGGGAAGCTGGTTTTTCAAACGGAAAATGCATCCCGCCCTACTTGACAAAACTGCCGAGGCGGTGGTAAATTATATGGGACTTAGCACTCGACGGAAAGCAGTGCTAAATGAGGGGCGGTGAAAGCGGATGGACAGAAAACTTGCGATTTTAATGGCGGTGGTCGAGGAATACATCGACAGCGGCGAGCCGGTCGGCTCCAAGGTGATCGCCGAGGCCTTCGGCAACACCATCTCCTCCGCCACGATTCGCAACGACATGGCGTCGCTGTGCGAAATGGGATTTTTGGAACAGCCGCACACCTCGGCGGGCAGGGTTCCGACCGTGAAGGCCTACCGCATCTATGTCGACGGCATCACGGCAAAACACTCCGCGCCGACGCGCAAAAAGCAGATTGACGAAGCCGTAAAGGAACTCTCAGCCGACAGCAATCCCGTGAAAAACGCGGGGAAAGCACTGTCCGAACTGGTCGGATTTCCGACGCTTTCGGCCAAAGAACGGGCCGCCGACAAGATCGCCTGCGTGCGCGTGATCCCGATTTCGGATCAAATCTATACGGTGATCGCGGTCACCGAGAGCGGCAGGGTCGCCAACTGCCCGGTCAGGTGCAGGAAGCGCCCGTCCGAAGCGGCGCTCGAGCGTTTTACGCAGGCCGCTACCGTCACCTTTGCGGGAATGGCCGCCGGAGACCTGAACGCCGCGGCGATCCAGACGCTCGGCATGCGTGAGGGCGAATATTTATTCGAATTGATCGGTTTTACCGACGCGCTGTCGGAGACCATCTCATCGCTCGGCGCGCCCGAAATCAATCTCGCGGGCGAACAAAACCTGTTTTCGCTGCCCGACTACGATGCGGTGCATCTGCGAGAACTGCTGCACATGCTGGCAAATCACCGGATTTTGGCCGATCTGCTGAAAAACCGAAGCCCCGGCATCGGGGTTGCGATCGGATCCGAAATCGAGTTGCCGCAGCTGTTCGGCACGGCCTTACTTACTTCCCAATACGGCGACCCGGAATCGCCCGCGAAATTCGGTATCATCGCGCCGATGAGGATCGATTACAAAAATATGATTGCGGAGCTGGAATATTTCACGCGCAGCGTTGAAAAGCTCCTGCGAGACCAAGAGAACGGAGGCAACACAACCGATGGATGAACAAAATGTCACACCGGAGGTAAAACCGGAGGAGAACACCCCGAAACATTTAAAAAAAACCTCGAAGCAGGCCGAGATCGACAAACTGACCGCCGAATTGGCAGAGGTCAAAGACCAGCTGTTGAGAACCGCGGCGGAGTTCGACAACTATAAAAAGCGCACGGCGCGTGAAAAAGACGCCATCTATGCCGAAGTGAGCGCGCTGACGATCGGAAAGATGCTCCCGGTGTTAGACAATCTCGAACGGGCCGCGGCCGCCGGGGGTGACGCGGCGCAGATTCAAAAGGGCATCGAGATGACATTGAAGCAGTTTTGCGACACGCTCTGTACCCTCGGCGTCGGTGAGATCGAGACCCATGTCGGCGACGCGCTTGACCCCAATCTTCATAACGCCGTGATGCAGACGCAAAACCCCGAATTGCCCGAGGGCTGCGTGGGCTGCGTGCTGGCAAAGGGCTATAAAATCGGCGACCGTGTGATTCGTTATACGCAAGTCGGAGTGACAAATTAGAAGGCGGAATTTTTTAGACCAAAAATGAATTTATTCATCATCAAACAATTAAGATTATTACTGATACGGAGGTAATCATTATGTCAAAAGTTATCGGCATCGACCTTGGAACCACCAATTCCTGCGTGGCGGTCATGGAGGGCGGGGAGCCCGTCGTCATCGCCAACGCCGAGGGCGCGCGCACAACCCCGTCGGTCATCGCCTTTTCCAAAACCGGAGAGCGCATGGTCGGTCAGGTCGCCAAACGGCAGGCCATCTCCAACCCCGACCGCACAATCGCCTCTATCAAACGCAAGATGGGCAGCAATCACACCGTCGACATCGACGGTAAAAAATATACGCCGCAAGAGATTTCCGCAATGGTTCTGACAAAGCTTAAGACCGATGCGGAGGCGTATTTGGGCGGCAAAGTCACCGAGGCGGTCATCACCGTTCCGGCCTATTTCACCGACGCGCAGCGCCAGGCCACCAAGGACGCGGGTAGAATCGCCGGTCTCGAGGTCAAGCGGATCATCAACGAGCCGACGGCGGCGGCGCTCGCCTACGGCATCGACAAGGAAAACGACCAAAAGGTCATGGTCTATGACCTCGGCGGCGGCACGTTCGACGTCTCGATCATCGAGATGGGCGACGGCGTGCAGGAGGTGCTGGCCACAGCGGGCAACAACAAGCTCGGCGGAGATGACTTCGACGACCGCGTGATGCACTGGATGGTCGCCGAATTCAAGCGCGACAGCGGCATCGACCTGTCCGGCGACAAGATGGCCATGCAGCGGCTGAAAGAGGCCGCCGAAAAGGCCAAGATCGAGCTCTCCGGCCTGACCACTTCCAATGTCAATCTGCCGTTCATCACGGCGGACGCGACCGGCCCGAAGCACCTCGATCTGACCTTGACCAGAGCCAAGTTCAACGAGTTGAACGGCGACCTGTTCGACAAGACGATGGGCCCGATCAAACAAGCCCTCTCCGACGCGGGTTTAAAGCCCTCCGACATCCATAAGGTGCTGATGGTCGGCGGTTCCACCCGAATCCCGGCGGTCGTCGATATGGTCAAGGCCTACATGGGCGCCGAGCCGTTTAAGGGCATCAACCCCGACGAGTGCGTCGCGGTCGGCGCGGCCATCCAGGCCGGCGTGCTCACCGGCGACGTCAAGGGTATGGTGCTGCTCGACGTCACCCCGCTGACGCTGGGCATCGAGACGATGGGCGGCGTCTGCACCCCGCTGATCGAGCGCAACACGACCATCCCGGTCAAGCGCAGCCAAATCTTTTCGACGGCGGCCGACGGCCAGACCTCGGTCGAGGTCAACGTGCTGCAGGGCGAGCGCCCGATGGCGGCCGACAACAAGAGCATGGGACGCTTCCACCTCGACGGCATCGCTCCGGCTCCCAGAGGCGTACCGCAGATCGAGGTCACCTTCGACATCGACGCCAACGGCATCGTCAACGTCTCGGCAAAAGACCTCGGCACCGGAAAACAGCAGCAGGTGACCATCACGTCCTCGACCAACATGTCCAAATCCGACATCGAAAAGGCCGTCAAGGAGGCCGAGATGTTTGCCGAAGAGGACAAGAAGCGCCGCGAGTCCATCGATACCAAGAACGCGGGCGAGCAGGCCGTCTACCAGACCGAGAATACGGTCAAGGAGCTCGGCGACAAGCTGACCGAGGACGAAAAGACGGCGCTGAACGAAAAACTCGACGCGCTCAAAGAGACCTTGAAGGACACCGACAACGACAAGATCAAGTCGGCGACCGAGGAGCTGCAAAAGAAATTTTACGAGGTCTCGACCCGCATCTATCAGGAGGCCGCCAAGGCGCAGCAGGAACAGCAGAACGCGGAGACGAAGGACGGAAATCCGCACGGCGGGGACGGAACCGTCGATGACGCCGACTACAAGGATGTCACGGACGACAACAATTAGGAATATCAATCATAAAATATACTGTGCCGCGGATAAATCGAATCCTTTTATCCGCGGCGCGGTTTGAGTGACGGAGCGTAACATGGCTGACAAACGGGATTTCTACGAGGTTCTCGGCGTGCAGAAGGGCGCGTCCGATGAGGACATAAAAAAGGCCTACCGGCAGGCCGCCAAAAAATACCATCCCGACCTGAATCCCGGCGACAAGAGCGCCGAGGGAAAGTTCAAGGAGATCAACGACGCCTACGAGGTATTGTCCGATAAGGATAAACGCACGCGGTATGACCAATACGGACACGCGGGCGTCGATCCCAATTACGGCGCGGGGCAAGGCGGGTATAACCCGTTTACCGGCGGCGCGGGCGGCGGCTTTAACGGCGATCTCGGCGATATCTTCGAGAGCTTTTTCGGCGGATTTGGGGGGTTCGGCGGCACAAACCGACGGACACAGAGCGGTCCGATGCGCGGAAGCGACATCGAGGCCCATGTGATGCTGTCGTTCGAGGAGTCGGCCACCGGCAGTAAAAAAACCGTCGGATTCAACAAGGTCGAGTCCTGCGACCAGTGCGGCGGCTCGGGCGCCGCGCCGGGTACATCTCCAAAAACCTGCGACCGGTGCGGCGGCAAAGGGCAGGTGCGCGTGACCCAGCAGACACCGTTCGGCGTGGTGCAGACCGCGCAGGTCTGTCCGTCGTGTAACGGCACCGGCAAGACCGTCGAAAAACCCTGTTCCAAGTGCAACGGGCAGGGCCGGGTGCGGCGCACCCACAAAATCTCGGTGGATATCCCCGCCGGCGTCGACAACGGCTCGGTGGTCACGGTACGCGGGCAGGGCAACGCCGGTGCGAACGGCGGTCCGGCGGGCGATTTATTGATCGTCGTGTCGGTTAGGCCGCATCCGATTTTTGAGCGCGACGGCAATGACTTGTGGCAGGAGCTGACGATCACATATGCTCAGGCGGCACTCGGCGCGGAGGTGATGGCTCCGACGCTCGACGGCAAGATCGCTTTGAAAATTCCCGCCGGAACCCAATTCGGCCACACATTCCGGGTCAAAGACAAAGGCATCCCCGATGTGCGCGGGCGCGGAAAGGGCTCGATGTTCATCAAGGTGAACATCGAGGTGCCGACCAAACTGACCGCGCAGCAGCAGGAGTTGCTGCGTCAGTTCGACAGCGGGAACGAAGGCGCGCAAAACACGGCGGGGAAAAAGAAGAAGTGGAAATGAGGATTCCGGTACCGGAGGCCGTCATCAGCCCGAGATTCTTCAGGAGCGTCATGAAATGACGCTTTATGCGCATCAGAATGACAATGATTGTGTCATCCTGAGTGAAGCGAAGCGGAACCGAAGGATCTCGTTATCAACAGGCCGTCATCAGCCGAGATTCTTCGGCTTGCGCTCAGAATGACAATACTAATTAAGAATGACAATTTAAAATTCGAAAGGGTACAAAATGCGGCTTTTTGAAATCACCGTGACCGTGGCGCAGAAAGACCTTGAGACCGCGCAGGACATCGCCGTCGCGGTCGCCGACGGCGGCATTTATGTGGAGGACTATTCCGACCTCGAACAGCAGTGTTTCGAGATCACCGGAATGCGGTTGATTGACGAGAGTTTGTTAAAAAAAGACCGCGAGCACGCGGTGATCCATCTGTATTTTAATGCCGATGTAAATGTGATCGAAAAAAAGGAGCGCCTGAAAACGCTCCTTTTTGACGCGGGCGTCGGCTTTGCGTTCGGGGAAAAAGAGATCGTCGAGGACGACTGGAGCGAGGCGTGGAAAAAACACTACCACGCGGTCACGGCCGGCAAATTCAAGGTCGTGCCGTGCTGGGAGGAATACGAAAAAAAAGACGGCGAGATCACGCTGATTCTCGACCCGGGCATGGCGTTCGGCACCGGCACCCACGAGAGCACGCGGCTGTGCCTCGAAATGGTCGGCGAGAGCGTGAAAGGCGGCGAGCGGTTTTTAGACATCGGTACGGGGAGCGGCATTTTGGCCGTCGGCGCGCTGCTGGCGGGCGCCAAGGAGGCCTGCGCGTTCGACATCGATCCCGTTGCGGTGAAGATGAGCCGTTTCAATGTGGAATTGAACGGGTTGGGCGACCGGTTTGACGTAAAACAGGGCGGGGCGGACGGGTCGTTCGGGGACGGGTTTGACATCATCGCTGCCAACATCGTGGCCGATGTGATCATCGCGGTTTTGCCGACCGTAAAAAAGCTGATTAAAAAGGGCGGAGTTTTTATCACAAGCGGCATCATCGACCGGTATGCCGACGAGGTGGCAAGAGCCGCCGGGGAACATGGCTTTACCGTTGAAACCCGCCGGTCGGACAACGGCTGGACGGGGATGAGAATGATTGCGGGATAAAAAATTTTGAACTTGTAAGGATTTCTTACAGGTTGCAATTTTATGAAAATGAACTATCCGGAATTTCCGGATAGTTGTACGGGATAAAACGAACCGTTTACGATTCGATGCAGCCTGTCGAGCGGTATTCGATGTTTTAACGAAAAATCCCGCTTGCGGATAAACAAGTGGGATTTTTGATTATAATATTTACAGAACGTAATCGGTGATGCAATCGTACCAATGGACGAAGGTCGCGCCGTTGACCGTGAGGCGTTCGTTTTTGGGGAATTTTTCCGTCCAGCGTTGCTTATAACGGCCGAGCGCCCAGTCGTCGCGGTTGAATCGCCGCCACAGGACGGTGCGGCCGTTTCGGTCGAGGTATTGCTCGGTGGTGATATCGTCTTCGATGAACATCACGCAGATCGTGTCATAGGTCTTTCCGGCGAGGGTGAGGGTATAACGGCCGACGACGTCGAGGGCCTCTTTGGGGTGTTCGCAGGCGACGGCGTTGCCGTCTTTTTGAATCAGGCCCTTGGGTTTGATGTCGATTTCTTTGCCGCAGTTGTTTTCGCCCATGCCCCACTCGCCGAGGAATTCGTCGCCGTCGAGGAAGGTGAGGTAATGGCGAACACCGTTTTTGAGATAGCGCTCCGCCAGATAGCGGATGTGGGTGTCGGTCATCTGCACGACATAGGAGTGTTCGGCGCGGTCGGGGGTTTTGGTGTTGGGATCGCGCCAGACCGAGGTGATCTCGACGCCCTCGACGCCGTGGACGACGGCTTTCGAAACCGCCTCGACCTCATCAAGGCCGGTCAGGCTGCGCGCGGGAAAGTCGTACATCGCCCATGTGATTTTTTCGCCGACGCGCGGGATGATGAACATGCCGAGGTTTTCCTCCCAGCGGACGGGAAACGGTATTTTTTCGTTTTTTACGATTTGATATTCGGGTAAGAATTCGGGAAATTTTTTCATAAATTTTGCTCCTTTCGCTTCTTTGGGAGGGAACGGATAACGCTCCTTGAAGCTCGCTTTCGCGGCGTGCAGGCGGCTTTTGACCGTGCCGAGCGGGACGCCGAGGCGTTTGGCGATGTCGGCCTGCGGCAGCTCGCGGAAGTAGTACAGATATAAAATCTGCTTGTCTTTGCCGCCGAGCGCGTCGAGCGTCTCGCGCACCGCGGCGATTTCCCGCAGGCCGCCGCGGCTCTGCGCCAAGACGGATTCGGAAACGCTTTCAAGCGGAATCTCGAGCCGCTTTGCCCGTTCGCGGAAATAGTCGTTGCAGGCGTTGCGGGCGATGCCCAGGATCCACGCCTTGAAGGCGGTTTTATCGCGCAGCGTATCGAATTTTCGGTAGGCGCGCAGGCACGCCTCCTGTACCACGTCGTCCGCGTCGGCTTTTATGGGCAGCTTGTAATGCACGAAGCGTTCCAAGGCGCTTTTGCACCCGGCGAGCAGGTCTTCGAAGTCCATGTCCCTCCTCCTTTCGCGGTTCGTTCGGAATCGATTCCGTAAATTAAGACGGAAAAAGAGGGCGAAAGGTTCAGTTTTTGTAAATTATTTTAATTCTTTTAGAAGTTTTTGAATTATTTCAACCGCTTCATTAACGGGCGGGGCGGCGCGCAGGGATTTGTCGCGGATGACCAGCTCGACGCAATCGCTTTGCAGGTTGCGCGGGCTGACGACGGCGCGCAGCGGCGCGCCGAGCAGGTCGGCGTCGGCGAACATCGCGCCGGCGCTGACCGGGCGGTCGTCGTAAATTACTTCGATGTGCGCGTCCTGAAGCGCTTGATAGAGCGCGTCGGCGGTCTCGCGCACGGCGGGGTCGTCGACGCGGACGGCGCAGAGGTGCACCTGCCACGGGGCGACCGAGAGCGGCCAGACCGGGCCGAACTCGTCGTGGTGCGCCTCGCAGATGGAAGCCGCGAGCCGTCCGACGCCGATTCCGTAACAACCCATGAGCGGAATTTTGATCTCGCCGTTTTGATCGAGGTAGGTCATGTTCATGGGCTTGGTGTATTTGTCGCCGAGCTGAAAGATGTTGCCGACCTCGATGCCGCGGGAGAGTTCGAGCGCCTTTTGCCCGCACTTGGGGCAGACGCCGCCGTCTGTCGCTTTGGCGAAATCGTGATATTCCACCGCGCCGAGGTCACGTTTGAGATCGAGGCCGATATCGTGATATTCCGGTTTGTTCGCGCCGCAGCAGAGATTGTTTGTGTTCATCAGGGAGCGGTCGAACAGTACCGTGCCGTCGAATTCAAGCCCGCAAGGGCCGATATAGCCGGCGGCGAGGGGGCTGTTTTCATCGAGCGCGGCGGGGCGGATTTCACAGCCGAGGTAGTTGCGCAGCTTGGTTTCGTTGACTTCGATATCGCCGCGCAAAAACAACACGACAAGGGAGTCGTCTTCGCGCTGATAGACCACGGCCTTGCAGCTCTTTTCCTTCGGCAGGTTCAAAAAAGCGCAGATATCCTCGATGGTTTTCGCGCCCGGGGTGTGGACGGGTTTCAGTTCCTCCGATACCGGGTCGGGGGTGTTTTGAGTGATGCACTCCGCCGCCTCGAGGTTGGCGCTGTAGCCGCAGTTTCCGCACAGCGCGATGCTGTCCTCGCCGACGGGGGTCAAAAACATAAACTCATGCGAGATTTTGCCGCCCATCATGCCCGAATCCGAGGCGACGGAGACGACCGGAAGACCGACGCGGCGGAAGATGTTTTCATAGGCCTTGTGGCAGGCGGCGTAAAACGCCTCGAGGTCGGCTTGGGTGGTGTGGAACGAATAGGCGTCCTTCATCGTGAACTCGCGCACGCGGATCAGGCCGCCGCGGGGTCTTGCCTCGTCGCGGAATTTGGTCTGGATCTGATAGATCATGAACGGATATTTGGCATAGGTGTTGGCGTATTCGCGCGCGAGCTGGACGGCGGCCTCCTCGTGGGTCATGCCGAGCACCAGCTCCGCGCTGCCGCGGTCGCAAAAACGCGCCATCTCCGCGCCGATGCCGTCGTACCGGCCTGATTCCCGCCAGAGCGAAGCGGGCATGACGACCGGGAAGACGACCTCCTGCCCGCCGATCGCGTCCATCTCCTCGCGGATGACGGTCTCGATTTTGCGGGTGATCCGGCGCAGCGGGGGATAGGCCGAATAGATGCCGCTGGCCACGGCTTTGATGTAGCCGCCGCGCAGCATCAGGGCGTGGCTCTCGGCCGCGCAGCCGGCGGGGCGTTCTTTGTACCGGTCCCCGACCAGTTTTTCGAGCTTCATGACATTGCCTCCTTTGTTTTTTTCGGGCGTCCACATGGGGTCGCTCTGCGAGAAAGCAGAAGACAGAGGGCAGAGGGCAGAATGAAAACGCAATGACGAAAAATCGTCTTTGCGAGGGGCTTTAGCCCCGCGGCGAGATAGAAAATGGAAAATGGGAATTGGGAATTAGTAGAACTGTACACATCGTCATTGCGAGGGGCGTGCCCCGCTTGCCTCCTCGCAAAGACGGGATTCATGTTAAAAATACAAAACGCCCCAAGCCGAGCTTAGGGCGAACAATCGTCGCGGTACCGCCTAATTCATGAACGCCCATTTTCGGGGCGGTCACCTTTGATGCCCTGTAACGGGAGAACCCGGCCGCGTTGATCGAAGTTATCATATGAAACGGGGCGGGGTCAATCCGTTTTATGATAAAATGAGTCGTTTTCACGCAGCGGCTCCGGGACGGGTTCGGCGGCTGTTCACGGGGGCTTTCACCGGCCGCCCCTTCTCTGAAATGAAACAAACCCGCTTACTGGTTCCCTTCAACGCCTTTGTATTCGGTTTGAAAGCAGTGTAACACGAATGACAGGATAATTCAAGCGCGGTTTTTTAAATATTGATAAGTCAGCCGCAGACCTTCGGAAAAATCGACCGTGGGCTGCCAATCGAGGATCTGTTTGGCTTTTCGGCAATCCAGCGCGCTGCTTCGCACGTCGCCGAGGCGCGGGCCTTTGGGGATCAGACGGTTGGCGGAACCGACGATGGCTTTGATCTGCTCGAAAATTTGACGCATCGAGAGCGGGATGCCGGTGCCGATGTTGAAAATATCGTTGTCGCCGCGGTCGAGGCATTTCAACACCGCGGCGCAGACGTCGCCGACATAGACATAATCCCGATAAGTGCCGTCCGGCATGTCCGGATAGGTCAGCAGGTCGGCATCCTCGTTTTTCAGGCATTTTTCGAAAAAGATCGGGATCACGCCGCACTCGCCTTTCGGAATCTGGCGGGGGCCGTAGACGTTGGCGAGGCGCAGAACCGTATAGTCGAGCGAATGCAGCTTGTGAAACACGGAGAGGTAATTCTCGGAGGTTTTTTTGGTCAGCGCGTAGGGGGAGACGGCGTCGGGCAGATAGGTCTCGGGCGTGGGAACCCGGTCGGCGTCGCCGTAAATCGCGCCGCCGGTGGAGATGAAAATGAATTTTTTCAAGCCGGTTCGAAGGCCGGAGAGGATCAGATTCAAAATACCCTTGATGTTGATGTCGGCGTCCAGCATCGGGTTCCTGACCGAGTCGATGACCGAGGCCTGCGCGGCAAAATGGACGACGAGCTCGGGGCGCTCGACTTCGAACAGCGTTTTGATCTCGGGGTTGCGGATGTCTTGAAGATAAAACTTTGTGGACGGGAGGATCGTTTTGAGGTTTTCGATCTTTCCCGTCGAGAGGTTGTCGATGATGACCACTTCATGCCCCCGCCGTTCGAGGACATTGACCATGTTCGAGCCGATGAAGCCGGCTCCGCCCGTGACGAGAATTTTCATGCGCGCTCCTTTTGAATGAAAGATCCGGTTTCAGACAATAATCGGGGTGTAATATTTACCATTTTAACACTGGCGACGGGAAAAGTAAATGAAAAATAAAATATTTAAAAATATTTCTTGACATGTGTTTTTAAAGATAGTATAATACTCTAACGCTTAACATGGGACGGTATGCCGCTCAGCGCGGGTACGGGGTCTCGGGGCGGTTCGGACAAGTGCGGGAAAGCGGCAAAAGACCGCAAAATCGGGGGTTTCAACACCTGCCGAAGAGGGATTCGTGCCCCGCTGTCTTTTATCTTTGACAACTCAGGCCGCCGGATTCGGTGGCGGCCGATTTTATAAAAACGGAGTGATACATCAGTGGTCAACGTGAAACCTGTGATGCTCGGCAAAACCGAGCGCAAGAGTTTCTCACGCATCAACGAGGTTGCCCAGATGCCAAACCTCATCGAAGTTCAGCGCGACTCCTACGAGTGGTTTATGCGCGAAGGCCTGAAAGAAGTCCTGCGCGACGCCTCCCAAATCTCGGATTACAACAATAATTTGACGCTGGACTACATCGATTTCCGCACCGACAAGGATCCCAAATACTCCGTCGCGGAGTGCAAGGAGCGCGACGTCAGCTACACAAATCGCCTGTTTGTCAAGACCCGCCTGCATAACAAAACCACGGGCGAAATCAACGAACACGACATCTTTATCTGCGACCTCCCTCTGATGACCGAGAGCGGCACGTTTATCATCAACGGCGCCGAGCGCGTGATCATCTCTCAGCTCGTCCGCTCGCCGGGCGTTTATTTTGACATGTCTTACGACAAGAGCGGCAAGCCGCTGTATTCGGCGACCATCATCCCCAACCGCGGCGCTTGGATCGAATATGAGACCGATTCCGCGGACACGTTTTTCGTCCGTATCGACAAGAACCGAAAACTGCCGGTGACCTGTTTGGTGCGCGCGCTCGGCGTCCCCGATACCGAGACCATCCGCGCGATATTCGGCACCGACGACCGCATCGAAGCGACCTTGCAAAAAGACGGAACGCGCAACACCGAGGAGGCGCTGCTCGAGGTCTATCGCAAGCTGCGCCCGGGAGAGCCGCCCACGGTCGATTCGGCCTATTCGCTGGTGAACGGTCAGTTTTTCGACTCCCGCAAATATGATACCGCCCGCTTCGGACGGTTCAAGTATAATAAAAAACTCGCTTTGGCCGACCGCATCAGCGGCAAAACCCTCGCCGAACCGATCGCCGACCCGATGACGGGCGAGCTCATCGCCGAGGCCGGGGAGATCCTGACCCGTGAACGCGCCCGATTTTTGGAGAGCCGCGGCGTTGACCGCGCCGTGCTGATGGTGGACGAAACCCCGGTCGTCGTCATCACCAACAAAATGGCGGACATCCGCGGGTTTGTCGATCTGACCGAGGCCGAACTCGACGAGATCGGCGTGTATGAAAAGGTCTATTTCCCCCTGCTGCGCGAAATTTTGGAATCGGAACTCGACCGCGACGCGCTCAAGCAGGAACTTTATAACCGCATTAACGATTTGATCCCCCGGCACATGGTGTTCGACGATATTTTGGCCTCCATCAACTATCTGAACGGCCTTCCGAGCGGTGTCGGCATCATCGACGACATCGACCATCTGGGCAACCGCCGCATCCGCTCGGTCGGCGAGCTGCTCCAAAACCAGTTCCGCATCGGCTTCGCCCGCATGGAACGCATCATCAAGGAGCGCATGACCCTGCAACTGGCCGACAGCGAGACCGTGACCCCGCAGAGCTTGCTCTCGATCCGCCCCGTCTCGGCCGCGATCAAAGAATTTTTCGGCTCTTCGCCGTTGTCGCAGTTCATGGATCAGGCCAACCCTTTGGCGGAATTGAAGCACAAGCGCCGCCTTTCGGCGCTCGGTCCGGGCGGTCTTTCGCGCGACCGCGCCTCGTTCGAGGTCCGCGACGTACATTATTCGCACTACGGCAGAATGTGCCCGATCGAGACCCCCGAAGGCAGCAACATCGGTCTGATCTCCTACCTCGCCACATTTGCCAAAATCAACGAATACGGCTTTATCGAAGCCCCCTATCTCAAAGTCGACAAGGAGACCGGCAGGATCACGGATATCGTCGAATACATGTCCGCGGACACCGAGAACGACTATATCGTCGCGCAGGCGAACGAGCCGCTGGATGAACAGCAACGCTTCGTCAACCCCCGCGTCAATGCCCGCTACCGCGACCAGATCCTCGAAATTGACCGCGAAAAAATCGACTACATGGACGTCTCGCCGAAAATGGTCGTCTCGGTCGCGACCGCGATGATCCCGTTTTTGGAAAACGACGACGCCAACCGCGCGCTGATGGGCTCCAACATGCAGGGACAGGCGGTTCCGCTGCTCGTGTCCGAACAGCCCATCGTCGCGACCGGCATCGAATATAAGGCCGCGTATGACTCCGGCGTCGTGCTGAAGGCGAGAAGCTCCGGCGTCTGCGCCTCCGTCACCGCTGATAAAATTGTGATCAAGTCCGACAACGGCGGCGCGGATGATTATCATCTGGTTAAATTCATGCGCTCCAACCAGGGCACCTGCATCAACCAGCGCCCGATCGTCGAGGTCGGCGAGCGGGTCGAACAGGGGCAGGTCATCGCCGACGGCCCGGCGACGAGCCAGGGCGAGATCTCACTCGGCAAAAACGTGCTGATCGGTTTTATGACCTGGGAGGGCTACAACTACGAGGACGCCGTCCTCATCAATGAAAAAGTCGTGCGCGACGACGTGTTCACCTCGATTCATATCGAGGAACATGAACTCGAATGCCGCGATACCAAACTCGGGCCTGAAGAAGTCACCCGCGATATTCCCAACGTCGGCGAGGAGGCCTTGAAGGACCTCGACGAGCAGGGCATCATCCGCGTCGGCGCGGAAGTGCGCGCCGGGGACATCCTCGTCGGTAAGGTCACCCCGAAGGGCGAGACCGAGCTGACCGCCGAGGAGCGGCTGCTGCGCGCCATTTTCGGCGACAAGGCCCGCGAGGTCCGCGACACCTCGCTGCGCGTCCCGCACGGCGAATACGGCATTGTGGTCGACCGCAAAATCTTCACCGCCGAAAACTGCGACGAGATGGCGCCGGGCAACAATATGGTCGTCCGGGTTTACATCGCGCAGAAGCGCAAAATTTCGGTCGGCGACAAGATGGCGGGCCGCCACGGCAACAAGGGCGTCGTTTCGCGCATATTGCCGCAGGAGGACATGCCTTTCATGCCCGACGGCACCCCGTTGGATATCGTGTTGAACCCGCTGGGCGTTCCGTCCCGTATGAACATCGGACAGGTATTGGAAGTCCACCTCGGTTATGCCGCGAAGGCGCTCGGGTGGAAGGTTATGACCCCGGTCTTCGACGGCGCGAACGAGGAGGATATCCACCAATGCCTGGCGCTGGCCGGTCTTGACGAGGACGGCAAGTCGGTCTTGTACGACGGGCGCACCGGCGAGCCGTTCGACAACCGCGTTGCGGTCGGTTATATGTACTTTTTGAAACTGCACCATTTGGTTGACGATAAGATCCATGCCCGCTCGACCGGCCCGTACTCGCTGGTCACCCAGCAGCCGCTGGGCGGCAAAGCCCAATTCGGCGGACAGCGCTTCGGCGAGATGGAGGTCTGGGCGCTCGAGGCCTACGGCGCCGCCTATACCCTGCAAGAAATTTTGACCGTCAAGTCCGACGATTGCAACGGCCGCGTCAAGACCTATGAGGCCATCGTCAAGGGACAGAGCATCCCGACGCCGGGCATCCCCGAGTCGTTTAAGGTTTTGATCAAGGAACTGCAGTCGCTGGCGCTCGACGTCAAGGTGCTCGATAAAAACGGGGAAATCATCACGATGAAACAAAACTTCGACGATGACGACATCCTGCCCCCCGCCAAGGAGAAAGAGGAACCCGTCTTTGAACCCGAATATGTCGACGATTCCGATTTACCGGCTGACGCCGACGATGAGGAGACGGGCGAAGAGATCGAATTCGACAATGACGCCGCTTTGTCCGAGGACGCTTCCGACGACGGCGATGACGAAGATTAAAGAGAGGGGCACAGACAATGGAATTTACCGTTTTTGACAGCATCAGAATCGGTCTTGCCTCACCCGACGAGATCAGATCCTGGTCTTACGGCGAAGTCAAAAAACCCGAAACCATCAACTACAGAACTTTGAAACCCGAGCGTGACGGACTTTTCTGCGAACGTATTTTCGGACCGACCAAGGACTGGGAATGCCACTGCGGAAAATACAAGCGCATCCGTTATAAAGGCAAGGTCTGCGACAAGTGCGGCGTGCTGGTCACCCGCAGCAAGGTGCGCCGCGAGCGCATGGGCCACATCGAACTGGCCGCGCCGGTGTCGCATATCTGGTATTTCCGCGGGATCCCGTCCCGCATGGCGCTGATTATGGACATCCCCGCGAAGAGCATCGAAAAGGTGCTGTATTTTGCGGCCTATATCGTCACCGATCAGGGTGATACGCCGCTCGAGGTCGGCACGCTGCTGTCCGAAAAGGACTACAAGGACATGCGCGAAAAGTATGAGGATGAATTCGATGCCGGCATCGGCGCGGAGGCCATCCGCAAGCTGCTGGAGCGCATCGACCTCGACGAAATGTCCGAGCAGCTTCATGCCGGGCTGGAAACCGCTTCGGGTCAGAAGAAACTCCGTATTCTCAAGCGGCTCGAGGTCTGCGAGGCGTTCCGCGCCTCCGGCAACCGCCCCGAATGGATGATCCTGACGGTCATACCGGTGATCCCGCCGGACATCCGCCCGATGGTCCAGCTCGACGGCGGCCGGTTCGCCGCGAGCGACCTCAACGATTTATACCGCCGCGTGATCAACCGCAACAACCGCCTGCGCAAGCTGATGGAGCTCTCGGCGCCGGATATCATCATCCGCAACGAGAAGCGCATGCTGCAGGAGGCGGTCGACGCGCTGGTTGACAACGGCAGACGCGGCAGAACCGTGACCGGTCCTTCGAGCCGTCCGCTGAAGTCGCTCTCTGACATGCTGCGCGGCAAGCAGGGGCGTTTCCGTCAGAATCTGCTCGGTAAACGCGTCGACTACTCCGGCCGTTCGGTCATCGTCGTCGGCCCGGAATTGAAAATGCACCAGTGCGGCCTCCCCAAGGAGATGGCGCTCGAACTGTTCAAACCGTTCGTGATGAAGCGGCTGGTCGAGACCGGCTCCGCCAATAATATCAAATCGGCCCGCAAGATGGTCGACCGCGCGGGCGCTCCGGTCTGGGACGCGCTCGAACTGATCATCCAGGACCATCCGGTGCTGCTCAACCGCGCGCCGACGCTGCACCGCCTCGGCATCCAGGCCTTTGAGCCGGTGCTGGTCGAGGGCCGCGCATTGAAATTGCACCCGCTCGTCTGTTCGGCGTTTAACGCCGACTTCGACGGCGACCAGATGGCCGTACACGTCCCGCTCTCGGCGGAGGCGCAGGCCGAGGCCCGCTTTTTGATGCTGGCTTCCAACAACCTGCTGAAGCTCTCCGACGGGATGCCGATCACGGTTCCGACACAGGATATGGTGTTGGGGTCTTATTACCTGACGTTGCAAAAAGACGGCGAACCCGGCGAGGGCAAGGTCTTCCGTGACCAGAACGAGGCCGTGATGGCCTACAACAACGGCGACATCACGCTGCATTCGCGCATCAAGGTGCGCGTCGCCAAAAAAATCAAAGGCGTCGTGAAAAGCCGGATCATTGAGACCACCATCGGCATTTTGATCTTCAACGAACCGATTCCGCAGGATCTCGGCTTCGTCGACCGCAGCGTCGAGGAAAATCTGTTCTTGCCCGAAATCTCGTTTTTGGTCACAAAAAAAGGACTGGGCGCTGTCATCGGGAAATGCATCGAGATTCACGGAAGCGCCGTCACCGCCGAGATGCTCGACAAGATCAAGGCGCAGGGATTCAAATATTCCACCAAGAGCGGTCTGACGATTTCGGTCTCCGACGTCAAGATCCCGCCGCAGAAAAAGGAGATTTTAGCGGCGGCCGACCAGAAAATTCTCGACATCAACAGACGTTTTGAGCGCGGTTTCCTGTCCAAGGCCGACCGCACCTCGGCGATTTTGAAAACCTGGAACGACACCACGAACGAGGTCACAAAGGCATTGAACGACTACCTCGACCGATATAATCCGATCAACATGATGGCCGACTCCGGCGCGCGCGGCTCCAAGGATCAGATCCGCCAGCTGGCCGGTATGCGCGGGCTGATCGCAAACACAAGCCGCCAGACCATCGAGATCCCGATCAAATCCAACTACCGCGAGGGTCTGAACATCCTCGAATATTTTATTTCCTCCAGAGGCGCGCGAAAGGGCCTTGCCGATACCGCGCTGCGCACCGCCGACTCGGGTTATCTGACCCGCCGCTTGGTCGACGTCTCGCAGGATGTCATCATCCGTGAGACCGACTGCGGCACCAAAGAGGGTCTGCTCGTCCATGAACTCAGCGACGGCGACGAGAAGATCGAGGGGCTGCGCGAGCGCCTGGTCGGCCGTTGCGCCGTCAACCCCGTCTTCGACCCCCAAACCGGCAAGGTGATTGTGGATACCGATAAGATGATCGACGCAAACGACGCCGACGCCATCATCCTCGCCGGGATCGATGAGGTTTTATTGCGCTCGACGCTCGGCTGCAAATCCAAGCACGGCGTCTGCGCCAAGTGCTACGGCGCAAACCTTGCCAACGGCAAGCCCGTCCAGATCGGCGAGGCGGTCGGCATCATCGCCGCCCAGTCCATCGGCGAGCCGGGCACGCAGCTGACGATGCGCACCTTCCACACCGGCGGCGTCGTCTCGGCGGATGACATCACACAGGGTCTTCCCCGCGTCGAGGAGCTGTTCGAGGCCCGCAAGCCGAAAAATAACGCCATTGTCACCGAGCTCGGCGGCGTGGTTGAGATTCAGGACGTCATCCGCAACCGGCACATCGTGGTCACGAATGAATTGTCCGGCGAATCCAAATCCTATCTGATCCCGTATGACGCCCGCATCCGCGTGCACAACGGCGACTATATCGCGGTCGGCGACTCGCTGACCGAGGGCGCGCTCAATCCCTCCGACGTGTTGGCCACAAAAGGCGCGGAGGCCGTTCAGGACTATTTGATCACCGAGGTGCAGCGCACCTACCGGCAGCAGGGCGTCGAGATCAACGACAAGCACATCGAGGTCATCATCCGCCAGATGATGCGCAAGGTCAAAATCGACAATCCCGGCACCACGAACGCGCTCCCCGGTTCCACGGTCGATAAAATCCATTTTGAAACCCAAAATGACGCCATCCGCAAACGCATCGAGGCGGGCGAACAGGGCCTTGCCCCGGCGACTTGCCATCCTGTGATCATGGGCATCACCAAGTCCTCGCTTGCCACCGAGTCGTTCCTTTCCGCGGCGTCTTTCCAAGAGACCACCCGCGTGCTGACCGACGCCGCCATTAAGGGCAAGAGCGATCCGTTGTTAGGGCTCAAAGAAAACGTCATCATCGGCAAGCTGATCCCCGCCGGCACGGGCATGGAGTGCTACAGCGATATCGAACTCGTCGACACTTTTTTCGAAGGCAAAAGCGAAAGAGTTTGACAAAAACGGTGTCGGTGTGATAAAATACCAAGGTTGCGATTTTTGCAACGATTTTTAAAACAGGAGGTGAAACAATGCCAACCTTTAACCAGCTGGTACGCAAGGGCAGAGAGACCTCGGCCAAAAAGGAAAAAGCGCCCGCTTTGCTGCGCGGTCTGAACACGAAAAAACAGGTTCCGACCGAGCAGAACAGCCCGCAAAAACGCGGCGTCTGCGTCGCTGTCAAGACCATGACTCCGAAAAAGCCGAACTCCGCGATCCGCAAGATCGCCAGAACGCGTCTGACCAACGGGATGGAAGTGACTTCCTATATCCCCGGGATCGGCCACAATCTGCAGGAGCACAGTGTGGTGCTGATCCGCGGCGGGCGTGTCAAAGACCTGCCCGGCGTCCGTTACCACATCATCCGCGGCACATTGGACACGCAGGGCGTCGCGAACCGCAACCAGGCGCGGTCCAAATACGGCGCGAAACGGCCCAAGGCGGCCAAGACAGCGGCGAAAAAATAAGTTGCTGTCAACGTCAATGACGAGAAGTGTATTTTTTAATTATAAACAACATTATAATTGATATATCGCCTCGGCATTGGCCCACGGAGCCGAGTTGGAGCTTTAAAAAACCTCAACTCCGGAGTTTGGTTCTTGGCTTAGCCAACAAACCAAAACCGCCCATAAATAAAAATTGTGGGAAAAAACGCTCCGAGTACCGTTGAATTCATTATCATTTATGAAGGAGGGAAGAGAAGTGCCAAGAAGAGGTGCGGTGGCAGTACGCGACGTACTGCCGGATCCTATTTACAATTCCAAGACGGTCACCCGTCTGGTCAACAACATCATGTTGGACGGAAAGAAGGGTGTCGCTCAGCAGATTGTATACGGCGCTTTCGACATCGTCAAAGCTAAGACCGACAAAAATCCCCTGGAGGTCTTTGAAAAGGCGCTCGAAAACATCATGCCGTCTCTTGAGGTAAAGGCCCGCCGCGTCGGCGGCGCCACTTACCAGGTACCGCTCGAAGTCAGACCTGTCCGCAGACAGACGCTGGGCATGCGCTGGCTGGTCAGTTATGCGCGCAAGCGTTCGGAACGGACCATGGGCGAACGGCTCGCGGGCGAACTGCTGGATGCGTACAACAACTCCGGCAGCGCCGTCAAAAAACGCGAAGACACGCATAAGATGGCCGAGGCCAACCAGGCGTTCGCACACTTTAGATGGTGATTGGAAATTGGCAGAACGGCAATTTTTTAATTCTACCCGATTTTTCAATTGTCTTTTCGGCGGGCAGTGCCCGCGCACAAACGCGGGGAAGCACCTGCCGGGCGTAGGCCTCGCAGCGCGCGCTTCCAAGCTTGCATAAATTCCCCTCTGCGGAGGGGTGGCACAAAGCGCCGGGCGGTTGTAAAAACACCTAAGGCACTGTTGCGAACACCATTGCAAATTTGATTTCATTTTAAGCGTATTTCATTCGGAGGAACTTTTTCATGCCAAGACAGGTCTCATTGGAGAAAACAAGGAATATTGGCATCATGGCCCACATCGACGCCGGGAAGACCACGACGACCGAGCGCATCCTGTATTATACCGGAAAGACGCACAAACTCGGCGAGGTCCATAACGGCGCCGCCACGATGGACTGGATGGAGCAGGAACAGGAGCGCGGAATCACCATCACCTCCGCCGCCACGACTTGCTACTGGAAAGAACACCGCATCAATATCATCGACACGCCCGGACACGTCGACTTCACCGTTGAAGTCGAGCGCTCCCTGCGCGTGCTTGACGGTTCGGTGACGGTTTTTTGTGCCAAGGGCGGCGTCGAGCCGCAGTCCGAGACCGTTTGGCGTCAGGCGGACAAATATAAGGTCCCGCGCATGGCCTACATCAACAAAATGGACATCACCGGGGCCGATTTTTTCCGCGTCGTCAACATGATGAGGGATCGTTTGAAATGCAATCCGATCCCAATTCAACTGCCCGTCGGGAAAGAGGACTCATTCAAGGGCTTGGTCGACCTGCTCGAAATGCAGGCCTATATCTACACCAACGAGCGCGGAACGGATATCATCACCGAACCGATCCCGGTCGATATGGCGCAGATTTGTGAGGAATACCACAACAAGTTGATTGAGACCGTCGCCGTCACGGACGACAGATTGATGGAAAAGTTTCTCTCCGGCGAAACCCTTGAAATCGCTGAGATCAAAACGGCGATACGCAAGGCGACCGTCGACAACATCATGATCCCCGTGGTCTGCGGGTCGTCGTATAAAAATAAGGGTGTTCAAAAGATGCTCGACGCGGTGGTGGACTATATGCCCGCGCCGACCGATGTCGATTCCATCAAGGGGACAAACCCCAAAACCGATGAGGAAGAATTCAGACATTCGTCCGACAGCGAGCCGTTTTCCGCGCTCGCGTTCAAGATCGCGACCGACCCGTTTATCGGCAAGCTCTGCTTCTTCCGCGTCTACTCCGGCGCCCTCGACGCCGGAAGCGGCGTCTATAACAGCACCAAGGACAACAACGAGCGGATCGGCCGAATCGTGATGTTGCACGCCAACGACCGCACCGATATCGAGACCTGTTATGCGGGCGATATCGCGGCGGCAGTCGGCCTGCGCAACACCACGACCGGCGACACGCTCTGCGATCCCAAAAAACCGATCATCCTCGAGTCCATGGAATTCCCCGAGCCGGTCATCCGGGTCGCGATCGAACCCAGAACCAAGGCCGGTCAGGAAAAGATGGGCGTCGCCCTTTTCAAACTCGCGGAGGAGGATCCGACTTTTCGGACGTATACCGACGAGGAGACGGGTCAGACGATCATCGCGGGTATGGGTGAACTCCACCTCGAGATCATCGTCGACCGGCTGCTGCGTGAATTCAAGGTCGAGGCCAATGTTGGCAAGCCGCAGGTCGCCTACCGCGAAACCGTGCGCAGACCTTCGCAGGCCGACACCAAATACGCGCGCCAATCGGGCGGACACGGTCAATACGGCCATGTCAAGATCAAATTGGAGCCCAACGGAGCCGGGAAGGGTTTCGAATTCGTCAGCGCCATCACGGGCGGCGCGATCCCCAAGGAATTTATCGAGCCGGTCCGTCAGGGTATCGTCGGCGCGATGCAGGCGGGCGTGCTGGCCGGGTATCCGGTCGTCGACGTCAAGGTCACGCTCTACGACGGTTCGTTCCACGAAGTCGACTCGTCCGAGCTCGCGTTCAAAATCGCCGGTTCCATGGCCTTTAAAGACGCGATGGGCAAAGCCGATCCGGTGCTGATGGAGCCGATCATGAAGGTCTCCGTCACCGTGCCGGAGGATTATCTGGGCGATATTTTAGGCGATCTGCAGAGCCGCCGCGGTCAGATTCAAAGCATTGACGATCTCTCGGGGGCAAAGCAAGTGAACGCCCTCGTGCCGCTGTCCGAGATGTTCGGATACGCGACCGACATGCGTTCCAAGACCCAGGGCCGCGGACATTATACGATGGAGACCTGCCGCTATTCCGAAATTCCCAAGTCCGTCGCCGAAAATATCCTGACCACCCGGGGAAAACACCTGTAACGGCGATAATTCGCACCGTTTTTCACGCGTTTGGCAACTGTTTGGATAAAATGCTTGCAAAAACCAAAAAATATGTTAAAATATCAAACGTAACCATTTTAGGAGGAGAGTACAATGGCAAAAGCAAAATTCGAGCGCACAAAGCCCCATGTAAACATCGGTACCATCGGCCATATCGACCATGGTAAGACCACGTTGACCGCAGCGATTACAAAGGTCCTGGCGATGGCAGGCGGCGCCCAATTCATGGCATATGATCAGATCGACAACGCCCCGGAGGAAAAAGCCCGCGGTATCACGATCAACACCCGTCACGTTGAATATCAGACGGAAGCCCGCCATTATGCGCACGTCGACTGCCCGGGGCACGCCGACTATATCAAAAACATGATCACCGGCGCGGCCCAGATGGACGGCGCGATTTTGGTTATCGCGGCCACAGACGGTCCGATGACCCAGACCAAAGAACACTTGCTGCTTGCGCGTCAGGTCGGCGTTCCCTCCATCGTCGTCTTTATGAACAAAGTCGATATGGTCGACGACCCCGAGTTGTTGGAGCTGGTCGAAATGGAAATCCGCGAGACGCTGGATTACTATGAGTTCCCGGGCGACGACACCCCGATTATCAAGGGTTCCGCCAGAGACGCTCTCTTGTGCAAGTCCACCGACACAAGCGCGCCGGAATACGCCTGCATCTTTGAGCTGATGAAGTATGTCGACGAATATATTCCGACCCCGGCCAGAAAGGCGGATCTGCCTTTCCTGATGCCGGTTGAAGACGTCTTCACCATCACCGGGCGCGGCACCGTCGCGACCGGCAGAGTCGAGCGCGGCACCATCAAAATCGGCGATACCGTCGAGATCGTCGGGTTGTCCGACGAGACCAAGACCACGGTCGCCACAGGTCTTGAGATGTTCCGCAAGACCCTGGACTTCGCCGAAGCCGGTGAAAACGTCGGCGCTCTGCTGCGCGGCGTCCAGCGCACCGAGATCGAGCGCGGACAGGTTCTGTGCAAACCCGGCTCCATCAAGCCGCACACCAAGTTCAAGGCGCAGGTCTATGTTTTGACCAAGGAAGAGGGCGGCCGTCACACCGCGTTCTTCAACAACTACCGCCCGCAGTTCTACTTCAGAACCACCGACGTCACCGGCGTCATCAATCTGCCGGAAGGCGTTGAGATGTGCATGCCGGGCGACCACATCGAGATGAGTGTTGAACTGATCACCCCGATCGCCATCGAAAAGGGCCTGCGCTTCGCCATCCGCGAGGGCGGCAGGACCGTCGGTTCGGGTTCCGTCACGGAAGTCAGCGAATAGTTCCTACATTCGGGCAATCAGAATTTCAAATGAGCGTACAGACAGAGGCGCGGGAGCGCCTCTGTTTTTTTATTTTTTATTGATGAACAAAAACGGGCGTCTCGATTGTATTATGTAAGAGCGGAGGCAAACAGTTATGTCATTTAAGACCGAAAACAAAAAGGGGTGTGTATGATGAAAAAAACGATTTTGATTTGCGCGGCGTTGCTTTTATCGATCGTATGTCTGGGCGGGTGCGCGCCGACAGAGCACAAAGAGGCGATCGTCGGGGAGTGGATTTGGCGCGAAACCACCGGCGGGCAATTGGTTTATTACCGGTACGCGTTTGACGGGGACGGGACGGTCGAATATCAATACAGCAAAGGCAGTTCGTCGAGATGGGGGGAATATACATACAAACTCAACGTGAAAAGCGAGCTGGTGTTGACGGCGGACACCAAAATAAAAACCGCATATCCGTATTCATTCAACGGGGATTTTACGGTCTTGACGTTGAAGACCATAGACGGCGATGAAATCAAGCTCAATAAAAATAATACGGACGAGTGAAAGATTTTTCCTCTCCGGATTGTAGACAGAGTGAAGGGCGGTGGACTGATGCTGATTGACGAGGCGTATGAAAAATACTTCGGCGTTCTTTATAAGACCTGCATGATGTATCTCAAGAATCCCGCCGACGCGGAGGACGCGGTCTCGGAGACCTTTTTGAAGCTGATCAGGCAAAAAGAGCCGTTCGAGAGCGAGGAGCATCTGCGCCGCTGGCTGTTTGTCACCGCCAAAAACGACTGCAAAAACCGCCTGTCCCACTGGTGGCGCAAATACAGAGCGGATTGCGGGGCGATCGAAACCGCGGAAGAACGTGAGTACGGCGAGACGTTGCAACTGCTGCTGGCGTTGCCGGTGAAGTACCGGGAGGCATTGACCTTCGTGTACATACTGGGCTACAGCGGCAGCGAAGCGGCAAAAATACTCTCGTTGAACGAGAACACGCTGTACACCCGGCTCAAACGCGGGCGGGAGCTTTTGAAGCTCGAAATCGAATCCTGAGGGAGGGGAACACCCCTCAAACATTGAAAAGGGCTGTTTTACCCGAAAAAGTCAAACATCCCGCTGTTGCAAAGGGGAGGAAATCATGATGAAAAAACAAGACCTTTCGTATGCGTTCGACCTGCTGGAACCGTCGCAGGAGACCAAATACAACGTCAAAAACACAATCAATGCAAAAAACGAGGGAAGAAAACCGTTTTTGAAACGGTTTAAACGGCCCGCTCTGGCGGTGACCTGTTTTGTTGTGGCATCGGTTTTGGTCATCACCGCTGCCGCGGCGGGCAGCGCGCAATTGTTTTCGTTGATTTACGGTTCCGACGTCTCGGCATTTGAGCCGTATATCTCGGAGGGGTCGGCGCCCGTCAGCACCGAAAACGTCAGTTTTACGCTGGAGGGCGTGATTTACGACGGATACCAGGGGCAGGCGCTGGTGTCGTTATACGCGCTGACCGACGCGGGAAAAGCGATGATTGAACAGTTCAACGCCGACGTCAGCGATTTTTCGAGAGAACTGCGCACCGGGCAGGTGTTTTGGGATGAAGGGCCCGATTATCTGCGCGTGATTTGCAACAATCGCATGGTCATTTACGGGGGTACGGACATGCGCTCGCTGGCGTTCCGTTTCAACGTTTACCCGCTTACGGGGCCGCTTGGCGACGAAAAGAGTTATTACAGGGTCAGCTGGAGCAGCGGCGGCAAAGAAGCGCCCGCAATGCAGATCGGTTGGACCGATAACGCGGTGAACGCACTGACCGATTTTGATGTGTCACTGATTACGAATACGATTCAAATCGACTGTGCGGGAACCGAACCCGGCGAACCCGAATATTTCAATCCCGCCGAGATCGTCGTGTCGCCGATGGCCGTCCATGTCCGCACGAAAAACCCCGCGAACTATATGAAAAAGTTGGGGAATTCAGCGGAGATGTTCGACGATAAGATCCTCATCAAGCTTAGCGACGGCAAGACGTACGATCTCTTCGACTACTGTGCCCGGGGGTATCAGCCGTATCCGGCGAACGGGAATTTCATGAGCCGTGAACAACGGGGGTACGGAGAGACCGGAGAGAACGGCGAGCAATATTATTGCTATATCTTCAGTTATACGTTCGGGGAATTGATCGATATCAATAAAGTTGAATCCGTCATCTTCTTCGGGGTGGAATATAAGCTTCGATAGCGTTATTCCCTCAAAGCATACGAGCCGCGGCACGAAGCGCCGCGGCCCGTTTTGTTATGAAAAATGGCAGGCGGGAGGGCAGAGGATGAAATGGGGTGAATTCCCCTCGGAGGGGGATTTTGTCGACAGATGCTTTCAGCAGTTCGAGATTCTTCGTTATGCGCAGGATGACAGACGCGATTCGGAACGGTCACATCGGATGCGATCCGAGGCCGTTCCCTGCTAAAATTCCAATTTTCATTTTCCAATGGCCCTCTGTTGTTTTTGCTTTTTCGGAGTGATCTGTTATAATGGAAACAGATGAAGTTGATTTCCGCAAAACGAAAAATCGACTGCGAGACGGACGGACGAAAAAATAGTTACAATTATTTAAATCACGATGACCAAAAACAGGGGTTTCGATTGTTTTATAAGTGAAAGGAGCGAAGGTATGGCCGACGCAAAATTTGTCGAGCGCGCGTATGACTTGTTTGCCGGCACCGTCTACCGCGTCTGCATGATGTATCTCAAAAATCCCGCGGATGCAGAAGACATCGTTTCCGATACGTTCCTGAAGTTGATTTCTTATCACGAGCCGTTTGCCGGCGACGACCATCTCAAGGCCTGGCTGATCGTCACCGCACGCAACCGGTGTAAAAACGCCTTGACACACTGGTGGCGCAAGACGAGAATCGATTTCGATTCCATCCCCGAACCCGCCGCGCCCGCTCCGGATTTGACGGCGCAGGCGGTCGAAGAGCTTTCCCCAAAACTCCGGGAAGCGCTGTATTTGTATTATTACGAGGGCTATACGGGCGCGGAGGCGGCAAAAATATTAGGCATCACGGAGTCGGCTTTTTGGACGCGCCTGAAACGCGGGAAAGAGATTTTGAAAATGGAAACGGAGGCAGAATGCGATGAAAGAAAAAGAGTTCAAAGCGGTTTTTGACGGCGAAAAATATGTCATGCCGCAAGAGTCCAAATATCGAATTAAAAATAAGATTTCGGAAAAGGCAACAACCAAAATCGGCAGACCGTTTTTTCGGCGGTCGGTTTCGGCGATACTCAGCGTGGTGTTGGCATCGGTTTTGGTGATCACGGCGGCGGCGGTCGGCGGAGTAGTGCTGTTCAAATCGATCTACGGAGATCACCTCGAGCCGATTATGCCGTACGGCGAGCGGATCAATCTGAAGGCGGCGGATGAAAACTACGAGCTGACGCTGCACGAGGCGGTGGCCGATGAATACACCACGGCGTATATCTTCTCGGTCAAACGGCTGACGGTCGGCGTTTCGGAACCGGAAAACCGCGATGAGAGCAAAATGATTTTCAAAGGGTTGTGGCGGTTGAATGCGCAGAATGGGTTTTATTCGTTGTCACCGAACCAGGAGCCGTTGAATTCGTATAACGCGCATGATACGACACAAATTCAAATGTTTACAGGCGGTTTATACGGAAAACAGTTAAAATTTCTGCGTACAGACGCCGCTTTCGACGCGGAGAATACGGCGCAATATTTGGTTCGAAGCATCGACGACCTGAAGACCGAGGACACCGACTATTGTGCGTTTTATGTCATAAACGGCGAAGATCAGACGCTGAGCATTGCGATCGGCGAGGCGGGCGGTCCCGAGATCGAGTTGCCGAAAATAGCGCGGAAAACGCCGTCTGTCACACGTTCGGTGCAGGAGTATTATCGGCAATATCTCAAACAAAACCATCCGACCCTGTTGTTCAGCGGCACCCAGTTTGCGGATATCGTGACAGTTACGCCCCTGGGCGTTTATGTCTCAAACACCGGGGACCTGAGAGGAATCAGCGCCGACTGGGCGAGCGGAGCCATCACGTATGTGAACAAGGCGTTTTATCGCACGGCAGAGCTCGTGTTTCACGACGGCACGAAAAAAACACTCAATGAGATGTCGCAGGACGAGACGGGAATATGTGTTACCGACATGGGGGTTTATCTGTTTGATGAGGTGATGGACGCTTCTCTGGTCAAGTCGTTTATGATCTACGAGACGGTGGAATTCCCGATGGATACCGCTTTGCCGGTCGTCGACCGGGCGACCGGGGACGAGATCGTGCCTGAATACGAGACAATCGACCTGTTGTTTGAGATGAGCAGCGAGATAACCCGCTATCTCGACGGGATGTACCCGGAAGAGCGCAAGCGGGGAGAGATCTATTGCATAAGTCCGATCTATGTCTCCGAAAATGCTTGTAAAATCATCGCATATGACTGCGAGATCATCATGAGCGCCTATGAACCGAGACAGGGGGAGACGATTACCGCCGCGGCGGATCGGCTGGTAGAGGAATTTTGCGCGAAATACAGTTGGACGATCACGGATATCGCAAGGAGAGGCGGGATTTGTGCGCTCGGGAATGTCCGGTATGCCGATATCACGGTCAATATCTCAGGCGGAAGGACACATCGAACCCACTTCTTTTTCATCGAGACGGGCGGGAAATCGGTTGTGATGCAGTTGAATGAAACCACGGATGCGTGGCCGTATTATTCGCTCGATGCGCTTTTGCGGCTGGTCACGTTCAACTGAGAGGGGTAGTCCCCACGAAAAAGAGCGGCAAAAGCTGTCCTCACATAGGGATTTTATACCCTTGAAAAATTCGGCATAGTCGTGAATAGCGGCTATGCCGTTTTTTCGTCCATTTTCTGAAAATCTATTGCTCCGATGCAATTGTAAATGATTCGAATTCGCTGGGTTCGAACACCGTC
>CAZPLU010000005.1:0-102153 GCA_964587625.1 uncultured Eubacteriales bacterium
TGCCGTTAACCTTGCTTCACCTCTGCCCCTTGCTGTGCTAAAGGAATAGGCATAATTAATTATACTATATTTTTTCAAAAAAATCAAGTCGTCTTAACGGTCAATGATTTCCGCAGGCGCGTTTGACTTGCGCGGGGTCGAGCTCAAACCCGCCGTCGGTCTGTATGAATCCCGCCGCAAGCGCGGCCGCTCCGGCTTTTTCGGATTCGGCCGTGAAAAGTAATTTCGAAATGCCGGCGGATGCAAAAAACGCGGCGGCGGTCTTGATCAGACCGTCACCGATTTCGGGCTGTTCAAATTTCAACCGCACGATCACGGGAATTTCCCCCGCCCTGACAACGATGTTTCCGATCTCGCCGTCCGCATCCTCAGCCGTCCATAAAAAATCGCCGTTGCCGTTTCCGCGCTTGATGGCAATCATGTTTTCAGCCGTCCTTCCCCGGATGTAATGGGTGATCCTTGCCCTTTTCTCTGTTTTTTAAAGTCGCGACTTCCTGCTGACTCAGTTCGCGGTATTTGCCCACCGGAAGTCCGCCGAGTTTTACACCGCCCTCTGCGATCCGTTTGAGCCGCAGCACGTTCAATTTCAACACTTCGCAAATGCGGCGGATATGACGGTTTTTGCCCTCGGTGAGCGAAATCTCGATCACAGTGCGGTTTTCTTTTTCTTCGATGATGTCAATTCGTTTGACGTTGAGGCGTTCTCCCTCACTGTCCACGCCCTCTAAAAAAGCCAGTTCGATCTCGGGGGTGAGCTTGCCCTCGACGGTCACGCGGTAGACCTTGCCGACTTCATAAGAGGGATGCGACACCTTTTGCGCAAACACCCCGTCGTTGGTGAGCAGTAAAAGCCCCTCCGATTCGCGGTCAAGCCGCCCGACCGGATAGAGCCGTGCGCCGACGTCGGCCACCAGATCGGTGACGCATTTGCGCCCGAGTTCGTCTTTCGCGGTCGTGACATAGCCGCGCGGTTTGTTCAGCATTATGTAAATTTTTCGGTCGGCGGTCGGTCCGATTTTTACGCCGTCAACGGTCAGCGAATCCTTGGCGGTCGCTCTTTCCCCCGGCATGACCGGTCTTCCGTTGCGTTTGACCCTGCCTTCTTGGATCATTTTTTCGGCGGCGCGGCGCGAACAGATGCCCCATTCCGACATCAGTTTTTGGATGCGTTCGCCCATCTCCGTCATATTTATAAACATCCTTTCATGCAAATGGAACGTTTGAAGCCCGTTTCAAACGCTCAGCCCTTTCCGCCGAACAGGCGTTCAAAAAATCCGGGTTTCTTCGCCTGCGGTTCGAGACAGTCACTGAGGGCAATCAGTTGGATCTTTGCGACCACGCGGTCGTTGTAGAGATATTCGATGCTGCCGAGCGCATCCCCGGCGCGGATCGGCGCATATACAAATTTCGGGAGATTGATTTTTGCACTGATCGCGTCCCTTTCACCGGAGATACAGGCGATGTTTGCGGTTCCGGAGGGGATCACCGTAATCTCGTGCGCGGTGCCTGCGACGGGTATGCTGTATTCAATCTGCTCCGGAACGAACGACAGCAGCTCCACCGAAGAAAAACCCAAGTTCAACAGCGCGGTGTGGTCGGTCCAGTCGTCGGGCGCGTTCAGCGTGACGCAGATGACGGTGACGCCGTCGCGCTCCGCCGCCGAAACCAGACAGCGTCCCGACTTCTTGGTGAAGCCGGTCTTGACGCCGATGGCGCCGTCATAACTGCGCAGCATGCGGTTATTGTTCATCAGCAGGCGGCGATAAGGCGGGTTTCCGTAGGTCGCCTCGGCCGATTTAGAGGAGCATATCGTCCGGAATGCCTCGTTTTCAAGCGCCTCCGCGGCGAGCAGCGCCATATCAAACGCCGTGGAATAATGTGTTTTTGCGTCAAGACCGCTCGGGGTGGCAAACGAGGTGTTTTTCATGCCGATCTCCGCGGCGGTGTTGTTCATCAGCTCGACGAATTTCGGGATGGAACCGCTGATGCGCACGGCGGCCGAATTCGCCGCATCGTTGCCCGAGACCGTCAGCATGCCGGTCGCAAGCGCCCGCAGCGACGCCCGATCGCCGACCCGGAGCCCCATCGACGAACCCTCGACTGTGATTGCCGCGGTATCGACGGTGAAATAATCGTCGAGATTTTGCTGCCGCAGCGTCAAAAGCGCCGTCATGATTTTGGTGGTGCTGGCCATCGGCAACAATGTATCCGCATTTTTACTCCAGATGATCTTGCGGCTGTCGGCTTCGATCACCACGGCGGCTTGTGCGCTGACGTCTTTTGGGGAGACCGCTTGAATCTCCGCAGCGGGTTTTAAAACACTGATCACCGCGCCCGCGACATCTGTGTTCGGGTAAAATATCAACGAAAAGCAGATCGCCGCTGCGGCGATAACGGCGGCAAGCGCAGCGCGTTTTTTCTTTGTGAGCATTCGGCACCCCTCTCAGGTCGGCATACGGCTTCAACGGCATAAAAGCCGCAGGCCCAAAATCCCCGGGAATCGGACATCCCGAAAATTTTATGCCGCCTGCACGCCGTTATTCGCCGTCTTCGGACTTTTCGGACTTTTTATCCCTGTCTTTTTCCTTTTTCGCGAACAGCGAAACGACTTTATCGAACAGTTCCGGCACAAGCGCCGCAATCCTGTCCACCGGCTCGCCGGACGAGCCGATCGGAATCAATCGGACGCCCTCGGAAGATACGACTAAGAAAGCGATCGGGTTGATCGTGACGCCTGCGCCGCCGCCGCCCCCGAAATTGGTCTTGGGCGCGGTTTTTCCCTCGAAATCGGTGCCGCCCGACGCAAATCCGAACGAGACCTTCGAAACCGGGATGATCATTGTGCCGTCCGGCGCCGTGATCGGCGTTCCGACAATCGTGTTGACGTCCACCATCTGTTTGATGTTCTCCATCGTGGTCTGCATGATCGAGGACAGAGGATGCATTTCCATAGTGACCTTCCTTTCAACTGATAGGTTTGAACCGGTTATGATTTTTTATACCGTTTTTACGGTGACTTTGGGGACTTTTTTGTTTTCTTTTCTTCTTTGTCGGACGAAAAAATCGATTTTAGACCGTCATCCGGGTTGGTGAGGTATTTAAATAACGCAGACCTGACGACGACGAGGATCCAGAAGACCCGGATGCGAACTTTTAAATCAACTTCGACGCGGGTCTCTTTGCTCTCGTAATCCCACAACACCGAAAAATCGCTCTCGAAGCGCCCGAACAATTCGCTGAGCGCGGCTTGCACCGTCGTGAGTCCGGCACAGCAGGTTCCGTATAAAATCGCGGTCTTGGCAGCGTCGCCGGACGCGGCGATAATATGGATTTTACACGGTTTCAGGCGCGCTTTTTTGAGCGCCGCTCTGATCAATTTGAAAAGCTCTCTCAGCTTTGCGGCAAGGCCGCGCAAGTCGGGCTTTTCCTCCCGCTCGGATTGCTCCCGCTCCGATCCCTCTTCCTTTTGCTCGTTTTTTTTCGGTTTTTTCAACTCCACCGGGAAAAGGACGCGGTTTGCGCGCCAAAGGCCCGCTTTGATGATGAATTCGTGGTCGTAGGTGATGTCGACACAGACATCGGAGATTAAGAAGGCGGCGAGGAGAAGCGCCAAACCGCCGAAAACATACAGCGCCCACATGTCAAGCCCCCGCGTGCGGCATCGCACCGATGGGAAGCGGTTCCTGATCCGAGTCCTCCGCGCTGTCGGCGGCGGCCTGTCCCGCCTCAAGCTCTATCTGAGTCAAGTCGGGCAGATGTTCGAGGGCGTCGATGCCGAAGCAGCGCAAAAAGTTATCGGTCGTGCCGTATAAAAGCGGTCTGCCCGGCAGTTCCAAGCGCCCCCTTTCCTCGATCAGCCCTTTGAGCACCAAATTGGTGACGATGCCGCCGCAATCGACACCGCGGGTCTGCTCGATATAGGCCTTGGTGACCGGCTGGCGGTAGGCGATGATGGCGAGCACCTCCAGCGCGGCCGGAGACAGCGGTATGTCACGGCGGATTTCCATGGATTTTCGAACGATATCGGCTATTTCGGGTTTTGTGACCAATTGATAACGGTCGTCGGCGTTCCAAAGCGAAAGTCCGCTTTCACGCGAAAGCCGATCTTCAAGCGACAAGAGGGCTTTTTTCAAAGTGAAGTCGTCGATTTCGAGCGCTTGAGCCAGCCGCTGAGCAGCCATCGGCTCGCCCGCCGCAAACAAAACGGCCTCGAGCGCCTGTTCAATCCGCTTCAAATCGAGTTTTTCGATCGCTTCCGCTTCAATCGGCATAATTACAGCCCTTCCATTCGTCGTTTCAATTTACACTTATTTTCCAAACTCGTCTCCTTTGCTCTCTCGCAGTTTCAACATGAGGTCGTTTCCCATCAGTACGCGCCCGGCCTTGATCAATTCGAGCAGCGCCATAAACACCGCGATCATCTGGTCGCGTTTGGTGCAGTCGGCAAAGAGTTTTTCGACGGACGCGCGTCTTTCGCGTTTGAGTTGTTTGATGACGCTGTAGACGCCCCACGCGACCGGTACGATCGGCTTGGCGACATATTCGGTGAAATCGCTCTCTTTGGGCGGTAAGCGGCGTTTCGCGCGGCCGAGTACGGTCAAAAATGCCGTTGTGAGTATCGCGATCTCGTGGGTGCGGGTATATTGCCTGTCCACCTCAAGCTCGGACGGCTCCCGTGTGAAGGTGTCAAAAGCCGCAATCTCGCGCAGTTTTTCGGCCGCGACACGGCAGACCTGATATTCCATCAGCTCCTGGGCGAGCTCTTGCTTGAGCCGGTCGCCCTCCTCGTTCTTGGGCAGCAGCATCGCGGTTTTGATATAGACCAGCCGCGCCGCCATCTCCAAAAAGTCGCTGGCGACCTCGATGTTGTCCTCGCGCAGGAAATTGAGATACTCGCTGTATTGATCGAATATGTCGGCGATCGGGATGTCGAGGATGCTGACTTTGTTTTTGGAAATCAGATAGAGCAATAAATCCAGCGGACCTTCAAAGATTTCGACCTTGAGCGTGGGATGCTGGGTCATACGATCAACGACACCCCTTTCATAATCAGATTCTGCAGCCACGAAGAGGCGCTTTGAATATAGAACCAGACCGAAAAACCCTCCGGCACCCCCGGTATTCTGTCGCCGAGAAGCAAGAGGATGAAGACGATCGAAAACACCGGCGTGAGCTTTCGAATAAACAGCTGCGCTTTTTGGGGAAACAGCGGGTTGATGATCCCGAACCCGTCCAAGGGCGGAATCGGAATCAGGTTAAACAGCGCGAGGTTGATGCTGATGATGAACACCACGATAAAAAACAACTCGACCGCCGAGACAAAGGTGTTGGTGAGGGGAACCAACAAGCCGAACAGGCGATATAAAAACGCAAAGACGATCGCCAAAAGGATGTTGGAAAACGGACCCGCCATCGCGACCAAACTGTGCGCGAAACGCCCGCCTTTTTTCATCAGAGCGACATTGACATAGACGGGTTTTGCCCAGCCGAAACCGGTCAGCAAAATGCAGATCGCGCCGAACGGGTCGAGATGCTTGAGCGGATTCAGCGTCAGCCGCCCTTGGGTCAATTGCGAGGTGTCGCCGAGTTTATAGGCCGTATAGGCATGCGCAAATTCATGCACCGGCATCACGATGACCAGCGCCAGTCCGATTAGAAGAATATTGATCAGTATTTCGGGAATCGTGGCTCCCGAGCCCAGCATTTGCAGCATTGTGCGCGTTACGCTCCGTCATAGATTCGGTAAAATAATTCCTGCGGCATTGTACTTTTCCATTATACCGTAATAACCCTTTTGCGTCAAGGCGAAAAGAGGAGATATCGATCCCGATCACTGCATCTTTGACGACAAAAACCGCCCCGCGCGAGTCGCGCGGGGCGTGTTTTACTCGATTTGTTTCCGGTTAAAACTTGGATTTGTAATAGATCCACATTTCACGCAAAATCAAATCCTGATCGAAAAACAATTCGGCATGCGGATAATCGTTTTCCGGGGTTAAAATCATTTGGATCGGACATCCGGAACCCTTGTGCAGTGAAAAAGGATCTGAATAACGTCTAAGATCAAGAATATATGCCTCTCCGGAGGGATTGGATTCAATTTCTCCGTAAAACAGGGTTTTTGTTCGGTAATCTTTATCCTGCGGATACTTGGCCATCACCGACTCAAAGGTGTCGCCGATTTTAATGCCGCGCGGCCCCTCTATTCCCTCACCGTAAACCATCGCCTCCGATACAAATTCCGCATTTTCGTTCGGGAAGAAACTTGTGCCGTTATCGCAGCGAAGTCCCTCGTAAAAGCTGAAATAGACACCGTCGTACCAATAGATGTAGTCCAGTGTCCCATCACCCACATCTCCCATCAGATTCCTGTAAATGCCCATCGGCTCACCGAATTTTTGCCTGATGTCGTCATAAGTGCTCCCTGCTCCGATTCCGCCGAGGGTTGCATCCTCCGCCGTAAAGCGTCTTGCATCTTCATTTGCCGTGATCGCGGGCAATGTGGCACGAAACTCGTCATAGCTCATCAGTTCATAGTACGTAGCGGTTCTTATCCGATCATTCCAATTGGGGTAATCGGCAATCGGCTCGGTCTCGTCCAAAGGCGTACCCGGACCCTCCACCGCCCGCTCCGCGGCCATCATCGAGTTATAATAGATTCTGATGCCGCTGACAGTCTTGTCGGCATCCATGTCAATCACCAACCCATAGCTGTTTTCAAATCCGTAGCTGCCGACCGGATACCAGTTATAAATGATATTTCCGTTACCGTCATCAAAATCATTATCCGTATACGCCGTTCCGACCGCCTCGGTGAGCGGAAATTTATCGAGATTTCCCACCATGAATCCGCCGTAGAGATAATAGCCGCATGGATTTTCGTCCCCGTCGAAGGCGACTTCGCCAAAGTGCTCATCCCGTGCGTAGGTATTAATGACCTCATTAAATGTGTCGCCGATCCTCAGAAAACTCGGCAGATAATAAAAATCGCTCAACGAAACAGCGCTGCCCAGTTGAAATGGTGCTGTCAATATTCCGTTAAACTGATAAAACGTCAATATCAAATCATTGCCGTAATGCCATTCATAATAATGCCCGTAGATAAACGTGTTGTCCTCGAGATCATCCGAGTCCACGATTTTTGCCGGCTCACCCAGGAAGTGCCGTACCTCATCCATGGTGAATCCGAGTTTTATATCGCCAAGCACCAGATCCTCGGGCGTTATGACCCCTCTGTTTGAGATATAATTGCGATTTGCGTCGGAAATGCTGATTTCTGTTACAATGCCGTCTTGATTAAAAGCGTACGACAACACCGGATATTCATCCGAATCAGACGGTTCCCAGCAGTAGTTCACAACGTCCCCGTTCTCGGAGGAATATTGAAAGGCCGTTCCCAGCCCGGTTTTATTTTCATTCGCCAAATCCCGATAGATATAGGTGATGGTGTCCGCTAATTCTTCACCTACCTGAGTACCGGTCATGAGCAGTTCGGCGGCTATATCGCTTGACTGCTTACCCCGACTGCCGTCTTTGGCATAGGTATTTAATACCTGATCATACTCCGCTCCGACTTTCAACCCGTTCCCAAGCGTATAGGTGCCGTTGTGAACGGTGATGCAGGCCAACGGTTGAATTTGAACCTGAGGCACAACCGGCATATAGCGCGGGAAAGAAAGCGTCAGCCCGTCATATTCCCAGATCACAGCGCCGTGCGTCCCGTCCATCGCTATGGCTTCGGTGGAGACCGGTTCACCAAGGAGATCCTGTACTTCATCCATCGTGAGACCGAGCTTGAGTTCGCCGAACGCCATATCGTCGGGCGTCACGACGCAGCCGGATTGCCACGAGGCCGGATTCTTTTCCGCGTCGCCGAAGCTGATTTCGGTGACTTTTCCGTTTTCGTCAAAGAGAAAGGACAAGACGAGAAATGCGTCGGAGCCCGACGGGTACCAGCAGTAATTGATAATCCCGCCCGCATCGGTCTTGAAATAATAAGCGGTTCCGCTGCCGGTTTGACCCCTGTCGGACATGTTGCGGTAGACCATTGTGATATCGGCGGGATCACCTGTGATCAGTCGGAATAAACCGCTGCTGTTTTCATCCGCGTCAAACATCATCAGGTCGGCGGAATAATCGGCATTCGGTTCTCCGTAGTCCTCACCCTTGGCATAAGTTTTCAATACTTTTTTATACTCCGCGCCGACTTTCAATCCGCTCGGCAGGCGGTATGAATCATCGAAAACCGTCGCGCTTGACAACAGGTGGCCTTCTTCCGCTTCGGAATAGGTAAATCTTAATGAGAGATTTTCATATTCCCATATCAGATAAGTGTAAGGCGCGTCTTCCCTCACCGTCTTTTCCTGCGCGGTCAGCGGTTCACCCAACAAACGCGTCGCTTCTTCCGTTGTCATGCCGAGTTGCAAGCCGGCGAAGGTCATTTCATCATCCGTGACCGGCTCTTTTTGCCCCGCTGTGCCGAAGGTGCAGCCGATGGCGAGTACCATGACAAGCGCCAAAGCCGCCGCCGCCCATGCCCGTGTCTTGCGATTGTCCGCAATCATCTTTATCCTCTCCTCAATCCCTCTTTTGCCCGATACCATGGTGGTCGCCGCGCAGGTCAAGCCCGCGGGCGCCTGTTTGATTTCGATCATGCCGACGAGCGCTTTGCCGTAGGCGATGCGGTTTTCTTCGCCGAGTGTTTTGACCGCGGCCTCGTCGCAGGCCAGCTCGCAGTCGGTTCTCGACATCGCCGCCGCCATCCAGACAAACGGATTGAACCAATAGGCCGCAAGCAGCACACACCGCACAAACGACCAAAGATGATCGCCGTGCGTGTAATGGCAAAATTCGTGTGTCAATACGCTTTCCAACGCGCTTTCGTCCGCAAGCGCTTTTTCATTGAGATAGACGGCCGGCTTGAACAGTCCGAACAGACACGGTGAGTGCAAAAAGTCAGCGCGGTATACTTTGAGCTTATAACCACAGCCGCTCTGTACCGGAACCCGTGCTTTTAAAAGTTTGATGTAAAAAACCGCGTTTTTGATGAAAAACCACGCCGCCGCAGCCGCCGCGCCGCCGAGCCAAATCCACTTAAGCAGCGTCTCGAGCGGGACGGTCTGACGCTTGACGGAAGCCGCCTCGAGGTCGGCCGCGTCAACCTCCGCTTGCGCCTGTTCGAGAGGAATATGGTATTCCTGTGCGTATTCCTCAAGCGAATACGGCTGCCGGGGCTGCACCGCGATCCGGGTGTTTTGCGTCAGTGTCTGCACCGCGGAGGTCGTTTTTCCGTCCACCGCCGAGATCGGGCTTGTAAACAGCGAAAAAGGCAGCAGCAGGCGCAGCGCGACCAGCCCCCACAGCGCATAACGAATCCGCCGGGAGAGCTTGTTTTTAAACGCAACACGCAATACCGCGACGATGATGATTAAAACGGAGGACGTGATCAACAGTTCCGTCATTTCCGTTCACCCTCCGCCCGTTTTAAAATTTCGTAGAGCTCGTCAATTTCCTGCTTGGTAAGCGCTTTTTGATCAACCATCGCGTTCACCAGTCCGCCCAGTCGTCCGCTGTAGACCTTCGAGAGAAAATTTTTTGTCTCCGACGCCGAAACCGCATCCCGCTCGACCTCCGGATAATACCGTTTCGCGCGTTCGCCCTTTTCGTGGCGCACCGCACCCTTGGCCTCAAGCCGCGCAAGCATGGTAATCACCGTGTGCTTGCTCCATCCGGTCTCGGGTTTGAGCGCTTCGGTCAGCCGCGTGATGGTATACGGTGCGCCTTGCCAAAGCCGGTTCATCAGCTTCCATTCGCCGTCCGATAGATTCATACATTCACCCTCCGATTCGGTACACATCTGTCAACCTGATTGCAGTATAACAGAGTGGTAGACAGTTGTCAACCCTATTTTCAAAAAATCCGTAAAATCTTTTGGATATTTCGTAAAACCGCTTGCGTCGCCGTCTTTTTTGTGTTAAGATAGACGGGCTGTCTGAGAACAGCTGTTTTTTAATGTTGCTTTACATTCATCACGGGCAAGAAAGGATGATCATATATGGCGAAATGTGAAATTTGCGCGAAAGAAGTGTCGTTCGGAATCAAGGTCTCCCACTCGCACAGACGCTCCAACAGAACTTGGAAGCCCAATGTGCGCCGCGTCAAAGCCATCGTCGGCGGCACTCCGAAAAGGATTCACGTCTGTGCGCGCTGCCTGCGTTCCAACAAGGTAACACGCGCTATATAGCGCGGCGTTGTATAGCGCGGGGTTGTATAAGCGCGGGGTTGCCTGAGACATCTGCTTTTTAAAAGCGGGACGGATTTATCCGTCCCTTCTTTCGTTTAACGGTTGCATTTTTACTTCATTTATTGTAAAATGAAACCTGTATCCTGCAGAGATTTTGGAATTTGAGTGAAAAGAGGATTGTATATGAAGAGCAAACGTAACTACAAGGTACGCCATATCTCGGACATTCGCCAGATGATGCGTTCCAGCGTGGAGATTTTCGGCGACCATACCGCTTTTTTAATAAAAGACAGTGAAGGCGGCACGTATAAACCCATCAGTTTTAAACGCTTCAGATCCGATGTCGAGGGGCTCGGCACGGCGCTTTGGGACCTCGGCTTCAACGGCAAGCGCATCGTCGTCATCGGTGAAAATTCTTATGAATGGGCGCTGACTTATATGACCGCGGTTTGCGGGCTCGGCGTCATCGTTCCGGTGGACAAGGAACTGCCTGTCGAAGAAATTGAAAATATCGTCAAACTCTCCCAAACGGCTTTGATCATCCATGCGGACGAATCGGCGCCGAAAGTAGAATCCATCCACGGCATTACAAAAATCCCTTTTTCACAGCTTGGCGCACTCATTCAAAAAGGCGGAAAACTGATCGCCAACGGTGAGGAGAGATACCTCAACGCCCCAATCGATCCGGATGTGCTTTCCGTTTTGCTGTTCACTTCGGGCACGACCGGCGTCTCGAAAGGCGTGATGCTCTCCCACACCAATATCTGCTTTGATCTGATGCAGATGTGTATGATGTGCTATATCGACGACAAGGACGTCTTTTTGTCCGTGCTGCCCCTGCATCACACCTACGAATGCACCTGCGGATTTTTGTGTCAAATCTACCGCGGCTCCACGATCGCCTACAGCGAGGGGCTGCGCTATATCACCAAGAACATGCAGGAAGCAAAGGTCACGATGATGCTCTGCGTTCCGATTCTGATTGAATCGATGTATAAAAAAATCTGGCAGGGCGCAGAGAAAAAAGGCAAAGCCGAGACCTTGAAAAAGGCCATCAAATTAAATAACGCCCTCAAAAAGACCGGCATCGATATGTCCAAAAAGCTGTTCAAAGACATCCACAACACCTTCGGCGGGCATCTGCGCATGCTGATCTCGGGCGGCGCGGCTGTCGATCCGCAGGTCATGTCCGGTCTGCGCGACCTCGGCATCAAAGCCATCCAGGGCTACGGGCTGACCGAATGCGCCCCGATTGCCGCGCTCAACCGTGACCATTATTTCAAAGACGAATCGGCCGGGCTCGCGCCGCCCGACGGCAAGCTCGAAATCTTTAACGCCGGCCCCGACGGCACCGGAGAAATCCGTTATCAAGGTCCCAACGTGATGCTCGGATATTACGACGCGCCCGAATTGACCGCCGAGATCATCAACGACGGATGGCTGTATACCGGCGACCTCGGTTATATCGACAAAGAGGGCTTTTTGTATATCACCGGCCGCAAGAAAAATGTCATCGTCACCGCCAACGGCAAAAACGTCTTCCCCGAGGAGCTTGAGACCTATTTGGCCCGGGATCCGTTTGTCAAAGAGAGCGTCATCGTCGGCATCATGAACGAGCGCAAGCGCGATTATGACATCGTCGCCATCGTCGTGCCGGACGAGGAGAAGTTTACCGAGGAATACGGCCCGGGATATACCGCGCAGCAGGTGAAGGCCAAGCTTGAGGCGGCCGTGGAAACCGTCAACCAGATCATGCCGGCCTACAAGCGCATGACCGTCACAATTGTGCGCAACGAGGAATTCGTCAAGAACACCTCTCGCAAGATCAAGCGGTTCGGCATTGTTGAATCGGTGATGGAGCAATATAAAAAGATTGCGTTTTAAATGATTTAAAGAAACACCTCCGCGGCCGCGGAGGTGTTTTTCGTTCAGGGCCGGCGTCAAAGTCACCCCGGAGCGGCATGACGACCTTTTACCCGGGGACATACCTTTTACTTTTCAAACCTTGTCCGTTTGGCTATAATAATTTTTGCTTTTTCAGCAGCTGGTGAAGCGGCGGGATGAGCGCAATTTGTAATGCGATCAAGACGCCCGCTTTAATCAGACGGATCGGCATGATCGCAATCAACCCCTGCCCGAAGAACTCCACCAGCCAATAGGTATCCAGGCACAGTGAAAACGCGACGGTACACAACACCGAAGCCGTGACCACTTTCCACAACCGATACCGGTAACGATATAGGAACAGACCGAGCACCGCGCCGTACAGCGCCGATGAAACCGTAAATCCGTAAAAAAACGGGCCTACCGGGAACAAGATTGCGCCGAGAAATTCCGCGATACCCCAGGCGAGCCCCGCCCACGGACCGTATAAAATCGCGAGCGCCGCGATCGGTAAAAATCCGAGGTGAAATTGCACAGTCGGCAGTTTGATCGATAAAAACCGGTGCAGAATGATTTCCAAAGCGATCATCAACGCAATGGTGACAACCATCTTCAAGACCTCATGACCGCTCATTTTGGGCTTTTTGGCCTCGGGGAAGCAGTCATAGACCTCTTTTGCGGAAAAAAACGAGCCGAAACAGCAGATCGGGAGATCGGTTTTTTTCTGAAGCGCCTTCGCCTCGGCAATGCCTTTTTTTATGCTGTCCGCGGGATAGACATCATTGACATACGGGGATATGTTCCGCGCCAGCTCATCGGCGGCCAGCGCGCGCGGATTCGGTGGCGCGACGGCGACCGCATGAGCGGCAAGCGGCGCAAACTCCGCAATCATCTCGCGGTAATCCTTGTCGGCGAGGACACCCATGACGAAGATGAATTTTTGATTCGGGAACATCTGTTTGAGTGAGGATGTGAGTGCTTTGACCCCGTGGAGGTTATGCGCGCCGTCGAACAAGACCACCGGCTTTTTTGAGATAAACGCCATTCGCCCCGGCCAGACCGCGTTTTGAAGCCCTTTGCGGATGGCGGAATCGGAAATTTCAAAGCCCTTTCGGCGCAGCACTTCGATGTTTTTGAGCGCGACCGCGACGTTTTTGCTTTGGTAACCGCCGCACAGCGAAAGCCGCAGATCTTTGAGCGCACCGTAGTCGAAGACCAATCCGTTCCGGTCGCAGGACTTGACCTGCACCCGCTCGCTTTCCGCAATATACAGCCGTGAACCCGTCTCTTTGCAACGGTTTTCCAAGACCTTTGCCGCCTCCGGCTGCTGCGCATCGCTGACGACATCGCTGCCTTGCTTGATGATACGGGCCTTTTCGCCGGCGATCTGTTCGAGCGTGTCGCCGAGTTCCCTCATATGATCCATGCCGATGGCCGTGATGATGACGCTGACGGGATTCGTGATCGTGTTGGTCGCGTCGAGCCGCCCGCCTAAACCTGTTTCAAGCACCACCACGTCGCATTTTTTTTCGGCGAAATACAAAAACGCCAGCGCTGTGACAAATTCGAATTCGGTCGGCAGTTCCCCGTAGCTCTTTTCCAGCTGTTTTGCCGCGTTTTTGACCGAGACGATTATTTTTTTCAACTCGCCGTCGGTAATGTTGACGCCGTTGATCCCGATGCGTTCATTGAACTCAAACAGCGCCGGAGAGATGTAGCGACCGGTTTTATATCCGGCGGCGTGCAAAATTCGGGCGGTCATTTCCACCACCGAGCCCTTGCCGTTGGTTCCGGCGACATGGATGCACCTGACTTTTTCCTGCGGGTCGCCGAGCAGTTTTAAAAGCGCCGATATCCGTTCCAATCCGAGATAACTGCCCTGCCTGACCGCGCCTTGCAATATTTTTTTGGAACGTTCAAAATCCATAAATAAAATTCCCCCTTAAATTCGGCGTTTGCCGCATAAGGAGAAATGTGTAATACAACAATAATCACTGTTTGGGAAAAATGATTATCCCCGGTATGCAGCAGCGGGATGCGAAATCTGCACCGCAAGAAATCTTTTCGTCCGCCCGACAACTCCCCGTTCGAGCGGCACTTAACGCGCAAATCCCTACTCTGCCATTCAATTGTCGCGCGGTTTGCACCGCACGAATAAATCATAGCACACGCCCGATCGCTTTTCAAGTGTCCGGCATGCAATTGTGCCTATAAATTAAATACAAAAATCTGTGGGGAAGCGGATGTTTTTCGTTTATTATTTATGATTGGAATAATTTTAGGAACTCCTCGAGCGTGAGGTTGTTTTCCATGATATAACGCGCATTTTCCGGACCGACGAACCGGTAGTGCCAGGGCTCGTAATCGATTGAAGTGATTTCTTCTTTGCCCTCGGGAAATCGCAGGATAAACCCATATTTCGCGCAGTTTGCAATCAGCCATTTGAATTCGTCGGTCTGGTCGAATTTCGAGGTCAGCGAGGCGTTGTTCTCATACCACCCCATGCTGACGATGTCCACCGCAAGACCCGTGCCGTGCTCACTTGTCCCCGGAGGCGCCACGATTTTAGCGGCCTCGATCTCGGCCTCCTCGCGCGTGTTGCCGTCATCTATAAACTCGTTGATTTTCGCAGTAAACAGCTCTTCCTGCCGCTGCATGCTGCGGTAGGAAGATATCACATTCAATTTGATCCCGTCGGCCTTGGCGTCGTTGATCATCGCCTGAAGATAAGACAGCGCCCGTGCGTCGATTTTCCGCGTGGAGCTGAAATTCGCAAGCTCAACCTGGAAATTTTCGGGGAGTGTATGATCTTTATTGACCAACACCAAAGCCCAGTCAAAATTGGGGTTGCGCGTAAACGCGGAAACGGAGACCGCCGGCTCGATCGACGATTCCGGTTCGGCTGTGCTCTCGATTCTGTTCGGCATATTTTCCAATATCAAATCGGATTCCTCGGAAACGACCGGTTGGCTCGGAACCACGATCGTATTCAACCCCACGGCGGCCGACGACGACAAAGCGACTGTTGATGTCGGGACTTTGATCGCGCATCCCGCAGACAGGAGCAGAGCGGATATTAAGATGAGAAGGAATTTTTTCATGTTCAATTTGTGCCTTTCGATAATCACCTGACGGTAATCGCCGTCGATTATTATACCACTTCCGCTCTTTTTGTCAACCGCCGGAGCAGCGGGAAAGATTCCGGAATAAAAAACGGACAAAAAATCGCACGATAAGAAATTGAAAAAGGTTATGCCGCGGACGTAAATATCGACCGGGAATCGTTCAAATCCTATCCGTTTTGATTTTTCTGCCTAAAATCGTTTTGACTTTGACGCCGTCCGCGTTTGGATAGGCGAAATCGGAATACACGATATAGGCCTCGTTTTCGCCGGTCGGGACGATTTCGCTGTAAGAGCAGGTCTTTGTTTGCATATCCCCCGGAGCGATGAGTTCGATCCGGTCGTCCCAGTCGAGCCCCGCTCCATCGGCGGTCGCCCGCAAAAACAATCCCGGCCTGCCGTAACTTGCCAAGGTCACACCGTTTTTGAGCGCGCACAGGCACGGCCAAACCCCGTTGTTATCGAACGCTTTCGGTCGGCTCCAATTCTCGCCCCCATCGAAACTTTTTGCATAATAGGTCGGCCCGATGCCGTTACCGTCGGTGGTGCGCAGCAGGCAAAATACCGAACCGTCGGGCAAAAAACAGATATCCGGTTCGCTGAACCCGTCCCGGGCGCGATAATGATCATCCGCGTTCGGATCGGGTTGATAGGGGATTCTGCTGAGATAGAAAAAGGTCTCGCCGCCGTCGTCCGAGACGCAAAACAGCGCGCCGTTTGCGGGCTTGGAGTTGCCGATGAAAAAATAGGGATATCCGACGGCCCAGATACGTCCGTTCGGCGCTTTCCGAACGCGCCAAAACATCGGTCTCGGCAGCACGCCTTCGCCGGTGTAAGCCGCCGCGTCGGGTACATGGATATTTTTCCAAACCGTTGTGGGTGTCCTACCTTCTCCGGTGATTTCAAAGGGAAACCGCCAAAACTCTTCGGGTAGTTTTTCCGCTCTGTAGACATTGCGCCTCAACCCGTAAGAAATTAAGAAGCCGTCGGGTTTTTCGGGGAGCGTCATGTCCGAGAGCGGCAGAGCCGCCGCAATTTTATGGCGCAGATACCGATCGCCCGAAATGGGCACGCCGCCGCCCGGGTTGCCGCATTCTCGCCAAGTGACGCCGCCGTCCGCGCTGACCGCGTGGCCTTTGGGCTTGCCGTAAGCCAACGCGGAGTCCTTGCCGATATGATATTCGCAGTAGAGTTTGCCGCCGAGCCGCTCGACCAGCGGGAACTGGCAGATGCCCCAATGATCCCGGTCGGACGGAAGCGGCGGCGACTGCGCGATGATCACGGGATCACCGAGTTCGATTTTTACACGGGCTGCCGATTTTTGACTTCTCATCGTAAAAATCCTTCCCGAAATTTTCAACATCGTTTATTTTATCATAGGATCACCGGTTTTTCAACGGCTCTTTGCGCGCTTATGCCCCTGCCCTATGCAAAACGGCGTTTTTATGGTATACTGGTCTTTGACAAAATGTAAGTGATTTTGTCGAATACATCACGGAGTTATTGCAATCAATGAGGACCTTTATATTTGATCTCGACGGCACCTTGGTCAATTCTCTGCCCGATATTCAAACGGCGGCAAACAAGGCCTTTCACGCCGTGAATCTCCCGCCCCGCTCCCTTGAAGAAGTCCGGCTTCATGTCGGACACGGACTGGACGATTTTATTAAAAGCATCAACCGGCCGCACATCGTCACCGACCGAGAACTCTCGGTCATAAAAACCGTCTACGATGAATATTATAAAAACCACCTGGTTGATTTGACGACCGTTTATGAAGGTGTTATCGACCTGCTCGAAAAGCTGCGTAAAATGGGTTGTCTGCTGATCATCGCCTCCAATAAAACCGATCTTTATGTTAAAATTATCGCAGACAAGCTCTTTGCCGGGCTGTTTGACGACGCAATCGGACAGATGGCGCATTTCCCGCCCAAACCCCGCCCCGATCTCGGACAATATATCATGGACAAATACGGACTTTCGGCGGCCGACTGCGTGATGGTGGGGGATTCCAAATTCGACACTGCGTTTGCCAAGAACTGCGGGTTTTATTCCGTCGGAGTGCGCTGGGGATTTTCGGAACCCGGGGAATTGGAAACAGCGGGCACCGATCTGATTGTCGAAAGAGCCGATGCGATTCTCGACCTCGCCCGAATTTCCTGATTTTTGCGATTGTCCAAACAGCGGTATTTAGGTATAATGAAACACGTAGACGCTTTTCGGAGATTTAACATGAAAAAAATTGTTTCCATTTTGATTATCGCATTATTGACCGGTTGCGCGCCGTTTTCTCCCGGTGGGGGCTCTTCGATCCCGCCCGTTTCGTCTTCCCCGGCCATCAAACCGGCATCGGCTGCCTCGGCCGAGCATTCGTTTGCCCAATCAAGCGAAGCATTGTCGGGTGAGCCGCAATCGGCCGAGGGCTCCGCGGTCAAATCCTCAAAAACAACCGCGTCTTCCGGCGTTTCCGAACGGAGCGAATCCGCGAAACCGAGCGAGACCGAGTCGAGCAAACCCTTGGTCTCCCCCCGACCGGAGTCGTCCGCATCAAGCGGTTCCGAGACGTCAAGCGCACAATCGTCTCCGCCCCATTCCGAATCGTCAGATGAGATGCGCGGCATTTGGATCTCGTTTTATGAGCTCACCGACATCATCGATTACGGCGAATATAAAACCCGCATCGACACGATGTTTGACACGGCGAAAGCGACCGGATTCAACGCGGTCTTTTTCCATGTGCATGCCTTTGCCGACGCCATGTATCCCTCCGAGATCTTCCCCTTCACCCACCGCATCGGGTATAAAACCCCGGGCGGCGACCCGATTCAGGGCGTAGACCCCGGTTATGACCCGCTCGCCTATGCGGTGAGCGCGGCGCACAAGCGCGGTCTCCAACTGCACGCGTGGTGGAATCCCTATCGCATCTGGACGCTGTCGGACGATATCAGCGCTTTGTCCGAAAACAATCCCGCGTATATTTTTCGGAACAGCGATGATCCGGCTCTTAAAAATTATGTGCTCTCAACCGGAAAGGGACTCTATTATAATCCCGCCGAGCAGGGGGTTCGGGATCTGATTTCGGCCGGTATCGCTGAGATGCTCAGCAACTATGCGGTCGACGGCGTCCATTTCGACGATTATTTTTACCCCACGACCGATGCGACATTTGATGCGGTTTCCTATGCGATTTATAAAAACGGCGGGGGTCTGTTGTCAATGGCCGACTGGCGCAGGGAAAACGTCGATAAGCTGTTGTTGCAGGTTCATGCTTTATGCGCTTCGAAGGGCGTCCCGTTCGGCGTCAGTCCCGCGGGAAACATCAGCCGCGTCGTCGATACGATGTATGCCAACGTCGCGCTCTGGGGCAGTTCATTCGGGTATGTCGACTACCTCTGTCCCCAGATTTATTGGGGCTTCAAGCACGATACCATGCCGTTTTCAGGCGCGCTTAACGACTGGCTCGGTTTGGTCACCCACCCCTCGGTGAAACTCTATATCGGGCTGCCCGCCTATAAGCTCGGGGAGACCGATTCCGGAGCCGGTTCCGGAAAAAACGAATTCAAGAATGACAAAGAGATTATCAAACGAATGGTGCTGACCGCGCGCGCAGTTGATTGTGACGGATTTATCGTCTACAGTTATACCGCAATGGCCGGCAGCGCCAACGCAAAAGAGGCAAACGTGCTGAAAGAATTATTGGTGTAAGCGCGGCAGCAAACGCACGCAGGTGCGTTGGGAGGTAAAAGGACATGCAAGATTACAGCGCCAGAAGACGCAGCAGAAACGGCGGCAAACCGTTGCCGGAACGAAAGGGTCAACCCCGATCCGTTGAAAAAGAAGAAAAAAAGTCAGCGGACCTTTTTTCCGTCTCCGACGGGTCGGTCAAGACCGCAGAAAAAAGCGCCCCCGAAAAACCCGTACCGGTTCTTCAGCCGTCCCCAAAAGAGTCAAAACCAAAAGGACCAAAGGAACCCAAAAGACCCGGCGGCCGACTCGGATTAAAGATCACGGCGCTGGCTTTGGCGGCGGTGATACTCGCGGGCAGTGTTTTGACCTATGTGAAATGGTATGACATTCTCGACCTCACGGACAGCTGGAAACAGGAAGAGGTGACGGTCTTGCCGCTCTCTCAAACCGATCCGGAATATCTGTACTCGCGTTATACATACCAACCGCTGCATTACGCCTCGGCCTCCGGCGCTTTTATCGACAAGACACTCGCGCTGGAAGCCCTGCCCGGTGTGGATTTTTATACCGCGCCCGACATGTCCTTTGAAGACGTCAAAAAAGAAATTGACGCGTTGATCGCGTTTGCCTCCTCGATGAGAGCGAACGAATTGATTGTGCCGCTGCAGTGTTCGGAAGGCGCTTTCGTCGGCATCGGCGGTTTCGACGCGCTGTATAACGGGCAGCTGGCGGCCTATTTCGTCTCTGCGGTCAATGAGGCCGGAATCAGGATTTCATTTTCATATTCACCGTTTTCATGGGTAAAAGGCGGCAGTCCGGTTCTGCTTGATCCGACCAAACCCGCCGACCGCTCCCTGATCCGTGCCGCTGCGGCGCAGATCGCCGCGTTAGGCGCCGGGAGCTATGTCCTGACCGGCTGCGCATATGCCGAGGGTCAGGGCAGTTATGCCGATTATGCCGCCTCGAATATCGCAAGCGGTTTCGAGGTCTATAAACGCAACGCCTTGTCCGACTGCCTGTTTGAAATCGCCGAAGCCCTGCGCGCCGGCGACAGCGCCTCCGTCGGCGTCCGCGTCAATCCGGCGTGGCAGCTCTCCTCCAACTGCGCCGAGGGCATTGACATCACCTGCGACTACGAGAGTTATACAGACGGTTATGCGGACACCAAGGCCTGGCTCTCGAACGGCATATTCGATTATTTCCAGGTGGAGAACTACGGCTCGCTGACCGATAAAGAACAGCCGTTTGACGAGGTGTTTGAATGGTGGAACCAAGCGGCCGGAGCCGGAATCCCCCTCATGGTTGTCCACGCGGGTCAAAAGATCGCTTCAAGTGAGACCGGATGGTCTTTATATGACCAGATTCCCAAACAGATCCTCGAAGTGCAAAAACTCGACGCCTATGGCGGCAGCGTCATCAGCGGCATCTCAAAACTGGTGAAATACTCGGAAATCCCCGCCGTTATCTCCAGTTCTTTCAGCGGCGAAATCGACGGCGACGACATCCTGAGACGACTCGCCATCACCTCTCCGAAAAAAAGAGACACCACCACTTACGAGTCCAAGTTTACGCTGTCGGGCAGCTCCGATCCCAACTTCAGCGTCATATTGAACGGCGAAGCGATCGAACGCACTTCAAAGGGTTATTTTTCGTTCAACTTTGACCTCGAAGTCGGCATCAATCAATTTGTCCTTGAGCATAAGGGTACAAAAGTCACCTATACCGTCGAGCGCAAGATCCTCGTCGTCAAGACGGTCGATCCGACCAAATCGATCACCATTTATGCCGGAACGCCGATTGTGTTCAGCGCCATTGCGCTCAAAGGCAGCACCGTCTACGCCGAGGTCGACGGTAAAAAAGTGCCGATGCACGAAGATGCGATTTTGCTGGAGGAATCCAGTGAGGCCTTCGGCGATTACATCAACTACACGGGTATTTACACCGTGCCCGAAAATTCCAAGTCCCGCACGATCAGCGGCATCAAGATCACGGGTACCTGGGATGGGTATACCACCACCAAAAACTGCGCCGACGTCAAGGTCAAAGAGATCGACAAAGATACCGTCAGAGTTGCGAAAGTCGTCTCCGAAACCGGCGCTGAGGTGTTCCGCTACGGCACCGTCGACGATAAATCCGTGCCGACCGCCTATCCGCTGCCCCAAGGCACGCGCGATTTCATCATCGGCGAAGTCACCCTGCCCTTCAGCGAAGACGGCGCGAGCCATGTCTATGTCTATTACCTGCTGCAGTCGGGCAAACGCGTTTACAAGAGCAAGGATGGCGTCGCCTCCGCCGATGTGATGATTGAGGCCGGTTCCACCGTGCCGTTCGCAACGATCAGCAACCCCGGGTTCGAGGTCACCGGCGATTATACCAAGCTGTATTTGGATATGAGCAGCAAGGTGCCGTTCTCGGTCGAACTGCTCCCCCAGAACTATGTCGACGCCACCAGCACCACGCCCAACTTCACCATCGGCGACTTTACCGCCGACAAAGTCAAAATCACCTTCAATTACGTCACCGACGCCTCGGCTCTGACCACTCTTTCCGCCAGTCCCCTGTTCAGCGCGGTCAGCGGTTGGGAAAAAGACGGCAGCAACTACAGCGTCACGTTGACGATGGCTAAGTCGTTTTACGGCATGTACGGCGAATACGAGGGCGATACGCTCGTGTTCTCGTTCAACAACCCGCCCGTGATCTCGGCCGCATCCAACAATTATGGGTATTCGTTGCAGGGTCTTACCATCCTCCTCGATCCCGGCCACGGCGGCTCCTCTCCGGGCGCGGTCGGCGCAAACCCGAATTACCCCGAAAAACGCATCAACCTTGAATTGTCCGGCAAAATCGCGGACATTCTCGAGGGCTTGGGCGCCAGAGTCATTATGATGCGTACAAGCGACGTCTATATCTCCATCGAGAATCGCACCATCCAGTGCGGAAAACTGCGGCCCGACATCTACATCAGCGTTCACCACAACTGGGGCGCTTCTGTCAACGCAATCGGCACGGACGCCTTCTACTTCATGCCGTTCTCCAAGGATCTTGCCAATTCGATTTACAAACGCATGATCAGTTACTACGACAGCAATATGTATCCGGGCGCAAATTCAAACGCCTATAAGCGCGGCTGCAACTACTACCCGTTCTACGTCACCAGGCACTGGTATTGCCCCTCCACGCTGGTCGAATACGGATTTATGAGCAACTCGGCGGAATTGCAGAAGATGATCGATCCCAATACGCAGGACGGATTCGCCCGCGCCACGGTCAGGGGTATCATCGATTATTTCGTCAACTACGGCATTGTGGCCCCGGGCGGAACCCAAATCCCCGATGAACCCTCGCAACCCTCGGCGCCGAGCGAACCCGAGATCCCGTCCGAATCGAACCCGGAGGTCTCCTCCGATGTGAGCTCGGAAGCAGAGTCATCCGAAGTGATTTCGGAAAGTCCCGCGGCTTTTCAATAGGGGATTGCAACATAAGCCCCATATGAAAAACACCAATTGTTAAAAACGACTGCTCTACAAAAAACTCGCCCATCTTTTCAGATGAACGAGTTTTTTTCTTGGGATTGTTTTGTTACAGTCGCTGGTATTGGATGTGTCCTTTTCTTTTCAGATCACATATGATAGATTGGTGAGGCCCACCAAATTTTTGGGGAGAGACACTATATATGGCTTGTTGTAATGATAACCGTCGCCCGGTTTGCTGCGGGAACACACCGATTTTTAATAATCGGTTCTGTATCTGCTGCGGCGGAACACCCATCTATGATGATTTCAGATGCGGGAGAGAGTCCGGCATGTGCGACAACAGACGCGATGTCTGTCGAAATGCAATTTCTCCGATCTTTAACGGCTGGCGTTGTCCGCTGCCACGGTAATACTGATTTTAATTTCACAAATAAATACCAGTATAATCGAAAACCCCCGGGGCAAAGCCCCGGGGGTTTATTTGTTCACTTTTTGTTCACTTATTGTTCACGTCGACGCGGTCAAGCTTCAATCCGAAGCGCTCGACAACGTCATAGGCGTGCGAAGTGCCTTCCGGCGCTTGTTCGATCAGGTGATAGGTCGGGACATTGTATTGGTTGCTCTCGTGGCGTTTGATTTGAACAACCAAGGATTTGAGCGGAGCCCCGGAGAGCAGCGAGTTGAGCCGGTAGATATCCTTGGCGAGTTTGTGCAAGTGGGTGACCCAGATGCCGCGTGCGCCGAGCAATTTGATGGTGCTCGTGATCTCGCGGGAAATGATCAGGGTCTCGGCGGTGCCGGTTCCGGTCAGCGGCTCGTTGAACAACACCATTGAATTGCTGGAAATGTGGTTCATCATGTTGCCGACACGGGCGATTTCCTGGTCAAATTTGCCCTTCTTTGTGGTGGAGACCTCTTCTTTGAGCGCAAAGACCGTGAAGATGTTGTCGACAAGACCCATTTTGGCCTTTTTTGCGCCGACCGGCATACCGAGTTGGAACATCAGCTGACCGACGCCGACCGAACGCAGGAAAGTCGTCTTTCCGCCCTGGTTGGCACCCGTGAGCAGTGCGAACTGCCCTTCGGGAACGAAGTCGATATCGTTGGGAATGACCGGACGGCTGCCTTTGAGCACCAACAGCAACAGCGGCAAATAGAGTTCCGAGGCGAAATACCTCTTGTCGTCACAGATCTCGGGGAAGCAATACGCGCCGCCGAGCGCCTCGATCTTGCTGAGATAGTTGAAGACGCCGATATAGAATGTCAGGGATTGCTTGAGGTTTAAAATCCATCTGGTGACCTGCTTGAGATAGTCGCGTACACGCAGACCGGCCTCGCCGACGCAAGAGCCGAGCGCCCCGCGCACAAAGTTGGACATCCTCACACCCTCACTGGCGTGGGTCGCGCTCTGAGAGCTGGCGGTCTGCTTTGTCATATCGCCCATGTTAAAGCCGGAGCGGTTGGCAAGGTCATCTTTGAGTCGATAGGAATCGGTCAGACCGCGCTTGAACGGCTCTTTGTTTTTCGGTTCGCGTTCACGCGGTTCGATGTAGGAATAATCGTTGACAGAGAGCAGTTTGACATGGGAAATTTCGAAGCTCTCATTGAAGTTGAAACCGAGCGTAATGCTCTTGGGGTCGTCGAGATTCGGCAGACGTTCTTTCCAGGTCTCGATGATCTTTTTATAACCCTCGCTCTCGTAGGCCTCTTTGACATATCCGAAAAACTGCTTCAGGCCGTATCCGAGATCGTCCTCATCCTGATACTTGCCGAGGGTGGTGTAGAGTTTTTCTAAAATGCTGAAATAGGTCTCCGCAAACGCGTATTTGTTCATCGCAAAGAACGCCTCGAGATCGCTGGTGGAATCGTCCATGTTCGGGATGGAGAAGAAGTCCTGCCAGTCGTTGATCGATTTCAGCAGGTCTTTGAACAGATCCAGCAGATCGGGGTGGCGCTGTAAACTCTTGATGATGTTTTGGCGCTCACAAACCACTTCTTTATCAAGCGCGAACAGGTTGCAAAGCTGCAGCGCGTTGATCTTGCTGTCCATGCCGTCGAACATGGCTTCAACCAAAAAGTCAAGGTCGAGGTTTTCGATAAACAGTTCGTCAAAGCTCGGTACGCGGTTAACAACAGGATCTTCCGTCATCCAAAGTAAATCAAACATCTTGTTGTGCCCCCTTTAATTCATATCGGAGTCGCCGTCTTCATGCAGTTGCATGATGGTCGGCTTATCGATTTCGAGTTGAATCTCTCTCTCGTCGAATCGGTGCATGATCTGACGCAGAGTGATGCCGTGGGATGCCGCGACTTCAAGCGCATAGCTCTTCTTTTGCGGGGCACCCGTTTTGATCTTGTAGGTACGGATGGCGATATCGCTTTCGGGATTGGGTTTGGTCAGGGTGATCAAGCTGCCGGTCTTTCCGGGATGCGCTTTTTCAATGGCCGGCAGAAAATCGTACAACTCGTAGAAGTGCGTCGCCACGATGCCCGAAACTTCGCTGTCAAGCAGTGTTTTGATCAAGTCGGCGCAGATCTGGGAGCCCTCCATCGGGCTTGTGGACGTCAGCGGCTCGTTCATGATGACGATCGAGTTCGTCGTGACATTCGGGAGCATCTCGGTGATCTGACGGACTTCTTCACCCATCCGCGAGTCCTCATAGTTGTCGGTCTCGCCGCCCGAGAAGATCGTGAATATCGATTGCACCGGTGAGATCTTGACCTCTTCGGCGGGCAGGTAGAAGCCCAGCTGGAACAGCCAGATCAACTGGCCGGTGGCGGTCATATAGGTGCTCTTGCCGGAGCTGTTTGCGCCGGTCAGCAAGTAGAACTTGCCTTCGACCGGGAAAGTGATTTCGTTTTTGATCGTTTCGTTGTCGGGGTCAAGCGCCAGCAGTATCGGGTACATCTCAGTGGCTTGGAGCAGGAACTTTTCGGAGTCGACAACCGTCGGCTGACACATCGAGAAACCCTGATCGCGCAGGCGGCGGATCAGATTGAGCGCGCCGGCATAGAAAGAAAAGGCCTCGTCGACGTTCTGGAATTCTTGCAGACCCTGCGGTTTGTATTTGTTGCAGATGGCTCTGATTTCCTTGACCGATCCTTTATAGTGTTCGTGAATCATATTCAACGCTTCGTTCTGGAAAAGACCGAGGTTGGAGATGTTGGGCATCGCTTTCAGGTTTGAAACGCCCTTGATCTCTTCTTCTTTCCAATAGACGAAAATCGAGCTCTTGTCATACGGCTCGTGGGAGAACTCATCGACCGTCATCGATTGGAGAATCTGTCCGTTTTTCAGGTTCGCGCCGAGGGCGAAACCGCGGATATCGAGCCAGGAGGTGTCAACCTTTGAAAAATCATGGAGCATCTTGTCGATTTCGTCGTTGTCATAATAGTCGTTGACCATCTTCTTGAGCACTTCGATGGCCTCGGATTTGGTCTTGACCTCGGGATCCGCGAACGCCTCGCGCAGTGCGTTCATCAGATTGGCGTACAACGACAGGCGGCGATATTTCAGGCCGATCTGGCAGATGACGTTGTCACGGTATTCCATCTTGCGGGTGAATTCCTTCAAATAGGCCAGCGAGGACGGAATCAGGAAGAAGGCCTTTTCCAACTTCGGATTGGCGATGAGGTCGTCGATCATGCCGTTGCGGAATGCGATGATCTCGGCGTCGTTCGTCGTCAGGTCGTACAGCTGTTCGATCGACAGCGTGAATCCGGTGCCGAGGAACATATTTTCGACCAATGCCTCCAATCTGAGGTTTTGAATGTTCTTATCCCGTCTGACAACGTCAAATGCGATTTGTTCTTTATCCGCGGGATAGAGCAAGGGGTTTTTCATTGGTTGTTCATCCTTTCCAATTGTGTGTATATGTCATCGGTACCGATCAGTACCGCAGGATCGATGTTGACGCCATTTACTTTGATGTTGAAATGCAGATGCGGACCGGTGGCGTATCCCGTGGAGCCGATTTCTCCGATTTTCTCACCTGTCGAAACCGTCTGCCACGTCTCGACGGATAACTCTGATAAATGATTATAGTAGCTGAATATGTTGAAACCGTGATCAATAATGACGGTATAGCCGTAAAATTTTAATTTTCCCGCATATGTAACGCGTCCCGCTCCGGCGGCAATGACCGGATCCCCCTCATCGGCCGCGATATCATATCCCGAGTGCGCCGAGCTGTATGTCCCGTTGGTGTAGCGGCGCATCCCGTATTGGGTGGAAATCCGACCCTCGGCGGGCATCACGAATCCGCCTGCAAATAACAATTTTTGCGTTGAAACGCCGGTCGCCTGTGCGATAATTTCCTTGTCATAATCAAGATTTTCGCTGCCGCCCGCCTCTGCCATCGACGAGCCGGACACCACCGTCAAGTCCTGTCTTTCAAAAGTCCTTTTGACGAACTTGATCGTCTTTTGCGCGATAACGGCGTATTCGCCGTTTTGAGATCGGAGAATCTGCACCTTGCCGGTCTTGCCGGTCGTGCTCGACAGCGGGACAAATCCGATGAAATGTCCGTCTTCTTTGAGCAGTTCGAAGACCTTGGAGGTCACTTCGCTGAACCGCGCCCAAAGCGCGTTATCCCCGCTGCCCTCCACCCGGACGATTAAAAATTCTCCGGGGCGGATCTCGTCGGAGGAGACCGTCAGCGCAACAGACGGCGTGCTTGGAGAGGGGGCGTTTTGCGAAGAGACGTTGACAGATGGCGCGCTCTGCGTTGGCGAAGATTTTGCTTGAGAACTCGACTCCGCGATCGAGGTCTGTGACGCCGGTAGAATATCGGTGACCGTTGAAGAGATTGTCCCCACTTCGGCACATCCGCAAAACAACAGCGCGCAACCCAAAACGGTAAGAGCCAGGCGTTTCATTTTTTCAACTGTGTGCTCTGTTCTTTGAGCAGATCGCGAATCTCGGTGAGCAAAACTTCCTCTTTCGAAGGTTCGGGCGGAGGCGCCGGGGCTTTGGGTGCGGGCTTTTTGCGCATTGCGTTGACGGCTTTTACCACAAAGAACAGGCACAGCGCAATGATGAGAAATTCTGCGATTGTCTGAATGAACAGCCCGTAGTTCAACGTTACCGCAGGCGTTTCACCCACCGCTTTGGCCAGCTCGAAGCTCATTTTCGAAAAATCCATGCCGCCCAAAAGGACTCCGAGCGGCGGCATAATGACATCCGCCACAAACGAGGAGACGATTTTCCCGAAAGCGGCGCCGATGACGACGCCGATGGCCATGTCGAAGACATTTCCCTTGACCGCAAATTCTTTGAATTCGCCGAAAAATTTTTTCATACACGGCCATCCTTCCGCAGATCGTATTTCGAAATATGTATTTTCAAACTTTCAGCCCTTCCCGGCGAGGTCGAAACCGCATACGAATGCTTGGCATACACATATATGCGCACACTGTCAATCGCATACAAGCATAAAGTTATTATATAATGTCTCACAGCGGCTTGTCAACCACAAATAGGGCGAAATCGACAAAAATGTTTTCCATACGAGGTGAATTTTATCCGTTTTTTAAAAGACGTCAATTGCAATCTCAGCCCATTTGACCGTAAAGGGCTCGCGCATCGCGGCGATCTCGACGATATGCGCCGTCGGCATTTCCGGTCTGTTTGCGATCTCAAAAGCGTGGTATTCCAATCCGGGATAACAAGGTGCGGGAAGTGTCGTTCTCCCCGTATAGTTTAACTTTTCGGCGTCGAGAAAGACGTCGAAATCTGATTCGGAGAGTCCTCTGCCCTCATCAACCCCCAACACAAAGTACAGTTTTGTCCCCGGCGCCACTTTGCCGACCGGGATGCGCAGCGTTTTATATTCGGATTTGCCGACAAAGGCCGGATTGCCGCCGCCGCGTTTTGCGCACTCGAGCGGAAGCGGGTTTTTATGCGGTATGCCGGGCGCTTTGACGTCGCGGTAGGTCACGATATGACGGCGCGGTTTGCCCGCCAGCGCATCGGTGGAACCGAGTTCTTTGAGCATCTGCCGATATTGTTCCCCGTGGAACAGTGCCTGTTCGCCCGAGGGGTCATCCATGTAGTTGAACAAATACACGAAATCCGCGCCCAGCGCGAGGTTGGCGGCGGCCGTGCCGCGCGCGGTCTCGACGCTGTTATATAAAACCGCTTTTTTCGGCTCGGTGAACATCGAATCGATCAAGACCTCCTGCCCCGCCGCCAGTTTGACCGGCTTTCCGGCGAGCAGCTTTTTCCAAAAATCGATCGGCATATCGTTGTCCGAGGTCGCCCAGCGCGGCGTGACCGTGATTAAATCAACCAAACCCCGATCGACCCATTCAAAAAAATCGAAGCCGAGCCGCAGGGCAAGCAGCGGGTCCGCGGGCAGCCGCACGGCGATTTGAATCGGGTGGCCCCATTTTTGCTCCGCTTTGTCGGCTTCTTTTCGGACGCGCTCCATCAGTTCGGTGATGAGCTTCGCGCCCTGCTCCTCGCGGCCGATGCGCAGCGAATAGATTTCGCGCATCCAGTCGAGTTCAAGCCCGTGTATGTCGAATTTTTGCAAGACCTCGGCCGCCAATGCGAATAGGTGTTCGCGCACCTCGGGATAACAAAAATCAAGGGCGTTGTCGTAGTAGTCGCAGGCCCCGAGCGTGTGGTGCAGGCCGCGGCGCTTTTCCTTGTTCTCGCGGAAAAAAGACGAGTGCAAAAAATGGTTTTCGTCGTCGTTGTTATGCACGTCGTTGGTGCGGAGCGAAATCCAGGGGTTTATGCCGATCTCGCGCAGGCGGGCGATCCAGATTTGATACATGTCGAGGCCCTGATCGAAATAGATGCTTTTCAGCACCTCGACATAGCCGCCGTTGGACAGCGGGAGCTCCCCGTCGAGGTTTCCGCCCGCTTTTTTGACGCGTTCATAATTGCGCAGCGCGTCGTCGCGGCTCTCGCACGGAAACCACGCGATGCTGCCGTTGACGTTGAGGAAGAAGTCGGTCACGCCCGTGTCTTGATACTGGTCGATGAATTCATGCAGCTCTTTCAGGCCGACTTTGATATGATTGCGGTAACGTGTGTAAATAAAGTGATTGCAATCCTCGTTGAATAATATTCCGCCCATGATTTACGCTCCTTGAGTTCAATCTTCGGCAAAGAGAAAGGCAAGCCGAAACGGCCTGCCGTGCTGCTGATTCTTTTGTTTTAATCGGCGAGATAGGACTTGAGCAGCGCCGTCAACAGCTCGTCCCGGTCGATCTTGCGAATCAGCGACCGGGCGTTTTTATAAGTCGTGATATAGGTGGGATCTTCCGACAGGATATAGCCGACGATCTGGTTGATCGGGTTATATCCCTTTTCCGCCATCGCGTCAAAAACGGCGGTCAAAATCTGTTTCATCTCGCCGTCCTTGTCGCCGGGGATTAAGAAGGGCTTGGTCGGCTCGGATTGCGTCAATTGATTGACCGGATTATTTTCGTTCATGCATCGCACCTCCCGGAGACATTTGCTGTGATGGATATCATTATTATACCTTATGCTCGTCCGAATTGCAATATGATGATTTTATTTTTGGCACAATCCGCCAATTTCAGGCGATAAAAATATCCGAACGGTCAAAAACCGTTCGGATACTCATTGTTCTATGCTCTTTTTATCACAATGACGCCTTTTTTCTCACGGCGAACCAGAGTTCGACGTAGCCCTTTTTCCCGTCTCCGCCGTAGACCTCGAGGTTGAGCCCGCCAACCTACTCGTATTCCACCGTCGGCAGCCAGCCCGAAAAGAAGTTTTTATACAGCGTATTGCAGACGCGCGGCGACCGTTAAAACCAAGATATATATGGACTTCTTTAACATCATGTGTGCCTCCTATCCGTTTTGATGATATCTCAGATGCGAAATGTTCAAAGTATGGCTCCTTAAAACTTTCGCGTACATACCCGATCGGAATGGATTCACGCTCCGGCGTCACCGGTCTTCGTACAGCGTTTGCTTGAATTCCTCATAGGTCATCGTGACCTCGCCCTCGGCGAGCGGGCCGAATTTCCCGTCCCCGAGGTACCGCATCTCATACCGCCGTTCGATCACTTCATCGTCCGGGATCTTATCCACGTTGTCGGTCAGGTTTCCGTAGCCGTCCCTCAATTCGATCTCGGCGATCCCATTGCTGGTGCCGGCGAATATCGACGGCCCGTGATACCGCCGCGTGCCCTGAAAAATCAGCCGGTCCCCTTCGATCCGGAAGTGGATATAGCCGTATTGTTCTATGTCGAAATGCGTGAGATACATCCCGTTACCGTCCAGGTCGTGAATATGCAACAACACGTTTCCACCGGTGTCGATCACGTAAAAATTCATGCCTGTGACATCGCCGCCGGAATTCACGACGAGCAGGATCAGATCGTCGAGCGCTTGCGCCGACGAAACGCCCCAGCACTCCCTGATCGCGACGGGCCTGCCGTCGATTGTCAGCGCCGGCGCCCGCGTGTTCGGGCCCGCGTAGGACAGCGTCAGCTCCACGGTTTTGCTTTTGCATTGCACCGACGCGGCCGCGGCGCCCCCCTCCGCGGGCAGGTCAAAGACGTCGCCGCCGATGAGCGCGCCGACATAATAGCTTCCGGCGTTCTCTTGGGAAGAAAGCGCCGATGAAACATTTCCTCTTTCCCCGCACCCGCAGAGCAGGACGAAAATCAAAATGACCGCGTAAAATATCTTTTTTGGCATAATATACACTCCCTGATTAATGTAATTGGCCCTCTGTTCATCAATTTGTTTCTGCCCATGGTGAATTCGCATAGAATGATTGATGATCGCACGATAAGACGATGGAGCCGTCTTTGTCAAAAGAATATGTAATAATGGCGTCGCCCTCTCCGGTTCCTTGATCGACGGTAATTTTATCAGGTGAAACCTCGATAAAGTACATGGAACGGCTCAATAATTTGCTTCGTTTTGTTTGCAGATCGTAGATCATCAGAGAACTTTTAGAAAAATTACACAAAAAGTAACGGTCGTTGATCCAAACGGCGCCGCCGAAAAAGGGGCTTGTCAAAATTGTAAAATCGGGTTCGCTTCCGTCTTTATAAAGGACGTTAAATCCGGTGACGAGCGGCGAAGTCCAATCTTGATTATCAACAAGGATAACATTGCCGTCGGGCGAAACCACGCCCTCTTCTGCCGCCCGTTGTGCGGCTTCGGCTTTTTCGTGAATACGGTTTTGCTCTTTTATAAAAACCAGATCGTCGGTCAATTGGTATTCGATCAGCACGTTTCCGTCCCGATCGGCGATATCAGCCGTATTTTCGATTGACGGCAGCGAACCGGTGTTTCCGTAAATACGCAGGATGGGGCCGTTTTGTTTGCGATTATCCCATTGAATTTCGATTCCCGCCGTATAGGAGGCATAACCCACTTTTCCGGCCCGGCTTGTATATCTGTCTTGAAAAACCAACGCATAATGATAATTGTAATTTTGAAACCGCGCCGCGAAGTGCTCGGCCAGTTTTTCGGCCAGTTCGCGGGAGTACCCGCTCTCTTGGCAAAGCGCCTGCGCCTGTCGCAGGGCTTCGGCTTGATTCGCTTCGGCGAAAACAGGATAGACGGAAATTTCTTCAATCCGGTCGCTGCCAATAAAAAAGAGATAAAAGTCCTCCGCTCTGTACCCGAATAAGTACAATGAATCGTCGATAAACTGCGGTTTTCCCAAGCGGCTGATGATTGCTTTTTTGGAACTTTTCATCGTAACGCCGTCTGCGATCTCGCCTTTATAATTTTGGTTCAATATAATGGTTTCGATATTCCCGACCGGTTCGGTATAATATCCGATGGACTCCGGGTAATATGTAGTTATTTCGCTGTACTTGACATTGATTCCTTGATCAAAGTAAACGTCATATCGGTTGAAATAAGCGTCGCGCTTGCCCAAAACGGCCTGAGCGGAATCATGCTGCCATTCCATATCCATCAGTTGCTGCAAGAAGGAGTCGTTCTCAAAAGAGAGCTTTATCCGGCTGACAACGTCTGCGGTGACAGCGTTTACGGCTTCGGAAGATGCAGAGGAAACATTGATTCCTCCTCCGCACCCGCAGAGTGCGACGACAGTCAAAATTAAGATACATATGACCTTTTTCAATCCGCTCCATTCCTCCCGTCCATTTGCATTAAACTTTTTATCATTATTGATCATAACCTGTTCCCGTACCAATCTTGCTAAAACCGCGTGATTTTCAACGCGCCCACTTTCCCGTTGACCGGGATCAATATGATGTCCCCGTCCATGTAGGTCGGATTAAAAATCCAGGGATCATTCGCTCCCCGGTCATACGGGATTTTATCGTAGTCAAAAACGGGCGGTATAACGACTTCACCGTCCACGTCGATCAAGCCGATCTTGCCGTTTTGCAAAATCAGCGCCAGCCCGTGATATGCCCCGCCGATTAAATCAAAACGCGTCTCGTTCAAAAGGTTTTCGTTAAAATCATACACCTGAAAATAATAGGCGCCGGGTTCGCCCGACATGATGCTGACCGAATGATCGGATAGGATGGCCGCCCAATCGTTGGCATCCGGCGTCCGGCCCACGATCTCACCGTTCGTATTGATGACGACGTTTTTATGTTCCCCTTCGGCTAATTTGGCAAAGCAAAGACCGTTCGTGAATATGCCGGTATTTTTAAAAATCGTCTCGGTCAGCTTATACCCGTTCCTGTCCATCAATCCGAGCAATGTATAGCCGTCCGGTAAAACATCTCCGTCGTAAAGATACATATCCTCTCCGATATTGCGGGAGGCCCCGGAGGGCCGTGTATCCGAATGATAAAACGGATCGATTCCCGATCCTGTTATTTTTCCTTCGGCATTTATGGTTGCCCACGTACCGTTCTCAAGCTCAATCAAAGCGCGGCCGTCCGGACCGAAAGAATCGCATTGCCAAAATCCGCTTCTTCCGATCGTTTCGCCGGTTTTATCCATAAAAGTATATCGCTGGGTTTCATTTAACAGCAAGATCACATAGCCGTTGACATACCGATAACCGTTGCGCGGTTTATAAAAATCCACGCTGGCGCTGTCGATATCAGAAATAAACGCATAAGACATCTCAATCGTTTTTCCGCCGTATGTCCCTTTGACCGGCTCATGCGGATAAGCCGTCTCGGAGCCGGAGAGGGAGGGAACGGAGCAACCGGTCAATAAAATCGCGCTCAATAAACATAAAAGCGCCGGGGCGTGCAGCCTTTTCATGATTTTCCTCCTGTCAGATTCAATCGTCTCTGCCTAACACCGCTTTCATCGCCGCGCAGAGGGTCTTGGCCTCCTCGAAAGACGAGGTATAAATCTGATAAATGACATTGCGCTTTTCGGGGATTTTTCCCGCCAGAATCGGAGCGACCCGCTCGGGATTCATGTACGGAAGCAGGGCGACCCGCTCCGGCGCGCGCGCTGAGAGCTCCCATACGTCGTGGTGCGCGCCGTCGAAGTCGACGCCGAACAGGTTCGGAATCGAAAAAAACGACGCCATCTGCCCGTTGTCGTGGGTGCCGCAATAGTGGATGCGCCCCTCGGTGAACGCGTCGAGCAGCATGCGGTCGTATTTTTTGATGTAGGTCTCATAAAACGCGGTCGAGACATTGTGCAACGTGCAGTTGCAAATGCGTAAATTGCCACGCCAGACGCCGCTCCAGTCGTATAAAAAGCCCTTTCCGATGCCGCACAATTCGTGATACCGGCGGGTCATTTTGATTTGAAAGCGCGTCACCTTATCGAGCAGAAGCTCAATCGCTTCCGGTTCGTCGTAAAAATCGGTGAAGATGTCGTTGCCGCGCAGCAGGTGGGCGTTGTTGAACGGGCCCTGCAGGTCGGGCAGCATGAACCCGACGCCGTAGGGCAGGTTTTCGAGGTAATATTCGTAATGCCGGTCGATTTCGGGGAAGCTGCCGCTTGTTTCGTCCGGGATTTCAAGTTCTTCAATTTCTTTCGCGTTGTTCACAACGGTGCTTTCGGTGCAGGGCAATTCGTTTTCGCGCCGGTAAATTTTACAGCCGAACGCCTCCGAGACCGGGACGGTTCCGAATTCGGCGCGCAGGGCGGGATAGGCGTCGTCGCCGACCGCCTGATGGAAACGGAAAATTTCAATTTGCTGTTCCATCGACGCGGCGGGGTTGCGCATACACTCGCCGATGGTGTATTTCCGTTCGAGCGGCGCGTGCAAAATCAACTTCGGCTCGGCCTTTTCATAATTAAAGCAAAAGTCATGCCATTTTTGAAACAGGTTATCCAGCCGCGCTCTTTCGGCGTCGGTCGCAAAAATACTGTTGCGGATGTCACTCATTGCGCAAATCCCCTCTTGACGAAAATTCTTTTTTATCATAACACAAAACGCGATGCGCAACAACCTATTTTGCGGTTGTAAAAACGACAATAATATGCTAAACTGGCTATGTTATCAGGATCGGAGGTGTTTTACTTTATGCCCCTGCAGGACTACCACACGCATACAAATATTTCATTTGACTCCGAATGCCCGCTCGAAACGTTGATCGAGAGCCGCAGGGCCGCCGGAATCGAATATCTGGCGGTCACCGACCACGCCGATTTCAGCGCCGCCGACCCCGAGACCAACCGGCTGGAAAAGTTCACGGAGCGGTTCTCGCGGCTGCAGCGGCAACTGGAAATCCAAAAGCGCGAGTTCAGCGACATTGACATCGCTTTCGGCGTCGAGATCGGGCAGCCGGTCTTTTGCCCCGAAACCGCGTCCGAATTGGTCGCCCGCCTGCCGTTCGACGTGGTGCTGGCGAGCCAGCACGAGATCCCCGATCAAGAGGATTTTTATTTTATCGATTTTACCGGCGGCAAAAACCTGCCGCTTCTTGACGACTATTTCAATTTATTGTGCAAGGTGATCGCCTGGGGCGATTTCGACGTTTTGGCGCATATGACCTACCCGTTCCGAAAAATGTACCGGCAGGGTGTAAAACCGGACGAGACCCGCTGGTTTGACGCAATCAAGGATGTTTTAAAACTTTTAATCAAAGAAAAAAAGGCGCTTGAAATCAACCTCTCCTCGACGGGCGGGGGGCATGAGCCGATGCCGACCAAAACGATATTGGCCGCCTATAAGAACCTCGGCGGCGAGATGATTACCATCGGAACCGACGACCACAGGGCCGTGTATGCCGATAACGCCCGCGTCGGAGCGGAACTGGCAAAATCCCTCGGATTCGAGTCGTTCACGGTCTATCATAAAAGGGAACCGCACCGGGTGCGGTTTGACTGAACAGACAGGAGTTGACTTACCATGGCAAACGGAATGAACATCCTCTCCCTGCTCGAGCAAAACGCGCGTCTCACGGCGGCGCAGCTGGCGCTGATGACCGGCGAAACCGAGGAGGCCGTCGCGAAACAACTCGACGAATACACCGCCAAGGGCGTGATCTGCGGCTACCGGGCGGTGATCAACTGGGAAAAGGCCGGCAGGGAGTTCATTCAGGCGTTCATCCGCATCAAAGTCACCCCGCAGCCCGAACAGGGTTTCGAGGCCGTCGCCCGCCGGATCATGACCATGCCCGAGGTGGACGGCGTCTATTTGGTCTCGGGCAGCTATGATATGTCGCTGACGATGTCGGCCAAAAATCTGCGCGAGGTGGCGCATTTTGTCTCTGCCCGCCTCTCCCCGCTCGGCTCCGTGACCTCGACCGACACCACGTTCGTGCTGGAACGCTATAAAGAGGGCGGCGTATACTTCCTTGAAAACGGCGACACGGACGAGAAACGAGAGGTCATCCTGTGATCGATTATAAATTGCTGCTCAACCCGCTGGTACAGTCGTTGAAACCCTCGGGCATCCGAAAGTTTTTCGACCTCGCCGAGGCGATGGACGATGTGATCTCGTTGGGCGTCGGCGAACCCGATTTCCAGACCCCGTGGCACATCCGTCAGGCCGGCATCGATTCTTTACAACAGGGCAAGACCAAATATACCGCAAACAAGGGCATGACCGAACTGCGCGTTGAGATTTCCAAGTATTTAAAACGCCGTTTCAACCTCGAATATGATCGCGATGACGAAATTGTTGTGACGGTCGGCGGCTCCGAGGCCATCGACATCACGCTGCGCGCGTTCGTAAACCCGGGCGACGAGGTGCTGCTGCCCGAGCCGTGTTTTGTGTGCTACGAACCGCTGGCGAAAATCTGCGGCGCAAAGGTCGTGCCCCTGCCCTGCGGGATGGATAATAATTTCAAGCTCTCGGCTGAGACGCTCAAAGCGGCCGTCACGCCGAAGTCAAAATTGTTGATTCTGCCCTTCCCCAACAACCCCACCGGCGCGATCATGACCGGGGACGAGTTGTTAAAAATCGCCGATGTACTCAAAGATACGAATATCGTCGTGCTCTCGGACGAGATCTATGCGGAATTGACTTACGGGCATCATCATACCAGCTTCGCCTCGCTGCCCGGCATGCGGGAGCGCACGGTGATTGTCAACGGCTTTTCAAAGGCCTATGCGATGACCGGCTGGCGTTTGGGGTATACGGCTGCGCCCAAAGAGATTGCCGCTCAGCTTGCAAAACTGCACCAATTCGCCATCATGTGCGCGCCGACGACCGCCCAACACGCCGCCGTCGAGGCCCTGCGCCACGGCGACGGAGATATCGAGGAGATGCGCCGCCAATACGACATGCGCCGCCGTTTGATCGTCGGAACGCTGCGCTCGATGGGCTTTCCCTGTTTTGAGCCGGAGGGCGCGTTTTACGTCTTCCCCAAGATCGACGCGTTCGGCTTGACGGGTGAAGAATTCTGCGAGCGGCTGCTGAAACAGCAACATGTCGCAATTGTTCCGGGCGAGGCGTTCGGAGAGAGCGGGAGGGGTTTTGCGCGCATCTCGTGCTCGTATTCGATCAACCATTTAGCCACGGCATTGGGGCGCATTGAGGCGTTTATCAAGACATTATAAAGGTTTTGCTTTAGAGGATAATTTGTATATGAAGCTGATACTGCTGCGGCACGGGGAGAGCGAATGGAATCTCGAAAACCGGTTTACCGGCTGGACGGACGTCGGCCTGTCCCAAACCGGCATCAAAGAGGCAAAAGGAGCCGGATATCTTTTAAAATCGAGCGGTTTTGATTTTGATGTCTGTTTTACATCAACTCTCAAACGGGCCATTCATACGCTCAATCTCGTGTTAGAGCAAATGGATCGCGAATGGCTGCCGGTGATCAAGTCGTGGAAATTAAACGAGCGGCATTACGGCGCGCTGCAAGGCCTGAACAAATCCGAGACGGCCGCAAAATACGGCGAACAACAGGTGCATATTTGGCGAAGGTCATTTGACATCCAACCGCCGGCGTTGAAATCGGATGATCCGAGAAATCCGGCATTGCAGGAACAATACCGAAAGATTAACCCATCCGAATTACCGCTGACCGAGAGTTTAAAAAATACGATTGCAAGAGTTATCCCGTATTTCAAGCAAGAGATCAAGCCGCGTATGCTAAACGGCGAACGCGTTCTGATCGCGGCGCACGGAAATTCGCTGCGCGCGTTGATTATGGTTTTTGAAAAACTCAACGAACGGGAGATCACGGAGGTCAATCTGCCGACCGGAGTTCCTTTACTTTATGAATTTGCGGAGGACTTCACCGTTGCCGGTAAAAAGTATTTGGGAGACCTTGAGACAATCAAAGAAAAAGCGGCGAAGGTCGCAAATCAGGGAAAAGCAAAAGTTTAAATTTGTTTTCTGCAAAGGACGGTTCTGTTTATGAAACTCTGGGGCGCGAGATTTGAGCATGAGGCGGACAACATCGCCGAGGGATTCAATTCCTCCATCGGCTTTGACAGACGATTGTGGAAAGCCGATATCGAGGGCAGCGTCGCCCACGCGAGAATGCTGTCGGCCCGCGGCATCATCCCGTCGGAAATTTGCGATCAGATCATCGCGGGGCTGACCGGGATCAAAGACGACCTCGAGAGCGGCGCGCTTGAAATCGACCCCAAAGCCGAGGACATCCATATGTTCGTCGAGCAGGCGCTGACCGAGCGCATCGGCGGCGCGGGAAAATATTTGCACACCGCAAGAAGCCGCAACGATCAGGTCGCGCTGGATTTACGGCTTTGGCAGCGCGAAGCCATCGACGAGACCGCCGCCCTGTTGAAAACGCTGATCACCGCGATCGCAGACAAGGCCGAAGAACATATCAACGCCGTCATGCCGGGCTATACCCATCTGCAGCCCGCGCAGCCGGTGACGTTCGCGCACCATGTCCTCGCTTACGCACAGGCGTTTTTACGCGACATCGACCGGCTTGCCGACTGCCGCAGACGCACCTGCGTCTCGCCGATCGGGAGCTGCGCGCTCGCCGGGACGACCTATTTCACCGACCGTTTTTACGAGGCCGAACTGCTCGGGCTTTCGGCGGTGTGCGAAAACTCGATGGACGGCGTGTCCGACCGCGATTTCGCGTTGGAATTTTGCTTCTGCCTGTCGATGATCATGACCCACCTGTCGCGTTTTTGCGAGGAGATCATTCTCTGGTCGGGCGTCTCTTACGGTTTTATCACGCTCGACGACGCGTGGTGCACCGGCTCGTCGATCATGCCGCAGAAAAAAAACCCCGATATCGCGGAATTATGCCGCGGCAAGGCGGGGCGCGTCTACGGCGACCTGACGGCGCTGTTAGTCGTGATGAAAGGGCTTCCGATGGCCTACAACAAGGACATGCAGGAGGACAAGGAGGCGGTTTTCGACGCCGCCGACACGGTCTGCGCCTGCCTGACCGCGTTCACGCCGATGTTTACGACCGCGAAAATCAACGCCGAAAGAATGCGCAATGCGGCTGCCGACGGCTTTATCAACGCCACCGACTGCGCCGACTATTTGGTCGGAAAGGGCCTGCCCTTCCGCGACGCCTATCAAATTGTCGGCGAACTGGTCAAACACTGCGTCAAAGCCGGAAAACGGCTCGAAGACCTCTCACTCGACGAATACAAGACCTTTTCACCGGTATTTGAAAAAGACGTTTTCGAGACGATTAAACCCGACGCCTGTGTGAACAGGCGCAAGAGCTACGGCGGCCCCGCCCCCGAGGCCGTCGCCGTGCAACTCAAAAACCTGCGCGGCAAATTGGACGGAGCGGTCAAGCCGTCTTGTTGAAAAAGATGATATAAAAAAGCTGAACAACAACGATTTGCGTCGACTCGATGAAATAATAATGACAAAAACAACCGTTTTCTTTGTCTTTTCCCCTTTTATGCAACCGAAAAACGGCTTAACCGCACGAATTGTTTGTGATTATATACAATTATTATAATAATATAAAAATATTTTTGTAAAACGTGTTGACATAAAAGGTTTTTCGTGGTATACTAAAGTCGTAGTTCAGGAAACTACGGGTTACTATCCGGAAAGGGGTGAGTCCGATGAAGTAAGACGGTCCGCGCGAGTCGACACGCGGACGGTAAACTGTGACTCGACAGCAAATTGCACCTTTCAGGAAAGGAATGATTCGTATGAAAATTTGCTTGAGAAACAAAACAGTTGCCGTGGAGGGTACTCCCCCGGACAATTAAGTGAAAGTTCAATGCAAAGGGAGTGGTCGCGTTTTGAATGTAGTTATGGTGATCGGAGTTTAGCACCGACTGACATCCAAGGGCTTGAAACGCCGCGAATTTTCGATGATCATGTCAGCATACGGCGCTGAAGTCCCACCCCGGCTTAATTGAATATTTAATCATATAGAGGGCGCCCTGATGGGGCGCTCTTTATGTTGAAAATAAAAAACGCGCAGCCATGCAGCTTATTAACCGACGGGGTTTATTATCTTCTGCGGTTTCGGGTGAAAAACCATATGCCCGTCGCAAGCAGTAGGATCACGATAACCAGCCACGGTTGCGGCTGTACATCGCCCGCGGTTTGCGGCTGCGGGATATCGCTTACGATTGAAGAGATCCGAAATAGCATTGACACAATCCCCACCTCCGGCAGGATCAGTATACCTTTTTTCAGTTGGAAAAACAACCGTATATTGACAGGTCGCCGCCATCGATGATATGCTTGTATCCGGGGAATACGTGAGACGAGGTGTAAAAAATTTTGAAAAAGTTTTTGGCTTACTTTAAGACCCCGAGGGTCATCACCGGGCTGATTGTCATCTTCTGCGGGATCACTTTTTATTTGCTGGTCAGCAATATCTCGGGCGTCGGCGCTTTTTTTGACAGCGTTATCAATGTGCTTTCCCCGTTTTTGTGGGCGGCTGCTTTTGCATATATCCTGAATCCGGCGGTCAAGTTTTTCGAAAACAAGGCCTTTGGGAAAATGAAGCGCCGCAAGTTGGCAAATATATTCGGCGTGACCATCACCTATATCGCCTTCCTCGCCGTTTTGGCGCTTTCGATTGCGCTGCTGGTCCCTCAGCTCGCCGAATCGGTGATGATGTTGTTCAACAATTTAGAGGGGTATTTCAATACCCTGCGCAATACGCTGATCGAATTCGAGGCGCGGTTCTCATTCATCGATTTCGATGTGGACGAATTTATGGGCAGTTTCAGCGAACTGATGAAAACGGCGGTCGCTTGGGTCAGCAGCAACATCGGGCAGATTGCCGACACATCCGTCAAAATCGGCAGCGGCGTATTCAACTTCTTTTTGTCGCTGATCATGTCGATCTATGTGCTGTTGGACAAGCAGCACATCCGCCGCATCATCAAACGCGTCTCGGCGGCCTTTATCAGGCGGGAGTCCTGGCCCGGATTTCGCGCCGCAGCCCATCGGGCGGACAAAGTTTTGACCAATTTTTTGGTCGGGAATATCGTCGATTCGCTGATTGTGGGCGTCGCGAACTTTTTGTTCATGATCATCCTCGGGCTGCCCTACCCCGTTTTGCTGTCCGTGATTGTGATGCTGACCAATTTTATCCCGACCTTCGGCCCGGTCATCGGCGCAGTCCCCTGCCTGCTGATCATCGTGCTGGTCAACCCGCTCGGCGCGCTGTGGTTCTTGATTTGGACGATTGTGATGCAAGCCGTCGAGGGTAATTTACTCAAGCCGCTGCTGTTTGGCGATTATACCGGTCTGCGCCCGATCTGGGTGTTGATTTCGATCGTATTGTGCGGGCGGTTGTTCGGCATACCCGGCATGATTTTGGGCATCCCGCTGTTCGCGCTTCTCTCCGAACCCACGGAGCGCTATATCTTGCGGAAGCTCAACATAAAAGGGCTGGATGAGGACGGCAATATCCCGACAGACGAACAACCGAAAAACGGATCCGAAGAATCAAAATCAAAACTAAGCGAAAATTGAGTCATATGCGTTCAGACGGAAATATCGGCGGTCTGTATTTTTATCCGTTTTACAACTGAGTTTTATATATTTAATAATTTATATGGATCATAGACAAATTTGTTGCATTTCTCCGGATATATTGCTATAGTGTCATTTAGGGGGTGTCCTCACCCGCCTTGAGCCAAAGACCCCGAATAAACGGTGATCAACCCGTTTTCGACGCACGGTATTGAGGAAATCTAAGACATCATATTTTTAACTATTAAATGATCAAATATAAGGACGTACCCCATGAAAGCAACTTTTTACAACGAGACCCGATTTTCCGATTTTAGAGAAATCATCAACCACAGTGCGGAAAAATTCGCAAAAAAGACCGCTTTTATCATCAAGGACGGCGACGACCGCTACTTAAAAATCAATTACGATGAATTAAAAAACAGGTTTTATACATTGTGCCGACTGCTGATTGATTTAAAATTGAAAGGCAAACGCATCGCCGTAATCGGAAAAAACAGTTTTGGGTGGGCGCTTTCGTATTTATGCGCGGCCGTCGTCGGTGTCGTTGTGCCACTGGATAAAGAACTCAGCCCCGAAGATGTCCGGGATTTTATGGCTTGCGCCGAGTGCAGCGCTGTCTTCGGCGAAAATGTTTATTTGGAAAACCTGAAGCCGCTGCTTGCAGAAAGCGTCCGCTGCTTTGATTTTTCCGATATCATGCGTATCTCACAGCCGGTTATGCCGATACAGACCGCTGACGTCGACGCGGTTGAAATTTCAAAAGACGAGATGCAGGTTCTTATTTTTACCTCGGGCACGACCGGAAACGCAAAAGGCGTCTGCCTTTCACAACATAATATCTGCTCGAACATCCATTCCACGGTCAGCGCCGTGAAAATCAAGCCGACCGATACGACCATTTCGATTCTGCCGCTGCACCATACATACGAGTGCACGCTCAACTGTCTGCTGCTTTTGTCGCGGGGTTCCTGCATCACCTACTGCGACGGGTTGAGACAGATTTCGAAAAACTTTACCGAATATCACCCCACGGTTTTGGTGGTCGTCCCCGCCCTGTTAAAAGCGCTGAACAAACAAATCAAAAAATCCGTCACTGCCGGAGTCCCCGAAAAATATAAGCCGCTTTTTGAAACCCGGACATTATCGCAGGCGCTCTCCGGCGTCCCGGTTTTGATTCGCAACCTCATCTGCGCCAAAGTGCGCAAATCGCTCGGCGGGAAAATCCGCCTGTTCATCGTGGGCGCCGCGGATCTGGACACTTCTTTGGTCGAGGACTTTGTGGCGCTCGGCATCCGCACCCTGCAGGGCTACGGACTGACCGAATGCGCCCCGCTCCTTGCGGGCAACACCGATTTTTATTTGAATGCGGCGTCCACCGGCAGGGCGGTACCGGGGGTAATGTTAAAAATCGACGAGCCGAACGAGGACGGGATCGGCGAGATCCTCGCGAAAGGCGACAATATCATGCTCGGTTATTACCGGGATGACACTGCCGACCAAAAGGCCTTCCGCGACGGTTGGTTTTGTACCGGCGATCTGGGCTGTCTGGACGATGAAGGCGCGCTCTATATCAAGGGACGCAAAAAAAATGTGATCGTGACCGCCAACGGGAAAAATATTTACCCCGAGGAACTTGAAACGCGTATCTCACAGCTGCCGGAAATCTGCGAGGTCATCGTGCTTGCGGATATACAAAACGGCGATGTCCGTGTCAAGGCAAAAATTTTCCCGAATCTCGACTTTATCAAAGAGACCCTCGGACGGTTGCCGAAAGCGGAGGATATTCAGGCGGCGGTTCAACAAGTGATCTGCGACGTCAACGCAAAAATCCCCTCTTATAAACACATCAAGGTCGTGGAGATTTTGACCGCGGCGCTCGAAAAGACAACCACCCAAAAAATCAAGCGATTCGGACCGAATTTGGCTCCGAGTATCAATCAATAATCATCAAAATCCGGTTACCCGAGCAGTTTGAATGCCAGCTCAATCACGAAAACCGCCGCGCAGGCAAACGCCGCAACGGTCGGAAGCTTTTTATCAAACAACGCCAACGTGACCGCGACAACAAGCCCGACCGCGGCGGACAAGATCATATCGGGGGCGTAAAAGATATCGGGGATGACCATCGCCGAGAGCACGGCGAAGGGCATATAATACAAAAATGAAATCGCAAATCGGTTTTCGATTTTGCGGCGGATCAACGTCAGCGGCAACATTCGGATCAAATAGGTGACCCCCGCCATAACGATGACATAAAACAACATCTCCGCGCCGGTCATTGCCTACCGTCCCCACCCTTGACGGGAAAACAAATCGCGCCGAACCCCGAGGCGGCGACCGCGCAGACGATGATCACAAACCCCGAAGATAAATTTTTCAGATACGGTGTAAATTTGAATATACAGCTCAACCCGACCGATATCGCAATCACAGCGAATGCCGGCCGGTGTTTTTTTGCCGGCGGAAGAATGATGGCGGCGAACATCGCATAGAGTGCGATTGAGAGCGCCGAGCGCAACATGTCGGGCATGATGCCGCCTGCCAACGCGCCGAGCAGCGTTCCGAGCGTCCAGCCGATCACGGGTGCGGTACCCAGACCGTATAGATAAATATTGCCGAGTTCGTCCGGTTTTTCGCTGGCGACCCCGTAGACCTCGTCGGTGACGAAGAATGAGACGACAAGCCGCCGCAGCGTCGTCATGCTCATGTCGAGTTTTTGCGACAGCGACGCCGACATCAGCGAATAGCGCAGGTTGATGACGATTTGGGACAACACCAGTTCGATGATCGGCGCGCCGCTCACGATCAGGCCGATTCCCGCGAACTGCCCCGCCGAGGTGACCGTCGTCATCGAAATCAACACCGCAATCCACCACGGGATTCCCATGTTCACGGCCATCATGCCGAATGAAAAAGAGACCGAGAGATATCCCAGTCCGATCGGCAGCCCGTCTTTTAACCCGCGTATATACTCTTTTCCGTGCAATTCCGCCATCTTTACCCTGCCTTATGCCGTATTCGGCGAAATGTATTATATCTCTTTTCGCCCTTTATCGCAAGCCCGTGTTGTATTTTTATGTTGTATTTTGGCGGTTTTTATGATAAAATCCCATTGTCACCTGAGGTTGGTTAAAAACAAAATTCCAAGCGCGGATTCAATCTGTACATAAGGACGGTTATGATCATGAAAGCACCGCTCTCCGAGGCAACCGTTTTCAAGCGCAATAAGTGGGCATACACCTTGCCGGGATTCGGACGCGATATGGCCTACACGCTCTTTGCGACCTATGTTTTGACCTATGTCCTGTTCACGCGCGCGATCACGCCCGAGCAGTTCGCGGCGCTCGGTATCATCTTGGCGGTCTTTCGCGTCTGGGACGCTTTGAACGATCCCGTCATGGGCGGAATCATCGAGAACACGCGCTCTAAATTCGGAAGATTCAAGCCCTGGATTTTAATCGGCGGCGTGACAAACGCGGCGGTTTTAATCGCGATGTTCACCAACCGTGCCGAGGGCTGGGCGTTTGTCTGCCTGTTTGCGATTTTATACTTGCTCTGGGATATCACTTGGACGATGAACGACATCGCCTACTGGTCGATGCTGCCGTCATTGACCAGCGACCCCAAAAACCGCGACAGCGTGACTTCAATGGCAAACCTGTTCGCCGGCATCGGCGCGATTGCCGCGACCGGACTGATTCCGATTTTCACCAACGGCGAAAACGCCATCGGCGGCAGCTCGATCTCGGGTTATGCCGCCGTGGTGCTGTTTATCGCAGGCCTTTTAGCCGTCAGCCAGATTCTCCTCTGTCTGGGCGTCAAGCAGGATAATACCGTGCGCCCCAAGCAAGAGAGCGTAGGCCTGAAAAAGATGTTTCATGTCATTTTCCATAACGATCAGCTGCTTTGGGTCACGTTGATTATGCTGTTATATAACCTCGGCAGCACGCTGATCACCGCGTTCGGCGTCAATTATATGTACCTGTCGTTCGGTTACAACGGCTTTTTGGTCACGCTGTTCGTGGCTTTCTGGGCCGTCGCCTCGGTCGCCATCAACGCCCTCTACCCGGCGTTTGCCGCGAAATATTCACGCACAACGCTGTCCAAACTCGCTGTCATCATGACGACCGTCGGCTACGCGCTGTTTTTCCTCGGCGGCACGCTGATCCCGAACACCGAGGCGCTTAAAACGCTGAACGTCGCGCTGCTGTGCGTGGAGGCGTTTGTCATCGGATTCGGGCAGTCGCTGTTTTATATGGTCACCACGATTTGCCTGACCAACACCATCGAATATAACGAATACAAGACAGGGGAACGCGACGAGGCCATCATCTTCTCGCTGCGCCCGTTCATGGCCAAAATGGGCAGCGCGCTGCAGCAAGTGGCCATCACCGTCGTCTATATCGCCATCGGCATGACGACGCTGACCGGCGGCATTGCCGAGGTTGAAAAAAACGCCAACCTGAAGCTGATCGACGAAACGGCGAAGGCCGACCAAATCGCCGCGCTGCTGTCCGCCGCGCCCGATTCGATGGTGCTTTGGCTGCGGGTCTTTATGACTTTGCTGCCGATTGTCTTGATCGGATGCGCTTATCTGGTGATGCGCAAGCGGGTTAAAATCGACGAAAAAGAATATGACCGGATGCTCGCAGCAATCGCAAAAAGGACATAATAAGATGGAAAACGAAAAATTTTGGGAGGCGCTCGACACGCTCGTCGGGCAATCGGAGATCGTGATCGACCGCCCGAAAGGAGCCGCGCACCCGCGTTATCCCGCGTTTATTTACCCGGTCGATTACGGTTATCTGAAAGACACCGCCTCCATGGACGGCGGCGGCATCGACGTTTGGGTCGGCACCGATCCGGCGCGAAAAAACGACGCCATCATGTGTATTGTCGATGTATTGAAAAGAGACAGCGAGATTAAAATTTTGATCGGCTGTACTGAGGAGGAAAAATCGCTTGTCTGCCGGACGCACAACGAGAGCGCGTTTATGAAGGGTATTTTAATTCGGAGATCATAAATATTGCACTTTTTCGCTGCTGTCTGTCCGAGGTTCTTCGTCTTGCGCTCAAAATCACAAAATCACCAATATACCGATTTGAACCGCCGCAAAGGCGGCTTTTTATAAAATTTTTAGCCCCGGTGAAAAATTTTTGACACCTGAGTTGTATTATCAATGAAAGGAGTTGGGATACGGCATGCATTCAAACGAGCTCATTGAATGCGTCGGGCGGGCGGTGGCGCGTTATTCCGACAACCTGCGGCGGCTGGCGTTCACCTACGTCAAATCCGTGCACAGCGCCGAGGACGTCGTGCAGGACGTCTTTTTGGCTTATCTGCAAAAGGCGCCGAAATTCGAGAGCGCCGAGCACGAAAAGGCCTGGCTGCTGCGGGTGACGATCAACAAAAGCCGCAATGCCGTAAAAACGGGTTGGTTTCGCAGCCGCTTCGAACTGGCCGAGGAGACCGGTTATCTGCCGCCCGAACAGAGCGAAGTGCTCGAAGCCGTATTGTCGCTCGCGCCGAAATACCGGCTCCCCGTCCACCTGTATTACTACGAGGGCTATTCGATCAGGGAGATCGCAAATGTCCTCGGAACCAACCCCGCGACGGTCGGCACCCGGCTGGCACGCGCACGGGGTTTATTGAGACAATCACTGGGAGGTTTTGAAGATGAAGCATAACAACTACCGCGAGGCGTTGAACGCGGTGAAATTAAACGATGATTTCAATGAAAAAACCATCGCAATGCTGGAAAGCAAAATAAAACCGTCGCGTAAATTCCGTCTGAAACCCGCGCTTGCGGCAGGTCTTGCCGTGCTGCTTTTGAGCGGCGGCGCGTCGGCGTTCGCCATCGCGGCGGAGGCGAGGGAATACAACGCCGCCGTGGCATTTTTTTCGACCAATCATCTCCCGACCGAGGGCCTTTCGCGCGGCGAGATCAAAAGCGTCTGCCGCGACATCACGACCGGCAAATTCGCCCATGGCAAGACCGCCGAAGTGATTCAAAAAAGCGTCGGCGGTTACGAGATTTCGCAAAACGCGCCGACGCCGGAGGACGTCGAGGCGCTCTGGAACTATAAAAACGGCAACGGCAATCACTACTATATTCCGTTGGACACCGGAGAATACCGGTACGACTATACGGAAAAATATGACGAATCACTCGCGTTATATGTGCCCGATAAGGTTTTATTCGGAAAATACGACGGCGACACCCTGCTCTGGCAGGCGGAACTCCCCGATTTCTCCATTAGCTTTTATACCGTTTACGGAGATTATATCGTATTATTCGGATGCAGCGACAGCCATTCCTCCGATCAAGCGACATACGGGAGATTGGCTCTGCTTGATCAAAACGGGCAGATATTGTGGGACATCACTGCCGATAACGGATATCAAAGAGAATATTTTGAGAAAGCGGTCTGTGACGAAAACGGCATCACGGTGTTCGGCATGGTCAATCTGCCGATGACCGAAATCACCCAAGACGACGACCGGGTCACGCATAATTATTCCACCGAAAAGGTGCTTGAGGTCATCCGCTATGATTACGGCGGAAACAAGATTCAACGCACCGAAAAAAAGGTCGGCAGCCACGCGGGGATATGGAACGCCGCAAAGTTCGGCGACGGCTGGCTCGTGCAAATGGGCGGTTATACCGAGGGCGAATATCTGTTGAAGGTGAACGCCGACGGGACCTTCGCCGATTCGTTCACCTACAGCGCGCGGGACGCGGAATATTTCATCAACGATATGTTCGACTACAACGGCAAAATCTGGCTGAGTGCCTATTCGGTTCCCAAGCTCGATCCGGGCGAAGGCACGGCCGGGGGCAGATACGACATCGCGGGGATTTTAAACCCGATCTTTGAACATGAGGAATTTGACATTTCCAATGAGGAATTGACAAAGCGGGTGCGCGCGAACTTCACGGCGGTATTGCTCGTCTGCGACCCCGAAACCGGAGTGCCCGGCGAGTTTTATTCGGTCGAGGGGTCGCTCGGTTCCAAGCTGTCGGCGGATGAAAGCGGGCGGCTCATCTGGAAAGTCGAGCGCATCACCGACACCTATCTCTCAATGATGACTTCGTCTTTTACCATCGGCGGCGCGTGTGACGTGTTTGAATATACGTTTGACGAAAGCGGTGCTTTGGTTAATCGGGCAAAAACAGAGGAAGTCACCCCGTTCAGACGGTAGGGATTCCACTGACTCGGTGATGACGAGATCCATCGGCTGCGCTCAGGATGATAAAATATAGTGAACTTGAAAAACAAGGCGAGGATAAACGGTAAGTGGCTTCACTAAACAGGCGGACGCAATCGCGTCCGCCTGTTTTTTAATACTATTGATTATTCGGTACTGTCCGACTTGCGGATTTTAAATTTAACACTGAATATCTCGTGATTAAAACTCCGCCAAAACGCTTGACCCGGCAGATTGTCCGTCATACAGGAAAGCCCGATTTCATCGACCCCGAGTTGCTGAAACAGTAAACCGACTGCCTCTTTCCCAAAACCCTGCCGCCGATGTTCGCGGGAAATAAAAAAATGCCGCACCCACATTTCAGATAAGTCAACCAGCGCGTAACCGATGATCTCACCATTTAATTGAAACGAATAACCTGTATAGACACCTCTTTGAAACCAATCGCGCATTCGGTCTTCTAATTCCGAAACCGTCATCGTGTTTGTCTGCTGCCCCTCGTCGATCAGTTGTCTATTCATCAATGCCAACGCGGGGCAATCGTCAAGTGCGGTTGTTTCAATCGTGATTCTGTTTTTTTGATTCATCTTCAAACCCTTCCGAACCCCGACAACTTAAAAACTCTACACTTTAAATTTCACACTCCGCCAAATGCGGGCAGTGGTCGGACGCGACGATTTGAGGGATATCCGCGCCGACGACCGTTTTTACGTTTTTGGCGAAGATGTAATCGATTTTAACGCGCGGCGCGTCGGACGGCCAGCTTTTTAAAGTTTTATCCTTTAACAATGCCGCCGTATCGGTGTAGGACGCGTAAATCGGCGCCAAGATCGGATCATCGGGTTCGAGGTTAAAATCGCCCATTAAAATCGTCGGTCCGTTCCCGGTGTTGGCAAGCACGGTCGCAACGGCGTTTTTGGATTCGGCGCGGGCAAGTCCCATGTGGGTTGCAAGCACTGTAAAACCGTCAAATTCGGCTTTCAACAGGCAGCGGGTTTCGTAATATGTATCCTCGTCTTTTACGGGCGGATCGGGGATTTCAATGATCTTGACGGATTGAAACGGGATTTTCGAGAGGATGGCGTTGCCGTAATCGCCGTCGTCCGGAAATGTGATCGCGCGTGCGAAAAAATAATGCGGCCAACCGAGCAACCCGGCGATCCGCTCGGTTTGATGAAAATATCCCGGGTCGTCTCCGCCGTCGCGCACCTCGTTGAGCGCCACGACGTCGGGGTCGAATTTTCGTATCACGTCCGCGACCATCCCGAGGTCGATACCGCCTTTGAGATGGCGCATACCGTGCTGGATGTTATAAGTCATAAAATTTAGTTTCATGCGTGTAAACCGCCTTTTTATGATAATAGCTCTTTAGGTAATTCCCTGCGCGATCATCGCCTCTGCGATTTTTTCAAAGCCCGCGATGTTCGCGCCGACAACCAGATTGCCCTTCATGCCGTACTTTTCGGCGGCCTGATCAATGTTATGGAAAATCGATGCCATGATACCGCGCAGCTTCTCATCCACCTCTTCAAACGTCCAGGACAGGCGGAGACCGTTTTGGCTCATCTCAAGCCCGGAGACCGCGACGCCGCCGGCGTTCGCCGCTTTGGCGGGCGCGAACAGCACGCCTTTTTTCAAAAACAATTCGGTTGCCTCGGGCGTACAGGGCATATTGGCGCCCTCCGCCACGGCAATTACACCGTTGCCTATCAATTTTTCGGCGCTGTTTTCGTCCAATTCATTCTGTGTGGCACAGGGCAGCGCAATATCGCACGCGACGGACCAGATGCCGCCGCAACCCTCGACATATTCAGCGGTCGGAACCTGCTTTGCATATTCCGAAATCCTCTCACAACTTTCTTCTTTCAGGGCGCGGATGCGCTCGAATTCGATGCCGTTCGGGTCATGGATATACCCGCCGGAGTCCGACATCGCCACGACCTTGCCGCCGAAGTTGTTCGTTTTTTGCAACGCGTAAAGCGCAACATTGCCCGATCCGGAAATAACGACTCTCTTATCTTTGAACGACTCGTTTTTCATGGTTTTCAACATTTCGGCGGTCAGATAGCACAGACCGTACCCCGTGGCTTCTTTGCGGGCAAGCGAACCGCCGTAAGCATGCCCTTTCCCCGTTAAAACGCCGGTAAACTCATTTGCGATCTTTTTATATTGTCCGAACAGATAGCCGATCTCTCTTCCGCCCACGCCGATATCGCCCGCCGGAACGTCGCAGTCGGGGCCGATGTGCCTGTACAGCTCCGTCATGAACGCCTGGCAGAACCGCATGATTTCGCCGTTGGATTTCCCCTTGGGATCAAAATCGGAACCGCCTTTGCCGCCGCCCAAAGGCAGTCCGGTCAAGCTGTTTTTGAAGGTCTGTTCGAATCCGAGGAACTTGATGATGCTTGCACACACCGAGGGATGAAAACGCAGGCCCCCTTTATACGGTCCGATCGCCGAATTGAACTGGACGCGATAACCCCGGTTGACATGGACTTTGCCGTCGTCGCCGACCCAGGTCACCCGGAACTGGATAAAACGCTCCGGCTCGGTAATCCGCTCGAAGATACCAACCTTTTCAAGCCCCGGATTTTCCGAGACCACGGGTTCGAGGGATGCGAAGACCTCTTTGACCGCTTGTAAAAATTCGGGTTCGCCCGCATTGCGGCGGCTGACATTTTCATATATTTTTAACAGATATGGATGATTAATTCCAAACATGGGCAGACCTCCAAAAAATGTATGGATAAAATTATACGCTATTTATTGATGTGACGCAATAGAAAACCCGAATTTTTTTGAAGTATTTATATCCAAAAAATATTCATGTTGCGTCTCGAAAAACGAGTGTTTTGCACAAAGCCGACTTGACGCCGAACGCGGCGGTGGCTTTGGCCAAGTCGAACGGGATGAACGGAAACACGCAGATTGCCGACGCCGCCGCAAAACCGGTGCCGGTCACCTTGCAAAACCAGAGCGTTCCCAACCCGTAGCACAGCAGCAGCGAAACGGCGACGCCGAGCCAATAGCCGTACCAGCGGCCTTTGAACGCTTTTAACAACCCAGACATAGCCGGCGCCATCAGCGGATAGGCCATCAAATAGCCGCCGGTCGCGCCCATCAGCACGCCGACGCCCGCGCCGAAGCCCGAAAATACCGGCACGCCGACCGCTCCGATCAGGATATAGGTCAGTGTTGAAACGGTCGCCGGGAGCGGCGGCAGGATCGCCGCAGCCAAAAAGACGCCGAGCAGCGCCATGGTGATCGGCACCTGCCCGATCGGAATGGTGACGATCGAAAGCGCGCACAAAATGGCGGCGAACAGGCCGCACAGGATGATGATTTTGAGTTTGGATCGGGGCGATTTCATCATTTTATTGCAAACTCCGAACAATTTAAAACGTAAATTCGACCGTCTTGATTTCGTGCGGTTTGAGCGACAATAACACCTTGCCGTCCTGAACCGTCAATGCGGCCTTTTTATTTCCGAGGAAATCCGTCTCGGCGGCTGTTTGAATCGGTTTGGAAAGGGAAAACACGGCGTCGTCGGGTTGTTCGGCGGGGTTGAAGACGCGCAGCACGCCGTTCTTTTCGGACTTGAGCGCCAGCGCCGAAACCGCGCAGCTCTCGCTTTCGAGCGCGAAGAACGACTGCTCGGCATTCAAAGCGCCCGCGTGGACGCCGGTCTCGAAGGCCCGCAGCCCCGATTGATAAGCGACGCCGTTTTGCAAGGCCTTTGCGGGGGTTAGCGCGTTCGAAAACGCGGCGGCGTATTCAAACGCCAGCTCGGCCTGCATTTGCCCCATGTCGGCTTTGGGCTTGCAGACCTCGTTCGGGAACGCCCGGAACAGCGTCAGCGCAACGGTGCGGTCGGACTCGGTGACTTCGACCTCGTACAGCCCCTTGCTGTAAAGCGCGAAGGCGTTTTCGCCGTCCTCGAGAAAGACCGCGCCCTGCGTCGGGTTGACATTGGTCTCGATTTCGGCGGACTTGTCGTTGTTCGCCTTTTTCACGTCCCATCTCTGCATGTCGAACGGCGTCCGGGTGTAAAATTCCCCGCTCTCGAAGCCCGTCGGGAACAGCACACGCAAGCGGTGGTCCTCGATTTCATTGTCAACCGTGGTTTGAAACGTGATCGTTTCGCTGCCCTTCAAAACCGTCGCGGTGGTGCGCAGTTCGAGCGTCTTGCGTTCGGTCGAGCGGGTCTTATCAGCCGGGTTATATTTTTCGGGCAGTTCGAATTTATGGGTCAGTTCAAGTACGGCGGCAAAAGGCCCGTCTGACAGCACGGCGAAGCCCGCGCAGCCGCCGAAAGTCGAAAACTCCGCGTCTCCCGCGGGCTTGACATAGTTCCAGCCGTCGCCGACGTCGCCGCAATCCTCGAAGGCCAGTTGGTTAAAATAGACCTTTCCGGTCTTTTTATCGGTCACCGTCAGCCCGCCGTTTTCGAACGCGACGGTCAAAACGCCGTTGTCCCAAACATTGCGGGCGGCGCGCATCGTGCCGCCGTAACGCGAGGCGTCGGGCCGGTCGTTGCGGTACTCCCCGTCCCTTGGCATTTCGTAGTGTTCATATTTGACTCCGAGCGTAGTATAACCGCCCGCCGGAATTTTCAAACAGGCGGCGATTGCGACGTTTTCCTTTTCGTCGAAGCGGATGAGCTTGTGGATGGGGCTGACGGGTACCTGATAGACGCCGCCGACCGAGAGGATCTGATATGGGATTTCGGCCCCGTTTTTGTCGAACAATTTGAAGTTTTTATAGTCGCCCTTCGGTAACGCGAGCGTGAGAGCCGCATATCCCGAGACCGGTTTTTGCGAGGGGTTGAATACGGCGAACGCGGCGTCGCTTTGCAACGCAGAGGTGTCGATGTTTTCGGCGATCTGTTCGAGCGCGTCGGTGGCCATGCGCTCGCCGATGCGGAGCGCCTGATTGAAACGGAAGATATTGTCCGCGTGGATCTCGGTGGCCGAACAGCCGCAGATCGAGTCGTGCGGGTGGTTTTGCAACAAGTATTTCCACGCCTGCTTGAAAAAGCCGGCGCGCGGCAGCGGGTGGCGGATGTAAAAATCCCGTCTCGGATTTTCGATCATCGAGGACGCGAGGTCGAACGGCTCCGCCCACGCGGTCAGCAAATTTTCGCAGGCGGAATTCATCTGCTTCAAATGCACCATCGAGGACAGCACGTTTTTGAGCACGATGTTGTTGAGACCCTTTTGACCGACGTTGTAAAGCGAGCCCTCGATTTTTTGCAATTCGGGGCGTTCGGATTTAAAGGTTTTTTCAAATTCGCCGAAAGATGTTTGGATAAATTCGTGCTCCGAGAAATGCCCGTTCAATTTTTTCAAAATTTCCGGCAGGCGCGGCTCGGCGTCGATGTGGTCGACCCCGTCCATCATCAGCAGGCAATTACAGACGGCGGCTTTTTCGGAGCGTCCGAGCATCTCCCGCGCGCGGTGGAACAGCTCCTTGTCTTCGTATTCCCTGCCCTCGAACGGCCAGCGGATCGAAAAATAGAAATTGCCGTAGGTGCGGTCGATGTCGAGCTTGAACGCGGTGATCTCGCTGCCGTCCGCGCCGACCCAGCAAAAAGCATCCTTCGGGAAATCGCCGATGCCTCGGATGACCACGGCGGATTCAAAGCCGAAGCCCCTGACGATTTGGGGGAACTGGGCGTTGTGGCCGAAGATGTCGATGACATAACCGGTCTTCATCGGCTCGGCGTGAAATTCTTTGCAAATTTCATGACCCTTTTGCAGGTTGCGCACCAGCGACTCGCCCGAGATCAAAAATTCGTCGGGCATGACGTACCAAGGACCGATGACGAGTTTGCCCGCGTCGATCAAGGCCTGCATGCGCGCCCGGTTCTCGGGGCGGATCTCCAGATAATCCTCGAGCACGATGGTCTGGCCGTCGGTGTGGAACACCTTATATTCGGGGTCCTGTTCCAAAATCTCGAGCAGCTCGTCGAACATGCGCACGAGCCGGAACCGATAGCTCTGAAAGGTCTCGTACCACTCCCGATCCCAATGCGTGTGGGAGACGACAAAACACTTTTTCTTCTTGTTTTCGGCCATGACCATTCCCCCTGATCGTTTTTCAAATTCCCAAATCGGCGAGGTTTTGCTGGTGCTGCTCAAAGGTCTCGGCGTAAGCATAAACGCCGGCGGCGTTCGCCGCGAAAAAGAGGTCGTTGGTTTCGAGGGGATTCAGCGCGGCCTTTATGGCGTCCATGCCCGGGTTGCAAATCGGGCCCGCCGGAAGCGCGGGGCATTTGTAGGTATTATAATATTCGTTATAACGGTTGATATCGCCCGTGATATATGGTTTAATGAATTTTTCGACATAGTTGATCGTGACGTCGCATTGCAGCTTCATGCCGGAGGAAAGGCGGTTGTGCAACACCGACGAGACACGGCGCATCTCGCTCTTGACGCCGCACTCCTTTTCGATGATCGAGGCGATGGTCAAAATTTGGTCGACCGAATAACCCATTTCCGCCGCCTGTTCGCGCAGCTCGTCGCTCCACTTGGCCTCGCCGTTGCGTAAAAACCGCCCGATGGCGTCCTGCGGCTTCATGCCGTAATAAAACTCGTAGGTGTCGGGATAGAGATAGCCCTCGAGCAAAAAACAACGATGTTCATTTGATTCGATGGCATCCACCAGCGGGTAGTAGGTATAATCATAGGTCGCTGCGGTCTTCCAAAGCTGCTCGGATTTACACACCCCGTTCTCCTCAAGCAGCTTGAAAATCTCAGACATGGTCATGCCCTCGGTGACGGTCACAAAAACCGTGTTTGGCCGGGAGGAAATCGTCTGAGGCGGTACTTCCGCTGCGGATTCCGCGCTTGTCTCGGAATTTTCGGCAATATTTCCCGAGGTCTCTCCCGATGCCGCGACCGATGGCGCGGAGGGATTACTGAGTAAAAATCGGATCTGCTCACAGCCGAGGGTTGTGAGGCACAAGCCGAGCATTAAAAAGAACATGATCGCCGGTTTCAAGCGCTTCATACGTCTTTTTCAAGTTCATAACCGCACTCAAGCATATCCTCACGAAAAAAATCGAACATGTGCTTGTCGTCGTCGTGCAGATAACGCCCGACCGAATCGGTCCGCATCGGAATCTTGACCGGTTTTATGCCCAAAAAGCGCTCGATACGGCGCAGGGTCTCCTCCTGATCAAAAATCATATCCTCAAAACGCACCGAAATGGTATGCTGCGGCTTCGGGGTCACACGCACCAATTCGCGTTGATAATACCAGCTGATCGCGCGGTTGCGGCGGATGTCGTCGGTTTTTTCATACCGGATGCCGAAATCGTTGAGGTCGTCGGTCAGGTGGCTTCCCAGAATGCAGTCACGCGGGTCGCGCACCCAATGGATATATCTGATGTCGGGGAACATCTTGACGATCCACGGATAGACCAGCGTGGTCTCGGGGATCTTCCAACCCTTGTTTGGGTTTGGGCTGGCAAACACCGATTTGAGATAGCTTGTGATCAGGCGCTTGAAGTCCCCGGTCGGCTCCATCGAGAGCACCTGCGAAAAATCCCATTTCAGACCGCCCTCAAAACGGACGTATTTTGCCATTTCGCGGCAGGCGTCGTACATGTCCTCCGGCGGGAGCAGATCCCCCGAGACATTGAGCGGCTCCCCCATGAAAACGCCGCTTTGCGAGAGCGTGTGCGAGATCGCCCGCGTGCCCGAATGACCTCTGCCGATCACTGTTACCATCATATGCCGAAATCCTTTCACCGGTTGTCTTTTTTGATAAACTGGTTGTCGAAATTTTGGGTCGACATCCTCTCGACATTCTACAACACCGGATGCGTTTTTGCAAGCCATGTTGACTAATCCACGACAAAGCTTTAGAATATAATCGGTCTTATATCGACCGCAATCGGGAGGGTTATGACGGTGAATGAAAACGTGTTCCGGCAAGAGCGTTTGACCGGCGAACAGGACAGAATCCGGGCGAATGGACATAAAGGCGCGGTCGTCTGGTTCACCGGGCTCTCGGGCAGCGGCAAATCGACCGTCGCGGCGCTGGTCGAAAAGCGACTGACCGACGAAGGGCTTTGCGCCTACCTGCTCGACGGCGATAACCTGCGCCGCGGGCTCTGCGGCGACCTCGGTTTTTCCGACGCCGACCGCGACGAAAACATCCGCCGCATTTCGGAGGTCGCGGCGCTGTTTGAGGACGCCGGGATCATTGCCCTTGTCAGCGCCATCTCGCCGTTCGAGAAAATGCGCGCGTTCGCCAAGGGCCGCTGTAAGCGGTTTTTGCTCGTCTATATGAACACAGGCATCGGAACTTGCGAAAAGCGCGACCCGAAGGGGCTGTACGCCAAGGCGAAGCGCGGTGAACTCACCGGGTTTACGGGCATCGACGCGCCCTATGAAATCCCCCAAAACCCCGATTTAATATTGGATACCGAAGCAATGAACGTCGAGGAATGCGCCGATGCGGTGATTGCGTTTATCAAAAAACAAATAACACCCGTTGAATAATCCGTTTTCGAAAAGATCATGATTTAAGGAGATACTTTCATGGACCATCTCGACCGGCTCGAGGCAAAGAGCATCCACATCATCCGGGAGGCCTACAGCCAATTCAAGTCGCTGTGCATGCTGTGGTCGATCGGCAAGGACAGCACGGTGCTGCTGTGCCTGGCGCGCAAGGCGTTTTACGGGCACGTCCCCTTCCCGCTCGTCCACATCGACACGCATTATAAGATCCCGGAGATGATCACATACCGCGACCGCCTTGCGCTATCTTGGAATTTGGATATGATCTACGGCGAAAACGCCGAGGCGCTGGCCGAAAAACGCACCTTCCCCGACGGCAATCTGTCCCGGATCGAGTGCTGCAAGGCGCTCAAGACCGAGGCGCTCGCGCACACCCTCGCGGGCGACTGGCCGCGCTACCGGATGAACCACGCGCTCGGAAAATATGAGATCGACGGCAACACCGAGCCATACACCGGCGTGATCGTCGGCGTGCGGGCGGACGAGGAGGGCAGCCGCTCGAAGGAGCGCTATTTTTCGCCGCGCGACAGGCACAACGACTGGGATGTCGGCGATCAGCCGCCGGAATTTTGGGGGCAATACAAGACCGATTTCAAGCCCGGCACGCACATCCGCATCCACCCGCTGCTGGACTGGACCGAACTGAACGTCTGGGAATACATCCGGCGCGAGAACGTGCCGGTGGTCTCGCTCTATTTCGATCAGGGCGAGGGGAAGCGCTACCGGTCGCTGGGCTGCCGGCCCTGTACCAAACCGGTCGAATCGACCGCGAAAAACCTCGACGAGATCATCGAAGAGCTGAAAACCGGGAAATTTTCCAACATCGCCGAACGCAGCGGGCGCGAGCAGGACAAGGAGGACGGCGGCGGGCTCGAAGAACTGCGCAAGGACGGGTACATGTAACGTGAAATCCCCTCACGTTGTGAGGTCTTTCACGTCTGGAAAAAGGCGCTTCACCTTATTTATTTAATCCGTATTATCGCGCCTTTTTCATCCCTGTAAAAATTTTTCCCTATATATCCCTATATAAATAAAGCATGATGGAGAATAAAATGAATTCCATATCCAAAGACGAACTCATGAACATCGTCATCGTCGGGCACGTCGACCACGGCAAGAGCACCGTGATCGGCCGCCTGCTCGCAGACACCGGTTCGCTGCCCGAGGGCAAACTGGAACAGATCAAGGAGATGTGCCGGCGCAACGCCAAGCCGTTCGAATACGCGTTTTTGCTTGACGCGCTCAAGGATGAGCGCTCGCAGGGCATCACGATCGACACGGCGCGCTGCTTTTTCAACACCGAAAAGCGCAAGTACATCGTCATCGACGCGCCCGGACACATCGAATTTTTGAAAAACATGATCACCGGCGCCTCCCGTGCCGACGCCGCGCTGCTGGTCATCGACGCCGCCGAGGGGGTGCGGGAAAACTCCCGCCGCCACGGCTATATGCTGTCGATGCTCGGCATTCGGCAGGTGTGCGTTTTGATCAATAAAATGGATTTGGTCGATTATGACCGCGCGGTTTTTGAGCGGGTTCAAAATGAATACGGCGAATTTTTGGCCCGGATCGGCATCACGCCCGAGGGTTATATCCCGGTCAGCGGTATGCAAGGGGACAATATCGCGCTTGACGGAAAAACGAACATGCCCTGGTATGGCGGGCCGACCGTGCTTGACACATTGGATCGGTTCATCGCGACCGCGCCGCCCCTCTCCCTGCCGTTCCGCATGCCCGTACAGGACGTCTATAAATTCACCGCCAAGGGCGACGACCGCCGCATCATCGCGGGCACGGTCGAGACCGGAAAACTCATGGCCGGCGACGAGCTGGTCTTTTATCCGAGCGGCAAAAAGACCGGCGTCAAACGCATTGAGCCGATGAAATCCGATGAAGCGCAAGGCATCGCAAAGGCCGGGTATGCCACCGGTTTTACGATGACCGAGCAGATCTACATCCGCCGCGGCGAACTCTGCACCAGAGCAGACGAACCCGCGCCGCTGGTCGGCAATTTATTGAAGGTCAATATCTTTTGGCTCGGCAACACGCCGATGACCGACGAAAAGTCCTATTTCCTCAAGACCGGTTCGGCCAAGGTCGAATGCCGGCTCGAGGAGATTCTGAGCGTGATGGACGCCTCGACGCTCCGACAGGTGAAAAAAGACCGCATCGACAAATACGACGTCGCCGAGTGCATCCTCTCGACCGACCGCCTTGTTGCCTTTGACAACGTCGGGGAACTGGCCGTGACGGGGCGCTTCGTCATCGTGGACGATTATGAGATCTCGGGCGGCGGCATCTTCACCGACACCGTCCAAAGCCGCCATCTCGGCACCAAGCGCAAGCTCGAACTGCGCGACATCAAGTGGGAAAAAAGCGCGGTGAGCGTGGCGGAACGGCAGCGGCGCTTTGGGCAGAAGCCCGCCATCGTCGTGATCACGGGCGCGGAGCACACCGACAAAAAGACGCCCGCGAAGGCGCTGGAAAAATCCCTGTTCGAAAACGGAAAAAACGCCTATTACCTCGGCATCGGCAGCGTGCTTTACGGCATGAACGCCGACCTCGACCCGCAAAACCGCGAAAAGCGCGGCTCCGAGCACATCCGCCGCCTCGCCGAAACCGCGAACATCCTGACCGACGCGGGGCTGATTCTGGTCGTGACCGCCACCGAATTAAGCGAATACGACGTCGAGACCATCAAACTGGTCTGCGCCGGAAAGCCGGTGCTCACGGTCTGGCTGGGCGACCCGCATAACACCGACTTGATTTGCGACATGGCGCTGGACGAACACAACCCGGACATCAGCCGGGAGATCGCGAAAAAATTGCAAGCAGACGGTATTGTTTAAATGCATCAAAAAGCGGGGAAATCCTCGCTTTTATAGTTTCATCCGCCCGATTTTTTCCGAACCGTTCTTCAATTCGTTGAGTTCCAACATGAAGTCGATTTTTCCCTTGAGATATCGCTGTTGTACCATTCCATATCGTGTAAAAGTCAAGCGGTTTTTACATTTTAATAATTTTTGCAAAAAAAAAGTGCCATGAGGCACAAAATAAGGGGTTAAAAGAGAGGGAGATAAACGAACAGCGGCTGCAGGGCAGCCATGGCCAAAAAATCCGGCCGCACTGTTCTCATTGATCATACCACAGTCCCTGCGGATTGTCCATACTCTGTCCGATATATTTGGAAAACTTTTTGAAGTTTGGTTCCCGCGCCAAAACGGGGCTTCGGTTTTTGTGCAATCTGACTACCCGCTTATCTTGCGTTTTTAAAAAATTGTTGTAAAAGCGCTTTGCACTCTTCTTCGAGAACGCCGGATTCGATTTTTACAAGTCCCGAAAACGGCATCGCAAACAGGTTGCAAATCGAAACGCAGCATCCGGTTTTTTCCTCCCGCGCACCAAAGACGACCCGTTCGACGCGAGAATTGACCATTGCGCCCGCGCACATCGCACACGGCTCCAGCGTCACATAGAGCGTACAGCCGGTCAGCCGCCAATCGCCGACGGCCTCCGCCGCTCCGCGGATCGCCTCGATCTCGGCGTGCGCCGTGGGATCGTTTCGGCTCTGGCAACGGTTTTGACCCCGCCCGATGATTTCACCGTTTTTCACGACAACGGCGCCCACCGGCACGTCCCCGCCCTCGGCGGCGGAGGCGGCCAAAGCAAGCGCCGCGCTCATAAACCCGGGATCAAATGAGCGAGACATTCGGAAAAACGCTGTTGAACCAATCCATCACGAGCGTCGTCAACAGGAAGGCCGTAAAGCCGATTAAGACGATGCTGATGAGGACTGTGGGGGACTTGAAGAAGATACCGTAGCTCCTTTGTCTTCCGGTCAATTCGTACGGCTGCCGTTCGTTTTTCCACGCGCCGGTCTTTTTGGCTGTCGCAGCCGCATAAATTGCCGCCGCCGCGCCTAACAAGAAGAACGAACCCCAAGCGATATAGGTGGCGATATCACCGGCCTGATCGCCGAATTTTTGGGCGGTGATATTCAATCCGAACGCGACGGTGTTGTTGACGAAATGCAGCAAGATCGGCGCCCAGAGAGAACCGGTATAGACCGCCGCAGCGCCGAGAACCAGACCGAATGAAAACGCAAACGGGATCTGGTAGGTATTTCCGTGGATCAAGCCGAACACAAACGCGGAGCATATAATCGCAAAAATGTTGCCGTATCTGCGTAAAATTTGCAATATCACGCCTCGAAACGCGAATTCTTCAAATATCGAGGCCAACAACGCGGTGCAGATGAACTGGACGATCAGCGCATCAGAGTCCGTGACCGGTGAGAATGCGGCTTCGAGAATCGGTTCGTATGTGTCCATTTTGATCAGCGAGAGCAGCCGGTCAAAATAGCCCGCGATGTATTGCAGCGCCGGGATACAGCCGATCCCCATCAAAATCACCGGTAAAAACGTATGCGGTTTCGGCTTTTCGGCAGAAATCAATTCGGATTTATCGCGCTTTGAGACGAAAAACAGGATAAAAAACGGGACGGACATGCTGAGGACATAGACGGCGGCTTGGATCAGCTGTTCGGGAAGCTGACCCACATCGGTCAGCGCAGGCAAGGAGATGATGACGCCGAGAATGTTTTGCACCGCCAAAAAAATGAGCAGCGACATCCCGATGAGAACGGAGTCCTTACGCAAAAAATATTTCTTCCACTGCTGCTGCAGTTCAGGGTTCATGTCCTCGGGCAATTTTTTGTAAAACTCTGTTTTATAATCCGATTTTTCCATCTTGTTTTTTGCTCCGTTTCTTGCCGTTGTGAAGCCATTATACAATAAACTTGTGATGAATGCAAGAATTTCGGCGGATAACCGGCGGGCGCTATTGAAAACCCAAGACCGGTTTGATTCGGGGCAATAAAAAAGCAGGCGGGGCGCAAGCCCTTACCCGCTTTTTTAAAAGCAAACCGATTTTCAGCGTTGCTCAGCCCTTGATCGAGCCCTTGAGCATGCCCGCCGCGAAGAATTTCTGCATGAACGGATAGAGAATGAGAATCGGCAGGAATGAGACGATTGTCATCGCCGCGCCGAGACCGTCCGGGTTCAGCGCGCCCGCGCCTATATTAGAGATGCCCAACACTTCCAATTGCTTCGTCAATTCGGTGATGCGCGTGGGTCCCAGATTTTCAAATAAAATCTCGCGGATTTTAACCGGGAATGTGCGCATCTCGGGTCTGATGTTATACAGGATGGAGGGCATATAGGAATTCCAATAGCCGACGGCGGTGAACAGCGTGGTGGCCGAGATGACCGATTTGGACAGCGGGAGTATGATTTTGGTGAAGACCGTGAACTCTCCGGCTCCGTCGATCTTGGCCGCTTCGAGCAATGATTTGGGCAAAGTCCAAAAGTAGTTTCGGATGATGATCATGTTCATCGCGCTGATCATGCCGGGGACGATCAGAACCTGGTAGGAGTTCAACCAGCCGATCGCTTTAAATAACAGGAACCCTGCGACCATGCCGCCGTGGACAAACATCGGAATGACAATCAGGAAGTAAACCATGTTGATCATGCCGGGCAAATCCCGTTTTGACAGGGAATAAGCGCCCAAGCAGTTGAATATCATCGCACCCACAGATCCGACCGCCGTGATGAAGACGCTGTTGAGGAACGGGACGTAAACCGAGGAGTCCTCTACGATCATTTGATAAAACATCATCGAAAACTGTTTGGGGATTATCGCGAGGTCAATCGTCGGCGGAGACAAGTCCAAGGAAGTTTTAATGACGAAGATGATCGGGAAGATGAAAAAGATCGCAAAAATCACCATCAAAATATTATTGAAAACGCCAAACCTTTTTTCGCCTTTTGTCCGTAACATTTTCCACCCTCCCCTATTAAAAGATTCCGCGGCCGTCGTCGGACAGCTTTTTTGCGGTCTGGTTGACGATAATCGTCATAATCGCGCCAAATGCCGTCTTAAACAAGCTCATCGAAGATGATAGGCCGAAATTTCCGTCACTGAAGGCGGTGTAGTAGACCAAAGTATCCAAGACGATCGACACTTCGTTATTGGATGAGTTTCTCAAAACAAACATCGAGTCGAACAGATCGAGAATTCCCCGGAAAGACAAAATCAAAACCAAGAGGATGATGCCCTTCAACGCCGGCAGGGTCACATGCCAGGTCTGCCTCCATCTCCCGGCGCCGTCAATGGCGGCGGCCTCATACAGCGAATGGTCGATCGACGCCATCGTCGCCAAATAGAGGATGGTGCCCCAGCCGACGCCTTTCCACAGCGAGAGCAAGACATACATGAACGGAAACCATTTGGGGTCGCCCAAAAAGTAGATGCTGTCTCCGCCCAAGGTTACGATCAAGCTGTTGACCCAGCCGTAATCGGGATCCAATAAAATCTTGAAGATGCCGCTGATGACAACCCAGTTGATGAAGTGGGGAATCGTCGTCACGGTTTGAATGGCTCTTTTAAAATATTGCGCGCGCATTTCGTTGAAAAGCAGCGCCAACACGATCGGCGCGGGGAAGTTGATGACGTATCCGAGCGCGGCGTACATGAGGTTGTTGCGCAGCGCCAACGGGAAGTTGGTCATTCTCATGAGCCCGACCAAATTATCCAGCCCGATAAAGGCCTTGAAGCCGGCGGCCGAAGTGTATTCGCACAATCCGGTGATCATACCGGGCATCGGGATGTATGTAAACACGACATACACGACTACCGCAGGCAAGATCATCAAATAGACGATCAGATCCTGAGGCGATAATCCCCATGGCCTCGGGGTTGTTTTTTGTAAAGGGCTGCCGCCCGGCAAAGAACCGCGGACCTCTTCGACTTCGGCGCGTGTTGCGACGCTCATAAAGAAAGGCACCACCTTAGATAGTTTGTGGGAATATCGAACAGACGTTCTTCCTGCTCAACGATTCCTCTCTATTATAACTGTTGTTTGTATAATTTTAAATGATACTATTTTAACATTTATAGTACTATATTAACATTTCGCCTAATTCGTGTCAATTTCGTGTAATTTTTTGACGCGAATCCGTAAAACAGACCTTCCGCATAGAGAAATTTATGCAATGAATTTTCTATATTCCGTCATATCTTCCAATTATTTTGATATTTATACCTCTTTTATTGATTAGGTAATTCTTAATTGTTTGTGCATATTGCACAAGTGTCACTCGGAACTCTGCCGGAACTGGTTGGGCGACGCCCCGTAATATTTTTTGAAGATCCGAATGAAATACCCGGTATCATAATAATGCAGTTTTTCCGCGATGATATAAATCTTGAGATTCGTCTCTAACAGCAGCCGTTTGGCCTCTTGCATTTTGCAGTCGCAGACATAGTCGGTAAAGGCGATGCCCTCGGTCTGCTTGAACACCTTTGACAGATAATTGGGGTGGATGCCGAGGTATTCCGCGACGTTAACAAGTGAAAAACTCTCGTAAACCATCTCCTGGATATACCGTTTTGCCCGCTGGACAAGCGCCGTCTGCGAGCGGTTGGATTCGCCCCCGGATGAGACGACAATCTCATTCTTGCCGTACATCTCGGCGTTGCGGATCATGTCCTGCAGAGTCCGGTAAGCCGGAAAAAACCACACTTTTCCGTTAAAACGCTCGGCGACAAACACCGACATCGATATCCCGTTTTCGTTGAAGATCGATTTGATCTCCCCGAAACGCGACCGCAGCAATTCCTCGTTGAGCGCGCCGTTCATCACAGCCGTCAGGCGGCCGCTGAAAAACATGAACACGATGGTCAGACCGGTAAAATCCCGTTTGATGCGCTCGGCCAGGTAGCTGTAATAATACTCCGTGTTTGCGGCGTCGTCGAGGCCGCCGAGTTCGATGGAACAGATCGCGCCGCCCGAATAGTCGAATTCGAGATCAAAACGGTCTCTGAGCAGCTCATACCGATCGTCATTATCGCGCCCGAGCGCGGAAAATTCCTCGTTGAGCGAAAACGAGAGGTATTCCGAGATGCTTTTTTTCGGCAATTCGATGGTCTTGAGTCCGAGGAAATATTTTTTACGCATCTCGCAGACCTTCTGCAGCAGGGACATCTCATCGACCGGTTTTTCGATGTAGTCGTCGGCTTTATACATAAACGACTGCCGCACCGCGTCGAACGAGCTGTCGCCCGACAGCATGATGACCTTGAGGCCTCCGTATTGCTGCTTGACAATTTTTAAAAGATCCGTCCCGAGCATATCGGGCAGATGCAGGTCCATGATGCACAGCTGGATGATGTGTTCCTCGAGCCGGGTCAGCGCCTCCTGCGAGTCGACCGCCTCATAAATCGCAACGCCTTCTCCCGCCCGTTTACAGATGCTTCGCACATGCGCGCGGATATTGATGTCGTCATCCACAACCAAAATATTAAACATTCTCTTCTTCCTCCCCCTCAAAGTCCTCGAGTTGGTGCACCACGGGTTTCGGCTTCTCCGCCGCCATTGTGACGGTCACTTTTGTGTAGCAACCCTGCCGGCTTTTGATTTTTATGCCGTATTGATTGCCGTAATAGAGCTGAATGCGTTTTTGGACGTTGATCAGCCCGGATTCGCTGCGGGCGTTTTCGTCGGCCAGCAGCTGCTCGAAAACCTCCAACCGGTTTTTGTTGATGCCTTTGCCGTTGTCGATGATCTCGAAAACAAGCTTTTCGCCCTCGCGCCTCGCGCGGATGACGATGAGATATAATTTGCGCGAGGAGTCGAAACCGTGAACAACGGCGTTTTCAACGATCGTCTGCACGATCAGATTCAGCGTTTCGATGTCTTTGACGTCATCCCCTGTTTGGATGCGGAATGCGAAATTGGTATATTTGAACTCACAGATTTTCAAATACATCTCACAACACAGCAGGACGTCTCCGACGCTGAGGAAATCGTTGCCCCTGTTGAAGACGAGCCGATACATTTTCGACAGGTAACCCGTGATCCGGTTGACATCGACGATCTCGCCGGCATTGGCTTTATAGGCGATGGAGTCAAGCGTGTTATATAAAAAATGCGGATTGATCTGGCTTTGCAAGAACTTGAGCTCCATGTTCTTCATCAACAGGTCTTTTTGATAGGAATCGTTGATATTGGCTTTGATTTTGCGCACCATTATGTTGAAGACGCGGGTCACCTCGTCCCACTCGCGTTCTTCGAACTCCTTTTGAATGACGTCGTAATCATTGTTTTGAATTTTTTCCAGCCAGGAGACCAGACCCATGACCGGATCATAGACCGTCTTGAGAATCAAACTTCTGGCGAAGAAAATCCAGACGAGGATATCCAAAATCAGACAGATGCCCGCCACCGCGAGAAACCGGTACATCTCGCTGTAGTAGGCGTTGGCGGGAGCCGCATAAATCGCTTTGATCGCGCTGGAGTTGTCATAATCGATATAGGTGAAAAAGCGCGCACCGTTTGCGTGCACAATTCGTTCCCCGCCTTCGTTTTCAAGCGACAGCTTATTTAATATTGCGGCTTTCGCGCTGTTTTCCGCATCCGTGGAGAATAAGACCGTACCGCCTTGGGTCAATGTGACGAATTCGCCTTCCACGCCGGAGGTGTCGTTGCTCATCGCCGCGCCGAAAAAATCGTCCGCCACCCGAAAATAGAGATAGGCCTCCCGCGGAGATCCGCTGTAACCGGCTATTTTATACATATAATAGGTGCCGGTTTTGCCGGTCCTCCCATCGGTGAAATTAAAGAATGTGTTTTCGATCGAAATGACATAAAGCTGATAAAGCGCGTATGCCTCGCTGATCGCATTATCGTCGTGGGGTATAACGCCCAAATCGGTTGTGATTGAGATGTATTCCTCGGGAAAATACAAACCCGCTTGTGTCAGGCGCAAATCAGCCGCAACCATCTGCAGCATATTGTGTGCCTTATCCATCTCAGTATGTGAAACGAGCGGCGAAAGTCGGTAGTTGTCCTGCGTGATGAGTTCGAAATTCACCCTGTTCATCAGGATGAGAGCCGCGTTCTCGGCAAAAACCTCGATCGAATCGACAAAGTCGATCGTGGTTGCAAAAGCGTTTTCGATATGGCGTTCCGAGCGTTCCCGTATGCTTCCGTAAACAAAGATATACCCGGCCATAATGAACAGCAGTTGAACCAGGCAGATCAATATCACCACAAAAATCAATTTCCCTTTGAGCGTGGCTTTTTTGTTTTTTTTGTTTTCCTTGCTGGTTTTCACATCTGTGTCCATGCCGTCCCCCTCCCCGCATTGTATATCTCACAATCTATTTTAATACAATGAGACAATAATTTCAAGAGCATGAGGTGAATTATGACAAAAAATCGTAAAATTGTGATATTTCCGGACAAATGATTGAAAATGCCGGTTTACGCAGCAGCGTAAAAGTGGTATAATCATGAAAACAAAGATTGGAGGCACGGTTTTGAAAGTCACATTTTTAGGCGCGAGCCACGAAGTAACCGGCAGCTGCACTTATCTCGAAGCCGCCGGGAAACGGTTTTTGGTGGATTGCGGAATGGAACAGGGACCGAATGAATTTGAAAACCGGGAGATCCCGATTGCCGACGGTTCGCTCGATTTCATGCTGCTGACCCACGCGCACATCGACCACTCGGGGCTGATCCCCCTTTTGTATAAAAACGGGTTCCGCGGCAAGATCTACTGCTCCGCCGCGACCGCCGCGCTCTGCCGCATCATGCTGCGCGACAGTGCGCACATTCAGGAGTTCGAAGCCGAATGGCGCAACCGCAAAGCCAAACGCGCCGACGATAAGATTTTTGAGCCCCTGTACACCATGAACGACGCGGAGGGCGCTTTGACCCTGTTTGAGCCCTGCGATTACGGACAGGCCGTGAAAATCTGCGGCGGCGTCGAATTTAAATTGACCGATGCGGGTCACCTGCTGGGCTCTTCGAGCATCCGGCTGGCGCTGACTGAAAACGGCGAAACGCGGAGCATCGTCTTTTCGGGGGATATCGGCAACATCAACCAGCCGCTCGTCAACGACCCGCAGTATCCCGCTTCCGCCGATTATGTCGTCACTGAGTCCACGTACGGCAACCGCACCCACGAGTCGCCGCCCGACTATGCCGCCGCGCTGGCCGAAATCATCGACCGAACCCTCTCTCGGGGCGGGAATGTCGTGATCCCGTCGTTTGCGGTCGGCAGAACACAGGAGTTGTTGTATTTTATCCGCCGTATGAAATCCGAGGGACTGACCCGCCACCCGGACTTTAAGGCGTTCGTGGACAGCCCTTTGGCGATTGAGGCGACCAATATCTTCAAAAGAACCGATCCGCTCTATTTTGACAAAGAGACCCGCGCAATGCTTGACAAAGGCATTGACCCGATTCAATTCCAAGGGCTGAAAACCGCCGTCACCAGCGATGAGTCCAAGCAGATCAACTTTGACGCCGAACCCAAGGTCATCATCTCGGCCAGCGGTATGTGCGAGGCGGGCCGGATTCGGCACCACCTGAAACATAATCTCTGGCGCAGGGAGTGCAGCGTGGTCTTTGTCGGTTATCAGGCCGTCGGAACACTCGGGCGAATTTTGCTCGACGGCGAAAATAAAGTGAAACTATTCGGCGAGGAAATCGCCGTCAAGGCCGAGATCATCAACCTGCCCGGCATCAGCGGACACGCCGACGAAGCCGAGTTGCTGAAATGGGTAAAGCAATTTCATCCCGCGCCGAAAAAGGTCTTTGTCAACCACGGCAACCATACCGCATGCGAGGAGTACAGGGACAAACTGCGCGCCGAGGGTTTTGACGCGGACGCCCCCTACAGCGGCACGACCTATGATATGCTCTCGGGGCGATATGTCTACCTCGCGCCGCCGGTGGCGTTCGAAAAGAGACAGCCCGCCGCCGTCTCGACGGTATTTGACCGCCTTGTCAGCGCAGGAAAGCGCCTGATCGCCGTCATCTCTTCGAAAAAGGGCTTATCGAACAAGGAACTGGCCAAATTCGCCGACCAGATCAACGCGTTGGCTGATAAATGGGAACGCTGAATGATATCGCTTGCAAAGTGATATTTTATGCCTGCCGAACCATTCAAAAACGCACAACCACAATGGTTTAATGGCGTTTTTGAATTGTTCGTGTGCAGGGAATCGTTTCGCAAAACGCATTTGTTCAGTGGACATTATTTACGGTTTACAGATATACCGATGCGGTTGAGGAGGTCTCATCAAGGCGGATTTATTGCTTTATTTTTGAGCGTTCTTGAAATGCTTTTTCATGTAAACCAAAAGAAGCACACCTAAAATCGGGAAAATGGCAGCTATCAGCATACCAACTTTGAATCCGACTTGATCGGGGGTTAGCGACAATGTGTTGCCAAGTGTTGCGGCCCACTCTGTAACAGATATATTATCTACAACAATACCGAGTGTTTGGGGGGCAAAGGAAGCACCGAAGTCCCCTCCCGCCGCCATCAGCGCATAAGCGGCAACTCCCGCCGCAGGAACTTTTTCTTCCATTAAAATCAATGTTCCCGGCCACAACATGGATGTGCAAATACCGACCGTAACGCAGGCAATCAAAGACAAAACGGCGTTGGGTGAGAATGCAACAATTAAATAACATACGATTGCACCCGACATGCTGCATGTCAAAACCTTAGAGATGTTTTTACCGTATTTCGCATAAGCGGTTCTCGTAAGGGCGAGCAGTAACGCAAAGAGCGACATGCCAAGAACATCGCCCAACACTTTTGGTATATGCAACACATTTTCAGTATATACAGATATCCAGTTAGACATCGCATTTTCCGCGCAAGCTCCCAAGAAGATACAAGCCATGCACAAAAGCAAGCTCTTGGTTCTATGCTTGGACTTGGCGGACTTTGTTTTGCCGTGTCCCATATTCATATCGGGCAGATGGGATTTCATTAACAAAATAGAAGCGACAACAGGCAAGGATGCCCACAAGAACGTCAAATACATCCAATATTGGCTGCCCACAAATTGAAGGAACAACGTGCTGATGACAACGACACCAACAAATCCATACCCATAAAGAGAGTGGAGAACACTCATATCTCTCTCGGGGTTATCAGACGGACATGCCGCAACAGTCGGGCTGAGCAATACCTCCCCAAGTCCCGCCGCTATTGAAAAAATAAATGTGCCGACAATAAGTCCTATATATGCATACCGGGGAAACAACATAGGGATCAAAGCATATACACACAAGCCCATTACTGTGACAAGCGGCATGAAGCGAATGGTTTTATGGATATTAAAATGTTTACTGAAAAAGCTGAAAATCAAGTCGATTCCAAGCTGAGTGCAGAAGTTTACAAGCACGAGCGTTCCAAGGAGGGTATAAGAAATCCCATATAGCTCTCTAAATGATGCAAACAAAAGCGGCGGCAAGCTGAATACCGACGACATCGCAAGGTATGTAAAATAGCACGTGAGTTTTGTTCGTCTGTAATTTATCTTTTCCAAAATCATTCCCGCCTTTTCGTCATGCGCTGACATCTATACCGGTTTCATGTGGCCCAAGCTGCGCCCGCTATGACACAATGATGCTAAACTTGAGATACAGAGCCACCCAATCGGGGCACCTTTCTTACGGAGGGCGCTCCGATGCGCTCTTTTTTTGCCGGAAGCGCCCCGTTTAACGACTTACTTGCCCTCGATCGAAATTCGTTTCATATAACGCCGCAACGGAAACTCGCCGTCGTGGGGCATACCGCAATATTGATTGGACATCTTTTCGCCGTCTGTGACGCGAACGATGCCCGTTTTGAAAAACAAGTTCTCTAAGCGCTCCCGATCCGCCGGATTGCAGATCAACGCGACGGTCTGAAGGTGATTTTTATACGGCAGCAACGCGGACAGAATCCGATTTTGCGGCAGCGGCTTTACCCAACAATTTCGGAATTGATAGGATGCCGTGAGCGCGCTGCCGGGATAGGCAATCACACCGCAATGATCCCCTCTGAAGATCTGTTTTTCAACCAAAGCCGACTCCAGCGCCTCGGTATATAACTCCAACGTCTTTTGAGCTGTCAAAAACGGATCATCCATTCGCGGGTATTCAGCGGATTTGCGCTGTAAAATTTCAAAAAACCGCGCGGCGAATGTTTTTACCTCGCTATAATCGCCGGTGTCGAAAAAAATGCCCTGGCACGAACTGCATAACAACTGCTCGGTTTCGCAGATGTTTTCGGCGATACCCTCCAACTCGGCGTCGGACGGGTTGCCCGAGACATAGGCAAAACTGATTTTATGCCCCCATTCGATGACGCGGGTGTTCGGCGCGGCCATTTTCCGCACGGCCGAGATCGCGGCGTCTCCGCCCCAGACGACGACAGCGTCGGCGGCATCCACCATTTTCCGAATGGCTTCGAAATCCTCTGACGGGACATCGAAAACGTATATATATTGCGAGAGTGAAGGTTCGAGCTTTATCAACTCACGCATGATTGCAACGGAAAGACCGTCGTCGCCGCCGGGCAATTTGAGTATATTGATATTGCCGGTCAAAAGCCCCTCGATCACGCTGTAGGCGGGCAGCGCGTCCAGGTTGCCCGCCGCGATGTGAAACAATGTCCCGAGCGGTTTCCACTCCTGGCACACCTTGCCGCTTTCCGGTGTCGCCGCCTGACCGAATGAGCCGTCAAATTCAAATTCAAGGCGCTTTTCGAGAAATTTTTTGGACAACATCCGCGCCGCTTCCGAGAGTTCCCGTTCGGCTTCTTTCTTGGAAATTCCGCGTTCAAGCAACAGCGGCAGATACTCCCCGGTTTTGAGTTTATCCGAGAGCATATCGCAGGCGAAAACCACTTTTTCAACATTCAACGGTTCGCCGGAGAGCGTATTCGGAATGGATAACTGCAGCCGCTGCAGCGCTTCATGGGCTTGGATATCGTCCAAAAGCTGTCCGCCGATCAGGTTCTTATTCATGGCCCGCTCCTTTTAACAACTCCGATGCCTCGGCGGTGCAGGTCTTGATTCCGCCGACACCCGCGCGGCCTTTGAGGTCAAAATACGGGGCCGGAATGCCGCACCCGCATTTTTGGGCGGGGAAAACGACCGCGAGGTCGTCGGTCACAATGCTTACAAGCGGCATGCTGCCGACCAAGGGCGTTATAAAACTCAAAAGCCCGATCTGTCCTTCGGGCACGGGTTCGAGCGTGCCGACATCCCGAATGAAAACCCGGCTGTAAATCGGCACATGAAAATGCCCGTTTTTGCACTTGACATAGGGCAGCGGATGCTCGACCGCGCTGAAAAATTCAAAACAGTTTTCACGCGAAATGCCGAGTGTTTTTTCGGCTGCCCGAAACAGGGTTTCGCTGTCGATCTTTTCGCCCGAAAATTGTTTCCAGCCGCCGCCGAGCAGCACTTTAGAATGCGGGTTCAACTTTAACGATATACCCTGCTTTTCGAGTTCGCCGACCAAAAACCACAAATAGGACGGAAAGCCGACCAGCCGCACGGGAAAGCCGCTTTTCGCATACCGGAGCAGTGCTTTTTTCGTGCCTTCGGGGTTCGGCGCATAACCGCCGCCGGTATCTTTGAGCGCGTATTCCCTGTGCAGGGCGGGTGCGAACCGCGTCATGCCGGAAGCCGTTTTGATCGCACCCATCTGCGTATGCGCACTCGGCTCATAGCCCAAAACCAGATAATTCGTCGGTAAAACGGAAATGAGCTTGTGATAGGACAAAAAACGGGTCATCATGGCGATGCCGAGGTGCATGGACTTTGCGTCAAATCCGACCGCACTCCGTTCGCCTTTTGTGCCCGAAGAAGTCGCATTGACCGACAATTTTTCTTCCGGCATCGAAAAAAGAGGGTTTCTTTTGAAATAGAGCGTGGGCAATACGGGGATTTTATGCAGGTCGCGTTCGGTTTTGACATTGTCCGGCGAAAACCCGAGCGATTGCAGGATGCTTGAATAATCGGGACAATGTTCCATATGGAACAATAAATTTTCGCGGATCGCCCGTAAAAACAGATCCGCGGTGTTTTGGGTGTCATAGGGATTTTTATGTAAAAACAATCTGCGCCGCGCGTCCGTGCCGATCCCCCCTTTGTGTTATGGAAGCGGCGGCTTCCTTGCGGGCCGCCGTTTTGTCTACACCGTTCGAATGTATTTTTTCAAATTTTCCAATCCGATGCGGATCGCGGCGAGCGGTTCCTCCATGCCCTCGAATTCGATCGAGACATAGCCGTCGTAGCCGTTGGCTTTTAAAATCTTGAGGCACTGCACAATCGGCACGACGCCGTGGCCGACGATCGCGCCGCGCAAATAATTTTGGGCGCGGGTCGAAAACCATCCCTCGCCGGGGTCGGGACTGTTTCCGCACTTAAAATGAAAATCCTTGACATGGACATGGAACGCGTAGGGCGCGTTGCGTCCGACCGCGAGCTCCGGGGCCTCGTCGGCGCACATAAAGTTGCCGATGTCGACGAGTTGTCCGAAATTGTCGTCGGCGACCGCGTGGATCAATTTTTCGACCCGGACGCTCTCTTGAACGAGCTGGCCGTGGTTTTCGACCATGGTCTTGATGCCCTTGGAGGCGGCGTAACGGGTGACTTTGCGGCAGCCGTCGGCGATCTTTAAAACCTCGGTGTCGAAGCCGCGAAAACCGCGCGCGCCGTCTTTAAAACCGAAAGTCGCGTCGTGTCGCATGGTTTTGACGCCTAAAATCGCCGCGAGATCGACCTGTTCAAACAGCCGCTCGGCCTCTTGATCAATGCTGTCGGTTTTTAAAAAGTCCGCGCCGGTGCAGTAGTTGACGATCGGGATGCCGACCGCCTTGGCCTCGGCGGCGAGCGCCTTGGCGTAATCGGCAGCGCTCTCGCCCTCGCGCGGGGAGAGCCCGGAAAATTCGATGCCGTCAAAGCCCATCTCCTTGGCCTTTTTGATGCAGTCGAACTGCGGCATTCCGCTCACCTTATAAAAGCTGTAGCTGCTGACGGCCGTTTTCATTGTCATTTGATGATCACCTCGTGCCCCGTGCGGGCGGATTCGTAAGCCGCGTCCAAAATCTTCATCAGCGTCACGCCGGCCTCGGCGGGCGCGCGGCACTCGGTCTTTCCGAGCAGGCAGTCGACCCAGTGGTCGATTTCTCGCCGGAAAAGACCGTCGAAGCTGAGCGCGGTCGCCTTTTTGAGCGAGACGTCGCACATATAGCCGTTTTGCTCGGTGAAGATCTCGAGCGCGGGGTCGAGCCGCGCGCCGGCTTTGGTCCCCATCAGCTGGATGTCGCCGACGCCGTCCTTGATGTTCAGCGAAAAACTGGTCTCAAGCGCGATGACAGCGCCGTTGTCGAAGCGGATCAGCGCCGAGGCGAAGTCCTCGACGTCGCAGATATGCCCGCCCTTGGCGGCGTCGGACGCGCTGTAGCCGACGCTGTCCTTGACGCCCGGGCGGTCGAACAATTTTTGAAAAGTCGCCGCATAGACCGAAACGGGTTTCGGACAGCCCATCAGGTAGCGCGCGAGGTCGATGACGTGCACGCCCAGATCGATCAGCGGGCCGCCGCCGCTGCGGGATTTGTCGGCAAACCAGCCGCCGGGGTTGCCGTTGCGGCGCAGATAGGTGGCTTTGGCGTAATAGATGTCGCCGAAATAACCGCTGTCGACAAAGTCCTTTACGATATCGCAGTCGTTGCCGAACCTGCGCACAAAGCCGATCATCAGCAACTTGTTGTTCTTTTCGGCGGCGTCCTTCATCGCCTGCGCCTCGGCGGCGTTCATCGCCATCGGCTTTTCGCACAAAACATGCTTTCCCGCGTTCAGCGCGGCGATCGTGCAGGGCGCGTGCGCCGAGTTCCAGGTCGTCACCGAGACCGCGTCGAGCTCTTTGAGTTTGAGCATCTCGTCCTTGTCGGTAAAGAGCCGGGTGACGCCGTATTTTTCGCCCTTTTCCTTTAGGCGTTCCTCGTTGATGTCGCACAGCGCGTATAATTCGACGTTGGGGTTGTTGAGATAACCCTCGATGTGATAGGTTGAAATGCCCCCCGCACCGATGATGCCCATTTTCAACTTGCCCATGTATTTCTCCTCCGACATATCGTTTATTTACCTTTCGCCGAAATAGGCGGCGAAGCCCTTATAGGTCATATACACGTCGGTTTTTGCGACGAGTTCAAACGGCGCGTGCATCGACAGCACCGGCACGCCGATGTCGACGACGTCCATCTCGAGCCCCGCGATATACAGCGCGACCGTGCCGCCGCCGCCCTGGTCGACTTTGCCCAGCTCTCCGGTCTGCCAGCCGATGTTGTTGTCGTTGAAGAGTTTTCGGATCTTGCCGCAAAACTCCGCGCTGCTGTCGCTGCTGCCGCTCTTGCCGCCGCGCCCGGTATATTTGGTCATCACGGGGCCGCGGTTGACATAGCAGGCATTGCGTTTTTCGCTGACGCTCGCCCAAGTCGGGTCAAACGCCGCGTTGACGTCGGCCGACAGACAGTTGCTGTGTTCGATCACATCGTAATATTTCACGCCTTGGTTGTCGGCGAGGTTTTGCAAAAAGTTTTTCAAAAAGTCGCTGTCCAGGCCGGTCGCGCCGACCGAGCCGATCTCCTCTTTGTCGGCCAAAATCGTGATGGTGGTATAAGCGGGCTGATCGACGGCGAGCTGCGCCGTCAAAGCGGGATAGGCGCAGACGCGGTCGTCGTGGCCGTATGCGCCGATGAGCGACCTGTCCAAACCGACGTCGCTCGCTTTAAACGCGGGGACGGCCTCGAGTTCGGCGGAAAGGAAGTCCTCTTCGATGATGCCGTATTTTTCGTGCAATAACTTCATCACCGAGAGCTTGACCTTTTCGGAGACCTTTTCGTCTTTGACCGGCAGGGAGCCGACCACGATGTTCAGTTCCTCGCCCGCGATGCCCGCGGATAAAGTGCGGGTGTTTTGGTCTTTTGCCAGATGCGGCAGCAAATCGGTGATGCAGAGTTTGGGCTCATCGTCCTTTTCGCCGATTTCGACCTCGACGCAGGTGCCGTCTTTTTTGCAAATCACGCCGTGCAGCGCGAGCGGAATCGCCGTCCACTGGTATTTGCGGACGCCGCCGTAATAATGGGTCTTGAACAGGGCGAGCTCGCCGTCCTCATACAGCGGGTTCGGCTTTAAGTCGAGGCGCGGGGCGTCGACATGGGCGGCGACGATGCGCACGCCGTCGGTCAGCGGCCTTGTGCCGAGTTGGGCAAAAATGACCGACTTGCCGCGGTTGTTTTGATAAAACTTATCGCTCTTTTTGTACTTTTTGGTTCTGTCCATCGGCTTGAAGCCGGATTTTTCGGCGATGGCGATGGCCGCCTTGACGGCCTCGCGCTCGGTCTTGCCGTCGTCGAGGAATTTTTTATAATCCTCGCAAAAAGCATCCGCTTTTTTCAGTTCATCCTCACTTAAGGTGGTTCCGAGGTTCTTGGGCTCCATGAAAAGCGCCTTCTTCAATTTTTCGAATTCGCTCTCCGTTTTTACAGGTTCACACATGTTCATTTCTCCAATCTATAAAATCGATACGTTGTTGATAAAGAACTGTTTTCATTCTTTTTCTTAGAGGGGCATCCGCAGTACATATAATTTTAACGAAGTTCATACTGTAAAAATATTAATATGCAATTTCCCAATAATGCCCATCTAAATCTTTAAAATAAAAATGATACCCGTTCCAGTCCGCCGCTTTCTCCGGCGCGTGTTCAACTGTTCCGCCTAATTCTTGTACCTTCGTATAAAACTTATCGACAGCTTCTCTTGAGTCCAAGTTGTAAGCCAACGTAATGCCCGTAAAACCTGTTACGACTTCGGGAGGAGTATATACATTCACATCCCCCGCTAACATGTCAATTTTACATAATGAAAGCCTGAAACCATTCATTTCAAAGTCTGCTGTCCAGCCGTCCAAATTCAACTTAAATCCCAAGCCCGTGTAAAACTCTTTTGACTTCTCTATGTCTTTTACACCTAACGTAATCAATATATTTCTATTTGAATTTGTCATGCGATTTAACCGCCTTTAAATACAAAATTTTTGCGTTTAACTGCGTAATATGCGTTTAAACTTATGTCCTTACCGACAACCCTCTTTGACCGATTCGAACACTTCGCGGGCGAATTGCCGCAGTTGTTCCGCGGCGCCGTCGTTGATATAATACTTCATTTTTGCGGCGGGTTCAAGGGGCTTTTTGGCTTTTAACCGGGTGAGCGCGGCTTCGCGGGTCAGGCGGTCGCGGGAAATAATACGATTTAGGCGCGTTTCCTCATCCGCGTCGATGACCGCCACGATGTCGCAGATTTTATCCAGTCCGCCCTCGTAGAGCAAAGGCGCTTCCAGCGCGACCGTTTTTTTGGCTTTTTTGATTTTTTCGTAAATGATCTTTAATATCGGCGGATGGGTGATTCGGTTGAGTAGTTCGATTCTTTTAGGGTCAGAAAAAGCGATAACAGCCAATTTTCGGCGGTTGAGCCGCCCGTCTTTGGTCAAAATCTCCGCCCCGAACGCGTTGACCAGTTCGGCAAGGCATTCCGAACCCTTTTTCGTCACCGAGCGGGCGATCTTGTCGCAGTCGATCACGGCGCAGCCGAATTCGGCGAGATAGGCGCAAAACAACCCTTTCCCCGCCCCGCTCGGTCCGGTCACGCCGATGATTTTACTCATAACTCCACTACCTCGAATCCGGCGGAGCGCTGTAAACGGTTAAACAGCGCGTACCATTCGCCGTCTTTTTTCGGGCAGCGCGCGATGACCTGCGCCGCGCCTTTTTCGTCCGCCATGCGCAGCGCCGAGAATAAGTTATGCTGTGCCGCGACGCTGTCCTCGTATTCGCCGAGCGATAAATACGGCAGCCCGCTCTTTTCGCCCTCGCGTCCGAAACAGAGCGCATAAACAGTTCCACCGTCTGCGGTTTCACCGTCTGCATTTCCGTCTTTTAGATTGTTTGCGGATAAGTATTTTAAATAGGCGTCTTCACTCCCGACCACCAGCGTCACTTTTGCCTTGGGACTGTAGTGGCGGTAGCCCATGCCCGGCGACAACGGAACGGCGTCCGGCGCGGGGGTTTCGTCGACGCCCTTTGCCACCTCGACCGCGCCCAAAACCGTTTTTAACTGTTCCAGCGTGACCGCGCCCGGTCTCAATAAAACCGGCTTTTCGCCCGCCAGAGAAATGACGGTCGACTCAACACCGACCTCACAGTCACCGCCGTCCAAAATCAGCGGGATCTTGCCGTTCAGGTCGTCGTAAACATGCCGCGCGGTTGTCGGGGACGGTTTTCCGCTGCTGTTGGCCGACGGGGCCGCCAGCGGATAGCCGCAGGCATCAATCAGTTTACGGATGGACGGGTGCGACGGCATGCGGACGGCCACGGTATCGAGCCCTCCGGTTACAATCGGCGGAATCAAACCGCTCTTTTTCATCACGACGGTCAACGGACCCGGCCAAAACGCCTCGGCGAGTTTTTTTAGTTTCGCGGGGATATCAATAACCAGCGGATAGACCATGTTCAACGTCGTGATATGCACGATCAGGGGGTTGTTATCGGGTCTTTGCTTGGCGATGAAAATCTTTTTGACCGCGCCGTCGTGAAACGCCGACGCCGCGAGTCCGTAGACCGTCTCGGTCGCCACCGCGACCACCTCGCCCGACGAGAGCAGCTTTTCGGCCTTTGCGATTCCGGCGTCGTCGGCGGGGACGACTTGGGTCTTATATTTTTTATGGCGCGCCATCCGGTCGAGCATTTTTTCGGCGAACCTTATGCGCTTTGTCTTGTCCTGTTTCATTTCGTGTCGGCACCTTCTCCCAGTTTCGCGGCGCGGTCGGCGGTGATGAGCGCGTCGATCAATTCATCGAGGTCGCCGTTCATAATCGCTTCGATTTTATACAGCGTCAGTCCGATGCGGTGGTCGGTCACCCTGCCCTGCGGAAAATTATAGGTTCGGATGCGCTCGGAGCGATCGCCGCTGCCGACTTGGGACTTGCGCTCCGCCGCGATTTCGGCGGTCTGCTTTTGCTGCTGTTGTTCCAAAATGCGGCTGCGCAGAATCTTCATGGCGCGGTCCTTGTTTTTATACTGGCTGCGCTCGTCCTGGCATTCGACGACGGTGCCGGTCGGCAGGTGCGTGATGCGGATGGCCGACTCGGTCTTGTTGACGTGCTGGCCGCCCGCGCCGCCGCTGCGGTAGGTGTCGATCTGCAGATCGTCGGGGTTGATTTCGAGCTCGATATCCTCGGCCTCGGGCAGCACCGCCACGGTCACGGTCGAGGTGTGGATGCGCCCGCTCGATTCGGTCTCGGGCACTCTTTGCACCCGATGGACGCCGCTCTCGAATTTGAAGCGCGAATACGCCCCGTCTCCGGAGATGTTGAAATAAATTTCCTTGATACCGCCGAGTTCGGTTTCGTTGAGCGAAAAGACCTCGGTTTTAAAACGTTTGGCTTCGGCGTACATCGTATACATGCGGTACAGCGAATTGGCGAACAGCGAGGCCTCCTCGCCGCCCGCGCCGCCGCGGATCTCGACGATGACGTTTTTGTCGTCGTTGGGGTCGCGGGGCAAAAGCAAGACCTTGAGTTGTGCCGCCGCTTTTTCCATAACCTCTTTTTGCGCCTCGATCTCCTCCGCGAGCAGAACCTTGAAATCCGGGTCCGCGCCGCTCATCATCTCTTCGGCGTCGGCGATCTCCGATTCCGCTTTGCGATAAGCGTGATATTGGTCCATCAGCGGGGTCAGGTCTTTGTATTCCTTCATCAGTTTGGTATACATCGGGATGTCGGAGCAAATTACCGGGTCGATGAGTTTTTGGGCGATCTCGTCGTATCTGTCGCGGGTTGCGTCCAGTTTTTCAAACATATATACAGCCCTTCCAATTTATCCGAGGTGGAAGTTTGGGATTTTAATTTAAAATTCCAAACTTTCCATTGAAAATCTTTGATTTTCAATTTTCTTCTTTCACTACCGATTTTATCTTTTTCAAAATTTCCTCGCGCGGCGCCATGATCTGACGCCCGCAGCCGGCGCATTCGAGCCGGATGTCGACGCCCGTGCGCCTGACCGTGAAAATATCGCTGCCGCACGGGTGCTTTTTTCGCATCTTCACCTTGTCGCCGACATGGAGTTTGATAAAATCCACTGCTAATGCCCGCCCTTGATTTTGTCGGAATAGGCCCTTGCCGCCTGCTCCGTCCTGTTGTCCCCGAATTGATAATATTTCCGATCTTTGAGCGCGTCGGGGAGGTACTGCTGTTCGTAATAATGCCCCGGATGCTCGTGCGGATAGACATAACCCCCGCCGCGCCCGAGTTTTTTCGCGCCGCTGTAATGCGCGTCGCGCAAATCGTCGGGAATGTTGCCCGCTTTGCCGGAGCGGATATCCTCGAGCGCCGCGTCGATCGCGCTAATGCCGCTGTTGGACTTGGGCGCCGTACACAGCAGGATCACCGCGTCGGCCAGCGGGATGCGCGCCTCGGGCATTCCGAGTTGCAACGCCATATCCACCGCCGCCTTGACAATCGGAAGCGCGTGCGGATAAGCCAGCCCGACGTCCTCCGCCGCCGTGACCATCAGCCGGCGGCAAGCCCCGATCAAATCGCCGCCCTCGAGCAGACGCGCCAAATAATAGACGCCCGCGTTTTCGTCGCTGCCGCGGATGGATTTTTGGAACGCGGACAATAAATCGTAATGCGAATCGCCGTCCTTGTCGTGAAAGATCGGCGTGCCGACCGACATGCTTTTGATCAGTTCGTCGGTTAAAACGGCTTTGTTGTCCTCCGCCGCGATCTGCACCGCAAGCTCGAAGCAGTTGATCGAGCGCCTTACATCGCCGCCCCCGGCAGCCGCGAGCAGCGAGAGCGCATCGCCCGAAAACTCGACGGAAATGCCCTGCTCCGTCTGAACAAACCGGGCGGCGCGTTTTAAATTCTCTTTGATGTCTTCTTCGGCGACCGGTTTGAATTCAAATACCGCGCTGCGGGACAGAATCGCCGGATAGACATAAAAAAACGGGTTTTCGGTCGTGGACGCGATCAGCGTGATGCGGCCGTTTTCCATATATGAGAGCAGCGTCTGCTGCTGCTTTTTGTTGAAGTATTGGATCTCGTCGAGATAGACCACCACGCCGTCGGCGCCGAGCAGCGAGTCGAGCTCCTCGACGATCTGCTTGACGTCGGCAGTGGACGAGGTCGTGCCGTTGAGTTTATACAGCCGTTTTCCCGCGGCTTTGGCGGCGATATTCGCCACCGTGGTCTTGCCGGTGCCGGGCGGGCCGTAAAAGATCATGTTGCTGATTTTATTTTGCCCGACCATGCGGGAGAGCACGCTGCCCGACCCGACGATATGGCGTTGCCCGACCACTTGTGAGAGAGTGGCCGGACGCATCCGTTCGGCGAGAGGGGCCATGCTTTCCATAAAAACTCCTAAACCGATTGTGAGATCACTCGCTTATCGATAAAGCGGATATTTGGCGCAGACGGCGTCGACCCGCTCGATGATCTGTTGTTTTTTGGACTCGAAATCCGACGCGGTCAGATAAATGAGTTCCGCGACCTCGTTGAAGTCGTTTTCGTCGAGGCCTCTGGTCGTCGCCGCCGGGGTGCCCAAGCGGATGCCGCTCGTGACCATGGGCTTTTGGGGATCGCCCGGGATGGCGTTCTTGTTGGCGGTGATGAAGACCTCGTCGAGTTTATGCTGCATGTCGACGCCCGTGACGTTGAACTTGCGCAGATCGACCAGCATCAGATGGTTGTCGGTGCCGCCGCTGACCAGATCGAATCCGCGCGCAAGCAGCCCGTCTGCCAGTGTCTTGGCGTTATTGAGAATCTTTTTTTGATAAACCTTGAAATCGTCGGACAGCGCCTCGCCGAAGCAGACGGCTTTGGCCGCGATGACGTGCATCAGCGGACCGCCCTGCGTGCCCGGGAAGATGGCCTTGTCAACGGCCTTGGCGTGTTCCTCTTTGCATAAAATCAAGCCGCCGCGCGGACCGCGCAGGGTCTTGTGGGTCGTGGTCGTGACGACGTCGGCATAGGGGATCGGCGAGTTATGCAGACCCGCCGCGACAAGACCGGCAATATGGGCCATGTCGACCATAAAATAGGCGCCGACTTGCTTGGCGACCGCGCCGATGCGGGCGAAATCGATCTCGCGCGGATAGGCGCTGGCACCCGCGACGATGATTTTCGGTTTGCATTCTTCGGCCTGTCTTTCGAGCGCGTCATAATCGATGTGCCCGGTGTTCTCGTCCACGCCGTAGGAGATGAAATCAAAATATTTTCCGCTGACATTGACCGGAGATCCGTGAGTCAGGTGGCCGCCGTGTGCCAAAGACATGCCCATGATCGTGTCGCCGGGGTTTGCAAGCGCATAATAGACCGCAAAATTGGCCTGTGCGCCGGAATGGGGCTGGACATTGGCGTGGTCCGCGCCGAACAGTTTTTTGGCGCGGTCTCTTGCGATGTTTTCGGTGACGTCGACGCATTGGCAGCCGCCGTAGTAGCGTTTATCGGGGTACCCTTCGGCGTATTTATTGGTCAGCACGCTGCCCATTGCGGCCATCACGGCACCCGACACAAAATTCTCCGAGGCGATGAGTTCGATGTTGCGCTGCTGGCGCGCCAGTTCCGCCTCCATCGAAGCTCCGACCTCGGGGTCAAATTTCTTTACAAAACCGATGCTGTCAAGATATTCTTTGTGCATAATACAGATCCTTTCCGGCGGTTGCCCTTCGAGAGGGCAGATGTGAGAGGGCAGATGGGAGAAGGAGACGGGAGGGAAGATTTCTGTCTTTTGTCCTCTGCCTTCTGCATTTCACCGAAGAGGTAAAAAAATCTGCCCTCTGTCCTCTCCGTTCTGGCCTCTATCATAGCAGAATTTGCCGCGGATTTCAACCCGAAACCCCCTTTTTTGTCGGAAAACGGATAAAAGCCCATGAGCGGGAAAAAATGATGTTGAATTTAACTTTGGAGGGTTCACTTTGAAACCGATCAGAATTTTATCGAGGCGCTCATTGATTCGCGTGGTGACATTTGTATTCGGTGCGCTATTCGTATCCGTTTGCTTTGCCGTCAGCGGTTATGTCGTCGCCAACAACTACAAAACGGCGCTGGGATACTCCTATTCCCGCGCGCTCGACGACCTCGGTTATTATACCCAATCCATCAACACCGCGCTGACCAAGGGCATTTATGCCGGAACCAAGGCGCAGTTTTTGGGCACGGTCAACAAGCTCACCTCCGACGCCGCGCAGGCCAAGGGCAATCTCTCGATTTTGCCGCAGTCGGGCGTCGATCTGACCAACACCTACAGGTTTTTATCCCAGGTCGGAGATTATGCGCTCGCGCTCAACCGTAAACTCACCGAGGGCGGGTATTTGACCGATGCGGAATGGGAGAACATGCGCAAACTCTCTGAATACTGCGCGGTCATGTCCGAGGAGATCGAGGTGATGCGCTCGATCGTTATGGATGAGGAGTTCCTGAGAGGTCATGTCAAGCAGATTATGGAAAAAGAGAATATGGGCAACGAGGAGGGACAATCGCAGGAACAGGCGGTCAACGCCCCGGCGGAGGGCGGCGAGGAGGATCCGAGCAGCGAAAAGAGCATGGGCGACGGATACGGGGATCTCGAGGCCGGATTCAGCGGCTATCCCACGTTGATTTATGACGGACCGTTCTCGGACCATCTGCTCAATCAAAATCCGAAATTTATTCAAGGCATGCCCGAAGTAGACGAGGCGAATGCCGCCGCCATTGCCTCTAAGGTCACCGGCCTGCCCGCAGATCAACTCGGAACGCCCGGCACGGAGGAGAGCAGTATGCCGTCATATTGCTTCTTCTCCGGTGAAATCAGCGCCGCGGTGACCAAAGCCGGCGGAATACCGGTGTATATGACCAACAGCAGAAACATCGGCGGCGCGAACATCGACGCAAATCGCGCCGTGCAAAACGCCGCGCAGTTTTTGGAAGGCCTGGGGTTCAAGCATATGAAAATGACTTATTATATGATCAACGAGAATACCTGCACGATCAACTTTGCGTCCACCATCGGCAGCACGATCGTCTATCCCGATTTGATCAAGGTCATGGTCGCGCTCGACAACGGCAGCATCTGCGGTTACGATGCGCGCGGTTATATCATGAATCATCAGGAGCGTTCTTTGCCCCAAGAGATCATCTCAAAGACCGAGGGGCTGAAGGCGGTCAGCCCGAAACTCGCGGTGGAATCGGTGGCGACGGTCATCGTTCCGACCGAATGGGGCAAAGAGGCCTTTTGCTATGAATATAAATGCAGAGGGCAGGAAAATGAACACATTCTGGCCTATGTCGACGCCCAAACCGGCGAGGCGATGAAGCTGCTGATTCTGCTTGAAAATGAAAACGGGGCGCTGACGATATGATTGACTGGAAAAGCAAATTGTGGTAAACTGCAATTGAATATTTTTGAGGGGAGCTGATATGGCTGAAGAATATCCTTATCACCGGGAGCGGCAGCTATATCGGCTCCTTTTTTGAAGATTATTCAAAGCGTCTTTCGCCCGAATACCGCGTCACAACCCTTGATATGAAAAACGAGGCCTGGAAAAAATTCGATTTTTCCGGCTATGACACGGTGTTTCACGTCGCCGGAATCGCCCATGCCGATCTCAAAAACACAGGCGACGCGTATTTCAATGTCAACCGCGATCTGGCGGTCGCAACCGCCGTCAAAGCCAAAACCGCCGGAGTAAGACAGTTTATATTGATGAGCACCATGAAGGTCTATCCCTCGCCCACGCTTCAACATCCGATTGAGATCACCGCGAATACCCCTCCCGCGCCGGATACGGTCTACGGGCTGAGCAAGCTGCAGGCCGAGCGGGGCCTCCGCGCATTGGAGGACGGGGGGTTTCGTGTCGTCGTCCTGCGCCCGCCGATGATCTACGGCCCCGGCTGCAAGGGCAATTATCCCAAACTCTCCCGATACGGACAAAGGCACTCGGCATTTCCGGATGTCAAAAACCGCCGCAGCATGCTGTATATCGAAAATTTGTGCGAATTTGTCCGATTGATGATTCAAAACGACGAGCGCGGCATATTCTTTCCGCAAAACGACGCGTACGTCTGCACTTCAGACCTTGTCGCCGAGATCGCCGCTTTTCACGGCAGAGACATCCGATTGGTCAAAACGGGGCCGCTGCTCCGATGGGCGTCATGGTTCGTCAAAAAGCTCAACAACGCGTTTTCGACCTATACGTATGAGCAGTCGATGAGCGAATACCGCGAGAATTACCGGGTCACGGACTTCACGCAATCCGTCATCCGCACGGAAGGCGGTTGAAAACCGTGAAGTTCAGCGTTGTCACCGCCGTCCGGAACGGGGAAGCCGAGATCGGGCGCACCATGCGCTCGGTGCTGGCTCAGACATATCCCGCGCCCTTCGAATACATCCTTGTAGACGGCGCTTCGTCCGACAAAACCCTTGAAACCGCAAAGACGCTCGTCTCCCAATTCGAACGGCGCGGCGCTTCCGTGACCCTCATCTCCGAACCCGACAAGGGCATATACGACGCCATGAACAAGGGGATCGGCGCCGCTTCCGGCGACATTATCGGCCTGCTCAACTGCGGCGACATCTACATGCCCGACGCGCTTGCCGAGACCGAGAAGGTCTTTGACGCGGGCTGTGACCTCTCTTACGCGGACATCCTGATCCGGCGCGGAAAAAGAACATATGTCAAACGCGCAAAAAATTATGCCCGGCCGACTTCCCGCGGCTGGAATCACCCGACCCAGTTTGTCTCCAAACGCATTTATGACAGTTTTCGCTATTCGCTCGACTGCGGCGTCTATGCCGACCTCGATTTCTTCTTCAAGGTCAAATACGGCGGTCGGCGCATCGCGTTGATCCCGACGGTGCTGGCGGAATTTGAATTCGGCGGCGTCAGCAACAAGAAGACGCTGAAAGCGATGTGTTCGCGCATCAAAACCCGATATCACGTCTACCGCAGAAACGGATTTTCACCGTTGTTTTGGTTTGAATGCGTCTGGATGGAACTGGTCAAGTTTTTATGGAGTTGACGGCGCTTTCCCACATATATCAGCCGGGGGGTGAACAGAATATGGAAAAAGGGGATTGGCGTGCCGTCGCCTCGCGGCAACGCGCGGATTATCTGCAGCTGCTGGCCGATTCGTCGCGCCCTTTTTTCGATATCGTCGCCGTCACCGCCTCGAACGAACGCCAAGCCGAGACCTATCAAGCCGAGATCCATCGGAGAAGAACAGCCGGATTGATTCCGTTGGCTCGGTATGAAATCATCGCCGACCCCGGCGGAAAACGCGTCGGCTCGGGCGGGGCCACTTTGAATCTGCTCTCCGAATTGGGCGATGTGAGCGGGCAGAAGATTTTGATCATCCATTCGGGCGGGGACAGCCGCCGCATTCCGCAATATTCCGCGCGCGGCAAGCTGTTTTCGCCGATTCCGCGACCGATGGCCGACGGGAGCGCCGAGTGCCTGTTCGACGAACTGATGATCACGGCTTCGGGCGTCGCGGGGCGGATGCCCGCCGGGGCGCTCGTGATGTCGGGCGACGTGTTGGTGCTGTTCGACCCGTCTCGGATCACTCAGCCGAAACTGCGGAAGGGGGACTGCGCGATCACCGCGAGAGCGCCCGCAGAAGTGGGGCGGGAACACGGGGTGTTTTTATGCCGCAACGAAGAAGTCGCCGAATTTTTACACAAACGCTCCGTGGACGATCTGAAACGGCGCGGCGCGGTTTCGGCGGAAGGGAGCGTCGAACTCGACACCGGCATGATCTTTTTATCCGAGCCGACGCTGGATATTTTACGCAATCTCGCGGCCGACCATAGAGACGAACTGATCGACGAATCGGTCCGGATGAATTTTTACGGCGATCTGCTCTATCCGGTCGCGGCCGATTCAACTTTTGAAAACTATCTTGACCAAAGCGGGGAACTGCCCCGCTCGGAAAAGCGCGATACGGCGCGCAAATTGCTGTGGGACGCCCTGCGCCGCCGCAGATTGCGCACCCTCCCGCTCTGTCCCGCGCGCTTTATCCACTTCGGAACCAACCGCGAACTGTTGCAGCTGATGACCGAGGGCGTCGCGGAACTCGCCGATTTGGGGTGGAACGCCACCATCCATTCCGATGCCTACGGCGAATTCACCGCGATCAATTCCATCGTCCGGCACAGCGACGCCGGCAAGTGCTATATCGAGGACAGCCGCGTGCTGCGCTGCCGCATCGGCGACGGCTGCATCATCTCGGGCTGCGACCTCGAGGGTGTGACCGTGCCCGACAATACGGTTTTAAGCGGTTATTTTCAAACCGACGGGACGGTCTGTGTGCGCTGCTGCGGACTCGACGACAACCCGAAGGAGAACCGTCATTTCGGCCGCAAACTCGATCGGATTTTATGGCACGCGCCGGTTTTTACTTCCCGTTCCGAACCGAAACAAGCGGCAAACGATGCGCTTGACATCGTCAACGGAATAACCCCCGCCGACGCAAAACTCGGTTTCGACACGAGTTTTGAAAACTGCGACCTCGGCGCGATGGCGGATTGGCGCGCTTTTCTCGCCGCGCAAGTGCAAAAACAGAGATCGGCTTTCGAGGCCGTGCGCGACTTGGTCATCTCCTCCGAGATGCCGGCGCATCCGCTGCCCGATCCGCGCACGATCAAAGGCAACTGCCGCGTCCGGCTGCCGCTCCGGGTCAACTGGGGCGGCTGGACCGATACCCCGCCGTACTGTTATGAAAACGGCGGCGCCGTGCTGAACGCGGCCGTCATCATCGGCGGAAAACTGCCCGTTACGGCGGTGTTGAGACGCCATGAAAAACGATTTGTGACGCTGATGTGCGCGGACAGCGGCGAAAAAGCCGACTTTTATGAATTGGAACCGCTTCAGCGCTGCGACGACCCGCTCGACCCGTTTGCTCTGCACAAGGCGGCGCTGCTGTGCTGTCGGGTGCTGCCCGTCAGCGGCGGCTCGCTGCGCTCGCTCTTGGAGCGGTTCGGCGGCGGCTTTACGCTCTCCACGAAAGTCGAGGGTATCCCGCGCGGCTCGGGACTCGGAACCAGCAGCATTCTTGCGGCGGCTTGCGTCAAGGCGATTTATCAGTTTTTCGGGATCGAAGCCGATGACGCGGCCGTGTTTTCCCGTGTGTTGTGCATCGAGCAATTGATGAGCACCGGCGGCGGCTGGCAGGATCAAGTCGGCGGACTTGTCCCGGGCATCAAGCTCGTGACCTCGAAAGCCGGAGCGCCGCAGGCACTCGAAGTCGAACCGGTGGCCGTTTCCGAGGAGGTCTTTTCGGAATTTTCAAACCGATTCGCATTGATTTATACGGGAGAACGCCGTCTCGCGCGGTTTTTGCTGCGTGAGATCATGGGCAAATACCTCGCGCGTGAACCCGAGGCGCTTGAGGCGCTCAAACGCTCCGACAAACTCTGTGTCTCCATGCGGGATGCGCTTTTACACGGCGATCTCGACGGATTTGCCGTCTTGATGGACGCGGCGTGGGAATGCCGTTTAAAACTTGATAAAAACACCACCGATAAGCGCATCGAGGAGATTTTCGCGGTCTGTGAGCCCTACATCGACGGCAGATTTGTCTGCGGCGCGGGCGGCGGCGGATTTTTACAGGTCATGTTGAAAAAGGATACCTCCAAAGCGACGTTGGCGGAGGCGTTATACCGGACATTCGGCGGCGAGGTCTATGTCAGCAACAGCGCGTTTTATACGGCACGCCCCCGTCGGACCCGCCGGATCGGCGCGACACCCCGGACGATGAAAAAAGGTGATTTTAAATGAGGGTTTTACAGATCAATTCGGTCTGTACCGGCGCAAGCACCGGCACCATCTGCGTCCAACTGTCCGGGATGGTCACCGCAAGGGGCGGCGATTGCCTGATCGCGTACGGGCGAGGCCTGCCCGCTCCTTCGGTCGAATCGCTGCGCACCGAAAAGCGCATCGGATTTTTGGCGCATGTTTTGCTCTCGCGGCTGACCGACCGGCAGGGGTTTTTTTCCGGTGCCGCCACGAAAAAGCTCTGCGGTCTGATCAGGGAATATGACCCCGATATCGTCCATTTACACAACCTCCACGGCTATTATTTGAACAACGAGATTCTGTTTGCGGAATTGGCGCGGACGGACAAGCCGATCGTGATGACCCTGCACGACTGCTGGACTTTTACCGGACACTGCGCCTATCCGTTGGCGTGCGGAAAATGGAAGACCGGATGCGGGAAATGCCCGAGGATCAAGAGTTATCCAAAGGCCGTCATCGATCAAAGCCGGCGGAATTTCAAAGACAAGAACCGGCTTTTTACGCTCCCGCAAAATGTGACCGTCGTGACGCCGTCGAACTGGCTCGCGGGATTGGCCAAACACTCGTTTTTGGAAAAATATCCGATAAAAATCATTCCCAACGGCATTGATCTCACGGTCTTTCGGCCAACCGTGAGTGATTTTAAAGCAAAGAACGGAATAAAAGAAGGCGAAAAAATAGCGCTCGGCGTTGCCAATTTCCATGACCCGAACAAGGGTTTTAACGATTTTACCGCGCTGCCGAAGCTCCTGCCCGGCTGTCGGATCGTACTTGTCGGGCTGAGCGAAAAACAGATCTCTTCGCTGCCTGAGGGGATGTCCGGCTTCTGCCGGATCAAAAATCCGTCTCAACTGGCGGAAATCTATTCCGCCGCCGACGTTTTTGTCAATCCCACCTATGCCGATAATTTTCCGACGGTCAACCTCGAGGCGCTTGCCTGCGGCACGCCGGTGATCACATATGAAACCGGCGGCAGCGCAGAGGCGCTCGGCGGCGGCTGCGGCATGGCTGTTGCGGCCGGTGACCGGAAAGCGCTCGCCCAAGCCGTGAAAAATTGCATCATCGATCCGCCCACCCGTGAAAAATGCCGCAACAGGGCGCTTTTATACGATAAAAACGACCGATTCGAGGAATATTACCGATTGTATGAACAACTGATAAGAGGCGAGTGAATGAAAGTTTTATTTTACACCAATCTCCCCTCGCCGTACCGGGTGGATTTTTTCAATCTGTTGGGCAAAAGCGTCGAGCTGACCGTCGTTTTTACCGAACGCCGCTCGCAAAACGTGGGATGGGTGCAGGGCGGAGAACATATCGGCGATTTCAAGGCGGTTTTTTTATGCGACACCGCCGGGAAATCCAAGAACGTTTATCCCGAGGCGATTCAATACGCGCAGGAGGGGTTTGACGCCGTCTTTGTGACCAATTACGCCTCGCCGACCGAAATCTTGTTGCTGCGTGCGTTAAAACAGCGGCGTATCCCGTATATCCTCGAGGTGGACGGCGGTTTTATCCGGGAGGAAAGCGCGCTGAAACGGCAGTTGAAAAAGTACCTCATCACCGGCGCGGAGCATTATTTGTCCACAGACGCCCGCACCGACGGCTATCTCGCCTTCTACGGTGCGGACAGGGCAAAAATCCGCCGTTATCCGCTGGCCTCGGTCTTTGCGGCGGAGGTTGCGGACGCCCCCGCGGACGCCGGGGAAAAGGCGGCTCTTCGAAAAACGCTCGGCCTGCCTGACGGTCCGCTGGTGTTGTTTGCGGGGCAATTGATCCGCCGCAAGGGCGTGGATATTTTGGTCGAGGCCGCCAAACAATTGCCCGATCTCCGGTTTTGCATCGTCGGAAACGGCGACGCCTCCGTTTATCGCGCCCCCGACAATGTCTTGTTCGCCGGACAAAAAAACAAGGCCGAACTCGCGCAATATTACCGCGCCGCCGACCTGTTCGCGCTGCCGACCAGAGAGGATATCTGGGGGTTGGTCGTGGGCGAGGCCGTTGCAAAAGGTCTTCCCGTCGTCACAACCGACCGCTGCAATGCCGGGGTTGAACTGCTGGATCAAAATTTTATCGTACCCGCGGAAAACACGCCGGCGCTGACCGCGAAACTGGCCGAACTCCTTGCAGACCCCGCCGCGTTGGAAACCGCCGGAGAGGCCGCCCTTTCGATCGCGCGGCGCTGCACGATTGAGGCGATGGTGAAGGCGCACCTGGAATTTTTGGCCGATTTGTGATATCCTTTTGCCATTCCTCGAACCTCGGGAGCGTTTTATGGACAATCCGCTGAACTCCAGAACCTTTCATACCGCGCGCAATATCAAATGGGGATATATCTTATCCGCCGTTCAATTGGTTTTGTCTTTTTTCTCCCGCACGATCTTCATTAACATCCTCGGAACGGTCTACCTCGGCGTCAACGGATTGTTCGCCAACATTCTCAGCGTGCTTTCACTGTCGGAGCTGGGCGCGGGGGCCGCCATCACTTTCGCGCTATATAGGCCGCTGGCTGAAAACGACACCGAAAAAATCAAATCCCTGATACGGCTGATGCGAAACTTTAATCGTGTCGTGGCGGCTTTGATTGCCGTTTTGGGCGTCGCCGTCGTCCCGTTTTTAAATCAAATCGTCAAAACAGAGCGGCCGATTGACGGTCTGGCGATCTATTATCTGATCTTTTTATTCAACACCTGCACTTCCTATCTGTTCACTTACAAGGAGATTTTACTGCACGCCGATCAGCAGGGACATGTATCCGCCAAAAACAACCTGCTCTTCACGGTGGTCATGACCTTTTCCCAGTGCTTGGCGCTCTTTCTCTGCCGCGGAAGTCCTTTCGCCTATACCGTTTACCTCATCGCACAGGCGCTCATCTATCTTGCGATGCGAATCTCGTTATACCGCAAGCTCGATAAACTCTATCCGTATCTGCGCGATAAAAAAGTTCAAAAACTCGGCAAATCGGATAAAAAAGCCATCACGTCCCGCCTGAAAGCCCTGTTTTTGGGGCGGCTCGGCGGCGTTGCCGTGGACCAAACCGACAGTTTGATCATATCCTCCATGATCGGCGTGGCCGTCTATGGCTTGGTCGACACTTATGTTTTACTGACCACGCGCATTCTCAGCTTTGTCCATGTGCTCAGCAGCGGCATGTTCGGGAGTTTGGGCAATTTGATCGCCACCGAAGACAGGCAGCGGCAGTCCGTTGTGCTCGGCTCGTTGAATTTTTTGAATTTTTGGGTTTACGGCTTCGTCTGTATCGCTTTCGCGGTGCTGACACAGCCGTTCATCACATTATGGCTGGGTACCGAACGCCTGATTCCCGTTTCCGCCCTGATGCTGATGCTGCTCAATCTCTATCTGTCCGGTCAGCACCTCGGGCTCCTCTCTTTCCGGGACGCGGGCGGCGAATTCGAACGCGACTGGGCGACGCCGTTGATTCAAGGCGGGCTCAATCTCGCGCTCAGCGTCTTTTTGGCGCTTGAAATCGGGTTGGCGGGCGTCTATGTCGGTTCGGTTGTATCGACGATTTTTGCCTTCGCGATGCGCATCCGCCTGGTCTATCGAAAAATGCTGGGACGCACCATGCGTGAATATCTCGGAAAGTTTTTTATATATTTCATCACGTTTCTTGCGGTCGGCGGCGGACTCTTTGCCCTTTCGGAACTTGTGATTTTAAAACAAGTCACTCTTGCCCGGTTTGCGCTGATGACCCTGATCACCGGTGTCGCCGTAAATCTTGTGTTTTGGCTGTTGTTCCGGCGCACGGAAGAGTTTGCGTTTTTTGCGGAAAAAATCCAAATGCTCCGATTTCTGAAAAATCAAAAAAAAGACGGGGCTTGAATTGGGAGGCATCTCATGGAACCTGCGGTTTTTATCGGCGTCTTTCTGCCGCTTTTTGTGCTCCTGCTGGAACAGGAACAAGCCGGCGCGCATCTGAAAACCATTCAAATCATCAAACGTAAAAGAAACGGAGGAATCAAACCCATGAACGAATCCATCAGACAATTCGTCGGAAAAAACTGCTTGATCTACACCTACAACAGCCAGCTTACCGGTATCGTCGTCTCGGTCGAGGATCATTGGATGACGATCAAGACCAAAAACGCAAGCGAGTTGGTCAACCTCGACTACATCAGCCGCATCCGTGAATTTCCGGTCAAAAAGCAGGCCTGACCGCGATGGACAGCTCGAGAGCATTTGGAATCCGCTGGTGTTCGCGGCATTGATTTAATCACGCAAGAAGACCGAATTTTACGGACAATTGCTGGCCGAGTATTTCATCGACTACGGCTTCGGTCGGTTCCGGGTCGAGGGCTTGCGTGCAGAGCAAAAAATCATTTCCGCCGCCGAGGGAACATGAAGGGAAATATCGAATTGCAAAGCAGGGGCGCGCCTGCGTGTGCGCTCGTGAAAACCTTCGTATGGCCTCCCTTGTCAAAGGGAGGTGGCAGCATTCCGCAGAATGCTGACGGAGGGATTCTTTATACAAAATCCCCCCTGCGCGTCCATTGATGACGCGCTTTCCCCCCTTTAACAAGGGGGGCTTTTTACACGCCGCTGCCCTTTGCTGTGAAATCAAAATCGCACTCGGGGCGGCGCAGGATGTTGCGCCATTGGATTTGAAACGGACCCGCGCCGTCCTTGGGTTTATATTGCAACAAGATATGGTTCAGTCCGCTCTCCAGCTCGAGATCGGCAAAGGTGGCCGAGCCGGAGATGTTGAAAGTATCTTTTTCCTCGGAATTGATCCAAAGCGTCACCTCGCCGTCCGCCGTCACATCGGCAAAGGTCTGCGCGCCGGGATCGGGAATGCCGATGTTGCTGCCCAAGTTTTTGCGCACCGCGGGCGAAAACAGCGTAAAATAGATCAGGGTGTCGCCGTCGATCACGAAATCGCCGTCCGCGCTGTATTTTTCCTCGAACCGCGCCGCCGCAAAAATCGGGCTGGTGTGCATGCGCTCGGTGGTGTATTTGGTACAGCGCAGCGCCTCCTCGGGCGGGAGCAACCCGTTTTGAATCGTAAAAATGTACTCGGGATAGCCCTTGCTGCCGCCGACGCTTTCGATCTCGCCGTCAAGCAAAACGCCCGCATCGACCGTCTTTCCGAGGTTTCGCAGCAGATGATTCTCAAAACGCCCGAACCGTATGCGCTTTTCGTGTTCAAAATCCAAGCAAGACAGCCAAATGTCGGCGCCGTTGTACCGGATTTTTGCCGCCAAAATCAACGGCTTCGTGTCGTTTCGGTAACCGTGTTGCGTGGCACAATAAGCGCGCAGCATCTCGGAACGGTTGCCGTGCTCGTACAGCGGCACCATGCAGTTTTTCGGACAGGTCACGACCAGCGGCTTTATTTTTTTGCCGGGTTTGATCATATGGCTCGCCACGGGGGTGTTCTCGCTGTCCGGGCTGCAGTAACTGAAACGCTCGATGCCGCACAAATCCTCGTTGGAAACGCCGGAGAGTTCGGGGATGTCGCCGTATCGAACGCCGCTGTAAATGCCTTCGGGGTCTTGGGTCAGCAGGATCGGGACGCCGGTTTTTTCGCCGATCGTGTCGGCCATTTTTTGATCGACGCGGGGGATGAAGAATTTAGCGCCTTTTCTCGCCGTCGACAGCGCCGCTGCGGTTTCGGTGAGGCCTTCAAGCACACGCGGCGTCCGATTGGCGGCATCGATCTCCTCGGCGCGTTTGAGCATGTTGTAAATCAATTGCTTTGCAGCCGGAATCTCGGTGTGCTTTTCGGTCACGCGCATTTGACAAGCGATGATCCTGCCCTTGCCGACGACCATTTCGAACAGCGGTGTGAACGACAGGTCGCCGTCGCCGAAATCGCCTTCTCCGCTGTCCAGAATCGGCTTGATCCGTTTCCCGTCATCTTTTTGATACATTTTGTGCGCCACAAACGTGTCGCCCGAGATCAGCGTATAGGGGTCATCCGACCACATGGCGAGGTCTTCGTTTTTGAGACCTTTGGTCAACACGGTATCGAACGAGCGGATAAAAGCGCTCTGTACGGGTTTTTGAACGAGTTTCACGCCGGGCAGCGGCGAGATGCGCTGTTCAAAGATCAAAACGCTCCCGCCTTTTTGCGCGAACGCCTTGATGGTTTTGTTGAGGTCGCTTCCGGTCTCGACGGCGTCTTTTTCGATGATCAGCGTGCCGAATCCGTCAAGGGTCTCGGGGCTGTATTCATACAAAGCGCCGATCTGCGTTAAAAGCTTTTCCAAATAACCCGCGCCGATGACGGCGATTTTGTTTTTGGGGGTAAATTTTTTCGGCGCACAGATCCGGATCGGCTTTTCGCGGTGTTCCAAAACTTTGAAGTTATTTTTTACGGTGATCGCCTGCGTAAATGCTCCGTGTTTTCCGACCGGCCCAAGCGTGAAAGCGAGCTTTTTAATCTCGCCGATACCCACCTCGATTTTGCTGTCATACCGCGTTAAAACAAACGGCCCGCACTTGATGGCGCAGGTGAACATACCCTTGATTGCGCGTTTCGTGTCGTTGACGATATAGATTTCACGCTCGATCGGCGCGTCGGGGTAATAATGGTTTCTCCGGCTGCGGTCGATGGCCGCAAGTGGGCGGAAGGCCGTTGTGACCTTCTCGGTTCCGGTTTGGGGGAGATAGCCCTTTCCGCTTCTTTTGCTCCAATAATCGAATTCGCTGACGCCCGCCTGCGCATACAGCGGCTTCATGCCGGGCGCGGTGAAATCCCCGTAGACGAAGGTCTTCGCGGCGTGCGGGCGCAGATTGACATTACAAGACAAATTCCAGGGGCCGAGGCAGCAGACCCCGTTGGCGCGCGCGTCCTCGACGATATAGAAAAGGTCTTCCGTCGCCGCCGCGACTTGCAGGTTGTATTCGCGCCAGGCGTCGTCGCCGATGAGATGCAGCGTATTGTTGGGCCCGACGTAGTGGTACAGACACATCTCGCCGCTGTTGAGGGGGCGGGTCTTGTCCCACCAACCGGTTCCGGCGACGTCCTTGCCGTAGTGGCGGCTGAGCATCTCCTGCGCGGTCTCGTCCCACAAGGAGCTGTCGCCCTCGTGATAGGCGACCCGGGTGGGGTCAAGTTCGTTGAAGAGGGCTCGGATTTTCGGGGCCTCTTTTTTCATCAATTCATTTTCACGGCAGTTCCAGCGCAGCTCGTTGCCGCAGCTGTATAAAATTACGCTGGGGTGGTTTTTTTCGCGTTTGACCAGTTCGCGCACATGCCGCTGTCCGTTTTGCCAATAACGGATGTCTTCGGTGGCCTCTCCGCCGCCGCTGCCGTGCATATTGGTCTCGGCGGTGATGTAGATGCCCGCCTCGTCGGCCATATCCAACACCAGTTCGGGATGCGGATGCGTGTGCAGGCGGGAGTGGTTCATATTGTAACTGCGCAGCATTTTGAACCATTTCGTAATCCATCCTCGCGTGTAGGAATACGGCGTCGCTTTATGGCCGAAATCAGAGAACAGGTGCAGCGGATGGCCGTTCAGCATCAGGTTTTCGCCCTCGATCCAGACCTCGCGGAAGCCGAACCGCTCGGTCATGCGGTCGATCTCGACGCCGTCCGAAAAAACGGCGGTGCGGATATCATACAGGTTGGGGGTAAACGCATCCCAAAGTTTCGGGTTTTCCCACGGCACAATGCGTTCCGCCGTCGCCTCGGACTGCGCCCGTATCGTTCCGGCGAGCTCGGGGATTTGAATCGGATCGCCGTCGACGGCCGGTTTGAGGATCAGTTCCACCGTGCGGTCGGAGGTGTTTTTAATCACATATTTCAGTTTTAATGTCTTTTCGCGCACCGAAGTCACGATCGTGAGGTCGTCGATATAGATCTCGCCCTTTTCGACCAGCCAAGTATCCCGCTGGATGCCGCGCATTTGGCCGGTCAGCCAGTTGCCGGTGCCGTGCAGCGCCGCGCCGCGTTCGGTGCGCTCATAATCGTCCAAAAAAATCGCGAGTTCGTTTTGACCGTCGGTCAGATACGGGGTGATGTCGACTTCGGTCGGCAGCGTGTATTCCCGGCTGCAGGCCGCTTTTTTGCCGTTGACGAAAATCGCGGCGGTCGGACCGACGGCCTCCGCGATGAAAAAGTAACGTTTTCCCCTTTGCGGTGTGAGTTCAAAAGCACGGCGCACCCAGACGCGTTTTGCCTTGCTCCACGCGGCGGGATAACCGAACGCGTCGAACAAATTCTCGGTATCCGAGTCGCCGACGATGGCGGGGTTTTCGGTATAATATTTTTCGCCGGGCTTTTTGACCGCATCGCTGGGCTTGTTGTAAAAAGAGGGGACGAGATACTGGCCCTCCAGCCATCCCTGTTCGGGTACTTTTTCGCAGGGTGCGCCGCCGTAGACGGGGAGGATGTCCCACCAACCGTTCAGACAAGTTTTTTCATCAAACCGGAAAATCATAAAATTGTAATCTCCTTTTTTGAATTTATCAAAATTCATCCGGATTTCGCGAAAAGCGGCGGATACAGGCAAAAACATGAAAAAAAATTCGGTATTTTTCTCCTATATTTTATCCGTCAGCCGGTTCCTTGTCAAGCGTTTTGACCGGGGTTACGGATTTGACAGCCCGGGTCGAGGGGTGTTATAATCGTTTTCGGCAAAATAAGACGCGCGCGGTTTCAATTCCCAAATATAAATGATTCGTGAGGCATATTTGCAATGGATTTACAAGCCCTGCTCAAAGATATGGAAAACTGCCCCTGCGGAAAGACGCATACGTTCGACACAAAGTTTTGCGAGATCGGAAGCGGATTGACCAAAAAAACCGGGGAAATCCTCGAAAAGGCGGGGTTTGATAAAAACATCCTGCTGGTCGCCGACCGCAGCACGCTCAAAGCGGCCGACGGTATTTTGGATGCGCTGACGGGCGCGGGCTTCATTGTCAAGCAGTTGATTTTCGACGACCAAAAATACGCCATGGCGGAGCAGATCGACGAGATCGAGGGGCTTTGCTCCGACGTCGGCTCGGTCATCTCAGTCGGAACCGGTTCGCTGAACGACATCTGCCGCGTCGCGGCGTTCCGAAAAGAAAAACAATATTGTATCTTCGCGACCGCGCCCTCGATGGACGGCTTCGCCTCCGACACCGCGCCGATCGTGAAAAATCATTATAAGACCTCGTGGAAGGCCAAGCAGCCCGAGGTCATCATCGGCGACACCGCCATTTTAGCCGCGTCGCCCGCCGTTCTCAAATCCGCCGGGTTCGGCGATATGGCCGCCAAATATCTGGCTTTGGTCGAGTGGAAAATTGCCCGACTTGTCGGCGGCGAATATTATTGCGAAAACGTCGCCGGGCTGGTAGAGGACGCCATTCGGCGCATCACGGCACTGTGCGACCGGGTGACCGACGGCGACGAGCGGACCGCCGGAAAGATCATGGAGGCGCTGGTGCTGACCGGACTTGCGATGAAATTGACCGGTAACTCCCGCCCCGCAGCCGGTTCCGAGCATGTCGTCTCGCACTTTTGGGAGTGCAAAAAGCTCGTAAAAGGCATTTGGCCCGATTATCACGGGCGCAAGGTCGGCGTGGCGACCGTATTGCTCAACCGGATATACCGCCGGATCGCCGCCGATTACCCCGAGGTCGAGACCCGCGCCGACAACCCCGACTGGGAGACGATAAAAACCGCGTACGGGCTCGAACTGGTCGATTCGATGCTGGCCGAAAACAATCCGAGCATCGTCGCGGACATCGATCCGGCGCATTTGAAAGCGTGCTGGCCGCAGATACGGCAGTTGATTTTAACCGAGCTGCCGACCGACGAACACTTGGTGGATATGATGAAACGCGCGGGCGCGGCGACCGCCCCCGAAGAGGTGCATGTGGACGTGCAGCTCTTGCGCGACGGGTTGAGATACCACCCCTATATGCGCCGCCGTTTGCTGCTTTCGCGCCTGCTGCCGATGACGGATGTGGATGTGGATCGATATATCGACGGTCTGACGATTTGAGACACAAGTGAATAAACCGTTACCGGCGGCTCCGATTCCCCTATCAAAAACGGTATTGTTATGACAGCAATAATTTGTCGTCGGCCTCGTCAGAGCCGCTGATGCGGGTGAACATATTCAATAATTTTTCGACGGTGAGTTTTTCTTTTTCCCCGCCGCTGACGTCGATGACGATGCGGCCTTCGTAAAACATCACCAGCCGGTTCCCGAAGGCGATGGCGTCCCGCATATTATGGGTCACCATCAGCGTCGTCAGGCGGTCCCGCCGGAGGATGTCCTGCGTGATCTGCAGCACGTTTGCCGCCGTCTTGGGATCCAGCGCGGCGGTGTGTTCGTCGAGCAGCAGGAGTTTCGGCATTTTCAGCGTGGCCATCAGCAGGGTGAGCGCCTGCCGCTGCCCGCCGGACAAGAGCCCCACCTTGGTCGTGAGGCGGTCCTCCAGACCGAGCCCGAGGTCCGCGAGCAGTTCGCGGTAACGCTCGCGTTCCCTGCCGGTAATGCCCCACCTGAGACCCCTGCTCTGCCCTCTGCGCAGCGCCAGCGCCAAATTTTCCTCAATGCCCATGCCGCCCGCGGTGCCCATCATGGGGTCTTGAAACACCCTGCCGATCAACGCCGCCCGCCTGTGTTCGGGCTGACGGGTCACATTGGCGCCGTCGATGAGGATTTCCCCCTCATCGACCGGATACACGCCCGCGACCGCGTTGAGCATGGTGGATTTTCCCGCTCCGTTGCCGCCGATGACGGTCACGAACTCGCCGTTTTTTAAAGAGAGGGAGAGATTTTTCAGGGCGATTTTTTCATTCACGCTGTTGGCGTTGAAGGTCTTGGTTATATTTTTAATTTCAAGCATGATCCGAACCTCCGCCGCGCACACGTTTTTTGGAAAAGTATTTGTTTTTCCAATAGGGTACGGATAAAAACACCGCCACCACCGACGCCGAAAGCAATTTGAGATAATTGGGGTCCAGCCGCATCCAGAGCACGGCCTGCATCACCGCATAATAGATGATTGCGCCGAAAACGACGCCCAAAAGGCGGAGCGCGAAATTTTTAAATATTTTGGAAAACAGCACCTGGCCGATGATGACCGCCGCGAGGCCGATGACGATCGCGCCCCGGCCCATATTGATGTCCGCAAAACCCTGATACTGCGCCAAAAGGCCGCCCGAAAGCGCCACCATGCCGTTCGACAGCATCAACCCCACCACTTTCGTGAAGTTGATGTTGATGCCCTGCGCGCTCGCCATGTTGGGATTTGCGCCCGTCGCGCGGATGGAACAACCCAATTCCGTGCCGAAAAACCAATACAGCAGCGCGATGATGACGGTCACGAAAAGCCCCACCACCAAGATCGGCGACCAATAAAACGCCCTGGTTCCTTTGGCGACTTCTTGCAAATAACGCAGCGAGACCAGCAGATTGTAATTGCTCACGTTGATGGCCTGATTGGCCCTGCCCATGACGGCCAGATTGACCGACCAGAGCCCGAGTTGGGTCAAAATGCCCGCGAGGATGGCGGATATGCCGCAGAAGGCGTGGAAAAACCCCGTGGCAAGCCCCGCGAGCAGCCCGGATAAAAACGCGCAAAACAGCGCGACGCCCACATCGTAGCCGTTGAGCACCAGCATGACGCAGACGGCTCCGCCCAAACACAGCGAGCCGTCCACGGTCAGATCGGCGATGTTTAAGACCTTATAGGTGATGTATACGCCGACGGCCATAATACCCCAGATCAGGCCGAGCGCCGCCGCGCCGGGCAGTTGCCCGAGGAGTTCCAAAGGATTCAGCGGCAATTAAAATCCCTCCAAAAACGATATTCCGGTGACGGCAAAGACGGTGAAAAGAAGCCCTTTTCGCCGTCTTTGCACGGTTTGATTGAACGCGCGCTCAAATTGAATATTTTATTCGATGGCCGCATATCCCTCGGGGACGGTGATTTTCAATTCCTCGCAGATCTCGGCATTGTACATCTTCGTGAAGTTGGGTGCGTATTCGATCGGCATCGCCGAGATGTCGCTCCCGCCTGTCAAAATCCGATAGGCCATCATACCCGTCGCGTACCCGAGGTCATAATAGTCGATGGAGAGGGTTGCGACGCCGCAGACGGCGCAGATCCCCTGTTCACCCGCGATGACCGGGATGCCGGCGGGTCTGGCGATGTTGTCGATGATGCCGGCGTTGGAAGCGACGGTGTTATCCGTCGGCAGGTACAATACATCGCTGGCGCTGACGGCGGTCGTCGTGACGGCGGCCAGATCGTTGGAGTCCGTGAAGGGGAAAAGCGTCGCCGTATAGCCCAGCGCTTCCAGTTCCGCTTTCACGGTGTTGACCTGATACAGGGAATTGGCTTCGGCGGAGCAGTAGATCAAGCCGACGGTCTTTGCGTCCGGGAAGAATTCCTTGATCATGGCCGCCTGTTGATCCAGCGGCGCGAGGTCGGAGGTGCCCGAGACATTGCCGCCCACCGTTCCGGCGAAATTCTCGATACCCAGCGCGACGCCGTATTCGGTGATCGAAGTGCCCAAAATCGGAATTTCGGCGGTGGCCGCCGCCGCGGCCTGCAGGGCCTGCGTCGCGTTTGCCATGATCAAATCCACATTGGAAGTGACGAAGCCGTTGGCGATGGCCGCGCAGGTGATCGGGTCGCCTTGGGCGTTTTGTTCGTCGAAAGTCACCCGGTCGCCCAATTTCTCGGTCAGCGCGTCGCAAAAGCCCTTTGTCGCCGCGTCCAAAGCCGGATGCTGCGCCAGTTGGGAGATGCCGATCTTATAGATTTTTTCGCCTTCCGAAGGCGTCCCCGTTTCGGCACAGGCGGAAAACGCCAGCAGCATGGCAAGAACCAAAACTGCCGAGATCAATTTTTTTACAGTCCTCATTTTTTTCACCCTTTCATAATAAACACGTATCATTTTTCGTTTTGAGCGCGCAGGATTAGTTTTATTATAAATATACACGGACAAATGTCAAGAAAAATATCAAGCCGGGTTCTTTTCCTGTTTCCGTGAAAAAGTTCAAGCAAATAGAGAGGGACAGGAAA